>DATNNO010000092.1:0-15929 GCA_035601775.1 Terriglobales bacterium | reverse complement strand
CTCCTCCAGAAATATCGCTCGCCGCGTCTTCCTCGTGTACTGCTCAAAGCCAGTCATCATCGCTAGGCTCCTCTGTCTCATTTACTCAGACACTCTAACTTGACTGGCTGTGGAAAGCGGAGAGCTTAATCAGAGTCTCCCTAGAGGTTGAGGCGCTCATCCCGGTCATGAAGAGCCTTCCAAAAGGCGCTCGAGTTCGGACTCGGGATCATGAACGACATGCCTTAACAGGTTGGTTCCATAGCGGAAAAGAGTTGCGACATTGGTTTCATACCAACAACACTCTGTCATTCTGGGCGATAGTCCGCAGAAGAACCGAACCCTCTGCACGGTCTCCGGTGACGTCAGCGCTGCCGCCACCAACCGGTGGTTTCCATCCAGGATCGTGAGGGGTTCGCTCTCGTTAAGGCCGATGAGAAGCACGGCACCCGGGTCAGCATCCTGGCGTAGCCAATCGCGAAGGGAGGCAATTTTCGATAGGAATGCTTGTTGGGCAACGTCGCCGCCGCGAAACGTGCGGATGCGTTCGGCCACCGTCGTAATAGTAAAATTGCCCCGGGCGAACTTCCGCCAAAGCGCACGCGGAAATACCCGAATCTGGTCCAGGTCCGCTGCCCGGACTTGTACCTCAAACCACTCCGTTCCCCGGGGCAGCTCTCTCCATAATGCAAGGTGTCGAATAAACAACAGGGCACGCCGCTTGGCATTTTCGCGGGCATCGTCGAGGCGTGGTGTCATCACCAGTCCGCGCAGAGCTTCGTGGTACTCCTCGAACGCGGGATTGTTAAAATCGCTCTTTAAGAATTCCGCAATGACTTCGTCTTCTGACGCCCGGCGAATTACCCTGATCCCCCGAGAGGCTGCCACTTTTTCCACATTTTCCGCGCCGATCAGCACGTTGAGGAGGAATGGCACTGCGACAACAATGAGCAGAACCATCATCAGCACAAATTGTATCCAGATAACCTCGTGTAGAGACGAATGGAACCGACAAATCCCGGCAATCAGAACGCCGCTGAAAGCCAACTGTACCCAGCTTGTGTTAGCGATCTTGTAAGACATCTCGTAAGCAATCATCACAACGCTGAGCGAATAAATGACGGTCGTGGCCGCGTACAGGGCCAGCAAATAGGGAAGGCTGTATTTCCCCGCTATGGCGAACTGAGAGCCGAAGAGCGCTGTCCAAATCCCGGCGGGGGCCAGGCGCAGGCCGAGAGCTAATCCGGAACCGATCGCTAACACGAGCAGCAGCGAAGTTGCGAGGACGCGGTGATCTTTTCTTTCCTCCTTGCGAGTCCCCGCCACAAGTGGAAACATGGTATTCACGATCGCCGAGGAAAAGGCAAAAATCACTCGCCCCACCAATGCCACGGCGGCGTACAGCCCCGCCGATGTCGGAGGAAAGAAATGCTTTACTACGACGATGTCACAATTATTGATGAGTACCTGGCCGGCAAAAAAGACGATGGCCTGCAGTGCTTCGCGAAACGCATCGGGGATGTGTAGTTCGTGAGGAACCGCCGCCGCGAGTTTGGGTACAGCAGCAAGATAGGCTACCGCAACCGCGGCAGCATTGGCCGCGATCACTCCTGGGACGCCGAAGCCTAGCATGATGAGCAGGAGAGATCCACCCAGTCGTACCAGTCCCTCCAGAACGAGATTGCTGGCGAGATGACGGAAGCCGTAAGCGCCCTGGATGTAGCCTCGCCGGCTTCCCAGGGGAACGTAAAAAGCTGCCCCAATTCCGAGCAGGACAACCAGAATCGGAGTGGGCAAATTGAGGTAGCCCGCAATTGCTTTCTGAAACAGCAGCAATAACAGCGCGACGAAGATGCCGCACACCCATGCGCTTCTGTGAAATCCTCGATAGGCTGCGCTTTTTCCCTCCAGAGAACTCTGTTGCGCAACAACCTTTGCGGAAACGATTTGGAAGGAAAGCGTAACCGCTGATATCAGGATGAGGAGAGTGTAAACAGCTGTAGCGTGACCAAAGGCAGTCGGACCAAGGAATCGCGCGACTGCAATGTTGTAAGCGAAATTGATTGCGGTCACTAGCCCCGAACCCGTGAGCAATACGAAACTTCCCGAAAGAACCCGGGCCTGGAGAGTCTTCGATTCCTTGTTCGGACCATTCACCACGTTCTTGGGGCTCCAACCAACTAAACAGGGAAAAACTAGGAATCAATCCGGCCTTGCCGTGCTCGGCGCGTGCTACTGCGAAACGCTCTCGGAGAGAATCCCCCTGGCAGCCATTCTGATGCGGAAACCAAGAATCAGGCTGCTTGCGAAGCAGGCGCGTGGACCTTAAATTGCTTGTGGCCTCGCGACAACCCAAGGTGCTCTTACCGCCTCTAATGAGATCAGCATCCCTATGATGGATCGTTACCGAGCGACCTCTGCATTGGTGTTTCTCCTGCTGCTGCAGGGATGCACTCATCCGGGTTTGCGCCAGGCCCTGCGCCAGAGTGTTCCGGCCACGGATGCCTCACCGCGAATCCTGGCAGTGTACGAACCCTGGTTTGGGCATCCCCAGCACATCTCCGTTGGCTATTCCTCGCAAGATCCCGTCGTCATACGGAAACAGATTGACCAAGCCAGGGCGCTGGGAATTTCCGGGTTTGTGGTGGACTGGTATGGCGATCGCGAACCTTTTAACGATCACAGCTATGCCCTGATGCAAACCATCGCGGCCGAAAAGAACTTCCATGTTTCGATGATGTACGACGAAGCCGAAGCAGAACAGGGCCAGGCGACCGACGACGCTCTTGCAGCTTTTGACAAGTTCAGCGAAACCTATCTTTCGCCGAATGCACCGGGCCGTCAGGCCTATCTCACCTATAACGAACGGCCCGTGATCTTTATTTTTCCAAAGGGAGGGCACACCGATTGGAACCGGGTGCGTGCGGCAACCGACAAATGGAACCCTCCGCCCTTGCTTATCTACGAAGATCGGTCGACCTCTTTTATGGCGGCGTTTGACGGTCTCTATGCATGGGTGAACCCTGGGAAAAAGGGGTGGGCAGCAGATGGCAGCAACTGGGGAGAAGAGTACCTGAGCGACTTTTATCGCAAGATGCAGTCGAAATATCCTGACAAGATTGCCGTAGGAGCGGCCTGGGCCGGGTTCGATGACAGCAAAGCCTCTTGGGGCCTTAACCGGCACATTTCTCAGCGTTGTGGCGAAACCTTTGCGGACACTCTGAAGTTGTGGCGGCAATATTACCCGGCTGATCGTCCGCTGCCCTTCTTGTTGATTGCCACCTGGAACGACTACGAAGAGGGCACGGCGATCGAGCGCGGGTTGGCCAAGTGCGGGGCTGACTCGCAACAGCGGCCCGGGCAGTAGCCCTTAAGCCACCCGAAATACCCTTTCCCGATCTCCTTCCTGGCGGCCGATGCTTACTTGATCTGGGTTTAGCTGCGAAGCGTAGTAGACCTTATTAATGATGGAAAGGGGCCGGCTGCGCACCTCGTCGTACACCCGTCCAAGATACTCGCCAAGCACACCTACCGACAGAAGCAGAAGACCCCCCATTAGAAAGATCGCAGCGGCCACGCCGTATGCCAAAGGATTCACGGGGCTGTTGGAAACAATAGTGCAGACTGCCAGAATGGCAGCCAAAGAGATCGCAAACCCCGCTAACACGAAACTAAGTCGCAGCGGCTTGTAACTGAAACTCGTGATCGCGTCCATCGCGTACTTGATCCGGCTTAGGAACGTGAGTTTGCCTTCGCCCCCTGCCCGGTCTTGCCGGTCGTAGTAAACGACGCCGGTCTTGTAACCCACCCATGCCCGCAGCCCGGGCAGGTACCGGTTGCCTTCCCGCAAGGAGTTAATCGAATCCACCGCTTGTCGATCAAGAAGGCCGAAAATTCCCGCGTTGAGCGGGATGGGAAAGTCTGACAGTGCTCCTAGCAAGCGATAGAAAAGCGGAAACAGTTTGGCCAGAACCCTACGCCGTTCTTGCCGGCTTCTCCTAACTGCGGTTACGACTTGCGCTCCGTTTCGCCAGGCAGCCACCAATTCTGGCACAAGTTCTGGCGGGTCCTGGAAATCGCCGTCCATCAACACAACTGCATCGCCACGCGCGGTCTGCAGGCCCGCCGAGATCGCCCCCATATGGCCCCAGTTGCGCGAGAGGTCTACTACCACTACATGCGTATCTTCGGCTTGGAGTTCTCTCAACAGCTTCAGGGACGAGTCCTTAGAGCCATCATTTACGTAGACCACCTGCCAGGCTTCGCCATCCTCGTTCATGGCGTCAGCAACAGCTCCATGAAACAAGCGTATGATTTCTTCCTCATTGAAAATAGGTACCACGATTGAGATCATGTAACTGCTCCTTGAATTCGTGACTAAAACAACAGCGCTCGCCGCCTTCTGACCAAGTCCAGCCTCGTACTATCCGGGAGTTCGAAATATGCACGTCATTCGGGCTCCGCCTGGAAGATGCGCACTTTCCACCGCACTTCCGTAGGGGTCAAGACCGCAACGTAGCGTGCGCGGACGTGCTGCGTTGTCTGAACCTTCCCGTGATCCAAAATTTGCACGTCGTATTCAACTGTGTCTACCAGCTGAATGGACAGCCCTTCCGGGGAGTAAAACACCAATTGAAGGTCGTGCGTACCGTCTCGATAACGTGTCTGAATCCCCAGCTTTGCTTGCTCCTGAATTGTGTCTGCCAGCTTTTCTTTGGCTGCACCCACGAAATTCGGATCGAGCAGTTCCGTGCGATTCTGCTCGAGTGCACCACTCAAACTCCGCCAGGCTTGCAGATAATCACGAATCACTCCTGTCTCGGTCTGCTTTTCCAGAGCCCGTGGCCCTACCGAATCCGTTGGCTCTACGCGCACCGAAGGTTGGTCAGAACCCAAGACAAATATGGCGGCGAAGACTGAGCACCCGATCAGGAGGGGTTTCCGAGTCGCTCGCCTTTGCCCAGCCTTTTTCATCATTCTTTTCCCCGACGAATCTCATTCCCCATGACAACCCCGGTTGCGACTGAGATTCTTGCGCCGTTGTAGGCCGGCATTTCCGTTCGTGCGACTCCACGTTTCAGAGGCACGTCCACCGTGGCTTCACCGCCACTGTAGGTTTCTGTGAAGGTGACAATCGTTCCGTCCGGTACGGCGTTGCCGCTACAGTCGCGCACCGGCTCCGTTTCCAGCGCAAGCCTCTGGCCCGACGGTCGAGCGTTCATTCTCAATCGGCATGGATCGCCCGGAACCTGCTGGATCACGCGTTTGCCCGCAGCACTTCCAGCCTGAGCCTCAAACTGAGCTACGCCTTCCTTGGATGCGGAGTCCATCTTCGTCCAGGCAACGCCATTGTGCGTGAGCACGGTCCGCATCTGCGGAGTGCCCGCAACGCCTGACAGTTGGAACGACACCTGTGTGGGCTGCAGGACCAAGTTCTGAAATGTGTCAAAGACATAGACAACGCCACTGATGCCGTCATGCAAATCAACGGGGAGACGAGAAGGCTTAGCGATGAAGCTCAAGTTCGTCGGATGCGCAGACCCGACATCGAACGCACCGTTTTCCGTGGACGAGCCTCCCACAAGAAGGACCAGATAGTGCCCGGCATTGTGGAGATCCCCGGGAGCGAAGGAGGTCGTTTCTCCCAATTGGACATTGCGTCGCAATACCTGTCCAGGCCCCACGATGTAGAGGATTGCTTTGCCGTTGCCAGGGCTTTGAATCGAGAACGCGCTGCCCGCTTCGACAGTTCTGGGCAAACGAAGGCCGCTGGTTTGGGTCATAGCTAAGTGTGCGGTCGCAACGAGCATCAGCCCACCCAGCAAGAATGTGAGTCTGGATCTCATTGGAATCGGTTCGAGCTGTAGGTGGTGGTGACTGCCCGCTCAGTCTTAACTTTCCCGGCGATGTCCGCCGGAAGAGAGATAGCAAACGAAACCGGGGTCTGAGGCAACAGTGCGCGCTCGACATATTGGTCCGAGACCCAGACCAGTTGGCCACTGTTGTCGTAGAACGTCCCCAGGACGTGCGCCACATTGACGACCTGGCCGCTTTGATTAAGCAGTTTCCCACTCAGTGAAGGTTGGGGTCCTGGGTTCAAGTGCTGATCTTCAATCTCAATCACAGGGTCCGCCGAGGCCGCAATGAGGGTGGACGACGGCTGCATGTGAACGCTGTCCACTTGGGACATCGCCACATTGCGAAACTCAATGAGAAATGGAGTGACTTGCCTGGGCAAGAGAACGTGAGAAATCTTGTCGAAGCTGTCTTCGGTCGCTATCGCAGACCCGTCTTTCGCCAGAAGCGTCGCTTTAACCGTCACAAAGGCGGGGACTACATCTTCGTTTAGAAGTTCGCCCAATATGACGACTCCCCCGCTGCGGTCCACGGGATGCATGTCCACGATGCGCACGTGCGGTGACTCGACGTCTTGGGCTCCCCAGTCATCTTCGGCGCCGCGGTAGATCACATCCCAGCGCAGGTAGTTCACGGGAATGACTTGCGGTGGTACGCGAGGCTCCTTAACAATGGGCCATACCACGCCCCAGCGGTCCCCGGTCTTTGTGACTCGCAAGTTACGCGTGTCCAAGAACGTTCCCACCACGGTCGACCAACGCAAGTTGAGCCTAACCTGTGCTTCATCGGCAGAAGCATGAAGCGGCCGGACGTCAGAGCTGTCGAGACTCGCGTGACTGCGAAGACTGGGATAACTTCCGCTCAAGTCGCGTTCAAAGTCGGTTTCCGTGAATTCGTTCTTGTTCGCGAGACTGGAGTACGCCTTTTCCCAATCTCGCTGGCCGATTGCATCCGCCAGATTCTCGACTGCCGCTTGCGGCGACGAAGAAGGACGCAACAGATTGGCCCCGGAACTAGCCATGGCACTTGCGGATTGAACAGGCCAGAGTGTGCCCACAATAATGAGTGCGACTGTCGCACCGGCAATGAGGAAAGCGAGGAGGCGTCCATTATTCACGAGATCAACCTCCCGAGGACGAGATTCTCGTGGGCAGAGGAGGGCTGGACGACCCGCCGTTGGTCCCACTGTTTCTCCGGAATCAGCGCAAGCAGCATGGCGAGGATGCTGCTGCAGATGGGGAGGGTGCCCCACATGAGCCCTTGCCAACGTGGGGGAATCTGAGGCGCGTTGACTGGCGTCGCCGGCGGCACGTCCTCTTTGCTCCACACGCTGATTGTCTTATCTTCAAGGTCATCCACCTTGCGCCAGCCAGCAAAGACCAGGAGTGGCTCGTAGTACGGGTCCTTTAGGAATACCCATTTCAGGCCGTAACGGTCCGCGTGATGAAGTATTGCGCTTAGCGCGTCGAGGCCCGGCTTGCCAAAGTATTTGGAACTGGTGAGCGCCCCCGCGCCATGCTGAGTCATTTCCGGTAGCATGCGGCCGGAATTCCATTCGCCATCTACGCTGCTGGCGTCAGTCAGAACGGCCAGCCGCGAAATCTTGTTGCCGAATCCGAGGGTGACATAGCGATACTTGTCGTGACCGTCGCGATTGAGCCAGGCGGCTGCTGAGTCCACCTTAAAATCTACCGCATCCGCCGGTCGATATGTGGCCCACGCTACAGCCAGAGCGGTGCTCAGAGCTGCTGCCATGGTTAAACCGATTACTGCTCGCAATTGAAATCGGTCGATAAGTTCTGTGGCCAGAAGGCCTACAAAAGGTAGTGCAAGCAAAGTTGCCCAATAGGTGAAGCGCTCCATGGTCAGCACTTCAAAGGCCCGGCCCAACAGGAGTCGGCCCACGGGGGTCGTCCCTCCGAGTCCCAACAAGAATGCCAGCCAGAAGCCCAGGAGCAGCGGGCGGAGTCGAGCGATCGAAGAGCCTCGCAACAAGATGAACGGCAGGGCAAGAATCAAGGCTCCGTAAGGAATCAGGAAGTAGTTCAGGCCCCACTGGGGACTCAGTATGTAATTCGCACGACTGGGGTGTGGGATTGGAGTCTGGGTCACGGGATAGTGAATAAGCGCAATCCAGAACGGCAGAAGTACCACCGCAATTGCGGCACCCACAAGCAGCACAATGCTAGCGGTACGGAAGAGGAAACCCGGAACTGATATTCGTTCGTCACCTTGACGGTCCAAAATTACCAACGCGAGCACGGGCAGTGCGAACAGGAAAGACCCGAAGAGCAGCGTGGCGTGATGGGCAGCAGCGGCGGCCACGAAGAGCACTCCACCTTTGAGAAAAGATCGCCAGTTGCCATACCGGACCCACTGGAAAAGATAGGGCAGCGCATTCAAGTAAAGGGGAGCGGCAAACGTAGTCGACAACTGGCCCGCCGAATAAACCAGAAAGCACTCCGAGCCGAGAAAGACACTGGCCAGGGCCGCGAATGCGGCAGAGCGCCGGTTAACCCAAAGTAACGAAAAGCGATAAACGCCGAGAGCCAGAAGCAAAATGGCGGCAAACTGAATCACCATATATGCCATGTCCAACCCCACCAGCCGAGACACCAACGCCAGCCACTGCTGAGGCAAAGGTGGATACGTGGTCTGGGAAAAACCTGCGTACCACTTTGGGTTCCAGGGATCGAACCAATTGTGCAAGTAGTGAGATGCGAAGAAAATATGAAAGTTCGCATCGTACGACTTCAGCGGCAACTTCATGAGCAGTAGCGGCGAGTGAACCACAAAAGCCGCCAGAAAGATCATGCTCAACGGTATCGGCCGTGTTGTAGGTGCGGCGGACTCAACTCTCTGCACAGCTTCCTCCCGAACGGTTCTTGGATTCCATGCGGTCATTCCGGGTTGCTCTATCACGAGGGCTTTACTCGCCTATCAAAAGAACAAAGTTCAGCCAACGTCTGAGGCCTTTCCCGAATCGAAGAACTGGAATCGACTGATCCTGATGGTGACACTTTGAGCTCTGCGCTGGGATGCCTGAAGACCGCATATGTGTCGATGCTCGTGGTCGCACTATCCTGCTTCCTTTCAGGACAAACATATAAAGTTGGCTCTGGCTCGTCCGATAAGCCCCAGAGCAATGCCGAGCAAACGTCGCCTCCGAACAAATCGCTAGGCTGGGGATCGAATATTCAAAACGCGCGTCTTGCACGGGCTGCGGAGTCGGCCCTTAAAAGCGGTAATTACGCGGCGGCGGTGGACTACGCTCAGCGTGCTGCACAGGCAGCGCCCAACGATGCCCAGCTATGGTTCCTGCTGGGCTATGCTGCGCGGCTCGACCGAAAATCGCAGCTCTCCGCAGATGCCTATAGTCGAGGTCTTCGCCTGAATCCCTCCGCTCTGGACGGGCTCTCCGGACTCGCCCAGACCTACAGCACTATGGGCCGGACTGAAGAAGCCCAGCGTCTCCTGAACCAAGTGCTCTCGGTCGATCCAAAGCGAACCAATGATGCGGTATTGCTGGGAGAACTCCTCCTGCGATCTGGAGATTACGCCGCCGCAATCGATGTGTTAAGACGAGCGGAACAAATTCAGCCCGGCACGCGGTCGGAATTACTGCTGGCACTCTCATACGAACATCTGAAGCAGCTCGATTTGGCAAACCGTTACCTCGACTTGGCCAGGCATCGTGATCCGAACAACCCCGATGTTCAGCGATCAATGGCGGGCTACTATCGGGAGACTGGAAACTATCCGGCAGCCATCGCCGCTCTTAAATCAATCCGCAGCCCGAAACCCGACGTGAAAGCCGAGCTCGCTTACACCTACCAGCTCGATGGCAAGCAAGATGAGGCCGCGAAACTGTACGTGCAGGCCGCCAATGCGGCACCGGCCGACTTGGCTTTGCAGCTTTCTGCGGCGCAGGCAGAGGTGGCCATCGGATCTATTGAACATGCGAGGCCTTTTCTCCAGCGTGCCGCATCGCTCGATGCGGAGCACTATCGTCTGCACGCGGTCCGCGGAGAAATTGCACGCCTTCAGGAACACAATGAAGAGGCCATTCGGGAATACAACGCTGCTTTGGCACACTTACCCCAAAGCCCCGTCGAGGGACCTCTATACGGCATTCAGTTGCGCATGAATCTAGTGGAACTGTACAAAAACTCGAAGGACACAAGTGCCTCCCAACGCCATCTCGATATTGCGCAGACGGAAATTAATGCGCTGGACGACCGCGGACCGAGCAGACCGCAATTTCTGCGCCTGAGAGCTTTGATCAAATTGAATGCCGACGACCTCGATGGCGCGGGAGCCGACATCAAGGAAGCGCTCGCGATCAACGGCCAGGATCCCAACAGTCTGCAACTTGACGGAGATTTACTGGTAAAACTCGGTCGCACCGAAGAAGCGATCGCCGTATATAAGAGGATCCTCGCGATTGACCCGGTGAGCCGATTCGCTCTCACTTCCCTGGGCTACGTTTCCCGCGAAGCCGGACATGACCAGGACGCTGAGAAGTATTTCCAGCGACTGGCGGCAGCCTATCCAACGTTGTACGTGCCCTATCTCGCCCTTGGCGACATGTACGCGGCGCGTCGAGACTTCCCGAAAGCCGAAGCCGCTTACCGCAAGGGTTACGACCTGGCTCCAAGCAATAGTCTGATCGTGGCCGGAGGCATGAACGCTGCGATCGAAACGCATCACTTGCCCATGGCGGCGGAGTGGTTGAACCGCGCCACGAACGAAATGCAGCAGGAACCTCACCTCATGAGAGAAAAAGAGAGGTACCTGAGTTTTAAGGGCGAGTATCAGCAATCCGCTGTAATCGGCCGGGAAGCGATCAAGGAGCTCCCCACGGACAGGGATGTGGTTGTCTATCTCGGATACGATCTGCTCTATCTCCAACAATACGATGATCTGCTGCAACTAACTGCGAAGTACGATGACGTGCTCCCCAAAGAGCCCGACATTCCGCTGCTGGCCGGTTATGTTCACAAACACGCTGGGCAGCTCGATCAGGCCCAAAGGGACTTCACCCAAGCCCTGGACCGAGATCCCAATGTGGTTACGGCATACGTGAACCGAGGATATGTGTTGCACGACCTCCACCAACCGGCAGCCGCCACCTCAGATTTTGAATCAGCCCTCAAGCGGGAACCAAAGAATGGCGAAGCACACCTGGGTCTCGCTTATGCCAGCCTTGATATGCATCGCCCTCGAGTGGCCTTGCGACAGGTGCAGCTAGCGGAAGACCAACTGGGCGATTCAATGCCCATCCACCTGATTCGGGCAACCGCCTATGGGCAGAACGGAATGTTGAAGAAATCCGCCAGCGAATATCGCGCCGCCTTGAAGTATTCACCCAACGACGGAGCCCTCCACCTTGCATTGGGTGACACGTTGTATGGTCTGCGGGAGTACCACGAGGCGATCGAGGAAATGCAAGGTGCACAGAAGCTCTCCCCCGACAATAATGTCGTGTATGCAGAGCTTGCGCGTGCCTACGCTCAACTGCACGATCGAGACCAAACCCTCCGATACATACAACTGGCAGAGCAGGGCGCCCAATCAACCAAGCCTCCAGGAACGGAAACCAAGCCTGCAGCAACAGATCAGAAGCGAAGCGAAAGCGGGATATATGTTTCCACTGGGCAGGCTTTGAGCTTGCTTGGAGACCAAAAGGCTGCCATGGAGCGCTTTGAAAAAGCGCTCACATCTCCAAACAGCGATCGCGTAAGCGTGCGTCTTGCAATTGCCCATCTTATGGCGAGTCAGGATCATTCGGATGATGCGCGGCGGCAGATTGCGTTAGCTCTGATGGAAGCTCACACAGGAGAGACGTTGCCAGCTACGGGGGAGCAGTTGATGGAGGCGGCGGACGTATTCCTCGGTATGCACGATTATCAATTGGCGCAGTCATACTTCCAGCGCGCTCTCGCAGCAGGTGCACCCGATGCAGCCGTGCGGATCGGCATGGCTAACACCTACCTGGCGCTAGGGGACACAACCAGGGCACAAGGTCAGCTCTCCGTGATCAGCAGTTCAGCCGATAGCGAACCTAGTTACCAGTATCTGCTGACCAAGGCCAACGTGCTTCGCCAGGAACACCAAAACACCCAGGCGCTTACTGCCTTTGCCCAGGCCGCTAACGCCGCAGGTGAAGATCAAACAGCGGCGCAGGATCTGCTCCAGGCGGGCGCGAATGAAGGGCTGAGGCTCAACCGCAGATTGAGCTTCCTTTCAGATTTTTCCGTGGCGCCCATCTTCGAAGATACGACGGTTTACCCTCTGGACGCCAAGTTGGACGTTCCCAATCCAGTACCAGGTCGCCAAGGACTACTTCCGCCGCCCCGTTCCTCCCTTGAGACGCAATGGACCGGCGCATATCATCTTCACCTCGGCACTTTGCCCGACGCGAGCGGATTCTTTCAGATACGTAATGCCCGCGGGCAAATATCGTTGCCCAGTGCGAACTCGATCGTCAACCGCGATACGACCGATTACTCCTTTAACTTTGGGCTGAACCCTACGATTCATCTGGGTAACAACGTGTTGACCTTCAACACTGGCATTCAGGAAACTGCTCGCCGGGATTCCATGTCTCCGGTCCAAATGAATCAGAACCTCTTTCGACAGTTTCTGTATATGTCTACCAGTGCATTTTTCAACATGGTTTCGGTTAGTGGTTATGCCATTCGTGAAGCCGGGCCTTTTACCGAAAGCGCCCTGCATTCGCGGGATCTGGCTGGTGCGCTCAACTTCCGAGTAGGGAGGCCGTGGGGGAAGACTGCTCTGGTGACGGGATGGGGGGCCCGCGACGAGCAGTTCTTTCCGGTGATCCGCGAGTTTTACTACACCTCCGCCTATCTCGGCGTCGAACGCCGGGTTTCCGAGCGGCTCAACTTCAGAGTTGTCGCGGAGGACCTGCGGGCATGGCGGGTAGAGGGAAACAGGTTCGCGATTGCGCAGGCGCTGCGCCCGGCCGGAAGCGTTGAGTTCGCCCCAACGCGTAACTGGAGTGTGCAGGCGTCAGTCGCTTATTCGCGGAACATGGGTTTCCATGTCTACGACGCAGTCCAGAGCGGCTTCGCCGTTTCTTACGCGATGCCAGTCCACCGCGGGTTCAAGGACGAGCGTGGGGAAGTCGATCTGCAATACCCGATTCGTTTTTCGGCGGGCATGCAACAGGAGACTTTCTTTAATTTTACGGGTGGGCAGAATCAGCAGTTCAGACCTTATGTGCGCATCAGCTTGTTTTGAGATCGGGATTCGATGAAAATCTGTTTAGTTGCGACTTTTCCTCCTAGCGGCCGCCAGTTGAACGAGTACGCGTTTTACATTGCGCGGGAACTACAGCGCAATCCACACATCAGTTTGACCATTCTCGCCGACGAACTGACCGACTATGAATTCGCCACGGACGAGACCGGAAAGTCGCTAAACGCCCAGCAGCAGGCGGAACTGCCAGGCTTTGACGTGATCCGCTGCTGGAAGTTCAACAGCCTGGCAACTCCGGTGCGTTTGTTAAACACGATACGCAAGTTGAACCCCGATGTGGTGTGGTTCAATCTCGTATTCTCGAGCTTTGCCACTCCAGAATACCCGGTTGCCGCCTTTGCAGGACTGTCTGTGCCTGCTCTGACTCGAACTCTTGGCTACTACACCCATATCACTCTGCATCACATTCTCGAGCACGTCGATTTTGCCGGCGCTGGAGTGCGTCAGGGAAGAGTGTTGCGCCTGGGCAGTAACGTTGCCACCAGAGCCCTGCTAAAGGCAAATTCGGTGTCTGTCTTACTTTCCGGGTACCGGCGCACTCTGATTGAGAAGTACTCCGCTCAAAATGTTCTATTAGGCACACACGGGACGTTCGCACCGTGCCCTAGTCCCCCGGATTTCACGAAGCGGGGCAATCCGGAACATCGCATTCTGGCGATTGGACACTGGGGTACCTACAAACGGTTGGAGACGCTGTTGGAGGCTTTCCCCTCGGTCTTGAAGAAAGTGCCGAATGCCAAGTTGATCGTCGCCGGGGCTAATCACCACACGAGACCGGGTTACTGGGAATCGATCCGCGAGTCACAAAGCATGGGTTCGAGGGTTGAGTTCCGGGGTTATGTGCCGGAAGAAGCCATTCCTGACCTTTTCCGGACAACCACGGTCGTGGTCATGCCCTACGATTCCGCAACCGGGTCTAGTGGCCCCGCCCATCAGGCTTGCGAGTATGGGGTTCCAATCGTGTGCGCTGACCTTCTTGATTTTCGTGGCATGGCGGCGGACGAAGATATGGCGATCAGTTTCTATAAAGTCGGGGATGCGGCAGATCTCGCCGACAAACTGGTCGCAATATTGCAGTCTCCGGAGCAGCAACGTCAAATGGCGGAGCACAACTTTTCGGCGGCGATACAGATGACCATGGCCAGCGTCGTCCGCAACTATCTTCGCTGGTTTGAGCTCAAGAGGGCCAAGAAGGCCGTCGGTTCCGCGCCCTTTCCAGATTTGCGTCCCTTTTGGCGGCGTTCTGTGTTTCCGCGTCTGGGTGCATTTTCCGCAGGCTGGACTTTGCGCTCAATGCTCTCGACCGAGGGTGGAGCAAGCAAGAATAGCCGCCACGGCCTCGAACCCGCAGGACAAGGCCCGCAATCTATCCGGCTCAAGGATTCTCATGGCTGGCAAAGATCGGAAACAACGAAGGACCAGCCAGATGCCGATCGGTATCAATCCCGTCCGCAGCTTGCGGACGAGTTTTGAGTTGGGGCCGCCTGTTCTCACACCTCAAAAATCCACTGGTGGCTGAATCTGGTGCCAGATCAACCGGCGAAGACATGACCGCTTGTCAGGGAGCTAGTTCGATACTCTCAATGTGGAAAGTAGCGCTATCCACATCCAATCTACCGACGATCTTTACTCGTTTATCTTGATACTGCCTGGCTTTGTTCTGGTTATCGAGTTGGTAAGTCGTGTTGGCTCCAGCCCTCAGGATGCACTTTTCGCCGTGCCTCACGATAATGCCTGTAATACTTTGCCGGGACGCTGGCGGCTGGGCCTGGGAACTCGCCGATTGGCCGGGTTGCGCATCGCGTTGCTTGTCAGGAGGCGGCACCGGTTTTGTATCTGGTTCGGGCAGCGGCACCGGCTCCTGCAATTGGGACCATGCGACTAATTCGCATCCTAGAGTTCCCGGTGTGACATAGGGACAAGGCTGCAGAGTTCCGTCCTGCGAGAATGCCAAGGGCGCAATAACCAGGAAGAAAGCCAACGCAATCTGCGAGTTTGTTTCCAGTTTCATACCAGAGCCTCCAAACCAAGAAGCGGGTCGCGGAAGGCAATACTCGGGGTACAGGCAACTAAATTGCCATCGCGGGCTCTGTTTTCTGTCAACACATCCCGTTCTGCCACGCCAGCTTCCAGTGAAATTTCTACCTGCTCCCGATGGTCGGAATGATCTACAGCGTTTGCTGTAGGTAAGGCAGCCACACGCAGCGCAGATTTCCCGAGTTCGTACAATTCAGTTTTCTTCGGTATCGAGGGCGGCTGCCGACAAAACAGCATCTGAATGCCGAACCGGCGCATGGCTCAATGTTAGGCAAAGGGCAGGCACAGGAGCAGCAACTTCGGGTGAACTTCGCATTGCTGTTCGCTTCGCTGGGATGGGCGCAGGGAATCGTCGGCTCAATCGCCCACCTCAATCCCCAACACTTCAAACGAGAACCCGGGCACGTAATCCTAGGCTGTCTGAATGGATCGGATGGGAACTACGCGTTGACCCAGTACAGCACGGGGACAGTCTTCAAACTCGTTGGTAGCGCCGACATGATCAAAGAACACGTCGGTCACGAGTGGCGCGCTAGATCTGCTTAACTGCGACTGCATCTGGAATACGCGGCCCCCTACTTTCTCAACCCTGTTCTGTGCCCAATGCGGGCACCCTTCGTTCTATGCGGCGCTGACATGCCCTAGCAAGGCACCGCAGTCAAGCATTTGTCGGTATCAATCGGGGTATGTTTGCCGCCGGCTGCATCGCTCCATCTGGGCCGATTGGCAAATCCCATTTCGCAAGTGGTGGTCTTGCGTGTTTGGTGCGCGAC
>DATNNO010000091.1:0-2568 GCA_035601775.1 Terriglobales bacterium | reverse complement strand
GATGAAATACATGGATCGGGTCAAGGCGGATCGCTAGGCTCTTCCTTGACGTAGCGCGACTTGGCCTCCAATCTATGTCTTCGCCTTCGCCTGCTTCCTACGCGCCGCCCAATACTTCTTCATCCGTTCGGATTGCGCCTTGCGCGCGGCAGCGGATCTCTTCGGCCCCCGTTTCTTTTTCGGTACAGGGCTGGCTGTAGCAAAAGGGTTTTTCGGCGGCCGTCCCCGGCGCCTCCATGTCAGTCTCCACGCGGTCCGCAGCGCAAGTGCGGACAGTATGCCAGGATTTTGCTCTTTGGACAACGCCGAAGCCGCGCTGAACTCCGTCCCCAGGCCCGGGGATTCATCGCCTCGCTGCCAATCCCAGTGAATGAACGGTATTGCTGGGGCTCAGCTCGCCGTCGGCCCCAGCCTGGTCTTGGCCCCGGAGTTCGGCAGTGCGCCCGGCATGAAGGTCACCGGCGCGGCAGCAGGGTCAGCTTGCCGTTTCCGCTGATGCTGTACCTCTGGTGACGGTGCTCGCTTTTGTCTATAACCATCACCGTGCAACCATTACGGTTTTGCAAAGCATGGCCGATGGTAACGGCTGCCTCAAAAGAATCGGGCTTGTAGTGACTTGCATCCACCGCCGTGCCGTTACCGTCGCGGACCACTATCTGGAACCGCTGTTCGCGGGAAATCATTTACGACGCTCATTTCTACCGGGAAGGAAGAGGAGCGCCTAGCAGGCCGTGGTGGAAACCCCTCTATTGGAGAGCTACTCGCCAATCCGGTGTAGTGGGGAGTTCCGGGAATAGTTGCGAGCCGAATTTTCCGAGCCAGCTCCGGACCGCTCTCCACACATTGTGGACCGCGAATAGGGCGAAGAGAAGCGTCTGGAGCCGGTTCCTTCGGCCCTGGGCTTGCCTGGGTTTGCCCCATCTGCTCAGTGTGCGCAGCAGCAATCCGATGTTGAACGCCGCCGCCTGCACCAGCACCCGTTTGAGCACATTGTCCTCACCGCGCACATACATTCGCCGCAGGGCGCCAGTCTCATAGCAGTGCGCGAAACTCCGTTCGCATAGTTCGCCACGCAGTTTCTGCAATCGCTTCGACCGCGCAGCCCGCACCCGCTGCCGGTTCGCGTACACACAACGTCGTTCTTCCGCTTTGCCAGGCCAGTGCCGCTTGCCGCGCTCCGGCTCCGGGACATAACTGCGAATCTCGCGCTCTGCCAAGTCCACCAGCACCGCGCCGCTGTGATAGCCCTTGTCCATCACTACTTCTTCGATCCCCATCGGATGCGATTGCATCGCCTCGCGCTGCGCCGCGTCGAGCGTCTCCGCGTAACTCGTCGTATCGCCGCGATCGGCCGGCTGCACCGTCACCGCCAGCAACGCACCTGACGCCAGATCCACCGCGTGCTCGGCCTTATACGCCAACTTCGTGCGCCCGTCCTTCATCTTTGTGATGCGCGCCGAAGGGTCGTTGGGATTGGTCCAATCGTCGTTGGACGCCTTCTTCTTACGCTTGCGATCCAGCCGCGCCAACTGCTCTTTGGTGGGGTTTTCCAAGCCTTCGGCTTGTGCCAACTGCCGCAGATACTCGTCGTATGTCTGGCCCCTGTCACGCCGCACCAGACTCTTCATCGCTGCATTCGCTTCCAGCGTCGTCGCGTCGATACACACGCTCTGACCATCCGCCAGCCCATGCTTGCGCAGAATCTTCAGCACCCACTGCATCACCGCCCCATGCGTCTCCATCGAATACAACCGCCGGGTCCGCGACACCGTCGAATGATCCGGTGTTGGCTCGCTCAGGTCGTAGCCCAGAAACCTGCGGGAGCTGAAGCTGTCGGCTGCCCGCCACGCGATGCCGCGCTCCGAATCGATGCCTTCGAAGTAACCCAACAGCAGCATCCGGAAATACGTCCCTGGCGTGATCGACGGACGGCCCGAGTTGCTCTTGTAGTACTTCCGGCAGATGGCTTCGATTCGCTGATCGAACTTCTCCGCATTCAGTACCACGTTCAGCCGCTCGTAAAATACGTGCCCTGGCGTCGTCACGATCTCGCTCGCCGCCATCCACAGATCCTGCTGCTTTTCACGATCCTTCTGCCGCCCCATGCCCATACAAGAAAGACGTTTCCAACTCCATCAGGGTCACATCTTCCAGCAGGTTTTTACCACGGGCTGCTAGTAGCGGCGACGTTGACCGCCGAAACCACCACCCGATCCACGGTCTGATTTTGGACGGGCTTCGTTCACGTTCAGTGCCCTGCCATCGAGTTCTCTACCGTTTAGCTCGGCGATGGCCCGATCCGCTTCAGCATTGTTACTCATTTCCACGAATCCGAACCCTCTGGCTTGCCCGGTGTCCCGGTCGGTGATGAGGCTGACGCTATCAACTGTGCCGTATGCTGCAAACATTGATCGAACCGCATCCTCAGTCGACTGGAAGCTGAGGTTCCCTACAAAAATCTTTTTCATTGAATTTCCCTCTAAATTTTAACTTTGGTGGATCTGGGCAGGATCGGACGAGGGCGGTGGGACCGGACTGTATCGAAGATGCCAAAATCAGCGGATTGCT
>DATNNO010000090.1:0-64619 GCA_035601775.1 Terriglobales bacterium | reverse complement strand
CACGAAGTTAGCCGGGGCTTCTTCTTCCGGTACCGTCATAATCGTCCCGATCGAAAGGAGTTTACGTACCGAAGTACTTCATCCTCCACGCGGCGTTGCTGCGTCAGGGTTTCCCCCATTGCGCAAAATTCCCCACTGCTGCCTCCCGTAGGAGTCTGGACCGTGTTTCAGTTCCAGTGTGTCCGTGCGCCCTCTCAGGCCGGATACCGATCATCGTCTTGGTGGGCCATTACCCCGCCAACTAACTAATCGGCCGCGACCCCCTCCTTAAGCGAATTGCTCCTTTGACCCGTAGGTGTTATGCGGTATTAGCCTCGGTTTCCCGAAGTTATTCCCCACTCAAGGGTAGGTTAGTCACGTGTTACTCACCCGTGCGCCACTTTACTCATGGATTGCTCCACTTTCTCGTTCGACTTGCATGTGTTAGGCACGCCGCCAGCGTTGATTCTGAGCCAGGATCAAACTCTCATTTGAAACCTGTTGTGTCTGCCGACGGGTAGTTGGCAGACGGCCGCCGCCTCCTCGAAAGAGACGACGGTTTCATCTTGTGAGATCGCTCGGATTCGAACCCGAGACTTCCTCTCACGACTGGCACGTTCAACCTAGTTGTCAAAGACCGAATCGCTTTCCGCCTGAGCGGCGCGCCTTCAGTCCAGGCGGATTCAGGTTCCACAAGCGCGAACGCCCGTGTCCCCTACAACGAATCCGACTGTCCTCGAAACTTGTTCAAGTTACTAGTCCTGTTGCGAACTGTCAACCCACTGTGCCCACAGGATTTCCACTGTTTATGCACATGCGGGGAGCCACGCCCGTGTAGAGCGGACACTCCTGTCCGCTGCCGTTGACGTATAAGCTCTTTCTGAGCACGCAACAGAACGCATCTTCCGCACAAACGCCAGTGCCCATTCGGCACAAGCCGACGCGGAAGACCATTCACTTGGTAAAAGATCTTATGGAGGTTCTTGCGAAAAACGCTTAAACCCTTCGAGGAGCCTTGTCCCCGAATGAAACCCCGTGGCCGGGGCTAAATTACTGGACTACAGATTTGATGCCGGATCTGCGACGAGAGTTTCGAAAATACGTCCGGCTAGCCACGCACACTGCTCTCGGTGAATTGTTTATACCAGATGGATTCGAGAAACGCAAGGGGGGTGTTTACGGAATGGAGTCCACAAACCAGATTGAAATATTTATTGCAAGAAAACGCCGCGCGCGTTAATATGGCCTCCTTCCTCCCGGGGCTTCGGCCCTTTCAGTAAATTCCTGTCGACAGAACTAGCTGCGGAGTGTCGATTATGCCCGCTACCATTCAGCACCTTGTCGTCCTCATGATGGAAAACCGCTCCTTTGATCACATGCTTGGGTACATGAAGTCGCCTGGATACGCTATTGACGGGCTTAACGGCACTGAAACGAACCGAGACTCAACCGGGGAACCGGTGCGGGTAAACAATCAGGCGCAGTATTCGGGTGATCTGTCTACGGATCCGAGTCACGACTTTCAAGACGTGATGGAGCAGATGTTCGGCACGCAGACACCGCAGCCGGGACAGCAGCCGACCATGTCAGGATTCGTTCAAAACTACGAGCGATTTACGCATAACCGTGAACGCTCTGCGGTAATCATGAATTGTTTCAGTCCGGCTAGGCTTCCCATCCTGACTGTGTTGGCGCAGCAGTACGCGGTTTGCGACCGCTGGTTTTCCTCGGTGCCGGGCCCTACGCTACCCAACCGTTCGTACGCACATGCCGGCACTTCGAGAGGGAGGTTGGATCTTTCGCCGGACTTCCTGGGCGGGTTCCACACCGTTTATGAAATTCTTCTTAAGAATAATGTGACCTCCGCTATTTTTTACAACGATTGGACGGCGGCGCTGAGCTTCGAAGGACTGCTGCTGCACAACCAGGCGCGTTATTTCGCGGAATATGCTGAGTTTGGGGCACTGTGCCACAGCAACCGGCTCCCCAGCTATTGTTTCATCGAACCTCGCTACAACCCGCAGAGTAATGGTTCATTCCTGCCTGCCAATGATCAACATCCCGATCATGATATCGCCGCAGGCGAGATGTTTGTGCGCACGGTTTATCAGGATCTGCGCAGCAACGATCAGGTGTGGAAGAGCAGCATTCTTGTGATTCTTTACGATGAGCACGGGGGACTCTACGATCACGTCCCTCCGCCGACATGCGTTTCGCCCGACGGTATCAACTGTCCCGCGCCAGCCTTTGACTTCACCCAGCTTGGGCCTCGGGTGCCAGCGATCATCGTGTCGCCCTACGTGCAGGCTGGGACAATTGACCACACAAACGTTTATGACCACACGTCGCTGATCGCCACGGCTATGCGGCTCTTTGTCGGCAAAGCTTGGCCGTCCGACGTGTTGGGAAAACGGGCGCAAGCGGCCAATACATTTGACAGACTTTTGGATTTGACCATGCAGCCAAGAATGGAGCAGCCGAATTTCGCGAATCCGCCGGCACAACCGGCGGTTATTCCGGCGATTGCTGCCGCCGCAGCGGCCGCGCCGCTTTCAAGCTTGCAGCAGCAGGCTGTGGACCACGCCGCAATTCTCGAAAAACGTCTTCCTGCCGCACTGCAAAGCGGGACAGATCCCCGTCAGATTCAAGATGAACAGGCGGCTGGGCAATACCTGCACCAAGTTGCGAACAGTCTGCAACAACTCGGAAATGGAGTTCGTTCCGATGCGAAGAAACAAAATTAAGTTCATACACGCCGCCGCGACTCTTGCCTGCCTGTTGGCGGCTTTGCCAGCGCTCGCCGGCGACTGGGAGCATATGAAACAGGCTTGCGCGGTTGCCAAGGACGCCAAGGACCGCCCAACTATTGAGGACTGTGCGATCAAGATTTACGGTCTTGAGCCGTTGGGTCCGCAAATCGGGAGCATCGCTCCGAGCGGCAGCGTCGGCCTAGGATTGCGATTTAAGTACACCATCATGCACCCGTCTTCGAAGAAAGAGCACTTGAGCAAGGAAAGCGACTTTCAGGCACGTGGGCTGTACTCATTCACTAACTTCTACCTCATGGAAGGCACATACGACTTCCACATGCCGGCCCTTGGCCAAGGCGACGCGACGACCGCGAAGTTTGAGGATCAAATTACGCTTAGTGCATTTGCCTCGCGGATCAATCTCGCGACCCAAAACTTTTACGGCATCGGACCGAATAGCACTCTCGCGGGGCTGGCGGTTTACCGGCAGCTGCAAGATAAGGTCGGCGCGTCGACAGACTGGCCAATTCTCAGTTGGTTCGGCATCGGAGGAAAGATTCAGTGGCTGCAGCCGATTATTCTGGGCGTGACTAGTACGAGCGTCCCCTCTGTCGGTCCAACGTACGGCAATGCGAGCGCGCCAGGTGTTTTATCCCAGCCCCAGTTTATGAACTATCAGGCGTTCCTGCATTTTTATACCCCGACTTCTACTCCGGGCAAGCAAAGGCAGACGTGGCAGAAAACAGACGTGCGTGCCACCTATGAGCATTACTCCGATTTTGACGCAGGCACGTATAGCTTTGACCGACTGAGCGCGAATGCCCGCGCTACGTTTCAGATTCGACTCAACAGTACCGACCTAAATCCCCCTTGGTGGAGAGAGGTTTTCTGCGAGACCATTCCCGGTCAGCAGTGCACTCCCGGAACTTTGGCATTCAGCGGATTGGTGACTGCGTCGTATGTGGGATCCGGTCACTCCGTTCCTTTCTACTATCAGCCAACCTTAGGCGGAACGGACATCAACGGCGTGGACACTCTGCGCGGGCTGGTGGATTATCGGCTGCGCGCGCCCAACCGGGTATTGCTGCAAGCCGAATTCGATCATGACGTTTGGGGGCCGATCGGTATCTACGGCTTCTACGACCTTGGCAAGGTGGCTCTGCAGCCTGGAGACTTGAGCCTTTCGCAGTTGCGACACGATGTGGGCGTAGGCGTCTCCTTCAAGGTTCAAAACAAAGTTGTTTTGCGCGGCTATATCGGGTTTGGCGCAGGCGAGGGTTCCCACCCGAACTTCAAGTTGCCCAGCGCAATGGGCGGCATGGCAACTTTTCCATAGCCGATTTAGGCACACCTAAGATTTATACGGAACACGAGTCGTGACTCTGCCCTTGTGGTAGAGCTTTTCCTCGCCTCTGTCGTGCAGATTCCCTTTCGCGTCCATCAGGAGTCTCAGGCCGCCGTTTCGTAGGACGCTGGCGCTAATTGGCGGTTCGTTGTCTCGACAGCATGCGCGAATGTCATTCTTCGCCGCGACCAAGAGTTTTGCCATCGCCTCGGCGCCAAGATTTCCGGGCATGACGAAATGTCGGACTCTGTAGCGCCGCAGGTCGGCAATTTCTCTTGGTCTATAGCGCTGATGCCAGTCTGCGGTGATTAAGACCCAACCGTGCTTGCCGACTTTGGGCAGGAAGGCTTCGTCGGCGGTTCCGACATTTGGCGGTACGTCTTGCTTATAAATGCGATGTCGAATGCCGGCTCTGCGGAGCTCATCGAGAACCTCAGGACAGTCCCAATTCTCATCGAGATAAAAGGTGAGATTAGGCAGCCTTTTCTTTGATGGAGCGCCCGAGCTCCCACTCAATCGCTTCTTTG
The DNA here is from genome assembly GCA_035601775.1 of Terriglobales bacterium. Lineage (GTDB taxonomy): Bacteria > Acidobacteriota > Terriglobia > Terriglobales > Acidobacteriaceae > JABDBE01. The sequence goes on along the minus strand of DATNNO010000090.1, from coordinate 60,018 downwards.
ATTTCTGCCACGGGTCGACCATAGCTCTTTGCGATGGAAGGAACCAAATCACCGCCGCGGAACCGGCTGGCCAGGAATCCAGTGGTCAGTCGGGAATCTTTCAAGACCGGAAGCCCAAAGCACACAGCGGGATTGATCTCCACGGTTTGGGGTGGCTGTTCTTTGTTGATCAGCTGTTCCCGTTTTGTGTAGGGGAATATTCGGAGGGCTACGCCGTGGGGATCTCTTTCAACTCGGCGCAAATATGCAGCGATTACTTCCTCCATCTCATACTGGCCCCATCGTGACGCATTCAGAGGCTTGCCTTTTCTATAGAACACAACGTCCTTGCCTTCGGTCCTGATGTCGTAATCGGCCAGCGGGTGTCGTGATCGTTCTGTTTCAAGAAGAAAGTTAACTGCGCTTCGAATGCGAGAGGTGTGTACGCCGTGGATTTTGCGAAGCCCTTCAAGAACGTACAACTCAACCAGATTCTTGAAGGACAGCAGCGGTGGCTCCTGCGATGCCAAAACAACGAGCTGATTCGGCTCTTCGGTCCAGTACGCGAGAGTCGAGGCCGGGACGTGAAAGTATCGAACCGCTTCCATTGGCGAGTAGTTCGGCATGTCCAACACGTTGTGTGGGATCTTCCGCATATGAGAACGGCCAAGCATAAAGCAACCGGATAGCTATGTCATCACACATTTTCGGCGAATGAAAGCCGAAATCCAAAGCACTTAGGTAATAGATAGGATGCCAGCAGTGGACGGGAGGAATGTGCTTCCCAACATGCTATAAACACTCGACTTAGAAAAAAAGGGTCACATAGTGTCCAAGGCGATACCGGCACTCCCCGCAACCTCCCAAAACGGGAATGCCCGCTCGACTCCGTCACTTCTTCGCTTGATTTGCCCAGCTCTACCAGCTAATCTGATTGATTATCACTTAGCTCCTTGACAGCAGAATGGACCCTAAGTCCTTTGCCCGGAATATTTTGCGTATAAGTCCTTTAAACTCAAAGATCTTGGTGGTGGTCTGGCGCTAACCCCTAGATTCCAAAAGATCGGGGGGAGGGGGGTATACCCAAGGTTACTGAATAGTAAATAGCCCTCCAACAGCGTTAGCACATGCCTGACGACCTTTGCTGATCAGTGGAATTCGAGCGTGATGAACTTCGCTTCCTGCTTGCCGGTGTTGGTGACGGTGTGGGTGTATCCACCGGGGACCCACTTCACGTCGCCGGACTTGATCTGTATGGGCCTGGGGGCCTGGCCCTCGATGTCGCTGCGGAAGTCCAGGTCGGTGACGGCGACGACCAGGTGTGGGCCGGTGTGGTGATGGCTGGGTATGGTCGCGCCCGGCTGCAGATCGGTCTCGGATACGCGCACGCCGTCCTGCACAAACATGATGTGCTGGGTGCCGCCGGTCAGGACATGCAGGCCACGTTCTTCGTCCCACTTCGGCGGAGGCGTCTGGTGGGCGGCTTCGTCCTGCAAAAATTCGACTGCTATGGCGCGGAACGGTGTGCTTGCGAGGTCGCGCGCGATGTGGGCAAATCCGCCCGGCGAAAACCGGGCTTCGCCATCCTGCATTTTGAGCGTGACCGGAGCCTTGCCTTCGACTTCGTTCGAGACGTTGGTCTCGCCGAGCGAAACGAAAACGTAGTCGTGGCTATGGCGATGCAGCAGGGTCGCATCGTGCGGGGCGACCTCCGCCAGCCACACCCGGACCTGCTGGTTTTCGAGAAGAAGATGGTGGTGGGGCTCAGCGGTGATCGCGACCTCGGATGTATTTTGCGCGGCCAGCGCGATGGCAGCGAGCAAGAGTGCGGAGAATATCAGATGGCTTTTCATGAGAGCAGATTCTAGCACTCTCCGCGCGCTGAGGACTCATCTTGATGCTGGGATGATTTAAACTTTTTGTGTGACAGACCTGGGCAAACTGCTAGTGCTGCTTGGCGGGGGTATCGTCATCGTTGGACTGGCGCTTATTCTGCTGGGCCGGACCAACCTTCCCATTGGCCGGCTTCCTGGCGACATTCTCTATCGCGGCAAGAACACGACTTTCTATTTTCCGCTCGCGACTTCGATCATAGTCAGTGTGGTGCTTTCGGTTTTGATGTACGTGATTGGAAGGATGAGGAAGTAACTTCAGCAGTTGGCACTTAGCATTTGGCACTTGGCCAATTGGATTCATGCTCGGTTCAGCAGAACTCATATCATCATTCGTTGAGCTAAATGCCAAGTGCTAAGTGCCAACTGCTGCCGTAACCGCTGCCTGCGGTAAACTCCTCTGCATGGCTTCCGCCGATCAGCTCGGGTTCAGTTTCAGGCCGGCGGAGCGCCGCACTTGGACGGTGCGAGATCTGGTGGCGGCGGTTCGCACGCACGTCGAGCGGGAGTATGGCGACGTCTGGGTGGAAGGTGAGATTTCTAACTTCCGGGCGCACGACGGGCATCTTTATTTCACTCTCAAAGATCAGAACGCGCAGATTCGTGTGGTGATGTTCCGGTCTGCGGCGCGGCTGTTGCGCTTCCGTCCTGAGAACGGCATGCAGGTTGTGGTACGCGGGCGCGTGACCATTTATGAAGATCGCGGCGAGCTGCAAGTTTCGGCGGAGTACGTCGAGCCCAAGGGCGCGGGCGCTCTGCAGATCGCGTTCGAGCAACTCAAAGCCAAGCTGGAGGCCGAAGGACTGTTTGACTCGGCCCGCAAGAAACCGATTCCCACGTTGCCGGCGAGAATCGGCATTGTGACTTCGCCGCAGGCGGCCGCGCTGCGCGACATCCTGAATATCCTGCGGCGACGGCACGACACGGCGAGCGTCCTGATTTTCCCCGCGCAAGTGCAGGGCGAAGCGGCTGCGCTCGAAGTCACCGCCGGGGTTCGCTACTTCAATAAGGCGCGCAACGTGGATGTGATCATTGTGGCGCGCGGCGGAGGCTCGGCGGAGGATCTGGCAGCGTTCAACCACGAAGGCCTGGCGCGGGCGGTTGCGGCTTCCGAGATTCCCATCATCTCAGCGGTGGGCCACGAGACCGACTTCACCATTCTCGATTTTGTTGCCGACCTTCGAGCGCCCACGCCGTCCGCGGCGGCGGAGCTGGTCATACGCTCGCGGCAGGAAGTGGATGAGCAACTCGGAGGGCTGCATCGGCGGCTCGAAAAAGCGATGCGTTATCACTTGCTCATGGCTCGCCAGAATCTGACCGAACTGGCGCAGCATGGGGCATTCGCTCGCATGATGGACCTGATTCATCGGCGCGAGCAACGGTTGGATGATCTGGTCAATCGGCTTGCCCATGGGCAGCGCGACGTCCTCGAGAAGCAGCGGCGGCGGTTCGAGACTTTGTCAGCCGCAGTCCGGCACTATGACGTGCGCCGTATGCTGGCGGGCATGAAGAAGGATCTCGACGCATGGACTACCGCGATCATTTCCGCTGCCCGCAACCTGCTGCTCGAGCGCAAGGTTCGTGTGGAACGAATGGATACGGCTCTGCAAGCGCTTTCTCCGCTGGGAATTCTCGAGCGCGGCTATGCTCTGGTGTTCGACGCTTCGGGGAAATTGTTAAAGGATGCGGCGAAGGTGAAGGCCGGGGATGAGATTTCAGCGCGGTTGGCGAAGGGGACGGTGAGGGCGACGGTGAAAAAGGGGCGAGGGTGAGGGTTCTTGCCGCGTCAGAGTTTCAGCCGTTGGGATTTAATCGGGCACCGCCTGGGCCTAGCTACGGAGTGATCTCGAATGCCACGCCATAGCCGAAGGCGCCAAAGGCCTGCGTGGTGCCGAACAAGTTGCCTTTGTCGTCGATGATCACGCCGTTGGGGAAACCGCCATAATCGGTGCCGGTGAACTTGTGGACCACGCTATATTTCCATTTGCCGCCGGCTTGCGGAGCCAGTTTGAAAACCACCCCGCAGGTATAGCCTTGGCAATTCGCCAAGCCACCCGTGCCCACCCCGTAAAGATTGCCCGCCCGGTCAAATACTGGCGTCCAAAAAGGGCCGCAGCCGCTGTCGCAGTTGGGAAAGTCATAGAGCACGGTCTGCTTCCAGTGACCGCCTGAAGAGGGCATTAACTTGAACACGGTCCCGTTTCCGTGTACTCCGCCGTACGCCGTAACGCCATAGACGCTGCCGGAGGTGTCCACGGCCAGGCCTCCGTTGGGATATTGGCCGTCAGTGGGAAAGGCGGCGAAGCGATGCAGCACATGGTACTTCCAACTGCCATCCCGGTTGGGCGTCATCTGAAAGGCCACTCCGCAACCCAGAGAGCCGGGGCACTTCGGTGGGCCATTTCCGCCGAAGAAGGTTGTGCCATAAAGGTTTCCGGCGGCATCCCAGGTCAGCGGTGCACCCAGTCCCTCTCCGTATCCGCAATTCGGATCGCAAAAACTGTAGAGCGTCTTTAAGGTCCAGCCATTGGAGCTATGGACAAGCTCCGAAATCGCGCCAGCCCCGTACTTACCCGGGCCTACGCCTCCGTAGAGGCTACCTGTTTTACCCAACACCAAGCAGCAGCCCCCAGGACTATAGATCACGGTGTTGCGCCAGCCGTGCGAGCTTGGGCTTAACTCGAACACCCCGCTTCGCGCCGCCCCCGCATTGCCCGCCATCGCGCCGAACAGGTTTCCTGCCGCATCGAAAACGAGACCACCGTCAGGGAACGCGCCATCCTGCCCACCCGCAAACCTGTGGAGTACGCTCTCGCTCCACTTGCCGTTGGAGTGCGGCGTTAGCTCGCAGACAATGCCGCATCCGTTGTCCTCACATCCAACCCCGCCCCCGCCTCCGGCCGCGCCGTAGACATTGCCCACTTCGTCCAGGGTTAGGATACCAGTGGGAAAACAGCCATCGGTGTCGAACTTGCCGCACGCCGTGAAGTTGTGCAGTACTTGGTACTTCGTGGCCGCCCGTGCGCTGAGGGGGGAGAGGAGCGCGAGAACCAATGCCGTCGCTAGTGTGGCCACCGAACGTTTTGGGCTCATCTGGCACCGCCTGGCCTAGCTACGGAGTGATCTCGAATGCCACGCCATAGCCGAAGGTGCCAAAGGCCTGCGTGGTGCCGAACAAGTTGCCTTTGTCGTCGATGATCACGCCGTTGGGGAAACCGCCATCGGTGCCGGTGAATTTGTGGACAACGCTATATTTCCATTTGCCGCCGGCTTGCGGAGCCAGTTTGAAAACCAACCCGCAAGTGTAGCCTTGGCAATCCGCCAGGCCGCCGCTACCCACCCCGTAGAGATCGCCGGCTTTATCAAACACCAGCGTAGTTCCGGGAAAACACCCGTTCGCACAGTTGGAAAAATCGTAGAGCACAGTCTGTTTCCACTGTCCGCCCGAAGCAGGCGTCAGCTTGAAGACCGTCCCGTTTCCGTGGACGCCGCCATAGGCCGTGACTCCGTAGGCATTGCCCGCAGCGTCCACGACCAATCCCCCATCCGGGTATTGTCCGTCGTTCGGAAAGGCGGCAAAACGATGCAGGACATGGTACTTCCAAGTGCCATCCGAGTTGGGCGTCATCTGGAAAGCCACTCCGCAACCGAGAGAGCCGGGGCACTTAGGTGGGCCATTTCCGCCGAAGAAGGTTGTGCCGTACAGGTTTCCGGCGGCATCCCAGGTTAGCGGCGCATAAAGTCCCTCTCCGTATCCGCAATTCGGATCGCAAAAGCTGTAGAGCGTCTTTAAGGTCCAGCCCTTGGAACTATGGATCAGCTCGGAAATGGCGCCACCCCCGAACTGGCCCTTCCCCATTCCGCCATAGAGGTTATCTGCGCTGTCCAAGATTACGCCTGGCCCCGCGCCCCCGTCATACAACGCGGTCAAAGTCCAGCCGCGAGAACCGGGCCTCAACTCGTACGCTAACGCCTTCCCCTGAGCCCCTCCTACAGCAGTGCCATACAAATTTCCCTTCACGTCGGAGACCAAGCCACTGTTCGGACTGTATCCGTCACTGTGTCCCGTGAAGCTGTACAAGACGACTTCATTCCACCCGCCATCTGCTAAGCGCGACAGCCGGTATACAGCGCCGAGGCGGTTCGCACCCCCGCCGGTAGTTGCGCCGTAAACCCTGCCTTTGTTATCAAGAAGGACGTCTGCTGAAGATGGAGTGCCCCCATCGCTGGCACCGGTGAAGGCGTGCAGCACCGTATATTTGCTCCCAGCCCATAATCGGGAAACAGGGGTGAAGATCAGCAGGAAAATTGCCAGCTCGGCAAGGATGGGCGCAACTGCGTTCGCTTTCATGAGACCCCAACTACTCGGCATCGGCGGTTTGTATTATAGCATTGCCCTCTAGAGACCGATGCTGCAGGCGTCCGCCTGCAGCAGCAGGTTTGCCCTTCGTCAGTCAGCCCTAGTCGGCATCGTCGCCGTCCGGGCCTTGAGGTGTAGCGTTGTGATTTGTGTAGTAGTTGAGAAAATAATTTGCATCATATCCTGATGCCGGAGAGATTGGCGTAAAGCTACGGTACGGCCCGGGGAAGAAATCCGACAGCGGAATATTGCTGCGGTCGGGCAGCCAATCAATCGCGTTGTAGTCCGCGTAGTACAGGTCAGGATAAGCGATGTTCTTGAGTCCGAAGTTATTTTCGATAAACGCCAGAATGCTACCGGAATCGTGCGTATACTGCTTCGGAGGCGGGTAGGTGGTTGTCCCAGAGATGGCACCCGAAACATATCCCGCCTGAGTGTAGGCCGAGACCACCAGCAGCGGCACGCGGAAGCCGTACACATATCCACAGCCCCAGCCGTTGGGTATGAGATTCGAAGGGCACGTCGGGGGGTTGTCCGTACCCCTGTAAAAGGCGGGCGGCGGCACGTGGTCGAACCAGCCGCCCCAATCGTCCCAAGTGATAAAAATGGCGGTGTCGGACCAGTAGCCCGCCCCTTTGTCGCAGGTCGTGGCTTTGCCGATGGCATCCACAAGGTTGGCGACGTAGGAGGGTCCCAGACTTCCGGTGTCTGGGTGATCCGAAAACTGTGCGTCGGGGATGACCCAGCTTACCGCTTGCAGGTTGCAACTAATGACATCCTGCAGAAACGGGATCGCGGGGATAAGAGACGTATGGTTCTTCCCCGGCCAGATCACGTTGTTGATGAAGTCGGAGCCGGTGCAGTTTCCGTTCACCACCGTGCCGCAGATGCCGCTGATCGCCGCCGGCGCATCCCAAATTACGTCCTGCGTCGGCGTGTAATATCGCCAGGTGACGTGGTTGGCGTCGAGTTGATCGACTAGCGTTTTGTGGGTGTAACAGTCATCAGGCTGTGTGGTTTCGTTGCCGGCGGGATCAACCAGGAATGGTGTCGACTCGGGGTGGGGGCAACCCGAGTCGTAGAAACTGGCATTCTCCGCAACGAAGTTCAGGTTCGGAGGAGGGAGTGGGGCGGACGTCCCCGAGAGAATGAATTGGTGGGCAGGAAAGCTAGGCCCCTCATTCGTCTGAAACATGTAATTCGCGAAGCCGTAATTGGTGGCAATGTCGAAGTACTGCTGCACGTCCGACCGAATGACGTAGCTGTACTGGTAACAATTAGGGTAATATTACGTGGTTGGGGTTAGACACGAAGGTATCGCACGCTCTGTCCATCGCTCCGTTATGCCACTGCACGAGCCACCCCGTTTTGTAGGTGTGATTGGGGTCGGCACCGGTCTGCAAATGAATCGGATTGTCGCAGATTGTTCCCCTCCCTCTGGCGGGACCACCATCCTGGATGTCAACGCCCGGTTCGAACCGATCTGGGTGACCACACATGCTGCCTATGGGGCCACTGCCAAAGAGGTTGTCGGGGGTGCGGTTCTCCTGGAAGATCACGACGATGTGTTTAAAAGTTGGCAAGGTTTGGGCATTGGCGAGCGTTGCCGCAAGTGAAACCAGCAGAAGAAGTCTTGCTATGTGCCTCATGTTGAATTCTCCTCCGTGGAAAGCTGTTTGGTGGATGGGGTCCGCGCCTTCGGAAGCGAGAGCTCTCCGGATACAGGCCGGAACGGTACCACAAAACTCGATGGTTTGGAGCAAAGAATCTTTTTTGTTACAAAATCGGAACAGGCGATAACTTCGAATTCCATTTTCTCGAGGGGAACCAACTAGTTGGGCCGCAGCTTGATGAAGGCCTGCCCCCGTATTCATGCGGAGCTTTTGCTTTTGGGTCGCCTCGTAGCCAGTGCCGCTCGCGTCGTTCGCCAATAACCTGTCGAGCTTCGCTTGACCGGACAGCCGGGGGCGGCTGTCCCCACGTGGGCATCGTGGAGCCTGGACGGGCGAGTCGCCCGTCCCCACACGAGCTTTGCCTTTGCGACGGTCAGGGGTAGACGAGTTTTGGGCTCCAATTTGTTCCGCGGCCTTCGGGGGTGAAATCGAAGAGATTCCACAGCGGCCACAGCAGATCGACACTGCGGTGATCTTGGCCGGGCTCGGGGGCGAGGAACCGGAGCTCGGTGTGATAGCAGTGATGGATTTTGCCATTCTTCCGCGCGAATACGTTTAGGGACGGGTGCTGATCCCCTTCGGCCGTCTCTCCATAGTAGTCGTGATTGTAGGTGTTGCCGGCTGACGAAAGAAGGCGCAGGTTACGCCATCCGCGACTGCGCGCATGGGCCCGGATCTTCTCGATTGGGTTCTTGGCAACGACTGCCAGATTGATGCGCTGCATCGCATGCGGGGCGGTTCCGTCCAGGCTATCGAGGATCGAAGTGCATGCGGGACAGGCTGCCTTCATTTTTGGGCCGTACATGAAGCTGTAGATTGCCAAGGTGTCTTTGCCGGGTTGGAACAATTCGGAGATCCGCGTTTTCCGCACCGCTGCCGAGTCTTCCAGATCAGGCGAGCCCTCATCGAAGATGTAGTCTTCGGGCAATTCCCCGCCTAGCGGTAGTTTGCGCCTCAGGATTGCGACCTCTTCTATATTTTTGCGAAGCGCCAGTTCGGCCTGCAGCAACTGATTGCGGGCTTCACGGTACGAGGCGCTCTCGTTGGGAAATCGATTGGGGTGTGTCGATGATGCCATTGTGTCTCCGAAGTATGTTTCGAGTTGGAAAGAAGAATAAACTAAAACAGGCGGGGAGGGCTGGCTGAATCGGGCTTTTTCGTGAGGACCCCGGTTCGCGCGACTCAATCCTGTCGAGCTTCGCTCGACCGGACAGCCGGGGGCGGCTGTCCCCACACTTGCGGAGTCAACGGCAGCGGAAAGGAGTGTCCGCTGTACACGAACTGCTTCGCTCGGCCTGTACGGGCGCGGACGCCCGTCCTCCATTAGTTAGTCTTCTCGCGGGTTCGCTTGCCTCGGTGCGGTTGGGTGCTTATACTTCTTGGGTTTGCCGCCATCATCGGAGAATGCCATGACCACCGCCACTAAAACGGTTTCGCTCGAGCAGGAACTTAATCCCACGGAGGCGCAGACCGCGCGATTTGATCTGGCCGCGCAGAAACTTAATCTGGACGAGGGAATATGGAAGGTATTGCGGTATCCCACTCGCGAACTTATCGTGCACATCCCGGTAGCCATGGACAATGGGAAACTCGAAGTCTTCACCGGGTTCCGGGTTCAGCATTCGATTGCGCGCGGTCCCTCCAAGGGCGGCATTCGCTATGCTCCGGACGTTACGCTGGACGAGGTGCGCGCTCTGGCGGCGTGGATGACGTGGAAGTGCGCGGTGGTGAATATTCCTTTTGGCGGAGCCAAGGGCGGCGTGATTTGCGATCCTCATAAGATGTCGATGGGCGAATTGGAGCGCATGACCCGGCGTTACACGGCGGAGCTATTCGAATTTATCGGGCCGGAGAAAGACGTGCCCGCGCCGGACGTCAATACCAACGAGCAGACGATGGCGTGGATCATGGATACCTTCTCCATGCATTCGCGGCAGACTGTGACTGCGGTGGTCACGGGCAAGCCTATTAATATTGGAGGATCGAGGGGACGGCGCGAGGCCACGGGCCGCGGCATCATGATCGTTTGCGATGAGGCGGTTAAGAAGCTGGGGATGGCGACTGAGTCCACGCGCGTTATTGTGCAGGGTTTCGGCAACGTGGGTTCGAACGCCGCGCTCTTGATGTCCCAGGCGGGCTACAAGGTGACCGGGATTATTGAGGTGACTGGCAGCCTTTATAACAAAAACGGGATTGATGTGCAGGCGCTCTCGGCGTACCGGCAGATGCATGGGACATTGGCGGGTTTCGCGGAGGCCGAAGCTGCCGATCCCGCCGAGCTTCTGGTCACTGACTGCGACATCCTGATTCCCGCCGCCACCGAAAACCAGATCACCAGCCGCAACGCGGATCGAGTGAAGTGCAAGATCCTGGCGGAGGGCGCGAATGGCCCGACGACTGCTTCCGCGGATGAGATCCTGGCGGACAAGAGGGTGTTTGTGATTCCCGACATCCTGTGCAATGCCGGTGGCGTGACCACCTCCTACTTCGAGTGGGTGCAGGATCGCCAGGGATATTTCTGGAAAGAGTCGGTGGTGAACGAGCAGCTTGAAACAATCATGGTCGCCGCCTTCGAGGATGTGGTAAGGTTTGCCGAAACTCACGGCGTCAATAACCGGATTGCGGCTTATATGCTGGCGATTGATCGCGTGGCGTATACGATTCGGCAGCGCGGCATCTACGCCTGAGATTTGCTGACCTCATGTGGACAGGGGAATTCAGTTGTTAGTTGTCAGTTGTCGGTTCTCAGTTTAAGGTCTGGATCTAAACATTATGAGCAGAGCGTGTGTTAGGTTGGTCGTGGCGTGCTTTTTGTTATTCGTGGCGAGCGCGGCGGCTATTACTTTTCAAACTGGTTCGCCGGATTCACAGGCAACGTCGGCGAGCGACAAATCGAAGAGCGCGAAAACCTCATCCGGTCCCGCATCTGAGTCCGACATTGCGGCAGCCAAGGCCAACGGCAAAGTATGGGTAAACCTTGACAGCGGCGTTTACCATAAGGGCGGGCGGTGGTATGGCAAGACGAAGAACGGCAAATTCATGACCGTAGACGAGGCCAAGAAAGCTGGCTACACGGCCGCGAAACGAGACTAGACTTACGAGAGCGGCGATTTTTTCCGCCGCTTCGGCCTTACTTCATTGCTTTCGCTCTTCGTGGTGGAGGATAATTCGGTATCGCTCGTTCCGGTGCGTGCGGCTGGCGGCGGCAGGCGATGTTTCCGGTGAACCTTCCCAATTCCATCACGCTGACCCGGATCTTCAGCATCCCGCTGCTGATCTGGATTCTTTCGACCAATCGTTTCGAGAGCAAGGGCGGCGAAAAGGAGCTGCTGGCTTCGGCTCTGTTCATCGCGGCCTCGATTACCGATGGCATTGACGGATATCTTGCCCGCAAGCGCGGACAGATCACGACCATGGGGGTGCTGCTCGATCCGCTGGCTGACAAGCTTCTGATCGCCGCGGCGTTCATCACTCTGGTGCAGTTCAATCCCAGCATGGTTCCGGCGTGGATCGCGGTAATCATCATCGGCCGCGAATTTCTGGTGAGCGGCTTGCGTTCGATTGCGGCTTCCGAGGGATTCGCGATCGAAGCCAGCGAGCTGGGGAAGTTCAAGATGCTGGTGCAGATCGTTTCCGTGGTGGCGGTTATTCTCGATCATCGCTGGAAAGAATGGCCCATCTACGGTTTTTATTTCTTTCCGGTGCATTGGATCGCGCGGATCGCCATCTGGTTCATGGTTCTGTTGTCGCTGGTATCGGCAGGCGATTACTTCATTGCTTTCTGGTCGAAGATTGACCGGCAGGTGGTGAAGAGCCGCCGCCGCGCGTTTGTCCTCAGCCGTCGGAGGAAGCGCGATGTCGCCGCAACCTGAGAACCTGGCCGCCGCGCCGGCTGCAAGCTGCAGTTCCGGTGGCGCTGGGCAGAAGGAATTCGCTCCCGAAGAACGCGCAATTTTGTTGAAGCTCGCCCATGAGTCCATCCTGTCGGCTCTGGTGCACCGCGAAATATCCCTGACTCCGCCTTCGCCGCATCTCTCCGAACCACGGGGCGCGTTCACTACGATTTATTTCCAGTGTCTTCTGCGCGGTTGTGTGGGCTACGTATTTCCGGTTGCTTCGCTATACCGCACGGTGGCTGAAACTGCCCGCGCAGCGGCCTTCGAGGACACGCGTTTTTCGCCCGTCACCCTTGAGGAGGCCCCGGCACTGGAGGTCTCTCTGAGCATTCTGTCGCCGCTCAAAATCATCAGGCCGGAAGAAGTTGAGATTGGACTGCACGGATTGGTGGTCACCCACGGCGGACGCCGCGGGTTGCTCTTGCCCCAGGTGCCAGTCGAACATCAATGGGACCGCGTCACTTTCATCGAGCAGACTTGCCACAAGGCGGGCCTGCCGCTCGACGCATGGCAAAAAGGGGCGACGCTGGAGGCGTTTACCGCGGAGGTGTTCGGCGATCGGGGCGCGAAATGATTAAGAAGCACTATCCGGGAGAAACTGATCAGCTAAGCAGCGAAGGCAGACACAAGCGAAGCCACATTAGCAAAAAAATCGGGGAGAAGTGTTTGCTTCTCCCCGTCGATACTGCTGATACGAAGCCTTTGTGACGGGACGCTATTGCTGGTCCAGTTCCACGCCGTCGCCGAGGTGTACGCTTTCCATGGCAAAGACGACCATGCCGGTGGCAGTGGTCGGGGTGGTCGAAATGACCACGACTTCGCCCACGGCACGGCGCGGCAGATCGCGCACATGGATCACCGGGCCTCCGGTTTTGGTCAAGAAGTTGGGATCGATGGCGGCCTGTTTCTTCTGAGTATCTTCGTTGGTGGAGGCTTTGAAGGAGAGCGAGTCGACCGGGTCGTGGAGGTCGGCTTCGTAGGTTCGTACGGCGCGGAAGTAGTCGCCGGGCTTCACTCCCTGATTAGAACCCATGTTCAAATACACTTTCATGCCTACCCCAATCTCGGCATCGAAATCCTTTGCCATCGCGATCCGGCCGGTCAACTTGCCGTTCGAGGGCAGGAAGCGGTCAAAACGCAGCGGAGAATGAAAAGAGATGGCTGCCTTTTGGACATAGGGTATGGCAAAGTCTCCGGGATTCACCGGATCGCAACTGATTTCGACCTCCGCAATAGCCATTCTGCTACGGGTGTCGATGATCCGCACTCTTGCCAGTTCGGAGTAGGGCTGACCCATCTCTTTCAGCATCGAATGCTGACCGGCAAACAATTCGTAGCGGTTGGGGTCGCGTAGTTCGCGCACGATGGTGTACTCTTGGCCGACCTCATAGCCTTTCCCCGCCAGATACACCACTTCGCCATTGGTGTTCTTGGTGGTGCTCGGGGTGTACAGGTCGCCGGCCACGAAATTGGAATTCGGCACCAGTTGTTTGCTGATGAACCCCGCGCAGGCGAGGTCGACAACGGTCGGCGTCTGCACCCGCTCAAAGGGGAAGCTTACGGTGGTGGGTTGGGTCCCTGCGGGCGCTATAAGGTCCGTCTGGTTGGCTGCGGCGGGCTCTTGGGCACGAGCCCCAATTGCCAGGCAGAGAATCAGCAACAATCGTGTTTTCTTCATGTTACCTCCAGAGTCAGAGCTGAAAGCGAGCCAGCGCTGTTGCCCCGTTGATGGAACAAAATAAAAGGACTTACAGCCCGGACAGTAACAACAGAGGCGAAGCCGGTCAAGGTTACTCTGGTGTCATGCGCGTTACGTTAAATAGTTTTTCCTGGGGAATTCGCAATCCATAGTTGCATCTCGAATTGCATGTCTGTAATATCGCGCCACTCTTAAAATAATGATGACCGCAGCATCTAACAGCTATGTGGCTCGTCTCCGGCCTTTACGGCTACCTCGCGTGTGCGTGGCCGTAATCGGTTCTGATCCCGGGGAGATGCTGGAAAAGGCCGAGGTTCTGGCTCGCGATAACACCTTTCTTGAGTTCAGGTTGGACTATCTCCCCCGTCCCGCGCTGGCGTTACCGAAGATCAAGCAGTTCGCCGAGTACCATTCTCATGTGGTCGCCATGGCCACCTGTCGCCGGGTCGCGGATGGGGGCAAGTTTCGGGGTTCGATAGCCTCGCAACTGGACATTTTGAATAAGGCTTCTGCTTCCGGCTGCCAACTGGTCGATCTCGAACTGCAGAGCGCGGCGCACTGCAAGCCGGAGCAATTGCGGCGCCTGCGCAGCCGCGCGGCTCTCATCCTTTCGCATCACGACTACCGGGCCACCAAGAACCTAGAACAGACGCTGGAAAAAATGGTCGCCATCTCCGCCGATTTCTACAAGATCGTCAGCACCGCCACCACACTTTACGACAACGTGCTCATGATGAAGTTCCTCGAGAAGAATAGCGGCCAACATTCGCTGATCGGCGTATGCATGGGGGAACAGGGCATCATCAGCCGGGTGCTGGGAGTCCGCGCGGGCAGTGTATTCACTTTTGCCGCCGTGAGCGAAGACGAGAAAACCGCGCCCGGCCAAGTAACCGCGCAGGAGTTGCGCAGCAACTACCGAATCGAACAGGTAGATGCGGCGACGCGGGTGTACGGAGTTGCTGGCGATCCCGTGGCCCACTCGCTCTCTCCGACGATCATGAATGCGGCATTGCGTCGCGAGACGGTAAACGGTGTTTATCTCGCGTTGCACGCCAAGACCCTCAAAGATTTGCGGGTCTGCATCCGTGATATCCCGATTCACGGCCTTTCCATCACCATGCCGTACAAGACCGCGATTCTGTCTTACCTCGACAATACCGATTCCCACACCACTAAGATCGGCGCTTGCAATACCGTAGTGCGCGCGCAGGATGGAAATCTATACGGCTTCAATACGGACGCGGCCGGCGTGGTGCGGCCGCTGGAGCAGCGGATTTCTATCGAAGGCGCAAAGATCCTGGTCCTGGGGGCGGGGGGAGCGGCGCGTGCCGCAGTGTTTGGACTCAAGGAGCGAGGAGCCGAAGTTTATGTTCTGAATCGCACGCTCGCACCGGCCCAGAAGCTGGCTCGCTCAGCCCGGGCAAGGACTCTGAAGCGAGCCGACCTGAAGAAACTTAGCTTTGACGTCATCATCAACGCAACTCCGGTGGGCATGGGCAATTCGCAGGAGTCGCCCTTGAATCAAGAGGAAATCAAGGCGCACTACGTTTTCGAGATGATTTACGATCCGCCGGAGACTCGTTTGATGAAGCTGGCCAAGGCCGCCGGCGCGGAAGTAATTCCGGGAATTGAGATGTTCGTGCACCAGGCGGCGCGTCAATTTGAAATCTGGACAGGCAAGCCCGCGCCCTGGGACGACATGCTCCGAGTCGTGACCAAGATCCTTGCCGAGCGCGCGACCGCCAAGAATGGCGGGAATGAGGCCAAGAAGAAGTAGCGGTGGAGACTCCCGCAGTTTGTTCAGGCTCACTTGGGATTGCCCAAATTGACCTATGCCGCAACAGCGGGAATTGCACAATAAATCAAAAAAGGCCAGCACGATGGCTGGCCTGAAAATATGGCATCCGTCAGATTCACTTTTTGCACGGTGTCTTACTTCATGGTGGCTTTCGCCATCTTGAGCGACACTACATGAACCTCGTTCTTATCGGTATCCAGGTGCGCTTTCAGCGTGACGTGATGCCCTTCGTGTCCCTTTACCGCGTCCGCGTTGTTTATGGTCCAACTCTTGCTGTCTTTATCGTTCACGAACGTCTTACCGTCATCACTGATCTTGCCGGTTACACTGGTGGCTTTCATCGAGGTACCAGACTTCATAGTGTCCGGTTTCATGGTGTCCTGAGCCACAGCGGCCGCGGACATCAGTAGGGCGAGGGCGAGCGCAAACGAAACGATCATCAGCTTTTTCACGTTGTTCTCCTTGTTGTAAAGACTTTTTGAAAATTGGCCAGCTACTCTTGGGCGCGCATAATCCGCTGCATGCGACGAGTGACCTGTGACAATGTGTTTAACAGGAGTCTGCCCCTCTGCGGGACAAGAAGTCAAGCTGCAGGCAATGTTGACCAAGGGTCATTTTGCGTCAGAGTGTAGTTTATTCTCGCGCGGACGATGCCCGATGCCACAAAAAGGTTGCAATTTTCAAGTACTGAAGTAATATGTTACTAGGACACGGTGGTAAGTGTCCGATCCAGTCGTGGTACCGCCCTTTCTTCCAGGTTCAAGAGCCGTAACCAACTGTCTCGTCACGAGGTGGACACTACTGCCTCGGACTTAGGTTCGGAGAAGCCTTTTATGGCGTGGTACGCTTATTGTCTCACTGAGCAAAAAAACCTAACCAACGGAGTACGCACGCGGCGACCGTTCCTCCTTGAGGGAGTTCAAGGTGTGAATGGAGCCCCAGTCCTGAGCTATCCCAGCGGCGAGTTTGCCGTGGTAGTCAGCGAGTACGACCGCACGGCCGACGGCGGCAAGTTGGAAGACAAGACCGTTCTGGAGCATGCGCGGGTGGTGAGTTTGTGCTTTCGCAACGGCACTGTCCTCCCCTTCCGTTTCGGGACTATTTTCGACAGCGATGACTCTCTGCGGCAAGCGGTACGAACTAACCGCCGCGCTTTCGGGATGAGCGTTGCGCGCCTGCGCGGGAAAGCCGAGATGCACCTCAAGGTGCTGGTCAGGGACGGTTCGCTGCGAGCCGCCATGGCCGACGTGGTGCTCCCGGACACCGTGGGCGGCGACTATCTGATCAAACTTCGGGAAAAGGCTTCCAAGGATCGCGAACGCCAGACCAAGGCGCGCGGACTGGCGGTTCAAGTACACAAGATGTTCAATCCCCTCGAAGAAGAGATCAGTTGCAAGCGAGTCAACACCGACGGGATGATGATCGACATCGCCCACTTGATCGATTCGAAGTCAGTGGAAAAGTATCAGAACCGTTACAGCAGTGCAGCTAAGCAATTGAAGAATTGCGAGCTGGTCATCAGCGGACCCTGGCCGCCGTATCATTTCCTGCCGGGCAAGCTGCGGACGGTCGCGGGCAGCTCATAGACGCGATCCAGGCCAGATTTCGACCGTCGCGTTCCGTGGAGTGGCATGGTGTCCTGCAGGCAATGTGCAGGAATGTGCATTTTGTTGACCCAGGGATTTCCCTCCAGGATCACAAGGTAGAAGCTTCAGAGTTTCGATAAGTTGCACGCTTGCATGGGCTTGCACGGAAGCCGCGATGATGGCCTGGGAGCAGTCGTTTTGGCCTGGCAAGTGCTCCTCTCCTGAGTAAGAAAAGAGGCCGCGCTTGACCTTCACTCTCCGTTCTCGACTTCTCACATTAAGCCGGTCCGGCTGGCGGATCGGCCCCTTGCATCGCCTTTCCTGACATTTCCTACCCTTTGCCTCTTTTAAACTGTGGCCCCAGAAATGGGGCCGCTTTTTTTGATCGGAATCTCGAGGGTCAGGCAGCGCAGATGGATTTGCGAATCCCGCCTACGCCGAGACCCGAGACCTGTGATTTGTGACCCGGAAAAACGAATCCATTCCTGTCTGTGAGACATCCACATACCCTCACAACGAACATGCGCATTCAAATTGCCGCTGCCCTGTTATTGACCGTCACAACTGTCATTCGTTCTGAGCCCGAAACTCCTAGGTCCGGCTACGCGGACAATGCCGTGGTTTCGGCTGAGAGCGCTTATTCGCCGCAACTGAAAAGCGAGCTGGCCGGGTTGCGCGATGCCGCGCTCTCCGACGACTACGCCTATCGGCAGGTCGCGCATCTTACCGACAACATCGGGCCGCGAGCCAGCGGCTCTCCCCAGGCAGCGGCTGCCGTGCAGTATGTCGCCGATGAATTGCGAAAGCTTGGGCTCGAGGTTCGCCTCGAAGAGGTCAAAGTTCCACAGTGGATACGCGGGGTCGAGACGGCGGAACTGGTGGAGTATCCCGGGCAGACGCAGGGAACCATCCAGAAGATTGTGCTTACCGCGTTAGGCGGCAACACGCCTACCTCCCCTTACGGCATCACCGCTGAGGTAGTCGTGGTGAAAAGCTTCGACGAACTGACGGCTCTGGGCCGGGAGAAAGTGGCGGGAAAGGTTGTGCTGTTCAACGTTCCCTTCGATAAGCAGAAAGCGGCGAACGGGATGGCGGGCGAGGCCTATGGCGAAGCCGTGGCATATCGCGGAGGAGGAGCAAAAGCCGCAGGCGAGTTAGGGGCGGTTGCTTCGCTAGTGCGCTCGGTGGGTAATGCGGACTATCGCCTCCCGCACACGGGATGGAGCGCGCCGGCAGGGATTCCAGCCGGGGCCGTCGCCAGCGAGGACGCCGATCTAATGGCGCGACTCGCGGCTCAGGGCAAGGTTCGCATCCATCTGACGCTGACTTCACAGACCGGGCCGGAAGTGTTGAGTTACAACGTCGTCGCGGACCTCAAGGGTTCGGAGCATCCCGAACAGGTGGTCATCGTTTCCGGGCATCTGGATTCTTGGGACCTGGGAACTGGCGCAATCGATGATGCGGCGGGAGTTGCCGTTGCCATGGAAACCGCAGAACTGGTTCAGCGGCTGCACCTGCATCCCAAGCGCACCCTCCGGGTAATTGCTTGGATGGATGAAGAAAACGGCGGACGCGGACACGACGCTTATGCTAAGGCGCATGAGGCGGAACTGGGGAATCACGTGGCGGCCATCGAGAGCGATACTGGCGCCGCGCACCCTCTAGGATTCCAGGCCAAGATCAACCCCAAAGCTTTGCCTTTCCTAAAGCCGGTGCAAGACGTCCTGCAATCTTTCGGAGCGAACCTGATCCAGTTGACGGAGCGCAGCCCAGGCGCCGACATCGCACCGCTGGCCAAAACCGGAGTCCCGACGCTGGGAATCATGCAGGATGCGCGAACCTATTTCAATTATCACCACACTGCCGCGGACACGCTGGACAAGATCGTTCCGCAGGAGCTTCGCGAGAATGCGGCGGCCCTGGCAGTCATGGGATATGCTCTGGCGAACTTGCCGGAGCTGCCGCGCTGATCAGCAAACCGAGACATTGTTTTCTTCTGTAGAGACGTAGGTTGCTACGTCTCACTGCCGCCCCACACCCAGCGCGTCAGCCACACGATTGATGTAGTTGAACCATGATGCGATTAACGTGATCTGCAGAATCGCCTTGTCGTCGAATCCAGCGGCTCGCAGCCGGTCGTGGTCATCTTTCCAGATTTTGGTCGCATCCCTGGTAAGTTTCACCACGTAATCCAGCATCACGCGCTCTTGCTCGGTTATGGGAGCGGTCGTGTAGTCCTTCTTCAGCGCTTCAACCAGCTCTTCATCCAACGTCACCCGACGCAGAAACTCTGCGTGTGAGTCGATTCAATAGACGCACCGGTTGGTGACGGACACCACGGTGGTTATCATTTCGTGCTGGCGGCGCCCTAGCGGCAAATCTGGCGACATGAGCACACCGAAAGTCGCAAAGGCGTGGTACAGCGCCTCAGGAATCAAGCTGTGGGAAGCGACAATCTCAGCCCCGCCGCCCTCGGCCGGATGCACCGGCGTGGCGTATTCCTCGGGGTAGAGGCCCTTCTGATCTTCCATGGCCTTGCGCAGCTTTACGTCAGCTTCTGACAGCGGGGCTTCGGAGAGCTGGATGGTGCGGATCCAAGTCATAAAAACTTGCCTCCAGTCGGAGATTTTCCCTACAATTCGTGGCCAGTTAAGCTATCTCGGGAAGGCCGCATGTGCCAATACTCGAATTGTATTACTCGGGACGTGGCTGACAGATTCAGTCGCGGACTCGCCCGCGGCGGAGGATCGAGTCGATGAGCATCGTGGTGTGGAAGGTCATGCGCCGGCTGCCCAAGCCCTTGTTGCTGGTCTTGCTGTTCTTTCTGCTGGCTGCCGTGTGCCGCGCTAAAGCGTGAATCCTGTTATCCCCAGTTAGTCGAACTCATCTGATGAAAGCGCTGTCCAGCGGTTGCTGGTGAGATTGCGATGTGACCCCAGTTGACCGGGCAGACCTCGCCACCGCTTAGCGGCAAGGAACACGATAGACACCCAGCGTGAGATGCTTCCTCATGGAGTTAAAGTTTAGCGAGTTTGCCTCAGGGCAGAATTTGCTGGTAGGCAGAGAGTATTCGACTTCAAACACCGCTTTGCCTGCCTTGATGAATGGCACAAGCTTGCCGCACTCGCTGTAGGAGAAACACTCTTCGTCCAAAGCCCAGTCGAAAGTGGACAGCAAGTCCGTGATCTGGTCCAGATCGTTCTTCAGTCCCACCGAAAGCCCACGAGCATGGGCTGCGTTGGCAATGAATGTGTCGTAACCGATCTGGTCGTTGTAAGTGAGCTGGAAGCCGGTATCATTGGCATAGCCATCCACGTTGTCCGGTTCCATAGCATCGAACCCTTTGGCCTGGCACTGGTCCATCCGGGCTTTCATAATTGGACGTAGGATGTCGATGCGACTAATATCCAGCCACTTCTCGCCCGGCCAGCCATTGACATCCTTGCCCAATACAGACTTGGGAAACTTCTTGGCATCGGGACGCCAATTTTCCCAGGTGCCCACCGAGATGTAGCAGACCACCTTCCGGCCCTTTTGGTGCAGCGAGGCGACCACACTAGCCTCATTGTCGAACATGTCGATGTCATACATCCGCGCCTTGACTTTCTGCTTGACGGGTGTGGTGAGCTGCCATTGCCAGCTCGTGTTCAGAGGCGGACGCCAGATGCTTGGGCGATTCGACGCAAGCTGGTGCGGAGGATGACCGTGCGGCCGGATTTCCTGTGCCCCGCCAAGCAGAGGTAACAGCAAAAGGCCAGAAATTACAAAGGCTGGTTTCATTGTGCCCGCTCCGTAAAGCCGCAAGTTGCCAAACCGCATTCCTTCCGCCGCCTGAGCGGGACGCCTTGAGCCCCGAGAGCAAGCACACCGAGCGATGTGGGTTGGGGAACGTCGGGGATCGGGCTCATGACGGAGGCTCCGAAGCTGAAGCCTTCTTGATCCCTCTGATCCGTGCCCTTTGTCTGGCCAGCTTTGATCGACTTGCCGGGAATGGTTTCGTAGGCGTAGCCCGTCAATTGCGCCGTGATAGTTGGATATTGCAGGTTGCCGGAGCCGTTTGGAATCGTGATATTCAGGCGGGCCCACCCGTAGTGTTTCTGACCTCTAATGTTAAACTGCAGACCCAGGTAGAGAGTACCGGCATTCGTCCACTTTCCGTAAAAGTAAGTCTGCCCACCATCGGAGTTGTAATAGACGGCTCCGAGAACTTGGGGTGCGCCGACGAACTTGACGGCATTGCCAATGACAGCACCCTTGGCTAGGAGACCAGCCACCGCGCGCGCAACCCCTCGAATGGTTTGCTGGCCACCAGACACGGCGGCGTTGCGCGCGCCGGCGACCGACAGGTAGTGATCGGTTCCGCTGCGATAGTGAAAGACGAAATCCGCCTTGCCGTCGTGATTGAGATCGATGGCAAACGAGTGGTTCACGAACTTCTCGTTCGCCGCGGTGTAAACGATCTTCGCCTCGGCTGGCTGCGCCAAAGCCAGCATTCCCACTCCCGCCGCACTGCCTGCGAGTGCGTACATGTTGAGATGCTGATGCATTGACTGGGAAAGGTCGGCTGTCTTGCGGGGCCCGGAGAACCATTTCATAGGGCCCTCCTTCGCGAAAGGCAGCCCATTATCCCTCTGCCCCGTTCGGGAGTCAACCGGTTTGCACCCGCCTCGGTCCTAATCCCGTTTTGCGCGAGGAGCAAGAAGTCTCGGAGCATCCGACGAGGCCCGGATTCCATTTCCACGCGACCAGGGCGAGGTCTTCGGCTTTTCCATCGAAATTCGCTACACGCCCGTGGAACATCTACATCAGCCCTTTTATGTCGAAGGCAAAGTTCTTGCGCTACGCAGGCAGGTACATTTCGGCGGCCACCGATCCCTCTGAATCACATCCTGAAGATCACGGATCGAGAACTGCGATTCTTGGCGAAAGACTCGAAAGCGAAGCGTAGGGTGGAACTTCTGTGGCCGAAAGAGATGTTCGTTGCCACCCTTGGCGAACACGTGCCTGACCGCTACCGGCATGCGATGCGCTATTTCGGGCTGCTGGCACCCCGATCGAAACGACGGACGTCTGCCGCTCGGTTTGCAGTTCTAAAGCAGCAGAAACGCCCCCGCCCAGCACGTTTAAGCTGGCCGGAGTGATCGCTCCGAACTTTCGGGGTAAACCCTCTCATCGATAGCCGTGGTCAACTTATGCACTGGGTCGAGCGACTGAAGCCTCCGGCCTAATGTCCGGGAAACTCTGCGAATTCATCTCGCTTGGGAGGGGAAAGGCCCCATCCCACCACTCCCCCATTGGAATCACAACCGAATCCGTTGACCTTCTTGCAATTTTCAGCCCAACTTCCGACCTCTGTAAGTAGTTCGGGGATTCACTACGCTTCGACATTCCAGAGCGCAACCGAAAGCACATCCAATGTTTGTTGCTCGCAACCCCACAACAAATTTTTGTTTTTCCTAGACAGATTGGCAAACGACAGAGCAGTTTGGTGGGTGGGGGCGACGGGATCAAAGCCTATTTACCATCTCCGCTTTAGGGATATACTTCAACCGTCAACGCCTATGGGTGTGGCGAAGAGAATTCGGGTTCGTGGGTTCTGTTTCTGGCTCGCGGTGCTGACCGCACTTTCATTGTGTGGTCACTCGGCGGCCCAGCCGGGTTCACAAAGCGCAGCTGTACCGGTGGGTTCTCCGACAGCGGGTGAACTGTTCAGACGCCTCTCACCTTCGGTTTTCGTTGTCGAGACCCTCGACTCGAAAGGGACAGCCATTGCATTGGGCAGCGCTGTCGGCATTGATAAAGGTGAGGTTGTCACGAACCGGCACGTTGTCGAGGACGGTAAGAGTTGGCGGGTTCGCCAGGGAGACAGGACTTGGGCGGCGAAGATTGCCTTCCTCGATGCCGAGCACGATCTCTGCGGGCTGCAAGTGGCGGGACTACAGGCAAGTCCTGTGTCACTCCGCCTCTCGTCGACGCTATCGGTTGGCGAACACGTTTACACCCTCGGAGCGCCTGAGGGCCTGGAGTTGAGTTTGTCAGAAGGATTAGTTTCCGCTTTGCGGAAATTTGAAGGAGGCAGCTTCATACAAACGACTGCTCCCATTTCGCACGGTTCGAGCGGAGGAGGGCTTTTTGATAGCCAAGGGAAACTCATTGGGGTTACGACATTCACGGTCAAAGATGGACAGAACTTGAATTTTGCCATTCCGGCAGATCTGGTCGTAGGGCTCAAGGATCATCCGGCGACTGAGCTCCATCACGCGGATGCCGAGAGAAATGCCTCGCAGGCGATGATTCTGTCGCAGGCTGCCCACGAAGCAGCGGAGTCGGGCAACTATCAGAGGGCGCTGGAGCTCTCTGAGCAACTGTCGGTACTGACGCCGAACGATCCGTTCCTTTGGTCGTACGTTGGGGCACTTTATCTGAAAGTGAAGCAACCCGATAACGCGGTAACTGCTTGCCAGAAGGCTGTGCGCCTAGCTCCGGACCAAGCGGATGGCTGGGGCTGTCTGGGCGATGCTTACACGGAGTTGAAGCAGTACCTCCAAGCGGAAGAAGCCCTGAAGAAGGCGCTTGACCTCGATCCCGGCCATGACGCCCAATTGGCCAACCTGTTTTCCTTGGGAGCGGTCTTTTGCCAGGAGGGCAAGAGGCTGGCGGTGATGGACACCTACCGTCGACTAAAACCCTTGGACCAAAATTACGCAGACCTATATTTCCGGCGGTGCGTCCAGCCAATCCTGGACTCGCCGGACGAGTGAACCGCGGCGGGACCTTGGCTTGTGTCTTCAATCTCTCAGTAAGTTGTCCCAGATGACCAACGCGTTCCTCCCAGCCGCGAAGATCGCCTACTGGTACTTCCGTCTCAACGGGTTCCTCAATATCGAAAACTTCGTGGTCCACCCAGAACCCCGCGAACAGCAGTCCCAAAAGACGGATGCGGATTTGTTTGGGGTGCGCTTCCCGTATCGCAGGGAATTGGACATGAAAGACGACAGTCCCTTCGAGGGCAAGAGGACAAGGCCGCTGTTCATGATCGCCGAAGTAACCCGAGGGCAATGTAAGCTCAACGGTCCGTGGGTGAACGCGGACAGGAAAAACATAGACTACATCCTTAGTGCCATCGGCGCGTTCCCCGATGACCACGAGGCGATTGCGGCAGATATCTACAAGCATTGCGTTTATCCGGCGCCCACGGATAAGGCCCGGGAGAGGGAATTTCAGTTGATCGCGGCTGGCATGTCCGCAGACAAGCAGTTGCAAGAGACGTACCCCCAACTGCTGCAACTAACACTCGACAGCATGCTGAGCTTCATGTATCAACGATTTGGGGCCTACCGCTCTCAGAAGAAAGACCACTCGCAATGGGATGATTTCGGCAAGACGCTGTGGACTGAATCAGAGCACTGCAAGGCAGAGGAGTTCATCGAGAAAATCTTGAGGCGCGTTTGAGTGCGTCTCTTACAGCCCTGCAAAGCAAGCCCCCATCTGCTCGCCGGGCGGACCAGATTGCAAACCAAATGCGGGATATCGCACGTTGGCCGGAATATTTCCGAAGAAAGCCGCGAAATCTGGCGGTAGGAAATTCAGCTTGCGCTGAGCTATCATCCCAGCAGGGAGATAGCACACGCATGGCGGCCAAGAAACCAAAGAAGAAACCAGCACCGCGTAAGAGCAAACCGAAGGAACGTAAATTTCCTCCACCGAAAAAAGGCGACGATTGGATGCGGCCAGATAAGGCATCCATTGGCTAAGGATACAAGACGGTGAGGTAAGTGGAGGCCCGTCCGGAATCGAACCGAAATGGCCGTTAGTGCAAGGCGGCCTCGTTTTGCCACTGTTTCGCCACTGGAGTTTGGAAGAATTGGTGGGATTATTGGATGGGAGAACCTCGGAGGCTGCATGAGCGACATTACGATCCTCCATCGAAAAGACAGGTTCGCGGTTTCCCGCCACGGCAACGCAACGGTGATGGACCAGGAGCATGTACCGATCGCCACTGGCAGAACCGGCTAGGCCAGTCTGACGCACGAACCACAATGGATACACGCACGCGATCTCTGGAGATGGACGCCGATTTGCGGCGCGCATTGGGGAGTTGCTGACTGCTGGCAGCGCCTGATTTTGGACCTAATTGGACCTAGTTTTTTTGGGTGAGAATTCTAAGTGATTGGAATGACTAAGAGTACTTGGTTGCGGGGGGTGGATTTGAACCACCGACCTTTGGGTTATGAGGGGAAATCCGCACCACACACCAAACAACTCAGCACAACTAAGTCCAACGAAACATTGAAGACTCCTGCCGCGTTTTCGCCTCACTTTGGCTGCTGCTGGCGCCAGTTCACGGACAGAAGGCGGACAGCCCTGCCAAGTGCTGGAAGAGTTCATCTTCGCCAGCAGGCAAGGATGAGTTTCACTCACCCTTGGGTCAATGAGTGCTATGGCGATTTTGCAACAGTTATACGCTAATCAACAGGGTCTGCTTCATGAAGGAGCCTCTCTCTGGACACTAGTGCCTTCCCCGAAAGGCTTCAATCTAAGAGCGTACAATGACCTATGGCCAGTATTTCAGAATCAGAGCGCACCTGGAACGAACGGGCGTTCATTTTCAACTATCGCTGCCGGGTGTGCAGGCAACAAATCACTTTTCACGGCCAAGAGCTCTATTTCGCCAACGGATTGTGCACCAATTGCTTGAATGGCTTAGATCGCGGACGCAACGACTCAATGGCCGATGCCTGGGAACAGCTTCAGTACTCGCGGGTGGGCAGAACCGACATACTTAAGAATTAGGGTTCATGGACGGCATGTAAGAGCCTACTTCTTTCCAGTCTCCCGAGCCTTTGGTGGTTAGCGCCACCAAAGGTCACTAGGGTCTGGAAGGCCACGTTGTCGCAAGGTCAATGAGTGCTATCGCGATTTATCAACGACCACGCCCCTGCGGCATTGAGCGTGAGATTTGGACTGCGCGGTATCTGGGATATTTTTTCCCTGCTAAGGCGTCAGCTTGAATACGACCCCACATCCTCCGCCATTTGGGCCACAGGAAAGATTGCCGCCATCCCAGGTGGTCCCGTAGAGGTTCCCAGCGGCATCCTGGATCAGCCCTGCGAAAGGACTCGACCCGCCTGACGTCCCTTTGAACTTGTACAACACCGTTTCTTTGCCGCTGGAGGTCAGCTTAAAGACTAGACCACTGTCAGTCGCTCCGCCGCCGCTGGAGGTGGTCCCGTAGAAGTTCCCCTTGGCACCCTGGATCAAACCCGCGAAGGAAGCGGCCCCGTCTGGTCCGTTGAAGGTATGTAGTACCGAGAAGGTTCCGGCGGTATCAATCTTGAATACGATTCCGCAGCCTACTCGAACGCCACCAAGGTAGCATTGCCCGCTGCCTCCCAGGGCGGTGGTGCCATAAAGGTTTCCTGCTTTGTCCATCAACAAGCCCGCGTCCAGTTCCCCGCCATCGCTTGTCCCGTTAAAGCTATGCAGCACAGTCTCTTGGTTGGGCACTAATAGCCTTGACTAACCAAGGTGTGCTAAGTTGTTGTAATGCCGAGGTTCACGGATGCTCGCCTAAAACTTAAGCGGGCCGATGAGCACATCGCTGATCTGGGGTCTAGCGTCAATGCTTTGCCCGACTCCGATGTAGCGACCGTTGAGATCAATCCTCATGCCGGAAATGAAGTCATCAAACACGATTTTGCGAATAGGACCGCGATTGACGACATCGCACTGATCGTTGGAGATGCCGTTCACAACCTTAAGTGCGCCCTCGACTATACTTGGCTCGAAACCATCAAGAAACTGCTTCCTTCTGCTGTCAGCAAATTCGCAAAGTTTCCGATCTACCCCACAAGAGACGAACTGGAAGGTGCGCTTAGAGGGAAGAAAATAGACCTCTCTAGTCCGGACCTCTTCAACACCATTCTCAACGAAGTAAAGCCTTACAACAGAGGGAATTTTGCCGTCTGGCCCGTTCACCGACTCGACATTCGCGACAAACACAGGCTCCTGATTCCAGTGATTCAATACTCCTCCATTAGCGGCATTGAAACAGAGAATAAAAGAACCGGGGAAATTTCCAGACAGGGCTTCACTCTGTTGACCGATCAAAAGCCCCCCCTTTACATTCCCATGCCTCTCGGCGTCCACGTAAAGAACAAGGGTAAGATTTCCATCGGCGTAATGTTCAAGTACGGACACGGAAGCGAGTTTCGCGTAGTGGATTCGCTGTCTCAGTATTCGCGCTTCGTCCTCAAGGTCGTAGAGCGATTGGAGATTCTGCTGGAGACGGGAGGTTAGTTGACTATGGCACACCACGGATGTACCCTCTCTTTCTAGGAGAGAGTTTGACTGTGGCTAATCACCCGAAGAGTTCCGCCAAGAATGAGACGGGTGAATATGCAAATTTTGAACGTGCCCTAAAAAAAGTTTTGTCTGTCTCGCACGCCGAAATCAAATCTAGGCTCGAAGCGGCCAAACTGGCGAGACAGCGCGGGAGACGGGCTTCCGGCCACGCTTCCCGCGCAAAGGATTAGAAGGCCGTTTCTCCCACCTTGCCAGTCACCTCCGCAAAGGTTAACCGCTTCCCCGCAATCTGCGATAAAGCTAACTGAAATCTATCAGAATCACTCATCTTGCTTCCATCTGCGCCCTTGCGATGATTGTAGCGGAATACCTGCTCATCGACGTATCGGAACAAGTGGAACGGCTCCACGGCAACGTAAGTTCCGTTCAGGCCGCGCTTCAAGAGACTCCAGAAGTTCTCCATTCCGTTTGTGTGAATGCGCCCATCAACGTAATTCTCAAGGTGGTTCACAACGCTATGCACGTACTCCGGCGACATATCCATGTAGCCGTTGTGCTCATCAGTGTAAAGCTGTGTGCCTGTTGCGACGTTCTCAGCAACGGCCGCATGGAGAGCGGGTTTTCTACGATTCGGAACCACTTTGGCCTTGACATGTCCACCACGCTCTAGCATTCCCATGACAACGGTTTTTCCCCAGTTGCCCTCGCGCACTTTGGTTTTAATCCGGCGAGACTTGTGCATGTTGCGTGCTTTGCCGCCGATGAAAGTCTCGTCCACTTCGACCTCAGCGCCAGAGCCGCCGATCTTTACCAAGCTGCCATCCTGCAAAGCGAGTCTCAGCCGTTGCAACATGAACCATGCGGCCTTTTGGCTCACTCCGAGATCACGCGATAACTCGTAACTGCTGATTCCGTTTTTGCAGTTGCAGAGCATCCACAGCGCGGGAAGCCACTTCGTGAGCGGGAGCGGGCTTTCCTCAAAAACCGTATCAAGCTTCACGCTGAATTGCTTGTAGCACTCTTTGCACTTCCAGCGGCGCTGGGTCTTGAGATAGTAGTGCTCTTTGTGGCCGCAAGCAGGGCAGACCGGGACGCCATCGGGCCAGCGCATCTTTGCCACGGCGTCAATGCAGGCCTGCTCATCGCTATAGTGCTTGATTGCCTGTTGGAGTGTTAGTGGCTTGTCCATGTCTCGTAAGGTAGCACACTAACCACTGGTTAGTCAAGGTATTTAATGCCCTTGGTTGCTCGTATCCACCTTGAACACGGTTCCGTGGCCGAAAATACCGCCATCGTAAGTTGTCCCATAGAGGTTACCCTTGCCATCTTGGATGACAGCAGCCGTAGGCTGCGCCCCGTCATTTCCTTTCGTGAAGCTGTGTAGCACGGTCAGGCTCCTGCTCTTGTTCAGCTTGAAGACCGTTCCCCAGCCGTCAACACCGCCGCCGAAGGTAGTCCCATAAAGGTTCCCCTTAGTGTCCCGAATCACGCCGTTAGGCTCTGCTCCGTCGTTTCCTCCTTTGAACTTGTACAGCACGGTTTCCTTGCCGCGTGCATCAAGCTTAAACACCACTCCACACCCTGTTCCGCCGCATGCTGCCCCGCCCCCCTGGTAGGTAGTTCCATAGAGGTTCCCCTCAGCGTCCTGAATCACCCCAGCGAAGGGGTTCCCCCCATCGTTGCTACCGCCTTTGAACGCGTGCAGTACGTTGAATCTTCCAACCGCACTTAGTTCAAAAACCACCCCGCAGCCTGTAGTGCCCTGAAAGGAGCACGACTGATTACCACCTCCAAGAGTCGTCCCATAAAGGTCTCCCTTGGCATCACGAATTACCCCTGCGCTAGGGCGGCTCCCATCGGTGCTGATGAAGGCGTGCAGGACTTTCTCTTGGTATTTTTGCGCTTGCAAAGACTGCGCAATAAGCATGGTTGCAAGACACGCGACCGTAGCGGCTACCCAAAGACGCATCAACTCCCTCACAAAATGTCCCTCCTATCCGAAACATGATTAGTAAATGCGGGACATCCAGTTCCCGTTGTCCGGCGACCCAGTGAACCTGTGAAGAACACTGAAAGTCTGTGCCGGAGCTGATTGGCATATAGCTACCTCTAACCCAAGCATGACTGCAAAAGCAGCGCGATACTTGCCCATCGAAAAGATGTTTTCAGGATCGAGGCCAGATGTAGGCTTGATCATGGATCGCTCCTTAAGTTGTGCTTGGACGAGATCGGGCGGTGATTGGAGGCCCACAGCCTTAAATTGGTTGCCAAGAAGGGTTCGTGGCTGATTCCCTTACGTGAACTTCATAGTTGACGAAATCAGGCCATTTCACAACTTTGCGCCGTTTGTTCGCCTCACGCGAGGGGTTTTGAGCGTTATCGCGATTTATCGACAACGGTGCCTGAACTTTCACGCCGAACACTGCAGACGTTAGTAGTAACCCAGCTTACGACGAATGACATTCGCGGGTCGAAATGCTTCGTCCGGTTGAGAGCGGCTGACAGTGGTTTGCTCGGTCCAATTGCCATACTGATCGCACTGGTACGTGTACTGTGTTTCGGAGCTTAAGGGTGGCTGAGGAGGATTCGGTTTTCCCGTGGGAACAAAAGCTCCGGCTTCTGTAAGGTTCCAAGGCCCAGTATCCGACCTCATGACCATAGCTTCACGCTCTGATGCCTTATCGCCATGGTCGTTATACGTGGTGATAGTTACTTGCTCGCCGAAGACTCCGCCGCTCCTGTGCCGTTCCGTCACACGACCCTGAGCATCGTAAGAGTAGCAAATAACGCTGTTCTGCATCCCCGCGATCATTGTACCGACAGACGTCATCTGTTCTGGATTGAGCTTTGATCGAAATTCTTCGGGAAGGTTTACTTGGGGAGCATCCGCGGCCTGTTCCTCTGCGATGATGCGACCTTGTGCATCGAACTTGCGCACGATGTGGCCCACGAGGGTGCCATCAGCATCATGGAGTTCCGCGCCCGTCGCCACCCCCTGCTCGTTGTACGAGGTTGTGAGAGTGCCGCCGGGATATGGAGCAAACCCCAAGTCAGTTCCCTCCCAATGTGTTGCATAGGCCGTGTTCGGAGGTAGAGACCTTGAACCATAGCTTTCGATGATGGACTTCCGTCCCTTCTCGTCATACTGGTAGCTCACTTTCCCGTTGTCGCCAGACTCCACTCTGACCAGCCTGCGTGCATCATCGTACAAATAGGTCGTCTGGGAATCGGCGGCAGATCCCGCTTTACCGGAAACGGTCTTGAGGAGACGTCCATCGGCGTAATAGGTGTAGCTCGTTACCCATATCGAGCCATCCGAGTTTCCGATTCGCAGTTCCAGAATCCTGCCATCCGGTGCGTACTCCGTTGTCATAGACGTCAGGAACTGTTGACCGTCGGCAGCCGAGAAGGTCTGCTCATTCAGCAGTGTCTTAACGGGACCTCGAAGCCCTGCTTTGTCGCGGTCTGACATGGAAGCACCTGTTTGGAATGATTGTTGTGCGCGAGCAAGCCATGCAGGCGAAGCGACCAATACCAGAATGCTGGCGAAGTATAGCCGAGCGCTCATTTCGCACAACTCCCGGAAACGAAACTAGATTTTACTCTGGAATGTCCGTTGATGTTATCAGGCCATAGCGCTCATTGACCGGTCGATGACCGGTCGATGAGTGTAACCGCGATGTTACAACAGTTGCCCGACTGAAGCGGCGATTGGCAGAGCCCAAGCTTCCGTGATGAGACTATTCGCCTTGACAGTGGCTCCTTTTGAGCGTATTTTTGCCGCCGGATGTGGGAACTCTTCCTTGCCAATCTCTGTTGACCTTCCAAGGCTCTGGCTTCTTGAAGCCACACGATTCGCACCACGCTTGCTGGACGTTCGCATGCAAAAGTTCACCAGAGGGACGCTCCAAAGCGCTGCCCTGATAGGAGGAGGATTGTGAGACATAGACTCGTGTTCACTAACCTCCTGCTTGCGGCCTTGTTTCTGGCCCTGGCTCCAACCGCCCTAGCCAGCAGCAAATGGTATGTCGATGGGGTAAACGGCAGTGACAACAACGACTGCAAGTCACCCCAGACCGCCTGCAAGACTATCGGGCATGCTATCTCGCTTGCTCACGCGGGCGATTCCATCATGGTGGCAGCCACAACCTACACAGAGAATCTCACCATCGGCACTAGCCTGAAAATTGTCGGTTCTGGTGCCAAGACGACCATCATTGATGGTGGAGGCGTCAACACGGTGGTCGCCATTGTCTCCCACGGCGTACATGTCACTCTCTCACGGGTGACGATCCGCAATGGGTTCTACGTCTACGGCGGCGGCGGCATCTTAAACCTCGGCACGCTGACGATCAACAACAGCACGGTCAGCGGGAATGTCGCAATGGTTGGCGGCGGCATCGACAACTACGGCGGTACGGTGACGATCAACAACAGCACCCTCAGCGGGAATCGCTCGGGCATAGATCGCGACGGCGGCGGCGGCATCGTAAACGACGGCGGCACACTGACGATCAACAACAGCACCCTCAGCGGGAATGTCGCAGCTGGCAACGGCATCGGCGGCGGCATCTTAAACCTCGGCACGCTGACGATCAACAACAGCACGGTCAGCGGGAATGTCGCAGGGCATGGCGGCGGCATCGACAACAACAGCGGCACCACAACCCTCCAGAACAGCATTGTCGCGAACAATTCCGGCGGAAATTGCGACGGCACTATGACCTCGAATGGCTACAACCTGAGCAGCGACGGTACCTGCAACTTCAACGGCACCGGCGATCTGAACAACACCGACCCCAAGCTCGGGCAGTTGGGGAACTACGGCGGACCGACGCAGACGCTGCCGTTGCTCTCTGGAAGCCCGGCGATTGATGCGGGCAATCCCAGCGGCTGCACCGATGGCCAAGGTCATCTTCTGAAGACCGACCAACGCGGCAGGCCGCGTCCCGACAAGGAGGACACTGGCGGCTGCGACATGGGCGCGTATGAGCGTCAGAAAGATTAAAGGTGCATCGCGGCTCGCTCCGCGCACTACGTGAGCAATGTGGTCTTCCGGGTGATGGTCTGACCCGAATCGGGAATCAAAATAGAGGCCGCCTGATGGCTAGGCGGTCTTTCTTCCATTATGCCGGGCGGTGGTTGATCGGTAACTTCTGATAACAGGCCATTACACGTTTTGACCGCTTGTCGATGAGTGAGATGGCGATATTGCGTCAATTGACGTCAGCGCTACCGGTTGCGCATACCTTGTCCAGAGTGGTCGCTTCTGACCATACGCCGAGTCCGAATACCGAGTAACGTGAGGGTACATGCCGGTCCGTCAGGTCGCATCTTCGATACGACTGATCGCAAATTGGAGGAAGTGGAATGGCTACTCAACTATGCCAGAAATGCAAACAAGCCCATCCCGGTCGCGTCTGCGATTACGACGAAAAAGGTGAATGCGCCGAGACGATTGACACCAATGAGGTTGCTCAACCCTGTGACGCACCATCAAAGGACGAAGTCGGCACACGTTCCGGAAATTAACCCCGACGAGGCCGGAAGTCCCCCCTACCTGTCAGATTTGCAGCTTGACCCGGTCAATGAGCGCTATAGAGATTTTGCGCCATTTACGGAGGAGGCGGAGAATGAGTCAGCTCGAAGACACGAATGCTGCGCCGTGTCGGGCCAGGGTCAATGAGTGTAACCGGGATTTTTCGCCAACCGTCCTAAGTGCTAAGCTCTTGGGGTTCGATTCGGAGGTGCTTCCCGTGAGGTTTCTCTCGCTCGGTATAACCATCATGTTCGCTCTTGCTGTGCTAGCGGCCCCGAAACAGGTGTCGGCCCAGTCATCGAGTGAACATGATAAACAGGAACTGGAAAGGCTCGAAAAGGTGTGGAATGAGGCGCACGAGCATGGAGACGCCGATGTTTTGCAGGGTTTGTGGGCGGATGATCTTGAAGTTGATGTGCCGAAAATGCCTGTGATGAGCAAAACAGAAGTAATGGCCTTTGCGCGTTCGGGACGCATGAAGTTCCTCCGCTACGCAACTTCCGACCTAAACATTCGTGTCTACGGAGATGCAGCCGTTGTAACCGGTCGCCTGCAACGAACTCGAACACTCAACGGGCAGGAGCTTTCGGATGACTGGCGGTTCACGAAGGTGTATACCCGCCATGCGCAAACGTGGCGAGTAGTTTCATTCCATGCCTCCGAAGCCGCCAAACCGAACTGAGCGTTGATGAAATCAGGCCATAGCACTCAGAACCCAGGTCAATGAGTGCTATGGCGAGTAGCTGTTGAAAAACTCACGATCGAGAAATCCGTAGAAAAAACATCGCGTCAGGATGCCCTACAAACGACGTTCTCGGCCCGGCTAGACATTTTCTATCTCCGAAATTTCCCCTAATTTCTGAAATCTCGAGTTTTTCAACAGCCACGCGATATTACAACAGTTGTCCAAAGCGCGGGCTGCCGCCCCAGCTTGACGGAAGCCTAAACATCCGAAACTGGTTGCGGAGCCTAGTTCCGTTAAATCATAGGCTTGACCACAATTCGCGACCGCATGAGAGGAGTCAGTGCGTCATTTCCGCGCTTGCAGGGAGATTGCTCGGATATATAGCTGTACGTAGGGTCTGGGCGACCTGTCAAAGGAGACAAAGCGGGTGTAGAATCGCTCTCGGTCTTTTCTGAAGGCCTGGTATGGGGCCGTCTCGCAACCGAGGAGTTAATCTTCGTGAAACCCACAGAATTCTCCGTTGTGAGGAGTTGGCCGCCGACGATCTTCCTTGCCATTCTGATGTTAGCAGGCGGTGCCTTGGCGGCGGACCTGAGCGAGCAAGTGCTCCACAGTTTTAAAGGCGCCGCTGACGGCGTCGACCCCACTGCTTTGATTGCCGACAAGGCGGGCAATCTCTATGGCACGACGCTTTGGGGCGGCGCTGGCAACTGCCCGCAGCACAATTGTGGTATGGTCTTCCAACTGACGCCATCCAGATCCGGCGGTGCTTGGTCTGAAGCCGTGCTCTACCGCTTCAAAGGCAGCAAGTACGGACAGTGGCCCAGTAGCCTGATCGTCGACCAAGCTGGCAATCTGTATGGCACGACCGTTAATGGTGGAAGCTCGAACTGCCCGTACGGCTGTGGCGTAGTCTTCCAGTTGACGCCGCCAACCAAGTCTGGCCATGCCTGGACGGAGACGATACTCTACCGCTTCACTGGCGGCAGTGACGGATTTACTCCGTTGGGAGTGGTTTTCGACAACAAGGGCAGTCTATATGGCACGACCTTCAACGGCGGTAGCCCGAACTGCCAGAGCGAATGTGGTACGGTCTTTCGGCTGACGCGGCGGATCTCGTACGGCGATTGGAAAGAAACTGTACTCTACAAGTTCAGCGGTGGCAGCGACGGAGACCTTCCCAATGGCGGTCTGATCTTTGATAAGAAGGGCAATCTCTACGGCACGACGCGATTCGGCGGCCAGATTGGTTGGGGTGCAGTATTCAAGCTCGCGCCGCACCGCGGTGCATGGACCGAGACCGTCATCTACAGCTTCACTGGCGGCAGCGATGACGGTGACCCAAACGGCAACCCGATTTTTGACCAGGCGGGCAATCTCTATGGCACGACCCCAGGCATCCCCGGCACTAACGGCACCGTCTTCCAACTGACGCCGCCCGCGACGCAGGGCGGTGCGTGGACCGAGACCACGATCTACCACTTCACCGGCAACGGCGCCCGACCCGAGGCCGGCCTGACTCCCGGCAAGAAAGGCAGTTTTTATGGCACGACAAACGTCGGCGGCAACGGCGATGGGTCGGTCTTTGAGTTGACGCCGCCAGTCATGCAGGGCGGTGCTTGGACCGAGACCGTGCTCCACAACTTCGCCGGCCGCGACGGCAGGTGGCCTAACAGCGGCCTGATCTTCGGCAAGGGGGGCGCGCTCTATGGAATCACACCCATGGGCGGCAAGTGGTACCACGGCGTAGTCTTCAAGCTCGTTCGCTGACTCGCGCGCCCACCGCCCTTCTCAAATGCGCTGTCCGAAGTGTGGGAAGGAATTTCAGCCGTGAATACAATGAAGGTGCCCAAGCGCAGCCGGGACCGGAAACGACTTCTATGAGGGGGCTGCTATCGGCCACCACGCACGCGGCGGGGGTGTCCGGGATTCCTGTCCTTTACAAATGGTGCGCTACCCTTGCTTCCGGAGTAAGGCTTGTTCCCAGTTAATCTACGCTTCGCCTTTCGATGCTTCTCTTGGCAAGGGTCGCAGTGGTATTTGTAGTGCTTCCGTTTTTTCCCGCAGATCGCGCATCGGCCCGCCTCGAGTTTGGCTATTTGCCATCTTCGCTGCTTCGAAACTTTGGCCTTCGTCGTCATAAAGGAGAGCGTAACAGATGGGTTTAGGCTTTCGTCAAGCCGAGTAGCGGTAAACAAGAGCAGTACCGCATATTGCGTTCATCGCGCTTGGACTGTTCAGAGGAGGAGACGCCAAGACGCAAAGCATTCCGAAATTGACTAGGGCAATTCCTCGAATCATCCACGTTCGACAGATAGTGCTGCACTTCAACATCTCAACATCACGTTGCTCGCTAACCAGTTCTAAGATAAGGCTCGTGTCAATCCTTCTATGGTGCAGTCCCGGATAACTATTGCAAACAGGCCATAGCGCTCAAAACCCCGGTCAATGAGTGCTATGGCGATGTTTCAACAGTTACCCATTCGTTAAGTCTTCCAAGGGCAGACAAACCACAAGCTGCCGGGATTACTGTCGCGGTAGGGACGGCCATTGCTGACCGCCCCCCGCACAGATCCGTACGTGCGCGTTTACGCATACGGCTCTTACCGAGGATGGATGGCGTCAAAGCGCTTGTCGGGATAAGGATGCAGAACACGAGGTGGCGGAATCCACCGGTTGAGCAGTGGGTTGAGACGGTCCCATCCCACCTGCGCGCGTTGACTGCGACGGACTAAAACGCTCCGCCATAATCGGCAAACGCGACGCCTGAAGACGCGCAACTGACCAGTGTTACCGGGAACTGCATGGTATTGGTAGTAGCCCTGCACAACCTTCCGAAGCCATGTGCCGACCTCACTCGTACGATGATGCTTCCGGGGTTGAAGCTCAGCCTTGATCGCTTTCAGCTTCGCAACCATCCGCTTCTTCGCCGTAATGCGCCAGACGTTAAAGGCTCCGCTGCTCGTGAGATTTCCACAAAAATGCGTGAATCCCAGAAACGTGAAGGTCTCGGGTTTTCCCTCGCCACGTTGCTTCCGGTTTCGGACGGCGAATCGCCCGAACTCGATCAGACGCGTCTTGTCCGGATGTAATTCCAGACCGAACCTTACCAGCCGGTCCCGGAACTCCGACAGGAACCGCTCGGCGTCAGCTCGGTTTTGAAAGCCCGCGACAAGATCGTCAGCATAACGCACGACAATTACATCGCCGCGTGCGACTTTCTTGCGCCAGGCCTCAACCCACAGGTCGAACACATAGTGCAGGTACACGTTTGCGAGCAGTGGTGAAACCACTGCTCCCTGAGGAGTACCCACGTTCGTCTCCGACCACTGGCCATCTTCCGATACTCCCGCCTTTAACCATTTCTGGATCAGGCGGAGTATGCGGCGATCGGCCACCCGATGCTCGATGAACTTCATCGTCCACTCGTGACTCATGTTGTCGAAGAAGCCACGAATGTCCGCATCGAGTACCCAGTTCACTCGCTTTCGCTGGATGCCCACAGTCAGGGCGTCTAGCGCCTGATGCGGACCGCGACCGGGCCGGAAACCGTAAGAAAAGCCTTTGAAGTCGGCCTCGTAAATCCGGTTGAGGACCGTCACCACAGCCTGTTGGACGATCTTGTCCTCCACTGCCGCGATGCCCAAGGGGCGTTGCCGCCCATCGGCCTTCGGTATGTAGACTCGTCTCGACGGTTGTGCCCGATACGCTCCACGATGCACTCGACCGTGCAGATCGGTGAGTCGATCTTCCAGTCCAGTTTCGTACTCTTGCCACCTCATGCCATCGACTCCCGGCGAGGCTTGACGCTTCAATGCGTAGAAGCTGTCGCGAAGAAGGGCGATGCTGAGGTGGTGGAGTAAAGCGGTGAACCGTTCCTGCTTCCTTACTGATGCTGCTCGTCGCACACCGTTCAACCCCTGGGACATGCGGGTTCCGCTCTGTGTCGGAGGCATGTGTGATCGAACGATGTTTTCCCCTGCCTGCGCCCTTCCCTCCCCGGCCTCCGCAGTTGGTTGCCCTCCCTTGTTCGGCTGGTTCACAGGTACTACGGCGCAGTCCGACTTCTCCAGCACGTGCATGTCCGCCGTTTGGTTCATGGCCTTCGCGGACCGGCCTTGCTCACACGACCAAGGCGCACTGGAGTTCTCCCGGTTCTCGTGCATGTGTTTCTCAGCGTGCGCGGGTTCTTAGACTACGCAGGACCGAACAACCACTCGCGAGTAGCGTGGCTGCCGTGTTGCCTTCCTCCATCTCGGAAAGGAGTCGGCATCCTGATCCATCGGCTTTTCGAAGCTCAATAACCCGGCCCACTGGTACCTCTGGTCTACGCTTCAGGGGACAACTCACGTTATCTCCTGCAAGACTCGAGGCCAGGATGGAGTCGCTGTTCTCCTTTCCTGTAGGGCTCTTGCATCCCCTACAACATGCCGGTTTATCCCGGCGCACTCCGGTTTGCCGACAACACAGGAGTTGAGAGTGTTCTGCCAACATATCCAGCCCCTGATTGACGGAGCTACAACCGTCATGAGAACATTTGTGCCAAGTTTTGGGCATATCAGCCCTTAGTAAGCTGCCCGGAACCTGATTTCCTTCCCGGTTTTTATATAAACGTTCGGCCTTGTTCGGAACCAAGAGTTCGATTCCTCAAAGGAGATCCTCCATGAAGCTCCGCATCGGTTGTGTGATAGTCGCATTCTTGTCGTTAGTTCTGCCTGTGGCCGCTCAGACTGCGGGCAGCACTCCTGCCGCTGCCCAGGTGCCGCCGCTGGTGAATTTCAGCGGGGTGTTAGCCGATGTCAAAGGCAAGCCGCTCACTGGCGTGGTGGGCGTAACCTTCTCCCTCTATCAAGAGCAGCAAGGCGGTTCGCCGCTCTGGCTGGAAACCCAAAACGTGCAAGCTGGCAAAACCGGGAATTACACGGTCGCGCTCGGCTCCGCCAGCAGCCAAGGGTTGCCGGCCAATATCTTTGCTACCGGAGAAGCCCGGTGGCTTGGGGTACAGATCCAAGGGCAAGCGGAACAGCCACGTGTCCTGCTGATGAGCGTGCCCTATGCTTTGAAAGCTCTGGACGCGCAGACCCTTGGGGGACGTCCAGCCTCTGCTTTCCTCGCGGCGGCCGGCGCTTCTGGCTCAACGCCAGCGGGCAATGTTACGGGGAGCGGTACCAAGAACTTCATTCCGCGCTGGACCAGCGCAAGCCAGATCGGCGACTCCAACATCTTCGAAAGCGGTAGCGGTGAAGTTGGCATTGCCACCTCGACTCCCGCCGCCAGGCTGGACGTGAACGGCGCCACCGACATTCGAAATACACTCACGCTCTTCCAGAACGGCGCCGGTCCCGCAGTGAAGGTGTCCGGGAGCACGTTCGCGATTAGCAATGCGGGCAAAGTAACCTTCATCTCCGGACAGACCTTTCCCGGCACCGGCACGATCACCGGGGTGACCGCGGGCTCGGGCCTTACCGGAGGAGGCAACAGTGGCAAGGTAACGCTTGGGCTGATCAACACCTGTTCCAATGGTCAGATATTGAAATGGAACGGGACGAAGTGGGTTTGCAGCAGCGCCGGCACGGGCACCATCACGGGAGTCACCGCGCAGGCGCCGATCACCGGGGGAGGCAGCAGCGGCAACGTCAAAGTCGGGCTGACCACCGCTTGCTCCAACGGACAGGTCCTGCAGTGGAACGGCAGCAACTGGGTGTGCTCCTCCGCGGGCAGCGGAACCATCACCGGTGTGACGGCGGGAACCGATCTGACGGGCGGTGGCAGCAGCGGGAATGTCACCTTGAATCTAGACACGACCAAGGTCCCGCAGCTGGGCACGGCGAACACGTTTACGGCCAATCAGACTATTAACGGAACCGTGACGGCTACGTCGTTCTCGGGCAACGGAGCGAGCGTAACCAACGTAAACGCTGCCGAGCTTAACGGGCTGACGGCAGGTGCCTTTGCTCAGTTGGGTGCGAACAACACGTTCACCGGGTCGGAGCAGCTCTTCAACAACACCGTGATAGTCGGCCCGATTACTTCATTCACGGAGGGCGAACTGGCGGCCGGCTCCCCGTCACCCAACAATCCCGCGTTTGGTGCAGCGGGCTTCACCGCCGCTTCAGGTTCAGGCGGGAGCGGAGGCCACGGCATTGTAAGCTTTGGTGGCAGCGGCGACTTTAACTCAATCAACGGCAATACCGGAGGTGATGGAATTATCGCCGAAGGGGGTGGCGGGGATAATGCGGGCGTGGCGATATTTGGCCTCGGGGGCGGCGGAATCCAAGTTGATGGCAGTGGCGCATTTTTCGAGGGAGGATCGAACGCTTTCAACGCCGGTGATGGGATCGATGCGCTTACCGGCAGCGGGTTGGCGGGAAACTTTACCGGCAGCATCAACGTCACGGGAGCAATCACCGCTGGCGTTAAGGATTTCAAGATCGACCACCCGCTCGACCCGGCCAACAAGTACCTGGTTCATGCTTCGGTGGAGTCGTCGGAGATGATGAACATCTACACCGGCAATGTCACCACCGACGGGCAAGGCCAAGCCTCGGTGCAGTTGCCGGACTGGTTCGAGGTCCTCAATACCGACTTTCGCTACCAGTTAACCGTTATCGGCCAGTTTGCGCAAGCCATCGTGGCCCGCAAGATTGCGAAGCACCAGTTCACGATCCGCACCAGCGCTCCCAACGTCGAAGTTTCCTGGCAGGTCACGGGTGTGCGCCAGGATGCGTATGCCAAGGCAAACCCGCTGGTTGTCGAACAGGAAAAGGAAACCCGGCTGCGTGGTTTCTACATTCATCCCGAACTCTACGGCGCGCCGGCGGAGAAGCAGATCGAGTGGGGGCGCCATCCCCAAATGATGAGGCAGGCGAAGGAGCGGAAAGAACGACAGCACCCAGCAGCGAAGGGGGCAACGGTGGCGGAGAGCGAGCAGCCGTCCCGGTAGGTGGTCGAAGCGGCCCCGCGTCTCGAACGCCGCGAGACGCGGGGCACCGCGCAGTCTCTGATTTCGTCTGCTCCTACATCCATGGTAGCCTCATGCTGGCCAACTCGCCGCCGCAGCTGGCTTTTGCCCATTCCACGCCATTGCCATCCCAACCACTTTGTGATCTGCCACACCGTTCCGCAGCCATACGCGCGCTCGCAGTTTGTATCGCCGCCCGTGAAGATGGTGCCATACAAATTGCCCTTCGCCTCCTGAGCTTCGTGGGATCGCTCCCGAGTCACGGGCAAACCGGAAGTTATGTACTTGTTTATAGTGGGCTTGATGGAATAGGGCTTTGATTGTTGACGTAACCAGGCGTGGGTGTTGAAAAAGTCCATTTTCCTCAAAACAGCCGAAATTTGGGGGATAGAAAATGTCTAGGAAAACCGAGAAAGTCGTTTGTATGGCCTCCTGACGCGATCTTATTTTTGCGAATTTCGCGGGAAGGAGTTTTTCAACAGCCACAGGCCATTACACTCATTGAGAATTTTGGCGACCATGTCAATTGACGGCAAGTCTTGATGCGTTGCACCTTGGATACGCCACCCAACGTGCCGCCGTAACTCTACGCCGCTCAGCAACTTGCCGGTTGCTGTCCGCCAACTGTCCGCGAGGCCGGGGCTCCAGTCGGGATTCAAATCGTGCTTACAGGTGTTAGCCCGTACAACGGTTTAGCAATTCTCTACCCTGACGCGACGCCACGCAATCTCAATCACTTACAGTCGCGCTCATGCATTAAACCTCACGCAATGTGACGCCATTCGTCAGTTTCGGGACACTGCTCGGGACAGTGAAATGGACACGCTGAGCAGTGCAATACTGGACTACCTAGCAAGTACACCCACCCCCCTGAACGCTAACTTGACCGGGAGCTACCATTGCTTTCGAATCGGCCCGGACACAAGAGGGTTTCGTGTGCTTGTATGCTCGGATCGTGAGCTTAAGCGACACCAGACGTCACGAAGGCGTCTATTCGAAGCTCTACGACGAGGCCGGATTCAATCGCTTCGAACAAATTCAGACTGTGGAAGAAGTCATCCAGGTGCTCGACGACCCAAACTTCAAAGCCGGAATCGAACGTATCCTTAAAGGCCAGAAATACACCGACGAGGAACTACGTGCCACCATCGGGTTCTTTTCCGCGCGGTCGAAAACCGGGCGCTGTACCACTACGACGATCCGTCATTGGCTGAGACGTTCCATTGATTGATGCTCTCCCTTTGTAATCAACTCGTACGAGAAGCCTCCGCCCTTTACGGATTTGTCAATTCAGTCTCCGCCCATTGCAGCCGGGTTCCCCAGTCAGTAGCGTTTACCGAATCGTCGGCGCGATTTTTCCTGCATATCGATCGATTAGCCGAAGCCACCAAGAAACACTTGGCTGCCTTCCCTGAAAAGGACGTAGAAGCCGTAACGGAAGACGAGTTTCACGAAATCCGTGATGAGCTACGTACTATTCGCAGGGCATCGTGACCCCGGCCTGAAAGCCGAATGGGACGAGATCTGCGCATCGATGCGAGCACCAAAGGAAACTCTGCCGCCCATGACCGAGGCAGAGAAAGCCAAAGCATTTGCACCGCCCGCCGTCCGCGAGCTAAGTGAAGTCTTCGCAACCGGACAGGTGCAGACCGTGAATGAAGCACGAGCACCATTCCAGCCCACGATGGGCAATGCGCCAGACGGGGGCATCAGTCTCGATCTGGACAAGCGTGGCTGGCTGCCGGACTGCAAGCCCGAAGAGTTGACACCTTCACGGTGAGTAGCAGCAGCGGGCAGACGTGCCCACGAGCGTGGAGACAACTTCCGCTCGGGGGCTTGATTTGACACCCGAGAATGTAAGCAAGCCCGACCTTAAACAAGTCGGGCTTCTTTTTCATTGCCCGCGATTGGCACGAGTTTCAGCGGTCGAGCACCCGCAGCTCATCCCGCACGTCTGGGGGACGCACTCCGCAGGCGCGTAAGAATCGCTCGTCCGCAGGCACCGGATCGCGGCAATCCTCCGGGCGCGTGTACGCGAAGTTGGTAGTCGGCTCATCAGGCAGCAGGCAAAGCGACGGATGGTCAAACCCGCAATCGTGCCATCGCACTCCGACCGCATTGCCGTTCTCGTACGAAACGCATACCGACCAGTGCATCCCTGCTAGAGCCCACCAGATGCGCGCCCATTCGGCATCAGTCGGCCCACGCATCAGCCAGTGCTTGAACTGCGAGAGTTGGAGCAGGAACACGATACCTCCAAGGCTACGACGGGAGCGTTGTGAGAAAATGTCGAATGGAGAAGCGCAGAATTCGAGTGCTCAAATGGCTCGGAACGATCCCGGTTGTCGGAATCTGCACTCTGTGTAATCGTTAGTTCAACGTCCCCATGACCGCCATGAAGAGGGTTGCGGACGCGCAAGAGAGCCTGACGGTTCAATTTGCCGAGCACCAGTGCGGGCGCGACGACGCCAGCTAGGTGAACTTTGCATCAATCTCAACAGTTCGGTGATGAGTTCTCGCCGCCTGTCCTGTCTAACAAGATACCCGAGTTTCTCGTGTCGCTCGGGGTTTTCTGCTTGCCAGTAGAACCGATCCAGACAATCGATGGCTGCAAGTTCGGTCTTTAGAGCCTCTTCACGGGTCATGCGATTCGCAATTCAATTTCAATGCCATTCGAAAAGTATGCAGGACAGCACTTTATGGGTAGGTCATCAGTCTAAATCGCCGACTGTTCGGCACCTCAGCCGTCATATCGGCACGTCGAGTCAAGTTAACGAAAGGGCCTTAGCGGTTTCGCAGAACTGGGATAGCTCAAGACGGTGCCCCTTCGCCAACCACGGATCGTTTTCCTGCAACTTACATGCTTTCAACCTGTCCTGATTGCGAACCATGTAAAAACTGTGAAAATCATTGTTCTCGGCGTTCAATCTGCAAACTAAAGTGATGTAGTCACGTTCGGAAGGGTTTGGAGTGAGTATCCATCTCAGGCTCCCATTTCGAGTTCGGTAGCTCGGACAAATGATTAGCGAAACGTCAAGAGCATTGTCCAGCCGAATAATTGACCGCGTCTTTCCGGGCCGACGAACAAATGTCACATTCTCCGGAAACATCGCACCGATCCGGGCCAATAGCTCTGCCCGAATCTTTAGTGTGCTTTCGCGACTATCTGCTCTGTCGAAGGCACCCGGAGTAGCCCCATAGCCGATGTCTTCGTAGATACGGCGAAATGTGCCAAGGCGATGGAAGTACGTTGAAACGCTTGGAAGATTTCGCGCTTGCTTAATCAAATTTTGGGTCAGCTTACCTTCGGATTGCAATAATCTCTTCAGGCCGTCTAACATCTGTTCATCAGTTGCCCTCTCGGCCCTTTTCCGTAGGACAGCCTGCACGTGATCGAACTTCTCTCGATCAACGATGGCGGCAAAAGCTCCCGGTCGAACTACCCACTGGTCAGGTGGAACCTGAACCAGCCGGGTGTGTAGTTTGCACGAGGATCGGTT
Source organism: Terriglobales bacterium (assembly GCA_035601775.1). Classification (GTDB taxonomy): domain Bacteria; phylum Acidobacteriota; class Terriglobia; order Terriglobales; family Acidobacteriaceae; genus JABDBE01. Next base: position 16,145 of record DATNNO010000090.1, on the reverse strand, counting down.
CCAAGTGTTACACCCAGTGTATTTCGGATTTCTCAGCGTCCTGCCGACCGACGAACATGTCCATCGTCTCCCGCCCACGTAGGGAATACCTGCCTGATTGAGGCGACGAGCAATTTTGCTCATGCTCATTCCCTTGCGAAGAACCATTTTATAAATCTCCCGCACGCACTCCACCTCTTTCTTGGGACCGGGAACTAAAAGTATTCGGTCGGTAGTGAGGTGTTTGTATTCCCCCGTTTTTAACTTCTGCTTGGGTTCTCGACCAGATGAGATAAGCATGCGACGGAGGCCGTATCCGGGAACTGCGCCCATTCTGAATCCTAGCTCAGCCAGTCGTTTCTTCCCGTTGGTGACCTTTACGCCAAGCTCCCGACTGAATTCAGCGGCCATCGTTCTCTTTAAGGCTTTGAGGATCGAGCTTGGCAGAGTTCCGTCATTTGCGAATTGCTCAGCACAGTAATGCACCGGGATGCCCGCGTTCTTGCAGAGAAATTCGTAATGCGCTGCCTCGTCTGTATCTTGGAAACGACCCCATCTACTAATGTCGTAAACCAAAATCGCACTGAAACCTGTGTTACCGTCCAATACATCTTTCAACAGAGTGCTCAGACCTATCCGGTGTTTAAGGACAATTCCGCTCCTGCCAGCATCTGTGTAGGTCTTGACTACAACGAAACCATGCTGGTCGGCATATTCCTTGATCGCCGCTTTCTGGTTTTCGATTGAATATTGCTGAAGTTCAGTGGACATCCTCACGTATTGGGCGACGGGAACGGGAGTCTTGGGGAGCGTTGTCATGATGGGAAGGACACAACGCAGGTATACCATGGTTTCCGCCCATAATTGTCCCTGTAGAAGCAACATGACATCAACCGTCGCGACGAGTGGCAGCTATGCGGGTTACGACTTTGCAGAACGCACGCAAGTCACCAAGTTGCTCGCCGCGATTCAGCCATCGGTCGCTCAGAGATATGTCGATGCAACGATCAATATCGGGAAGAAGATGGAAGTCAAGAAATGAGTCGTTGCCGTCGCCCAGCCGTGCCAACAACGTTACATACCTGCATTCGTTTGGGATTGCATTGACCCTCCAGCGGACAGTCTTCCAAGGTCGCACTGAACGCGCAACTAGCACCGAAACAATCGATCCGTTGGTCAGTCGCAATTGGGTGCGCCATCTCCCTCCCCGCCTAACAATCGACACGTCGTTAGGAAATAGCGCAACGATCTGGGAAATAAGTTCATCGCGCAATGCTTGTGTTCGACGGCGGACATCAATTGGGCCGAACTGGTCGGGACGGCCATACCCGATAAGTTCATAGGCTCGTCGCAAGCTCCCGAAGCGATGCCGATAGGTGGAGGGTGATGGAACATCTTCGGAGTTCTTGATTAGATTTAGAGACAATCTTCCTTTTGTCGCAAGTAGCGCTCTCAGACTGTCTAGCAGTTCCTCATCCGATTTGTTGATCGTCCGGTTCTGCAAGATTCTCTGTGCTTCCCAAAAAGTCGCGTGATCGACGACGGGCTCGAAGGCTCCGGGCCTGAGAACCCATTCCGATTTCGGAAGCCTCACAACGGGAGTGTAGAGTTTGCTGGAGGTGCGACCGAAGACATGGCATCCGGTGTACTTCGGGTGGGTGAGGACGGTGTAGACTGCCGCGTAATCCCACTCGGAATCGCCGACGTACTCGACACCTTCCTCGTTGAGTTCACGAGCAATGGCATAGACCGACATCTTCTCGGCAACAAGCATTCGATAAATGTCCTTGACGCACTGCACCTCGTGGGTAGGGCCGGGAACGAGGATGACACGGTCAGTGGCGATGCTCTTTCGCTCGCCCGATGCTAGTTCCTGTTTCGGAACTCCCGCTGCCGAGATCAACATCCGTCGTAACCCGTAGCCCGGAGCACCCCCCTGTTTGAACCCGAGGCGGGCCAGCCGCTCCTGTCCTGCAAGCACCTTGACGCTTAATTCGCGGCTGAACTCTGCCGCCATCGTTCTCTTCAGCGTCTTCATGATGAGGTTTGGAAGAGTGCCATCATTTGCGAAGGTCTCGGCGCAGTAATGCACTGGAACGCCCGCTGATTTGCAGAGGAACTCGTAGTGTGCGGACTCGTCGGTGTCTTGAAATCGTCCCCAGCGGCTGACATCGTAGACGAGAATGACTTTGTAGTCGTGAGTTCCGCCAACCACGTCTTGCAGCAATTGCTGAAGCCCCTTTCTGTGCCTGAGCACGAGACCCCTCTTCGCGGCATCAGAATACGTGCGCACGACTAGGAATCCATTGGACTCTGCATAGGTCAGTATTGCTGTGGACTGGTTTTCGAGGGAATACTGCTGATGTTCGGTTGACATGCGAAGATATTGAGCAGCGGGAACGAGTAGATTGGCGGTCATTGGTGTCCTCCTACAGGGGACATCGGCTGGATTCGGGGGAAACTTTAATTGCCGATATTCCGGCACCCGTGACTGCATCTCGGCACGCTCGGCACGCGTGAACTCCTGAAACGATGGGTTTGGCCATGGCGACCATCTTGCAAGACGTTTCTCGGGCGGACGCGACTGGCCTGTGCTTCGGGAATCGCCGCGTCCGCCATAAGAGAGTGCCCCCCATGTCAAAGCGCGACCAAAAGTGTGGGCCTACTGGAATCCCGAGGCTGGATGCTCTGCGCGAAGCTCGCAGACATTCAAGGTTTAAGTTGTACGTTGAGGTGAAGATTCACTCCCCCTCACTGGGTTCTGTTTTGGGTAAAACGCTGGAAATAAGCGAACGCGGACTCTCGGCTACCCTGTCGGTTGACCTGCCGGTTGGGGAGGTTGTGGAGCTGGCCCCCAGGTTTAATATCGGGCGTGTAAACGTCTACGCTACGGTCCGCAACAGGAACGGATTTCGCCACGGCTTCCAATTTGTCGAGCCCAATCCCGCACGGCACCTAATTCGGGAGAACTGCTGCTTGCTGGAGCGGATTCCTTCTGATGCCGAGAACCGCACCAAGACTACGGATTGAAGGCTAGGATTGGTGCCTACGCAAGGGGCGTAAATCGGCAGGGGTTGATAGTACGCCAAACGAAACGTGATCGGGCGGAAAATGTCCCGTTTAAGTTCGGACAGAATGAGCTGCAATTCGTCCGCGCGGTTTGCGTTTGCCACGGCCTGAGCGCACAGTTCTCGGATTCGTCCTTCCAAGGTTACAACAACGCCCCAGCGTAAGCATGCCATGGGAGCCAGCACCGTTCGACACTATACACACTGTATTTTTCCTTGCCCCTGTGGAAACAATCATTTCGCAAAGTCAAAGACGTTTCGGTTGGAAGCGTCCAATTCCCGTCACTCAGCCGAGAAGGCGAAACGGCGGTTAAGCGAGGACCGCACGCCTGATTACGGGGCCGAGCTCGCTCGCGTGGTCGACCGTGCCGTAACCCGCATCCAGCGATTACGCAGCGGAACCAGCACGGCGACCGATGGGCCCCCCAAAAAAGCACTGTAGAAAGTGCGATTTATTAACAGCGTCCGGAGAACGACGGGCAGAGCCAAAGCTTCAGGAACCGGCTAAGACGGCTCGGTTCAGCGATTCGCAGCTGTCGCCCTCCCCCGTTCCGATCCTCGCAGGGATTTGATTGGTGGCGGCGGGAGGACTCGAACCTCCGACCTACGGATTATGAGATGTACCTTCCGATGGGCTGCCACTTGGATTCAATCGCTTACAGTTGGAACACGTCGGCTGATTCGGGTGGCGCGCTATCATTCGGCGCTTAACTGGCAACTTAATTGGCAACGCCAAGCCGTAGTAGCGGCGGCTTAGCAATTATCTCCCCCGATCCGACACCAGGCAATCCCAATCACTTAGAATCGCACTCGGATCGGGACTTCCCTAATGTGACCGCGTTCGTCATCTTCGGGACACCATAGCGGACACTTGTCCGACGATACGGATCAGCAACCGGCTTGCAATAGCTTCGAGGTCACTCAAATGAGACGCAGCGGAGTCAGCTCGGTGCCCGGTTGGAAACGTGCGGACTTGTCAGCAAATGTTTGGGTCTGTGGGTCAGGGGACGGTACACGTTCGAGCAAATCCCACAACCGTGTTAACTCCTCTCAGCCATTACATTCGCCACGGTCTCCCGGCAATGCTGCAACAGCGTTCGATAGTAATCCCGCTCCTGTCTCGCCGCCTGCGAGTACCGCCCGTGCTTCGTCAACGTCTGCCGGATGCGCTCGATTCCTTCCGCCGTCCTCGCCCCGGTACTGAGTCCACCATGAAGCCTGCACCGTCCGTTTGGCATCGCGGGACACTGGCACGAAGTTCCGCGACGATTCTTCGCGCCGCAGCGCGGTGCCTTCGCGAAGTCGCCCGAGGGATTACCGTTTCTTAACGTTCCGCGCCGCTTTTCATGGGGTGTCTCATCGATTGTCTGCGCCATCCCCTACCACCTCCCCTGGCCCTCTTGGCGTCACTGCGCCAACAATGGCCTGTCCTCCGTCGTGGACGTGGACGTGCTCCACAGTAACCTTCTGCTGGCCTGCCTTGCCCCTCAGCTTCTGCAGGGCCTCAAGCTGTTCACTGAAAACCCGCATCAGGCGGGTTGCTCGAAGCACATTCGCATCGCAGCCTTCAAATGTCTGGTCCGCTAGAGTTGCCCGCTGAAGAAACATGAGAGCTGCGTCATTAGCGGCGATCATTTGCGTGGCAAGCATGGCTTCGGTTCCGTTCTGTGGGGCCATCTCTGCTATCGCGGCGACAGCCTTAATTAGTTGCTCGTCCGTGCCCTTTGGTTTCGGCCCAACAAGGGCACCCGCTACTTGAACGATGATCCGGTCTGCCGCTTCATTACTGCGAGCACCGGTCACTTTGCAAATGCCCACTATCAGTCCATCAATCAGTTGTTCTCGGGTCTTCTTCACAGCGACCTGTGAATCCGCCTTCTCGGGTACAGGCTTGTGAGCTGCCAAGGCTAGCCCGGAATTGTTTCCGCCTCGTTTCATCGTCGGATTGTCATGCTTTTCCCAAGCTTAAATACATTTACGACTGTCAATATACTACAGCACTGGCAAGGAGCTTGGAAGATAGCCTATATGACTCCCTTCGTCCGCCAGGCGTCAGGGGAAGAATCTGAACTGCACCAGGGCGGTGGCCTGTAAACCCGAATCAACGCCCTCACGGCAACGGATCGCGACCCGGCTTACCCAAAGTCGAAGACGTTCAGTAAAAGGAAGTCAAGTTCCACTGGTCAAGGCTCCCAAACCTGATAGGGTTTGCCGTGGTTGCGGTGTTGCGACGCGGACAGGTCGGCATTGTCCAAAGTGTGGCCGCGAAATATCTGCAGAAAAGCTCATTGAACTTGCGAAGAGTGGCCGAGTTGCGGCGCACAGTGCGGAGGCGCAAAAACGGCGGTCGGAGACTCAAGGGCTACACGAGGCTGCGAAACGCGCATGGCGTTCCGCAGACAAGCCAGCTTGGCTCAACGAACGTACGTACCTCGAAAAGATTCAACCTCGTCTCGCGGCAGTTACGATCTCTGCCTTATCTGCAGCGCTCGGAGTCTCTGAATCTTATGCCGCCGACATTCGTGCGGGCCGACGCCGTCCACACCCACGGCACTGGCTGGCGCTGGCAAAGTTGATCGGGATTTCACCCGATGTGGTTAGAGCAGCCGATTCGTAATGTTCTTGCGTTGATCTAGCCACGCGATAATTCAACAGTTCGCAGTCTGGATCGCAATGACCTGCCCCCACCTGAGAGGCATGTCTAGTCTATCGCATCAAACTCCCAGCGCTGGCAACGCATGGACAATCTTGTTGGTTTCGAGGCTCACCGTGATCACTTGGCCGATTAATCGGAGGATGTAGTCCGGGTCGTCCGGGCGGTTCGGATCGTTGGTGATGCCACTTCGCTTGTCTTTCGAGACTTGATACTGCTCGATCACCCACTCCAACGCCGAGCGGTTGCCAACCTGATAGTTGAGCGCTGCTGGGGGAATGCCCTTAAGCGTGAGGAAATCATTGTAGATAATCGCCGTTTGGTCTTTACTCAGGTGCATTTTCTTGACCCGCAGGTCCAGCTTCTCACCGGTTTTCTCGACCTGCTCAAGTCCAAATTCCGACTGTACCTCGTAATTGACGTGTAAATCCACCAAACGCTGGCCGGCGTTCGCGAACGCCCGAAAATCTGGAGACAACGGGATTCGGGGCAACTCGCGACGCAGGTTTGCAGCGTACCGATCTCTGTATGTCTGGTGATGAAGCAAGCCGTAGACATAGTGGAAAATGTCCCACTTTGTGATGGATGGATCTTGATACTGACTGCGGAACTTCTGAAAGGCCCAATCGGTTATGTTCTCTCGGCGGTTTGAGCCTTCTTCGTCGTATATGTAAAACGGGAAACACTGATTAGCATCGATTGAGACTATAGAAAGGCTGGGTATCAAATTGGTGCAAAGGGTCCAGTACGACGTTCTCCCACCCACTCCTGGAGCGCAGATAACGCGGTTCTCCAGTTCAGCGTCCGGAGTCGGAAATATCAATGGAAACCGATACGTGTCTTCGCTGAATGTGCGCTCAAAGTAGTACCACAGCTTCGTAAAAGGCCTATAGACAGAGTCCCGTATTTTAGATGGGTCGAATGTAATCTCTTCATCACGACGCAACGTGCGCTTCGTATTGCGAATCCACTTAAGAACTTTCTCATCGACCTTCAAAAACTTGTCCAACTTGTCTAAATCATCGGGGCGGCCTTCTTTTCGCCAACGGTCGAGCTCTGAGTTGAACTCATCAACCATTGCTTTCGCTCGGTCTGCGACTGCCTGTCGCGCAAAACCATAAACGTACGCATCGTTGTTAGTTTTCACTCCATTGCTGAATATCTTGAAGATGGCCTCGGGCTCCGCGATGGCACTAGATTTCCCGGCCCTGCACGCCAAGGGAACAAACGAAACAAACTCCGGTCGCTGGCCTGCCGTTAGCCAAGTATGTTTATCGTCAGGTTGGACGTGACGCAGGGGCGCATTCCCAATCACCTTCCACTCGTCGAGATAGCCCTTCTTCTTTTCGCCTGAATCGTAGTCGGGAACTGAGTGCACCCATATCTGCGCCGTTTCAGTCCGGGCCTTCTTGTTACGTATGAAAAACGTGATTCCTACTCCTACCCGGATTGCGTCGTCAAAGATATTGCCCCCTTCTTTCTTTCTGCGCTCACCAGATGTTCTCGCGTTACCTTTGAAGTTTACATGCAGGATTTTGGAGAAGTCCTGCTCTAGATGTTTCCTCATTCCGTCGAACGAGATATTGTCGAGAAAGCTGTTGTTCGAAACAAAAGCGACAATCCCTTCCGCTCCAATTCGGTCTGAGGCCCATCGGATTGCCTTAACGTATGGGTCACCGAGACTGTTCCTCAGGGTCGCCACCGAGGACTTGACATAGGTATCGCTAACCCGATTGTCAATGCTGGCATCCGTCTCCTCGTATTTCCGGTTCTTGTTCTTGTCGTTCTCGTCAACCTGTCCGGCGTTATACGGCGGATTGCCAATAATTACGAAGATCGGCGCTTGTTTTTGGCGAGCCACGCGCTTTGTGTTTTCCTCGGTCATGAATCCTAGCTTCCACTGTCTGGGCTCGGCCAATTCGAACGTGTCTACCAAGCAAATGCCTGGGAATGGCAGATATTCGCCGGTCGCCTCCAGGTAGGCATGCTCAATGTTCATCGAAGCAATGTAGTACGGCATCAGAACAACTTCATTGCAGTGCAACTCGTTTTCGTATTTGTATGGAAGAGCCGTCTTTTTTATTTCTTTCATGACGCGAACAATGAAGTTGCCCGTGCCAACGAAAGGGTCAAGAATATGTACTTCCTTGCCGCTGAGGGACCGCCCGAATTCTTCGTGAAGGATGCTCTCTACGCTGCGGACCATAAATTCAACGATGGATTGGGGGGTGTAAACAATGCCACGCACGTCGGCTTCTTTTGGCGAATACCCCTGGAAGAATCGCTCGTAAACGCTGTTAAGGAAGGCTTGCTTTTCGGCGAAACCGGTAGTGTTCTCTGCGTTGACTTCAATTGCCCGATAGAACCGATCCAGGGATTCAAGGAAGGTGTCGCGGTTGAAATGACGCGACGTGAGGGACGCGATAACCTTTTCAATTTCGAGTGCGATGATATTGCGGCGGGAAAAATCGGGGTTGTCAAAAATCTTGCGGAAGATGCGCTCAGTCAACAGATGCTGTATCAGCATTCCCTCAACGGCGTCTTCGGAAAGGTTCGGGTTGATCGCTTGCTGGCATAAGGCGTAGAAGGCATCGAAATTTTGGACAAATGCTGGATTCTTCTTGCGCTCATCGTCGATTAACTGCTTCGCACCCGCTGCAATTTGGGGCAAGCGCTCCTTGAACTCCTCCACCGCGTCTTCCCACTCTTGATGCTGGGGCTCGCGATATTCAAAGAAGTGATGGAGCAGTTCGACGAGGTTGTCGGGGCTGGAGATGTCCTCGTCTAGTCCCTGGCGGATTCCGTTCTGGTACAGAATGGCGCGTTCGGGAGCCTGGAAGATGATGTTGTCCGTTGGGTAGCCCGCCGTGATCTTGCGCTTGGCTTCTTTCTCCAGGTCATCATGCTCATCCTTAGCCTCCCACAAGCCGCGCTTCAGCTTGAACTCATCCAGTAATGCGCCATCCACTTTGAGTGGGGATGCCTTCGGCCGTGAGATCGGGAACTCGGCAACCAACGTCCAATGGAACTGGTTCCCGCATTTTTCGAGAAGTCTCTGGAAAGCGCTCCGGACGGCCATCTCGTGGTCGATATTGAGCTGGCCGTACTGACCGAGCGCCTGGTAATACGCCTTGACTGGCGCATGAGTCGGCTTGAGATTCAACTGTTGCATTTAGATCGAGATACAACAGTTTACATGGATTCGCTGAGTGAAAAGGATGTCTTCCCCGGTGACAGTTGTAAGGTCCAGCAGGTCTACTATCCATGCAGTTTTGGTGTAGCCTGGAAAGTGCGGGGAACTACCTAGCAACCCTTGCATGAGCACAAGCACTGAAATGCAAGTCCCACAATTACAATCCATGCAGCCATAAAGAGAATTGGGATGACGTGAACCAACCAACTAGGATGAAGACCGCTGCCAGGATGTTCGGTCGCAAAAGCAAACTTGCAATCCTGCAATGATAGCACCGCTTCAATGTCCTTAATAGATTGCCACCAGTAGGCGATATAGCGATGCACGGCAATACTTGTAATGAGCCACACTATTGTCGAAACAACACCAAGAAGCGAGAACGCCAGGCCTGACCATAGATGCTTATGCTCGACAACATACCAGCAGCCCGCTAATGCGACCGTTTCAAACGCTGCAAAGTAGTTGTTGCGTTGCCAATACGAATCAACCTCGTAGCGCCATGTTTCAAAAATCGTTCTGTACACCTCATGCTTTAGTTCGCTCATGTTTGGCCCTGTTAAAATTATCAGAATCCAGAAAACGCACAACTTTCAAAATCAAGATAGCCCGTTTTAGCCGCAATGGATTTTCTCAGTGTGCTATACGCCCGGTGGTACGATAATCCTTCGCGGCTACGCAATTTCTGTGACTGAGGGCAGCCAAAAGAAAAGACAATGGAATCTCACGATTTCGCCTCTCACGTTCATAATTATCTTAGCCAGTTTATTCTGGCGGCGGATCAAAAAGCGGCCTTTACGCTTGCAGCATCCAGCGCCGTGCTCGGATTTCTCATTAGTCGTTTGAGCGACGACTCGCATCTTCATTCGCTTTGTTTTTGGCTCCCCGCTATTCTGGCTGCCCTACTATTGATGACTGCGGCAGGATTGGCAGCGATCGCTGTGCGACCCAGACAGAATGGCATCAAGAGCGGTCTTGTTGCTTGGGGCGGCATCCTGAAAAGCGCAAATGCCGATGAATACGTGGCCTCAGTTGACAAAGCTGATCGCCTCAGTGAGGTGCTGGGCCACTGTTACACCCTTTCTGTCATTGTCCGACGTAAGTATGCTCTCCTAAAGTGCGCTATTGATTTTTTTATTGTCGGAAGCGCGGTGACAATCTTGTTCTTGGTTATTGCCGCAGTCGAAAGGCACGCGCATCCATAGCCATGCTCTGCGCTACTTGGATTATCGCATTTGCCGGTGTTCTTGCGGCCTTGGCGGCCATCGCCAGCGCTCTTTACGTTCGTAAGGGGATCGCGGAACAGACAAGGAACTTCGAGAAGCAAACAACCGCGTATCAACTTTCGCTCTCGGTCGAAATGGCATTACGGCTTGACCAGCAGTTCAATCAGATCGAATTCAGGAAGATTCGATCCCTGGCGGCGAAGGCACTTCTTTACCATGCGAACGAAGGCATAGCGGAAGACATCTTTGATTTTTTCGACAGTATTGGCCTATTTGTAAAACTCGGCGCTTTCCGCGACGAGATTGCTCACAGTTATTTCTTTCATTGGATCAATCTGTATTGGCACGCTGGAAAGCAGCACATCGGAATGAAACAAAAAGAAACATCGGAAGTCTGGAAAGATTTCGAGACGCTTTATCGAAAAGTCTGCGCCATCGAGAAGCGCAAGAACCCAGAGTCCGACGACCTAAAGATGCCTACCGAGCGTCTCCGCGAACAACTACAGGATGAAGCCGATCTGCTCGAATAGCAATTACGTTACAACTGTTTAGCCAACAGCAGCCGCAGGGACGGATAGTGTGGCGCGTGAGAGCGGGCGGGTGAACGCGAGATTTCTGCTTACCTCGATGGGAAGATTATCTCAGTCAACATGGACACTGGCGGGAACTTTTCGTCCCCAATCACCGGAAAGAAATCGAAGGCGGGGGTGTAGCAAAATCCCCTCAGGTCGTAGTACCCCCGATCTGCATTGGCACCTAATTTCACCGGCCCTAGACTGCCCCTTGTTCGCGAATCTCATTTTCTCGCGGTATCATCGGGTAGGTAACCGGATAGTCGCTGGGTCGCTCCTAGCGGCGACAAGGCGGGATGCCTTCCCGCTCCCGCCTTCCAGGTGATTCCACACAAGCGGGAAGGTCACTCGGGAAGGTGGCCCAGATGCTAGAACCCGTTCCGCTCGATCCTGAGTGCGAACTTTGCAGAGCTTGCAGCCATGCTAAGGCGTTTCATCGCCCAGATGGGGGAGCCTGCTTCGGTGAAGCGAACCGCAATGCTTTGTCGCGGAGCGACATTCCTCTCGAAAACATCGAGGTTCGCAAAGAACTCGGAGCCGAGTGTTGGTGCAGGACTTACGAAAATGACCTGGCTGCCGGAATAGATTCCATTTGTGAGAATGGTGACGCGGCTGCGTTGGTTATCGCAACCAACGCGGCCGTCGAACGCGAGGACAGTCTCAACGCAGAGCGACTGTTGGATCGGTATGTCCGCAAGACTGTCCCGGCCGGACGAGATCCCGACTGGATGAAGGCGACCGCGCGCAGCATTGCTCGGTTGCAATCGCAAGCGACTCCTACTCGCATTGCTGGCAGTCCTGAGTCTCAGCCTGTCTCCGGAAAGGACGCTAGTTCACAGGGAATAGCCGAGGGCGCAGACGAAGAAGAGAAGCGCAATAACTTGCAACCGAAACGCTTTATCAGCAAAGCCTGCGCCCCAATCACTCACGTCAGAGGTTCTCGGATAATCCACGCGCCAAAGCCTACGCAGTTTCCTGTGGAGTGGCCGCTGAACTATCCCAAGAATCTAAGACCGCGAACGACTGTGGTCATTTGCGAAGCACTGAAGAAGTTTTCGGTGCAGACGCGGACCCTCCAATTGTGCAAGTACATCACCTCCGAGTTGACACCACATTTTCGTGCGAGTGTCCAAGACGGAGCCCTCGAAGCGGATGCCGCGTTGTCGCGAATGGGTGAGCTGCTTCACTCCCTCCTGGTCTATAACTGCGAGTACGAGTCAGAGGGGTTCCGACTTGAACAAGAGGTGCTGAGATCGGACGAATGGCTGACACTAAGCAGAGAAATTGTACGAACTGAGACGGTAGCAACAGCCAAACAGCGATCTGGCGGAGGAAGGCCCAACAAGAGAAGCCGCCGAATGGCGAAAGCCAGGGAGAGCATTGAGCGGCTTTGGAGACATGATCCCGAAGGCACCCACAAGGACATCGTAGAATCGGCGGACAAGTCGAAAGTTGAGGTCCCATGGCTGGACTGCGACAGTTGGGGGACTGCGCTGGCAAACCACGAGGGTGCTGTAAAAACGTTCTTGTCAAAGGCGCGAGCGAGCGCGATCTCCCTACCAAAATAGTTTCCAGCAACCCTCGATGTTTCTAGAAACTCACTCCAAGACTCGCTATTCATGCGGGTTGCAGCACAAAGTGTCTCCTGAAACATCGAAAGCTTGCCATTTTTGCCTCGGCACTCGATATTGCAGGCAGACGAATGCCCGCGCGGCGTTGTCAGGACCCTACTTCTAATTAAATACGTGGGTAGCAAACGATACACGATGCGGCGACGACGGGAGCACGGAATTGAATGGCGGGACTATCCGCGAATCAAGCCAGGCTCGTATTTGGCCTACTGTCGCTGGGCCAAGCAATACCGCGATCCTGGGTTTCGCCGTTGGGCCTGTCTGCTACGTTTTGAAGTGTTCTCGGACGGTCTGGTGGGTTCGCTGGCCTGCGTGCCTTGTTGGTTGAATCTCAGCAACGGCGAGAGGCCCCGCGCGGGCAGGCGCAGCCGGTATTTTGCCGAATGGGTTCGGGCAAACGGAGCAGGGCCAACACGAGGCGACCGACTATCGCCGCGAGTCTTCGTTGGTCGAATGGCACGGGTTGAGATCGGGGACACGGACCCGGCCAAGAGCCCAGCCCCTTATTCCGTTGTTCGCAAGATCCTCTCCTGGGAAACGGGCGGGCCGCCGGGTCACTCAGTCAACAAGTCAAATAGTCAAGGGCGGCATGGTCAAGAGGCAGGAGGATTAGGGACTTGCAAGGAATGAATGGCAAGAGCCGGGGATGGCGGCGCGGGGCACGCGGGCAGCGTTTGAGCCTCCTTGTCCCCGCTCGTTCCATGGTCGAGATTCGCTGGGCCGGTTACGCGGCGCTTCGGCCCTTGCCGGGGTCGAGGGTTGTTACTCCAACACAAACCCAAGGGCGGGCGGCTGTTCAAATGTCGCCCGCAAAGGCAGTGGGCGTATTTGTTGGCTCGAATGAGAACAGCGGTTAGCGTAACCGCTGCTCAGTTTAAGTGGCTGAAAACATGAACGCAGAAATAGCAGATGTCCCGTTGATGTCCCGTAGCGGAGAAGGTCTCAGGAACCATGCGGAATGAACTTCAATCCGTCATGATAGCCGCGCAAGAACTCCCTGCGGGTGAACTCCCGTGCCTTCTCGGGGAGTTGGAGGAAATCCGCTGTACTGCTATGGCACGGCTGACGGCGCCCGCGCCCGCCCTTTCTCAGGCCGATGAACTGCTGAGCGCGGCTGAAGCGGCGCGCCGTCTTGGAATCTCCCAGGATTACCTCTACCGCCATCACCGTGATTTTGCTTTTACGCGCCGCGTTGGAAGACGGCTGCTATTTTCCGCTTTGGGAATCGAAAAATACATTAGACAGCAGAAATGTATTGACAGCAATACAGCACACAAGTATATTCAACCTGTCGGGCTTCCGACAAGAGGTTGATAAACATGACGAAACGACAAACTGACGCTGATCCGATTGTTAGGACCACTGTGCGATTGCCACAGTCGTTGCTTAACGCCGCAAAGCACCGCGGAATCGACGATGGGCAGACACTACAAGACGTGATTATCCGCGCACTTGAACAGTACCTGGGCAAGAAGGGAGACCGGTGATGCGAGGTAACGGGAGAATTTTCGACCGAAAGGGCAGCAGCCTTCTATGGTGTGCCTACTATTTGCGTGGCAAGGAATTCCGCGAGAGCACGGGCGAAACCGACCCCAACAAGGCGGAGAAGTTCTTGAAGCGGCGTCTCAAAGAAGTGGGAGCGGACCAAATAGGCGCTAAGGCATTCGTTGGCCCGCAGCAGGAGCGGGTCAAACTTTCGGAACTGCTGGACGCGCTAGAGGCCGATTACAAGTTGCGCGGGATCGCGAGTCCACAATTTCGCAGTCACCTCACCCACATTCGTGAGCAGTTCGGCTTTGTGCGTGCGGTCGAACTCACCAGCGAGATGGTGGATGCCTACATCGAACAGCGTCTAGAAGCCGGTGCGGCCCCGGCAACCATCAATCGCGGCACTCAGTTGCTCAGCCAAGGATTCAAGCTCGCCATTGACCGCAAACGTTTTTCAATGGCACCACATATCCGGCACCTGTCGGAGAAGGGTAACGCTCGGCAAGGCTTTTTCAGTAACGCTGAGTTTCGCGCAATCGTGGGCAACCTTCCCGATTATCTACAGGATTTCACTTTGTTCGCCTATCTCGTTGGCTGGCGCAAAGGCGAAATAGCCTCGCTTGCCTGGGCGGACGTAGACGGAGATGTGATCCGTCTGCGGGCGGAGAACTCAAAGAACGGCGAGGGCCGTCTGATCGTGCTGGAGGGCGAACTGGCTGAACTGATCGAAAGACGCAGACTGGCCAAACAAACGAAAACTGCTGAGGGCGTCACGATGCTGGCTTCGCTCATCTTCCACCGCAACGGCCTTCCCATCGGGGACATCCGCAAGGCTTGGGCGACCGCCTGCAAACTGACGGGAATCCATCGACTCTTCCATGACCTGCGCCGTACTGCTGTGAGGAATATGATCCGGGCGGGCGTGGGAGAGAAAGTGGCGATGGAGGTCAGCGGCCACAAGACGCAATCCATGCTGGACCGATACAACATCGTGTCCGAAACTGATCTGCGGCTCGCTATGCGGCGCACGCAGGACTACCTGAAGGGCACGGTTGAGGAAGCCCAACTCATGACGATGCCTGCCACAGTGCATTAAAAAAAGAGAACACGGACAGTTCACGGACAGTTTGAGAAAAAAGGAAGGGAGCCGATTTCCAGGCTCCCTTTTAACTTGCTTGCTTTCTATGAGTTCGTTGGTTGCGGGGGGTGGATTTGAACCACCGACCTTTGGGTTATGAGCCCAACGAGCTACCAGACTGCTCCACCCCGCGGATTCATCATAACAACCTCACTCGGCAGCGTCAATTTTTCAGCTTGGGGCGCTCGCATGCGTCCACGATTTTGGTGGGGTCGATGGCGGAGCTGTCGATTTGTTCTTCCAGGATTTTTCCGTCTTTTCCGATCAGGAAGTTTACGCGGCGGGCGGCTTTGTGTTTCTCCAGGTAGATGCCGTAGGCGCGCGTGGTGTCTCCGCCCCAGTCGCTGAGCAGGGGGAAGGTCACTCCAATTTGGTCGGCGAAGGCTTTGTTCGAGAAGGGGCTATCCATGCTCACACCCAGGACCTGGGTGTCGGTAGCTTCCAGCTTTTTCAGATTCTTCTGGAAGTTTTTCATTTGCTCGGTTCAACCACCGGTAAAGGCGAAGATGTAGAAAGCCAGCACGACATTTTTCTTGTCGCGATACTGGCTCAGTGTCACATCTTTCAGATCGGTTCCATCGAAGTATTGCAGCTTGAAGTCGGGGGCGACATCGCCGACCTTGAGCGCAGGAGGAGGTGCGGTTGGTTTGTCCGCGGCCTGCAGCGGGGTGGTAAGAAATCCCCCAACCAGCAGCCATGCCGCAATTGCAGTGAGCGCAAGTCTTCTCATCAGATTCACTCCGTTCGGAAGTATGAATATTTATTGTCTCAGCAAAAGGGGGTTAACGCCAGTGGGGCTGGGGCGTTGCTTACCAGTTGTGAAACCGGTACATTTCTCTCGGAGACCGAATTTGCGGCGAGTGCGAAATCTGTGCTGTGACCTTTCTTTCGCCCCTTCGGGACTTTGTCTGTGTGCCATTTTTCCCCACGGCTTACGCCGTGGGCAGCATTCTTGCGCCGCTCCGCGGCTAAGGGTCTGCGGCTTTATTCCGCCTCTGCGCCGAAGTTCTGGTGCTGGTCTCGTAAACGTTCCTAGAATGAAAGTGAAGGCCCCTCAGGGGCTAAACAGTTTGCTGAAAAACTCATTTTCGGACTCTCTGTTGCCAGTAACGAGTTTTCCAGATTCGGCCCCGGTTGCGGGTTTCCCACCTGTTGCCGAAGATCGTTCTGTTGCCGAACTTGGTATTTTTCAGCAAACTG
>DATNNO010000089.1:0-8304 GCA_035601775.1 Terriglobales bacterium | reverse complement strand
TACTCGTAGTTAATCCCCGCAGCTTTGCCTTCGTCCCAGCCGCCAATCACGTACATCTTGCCGTTAACGGCAGTGCCGTAGAGTTCTTCATCCGGCTCAGGGAAGGGTGCGGCCTTCTTCCACGGGTTTATTGGCATCTGCGCCAGCGCGGCGGTGCAGAAAACCAGGCTGGCGATCACGGCAAGCATTGCAGTTCGTCGTTGTAGCACTTTTGACATACAAGTCTCCTTATTGAGTTGTTGGATAGAAATCTGGTTCTTATCTCGACGGCATTCTGAAGATCAGGCCAAACATTAAGTAATGGAGGTCTTTAATTCCGTTTGTGCTTTCCCACATGTAGGACGGCTGAAACGACACATGCTTCTCAATGGGCACCGTGACGCCAGTCCAGGCTCGGTTTTTCGTCCACCCGCTTCCCTGGTCGTAAAAGGCTTCGTAGGACGCGAAGGGTTTCCAGATGCGGCTCCCAACCGCAAGGGGATACGCGATCGCAATCCGATTGCGATAGCGGTTGATCTCTTTTTCTGGAAGAGACTTTCCGCCGTACATGTATGTTGGAAGAAACCTTCTGACATACATGTTGCGCTCCGAGATTTCAAACTTGTGGACCGAGAACATAACCGTTCCATCGATCCGAAATTGTTGCTCCTCGACAGTGCGAGTAAATCCTCGCGACCGATTCGCGAGTTCATTAAGCCCGTCTGCAGGGACCGAGTAATACAGATAGCTGGGAGTGATCGAAAGAAACTTTGTCGCGCGAAAAGTGGCGTCAAACTGTGCTGACGGTGCTTTCAATTCCCCGATGTAAAAGCCGTAGAATTTAAGATCGATCCGCTGTTGCACAGGAGCAATCAACTCTGCCCAGCCCGTGGGCGCAACTACCGAACCATTTCCGCGTCCACTAGGTACGTCTACTTCTTGGGCAACGGACTGCCCACCAAGAAAAACGAGCCAAAACACCAGAAAAGCTGGCGCTAGATGCAGTGCAAATTTTGCGAATCCTTGCATGGCTTCTCCTAGCCCGGATGCGTAGTGTCAACGCGCCCGATTGATTACGAACCTTTAGGAGGACCTGTGATGGTGGATGGAAGTGCCACCTCATTGATCCCGCTCACGACCAGATGTAATTTCGGGTTACATGCAGTTGTGACGCGAATCACAAAGGCAATCGACGCGCCAAAGCCAAGCGCTCGTAAATGCTGAATTGTCTTGAGGTCATGCGATGTACCTATGACCTTCCAACGGCAACTGCCCAGATCAGGGCAGCCGAATCTGGGCGGCAGAGGTGATTACGCGGGGGAGGCTGAATACAAGTGCCAGCGAGCTAACAAAGGTGAAGAAAAAAATGTTTGGCAACGAGCCGGGTGAGCATGAAAGGAAGTAACCGATTTCGGACGATGACTGTTCTGCAAGAAGCTGGCGGAGCCCTTATTTCTCCTCTTGGTCACTGAACGTGATCAGCCTCGTGGGTGAGTTCAACCAAGTCAACTTCACAGCCCAAGTACTCGCTTCTTGACCATTGCTCGCTAAATGAGATAGCACGTTTGAGTCGCAATGGACGGGGTGCCATAATACTTGATGTTTTTCGGCTACCCCCATGCGGAAGATGGTTTCTCGCCGTTTTAACCGGCTCGGCAAAACCCTTGCGGTCATAATGTGCGTTTTTCTGTTCTATCTATCGTTCGGTACAGGCCCGGTTCACGCCCTCGATCCGCACAAACGGCTCACCCAGTACATGCACACCTCCTGGCGAACCCAGGATGGTTCTGCGCCCTCCGGCATGTACACGATTGCGCAAACTTCCGATGGTTTTCTTTGGTTCCTTTCTTCTCGCGGTGATATCTACAGGTTCGACGGTGTCCAGTTCCGCCCTTGGCCTCTGCTCGCTGGGGCGGCTTCCATAGGCAAAATTCGAAACATCGTGGGCGATAAGGCAGGTGGGCTTTGGGCACTCGGTGCGACGGGGATCGCTTACCTTAAAGGCGGGAACGTCATCGCTCGCTTTGAACTAGAAGGGCTGATGCCCAATGCGAGCAATTTAAGCCAAGACGCAGATGGCTCGCTGTGGGTCGTGCGAGGCGAAAATGGCATTTCAGAGCCCGTCTGCCATGTTACCCAAAGTGCGATCAAATGTTTCGGAAAGGCCGATGGAATTCCTGATTCTCCCATCGATGCGATAGTAGAGGACGGAAGGGGTGGATTTTGGCTCGGCGGGCAGGCCGCCCTTATCCACTGGCATGCCGGTCTGTCGGAGATGTACCCGATTGCAGACCTGAGGTCCAATGCGGGAGCCCCAGGGATAATAAGCCTGGCTCGTGGGCTCGACGGTTCCGTTTGGGTCGGCATAATTTCTAAAGGACAGGGGCAAGGACTTGCAAGATTCGACCACGGCTCTGTCAGATCGTTCGTGACGCAGACTTTCGATGGCAGTAAGTTCGGCGTCTTCGCCCTGCACTTCGACCGCGCGGGCAATCTCTGGGTCGGCAGTGATAACGACGGGATCTTTCGGGTCCATGGAAACGCTGTCGACCATTACGCGAAGACGGAAGGCTTGTCCAGCGATTTCGTCCGCACTCTGTTTGAAGATCGGGAAGGCATTGTCTGGGCCGCCACTAGCAATGGTGTCGACAAGTTCCACGATCCGCCCATCACGACCTTCTCAGCTGTGGAGGGCTTGGCAAAAGACTGGGCGGTAGGCGTTTCCGCCAGCCGAGATGGCACGATCTGGGTTGCCAATGCTGAGTCGCTCGATCACATTGAGAAAAATGGGGCGATCTCATCGATTCAAACCGGAAGGGGCCTTCCGGGAAGCCAGGTCTCTTCTTTGTTGGAAGACCATGCAGGAAACGCGTGGGTCGGAGTGGATGACGGGCTCTATGTATTCAAGAATGGCCATTTTCGCCGTCTGCCCGAACCGAATCATCAGCCACTTGGACTGGTCTTTGAATTGATCGAGGACGTCGACGGAAATATTTGGGCAGAGTGCGCGACCGGAAACCTCGTACGTATCCGTGACTTCCAGGTGCAACAAGAATTTTCTCGATCACAAATTCCGACCGGCCGCCTGGCCCCGGATCCGCAGGGAGGAATTTGGATTGGCACTCGCACCGGGGACTTTGTTCTGTTTCGCGATGGTGTTCTGAAAAAGTTTCCGGTGGGTTCTAAAGCGAACCCCTGGGCCAATCAGATAATTGCTGAGGCAGACGGATCTGTCGTGGCCGCCTTCGACGACGGGCTCGTCGGATTGCGGCAAGGCAAAGTGCAGCGAATGACAACGAAAAATGGTCTGCCCTGTGATGGCATCTTTTCTTTCATAGAGGACAAGGGGAAGCGCTGGTGGCTCAATTCTCAGTGTGGCATTGTCGAGTTTTCAGACTCCGAGCTCCAGCGATGGTGGGCCAGCCCGGGAACCACAATCCAGGTACGTTTTTACGACGTGCTGGACGGAGCCCGTCCATCCACGCGACCACCCTTCAAATCAGCGGCGATCTCGTCAGATGGGCGCGTGTGGTTTGTGAACTCGGGTGTCGTTCAGATGGTGGATCTCTCTAGTCTGTCGGAAAAAGGGCTACCGGCGGAGACCTACATTCAGTCGGTCGTCGCTGACCGAAAGGAATTTGCCGCAACTGACAAGCTCAAGCTCGGCCCTCGCCTGCGTGACTTGCAGATTGATTACACTTCGCCCACGTTTCTGGTTCCACAAAAAGTGAGGTTCCGTTATCGGCTCGACGACTATGACCGTGATTGGCACGAGGCCGGCACGCGTCGGCAAGCGTTCTACACGGATTTGCCTCCCGGGAAGTACACGTTTCGCGTGACCGCCGCGAATAGTGATGGCCTTTGGAACGAGACCTCCGCCAAGCTGAATTTCTCCGTCGCCCCTGCGTACTACCAGACGAACTGGTTTCGCGCTCTCTGCGCGTGCATCTTTTTCGCGCTGCTGTGGGCGGCGTACCAGTGGCGTGTCCGGCAATTACAACATCAGTTCGACATGACACTCGAGGCGCGCGTGGGGGAGCGCACACGGATTGCGAGGGACCTTCACGACACTCTGCTTCAAAGCGCCCACGGTGTGCTGCTCCGTTTCCAAACCGTCTCCCACTTGCTGCCGGACCGACCCATCGAGGCGAAAGAGAAGCTGGACAGCGCTATCGCGCAGACCGCGGACTTTATCACTGAAGCCCGGGATGAGGTGCAGGGACTGCGGGACTCAACGGTCCAGACGAACGATCTCGCGCTGGCGATAAGCACGTTGGGAGAAGAACTCACAACGGATTCAACCAATCGACCTGCGTTCCTTGTCGCGGTTGAGGGCGAAGCGCGCAATCTACATCCCATCCTCCGGGATGAGGTTTACAAAATTGCTGCTGAAGCGCTTCGAAACGCGTTCCGGCACTCTCGGGCACGCCAGATTGAGGCTGAAATCCGTTACGACACTGAGCAATTCCGCCTACGGGTGAGGGACGATGGAAAAGGCGTGGATCCAGCGATTCTCTCTAGCCAAGGTAGTGAGGGACACTATGGCTTGCCCGGGATGCGGGAACGCGCCACCCTTATTGGAGGTAAGCTAGCAGTGTGGAGCGAAGTCGATGCAGGTACCGAAGTGGAACTGCGCGTTCCGGCCAGCACCGCCTACGCGACAGCACAGAGAAGTTCGTGGTTTTCACGCAAGGCGAGGGCATGAAGCAGGAGCTCATGAACGCCGGCACTTCGCAAATTCGAATTCTGGCGGTTGACGATCATCCAATCGTGCGCCAGGGGATCGCCGGTCTGATTGGCATTCAGACCGATATGGTTTTGGTAGGCGAGGCATCCAACGGACGCGACGCCATTCAGCAATTCCGGACGCACCATCCCGACATCACGCTCATGGACTTGCAGATGCCGGAGATGAACGGTATCGATGCGCTCATTGCGATTCACAACGAATTTCCCGACGCAAAAGTGATTGTGCTGACGACCTACGTAGGCGATACGCAAATTCTGCGTGCTCTCAAGGCCGGTGCTCAGGCATACCTGCTCAAGAATACATTGCACAAGGAACTACTCGAGACAATCCGAGCAGTCCATGCGGGAAGGAAGACCCTCTCGCCGGAAGTGTCGTTCCAAGTCGCCGAGCATGCGACGGATGACGCACTGACGCCCGCAGAGATCCTTGTCTTGAGAATGATTGCCGCTGGAAATGCAAACAAGCAGATTGCGGATCAGCTCTCAATCACGGAGGAAACCGTTAAAAGTCGAGTTAAGAACATTCTTTCTAAACTAGGCGCCAACGATCGAACGCACGCTGCAATGATTGGCTTGAAGAGAGGAATCATCGAGCTGTAGTTGCCACCCCCTTGCCTGCCCGCCTCAGAAAATTCAGAACTCTAAAGAGTGACGATTAAACCTCCTTTTGGGGTTTCGATCGGCCCGCGAAACGGAGGAGTCTAGTTATGTACTGAAAGGTGCGTAATTGCGACGGCTGTATTCCACATTTGCTGGCGGTTGGCCCGGCGCAGGGTTGCTTCTCATGCGCGTGGTCGTTGGCTCCGTGCTGATTGTGCGCGCGGGCTTGAGGCTGTGGAGCGATCTACCGCCGATGAATGTGACAATTCCTGCTGTGCTCCTGATGGGAGCGGGATTACTGCTAATCGCAGGTTTATGGACTCCAATCGTGGGAACCTCCATAGCATTGATTGAAATCTGGAAGATACTTACCGTGCCCGGCGACAAATGGGTGTGGCTGTTGTTAGGAACTGCCGCTGCCGCTCTCGCAATGTTGGGACCGGGTTTCTGGTCCATCGATGCTCGCCTGTTCGGGTGGAAGCGCATCGAAGCTCCGCCCCGCAAAACAAGCTCTGACTCTCGCTAAGACTCCCCATGTACCACCAAAACCTTGCCCCAGAAGAGGGTGACATTGGTCCCCTCAAGAGTCTGCGATTTACCCCGATGTGGGGCTGCTTGCAAACAGAACTCGGGTGACAATGGCTACGTCATCACGACAACAGGTGCAAAGGTCGGGAAGCGCTTATGTGGAAGGTCACGACTCGCGGTTTCACGCTACACGAAGTCCTAATCATGGCTGCAACGAATGTTGCATCCGCCCTGATAGCGACCGCCAAAAGTGAGCGAACGACTGGCACAGCCCCGAGCACCGAGATTCAACAGGCTCCAGGAGAAATGTCATGGCAAAGGTGATTGAGTTTTACATACCGACGAACTTTCGAAAACCGTTGAGGACATCACCTCAGCCGCAACTCGGAAAAATCATCGAGTTTTGTTCGCAGACGAAGAGATCAGCTTAGCTGCTATCCACCCTTTGCGGATTGAGAGGAAATATGACGTTCATTCCCACACAAACCGGCTTTATGCGTCTGGAAGATTCCGAAAAACTGTTGCGAGCCATCTTCCCAAACTATCCCAGCCTGGAGCCGTGCGTTTCCGCGCCACCGCTGGAACCGATTCCCCAGGGCAGCAAGGAATACTTGAACGAAGAGAGGATGTCTCTCTGCTAGTCACTTTTGTTCGTATAAGTGCTTGCAAAGCACTGCAAGTGTAAAGATTCGGGAGGAGACTATGGGCGCGACTGTTGCTTTCACCGACCTCGGAAGCCTCGCAGGAGCAGGTGTTCCCAACGTGAGCGAGAGCGAAGACCAGCAACTTCATCTGGAAACAGAAATTGGCTGTGTGCACTGTTTTGAAGACATCGTCGGCAAGAGCCCAGCCATTCAGATGGTGCTGGAACAAGTTGCCATCGTCGCACCCACCGATTCCACGGTCCTGCTTCATGGAGAGACAGGAACGGGCAAGGAGCTGATTGCGCGGGCGATACACAAACTTAGCTCTCGACGCGAACGCCACTACGTGCGCATGAACTGCGCCGCCATTCCCTCGGGGCTGCTGGAAAGCGAACTGTTCGGTCACGAGAAGGGCGCGTTCACCGGAGCCCTGATACAAAGAAAGGGCCGATTCGAAGTTGCCGACGGAGGCTCGCTATTTCTGGACGAGATCGGCGACATTAGCTTGGAGCTTCAGCCGAAATTGTTGCGGGCTGTGCAAGAGCAGGAGTTCGAACGTCTGGGAAGCACACGGACGATCCAGGTCAATGTGCGGCTGATTGCCGCCACTCATCGCGACCTCCGAGCCATGATTCGAGACGAAAAGTTCCGCGAGGATCTTTTCTATCGCTTCAATGTCTTCCCGATTGAGATCCCGCCTCTTCGTGAGCGGCGTGACGATATTCCGTTGCTCGTAAGTTTCTTCGTATCGAAATTCTCGGCACGGATGCGAAAGCAGATTAAGTCGATACCAACGCAAGCAATGGAGATGCTGACGAACTATCCGTGGAACGGAAACGTTCGCGAATTGGCAAATTTCATCGAGCGCGCCGTGATAATTACACGAGGTCAACAGCTAGAGGTGCCGCTAGCGACGCTTCGCACCTCTTGCGACACGGTTGTTGCTGTCGGCTCAAACTCGACGTTCAGACAAGCGGAATCGAGTGTAATCATCGAAGCATTACGAGCTGCGGCCGGACGAATTGCAGGCAGGGGGGGAGCCGCCGAACGGCTCGGACTCAAACGTACGACCCTGCAGAACAAAATTCGCCGACTTGGCATCACGAAAGTTCAATATCAGAACTAGCCCAATGATCACGGTCGAGCCATGCAAGAAGCCCTAAGTCGAGGGTTCTGACGCTCTTCAGATAATGAGGTAAAACTCATGACGCAAAGAAGGACAGAGACCGATGATGGCTGAAATCACACTTTCTCATCTGTTGCGACTGGCCAACGAACATGGATGCTCCGTTAGCCGGGAAGAAGCTCTGGCATTTCTCAATCAACAGGGACGCGCGTTCGAGATGTGGAAGCAATCCATAGATGAGTCACCCACGGCAATCACCCACGATCCTTCCGTGTTACCCGTGTTTCCCAGTGTGTGGCAGTCCCACGGCAACCCATGAAGTTGTTGGAAACACTGGAAATCCGAGTTCTGAAAAGGCTGGCGTCGGCGGTTCAACTCCGTCCCTGGCCACCATCTTTTTCAACCAGTTACGGCGATTCACCGTAAAGCCTTCAGCCCAGGGTCAGCCCATGATCCTGTGAACTGTCCTCAGTTCACCCTTTCGCTGCCGGTTTGCAGAATTGCTTCGAGCATTTCTCCCTGCGCGGCCATCCTGTCTTTGCTGACGCTGTGTGCGTACAGTTGCAGCGTGGTTTTCACGTCCGAATGCCGGAGCAAAGCTTGCACCGTCTTCGGATCGGTCTTCGATCGCACCAAGAAAGAAGCCAGGCTATGCCTCAGGTTATGGAACCCGAAGCG
>DATNNO010000088.1:0-49977 GCA_035601775.1 Terriglobales bacterium | reverse complement strand
AAGCGCGTGATCGACGAGAAATACAGCACCCAATTTTACATCACCAGTTTGGATGGCAAGGTTGCCCAACTGTATCCCTTCGAGGAATGGGAGCGGATCGAGCAGAAACTGGCGGCACTCTCGACGTTCAATCCTACGAAGAAGAAGTTTCTGGACCGGGTGAACTACTACGGGCAGGTGGTCGAGATGGATGGCCAGGGCCGGTTGCTGATGCCGCAGTTACTGCGGGAGGCGGCCCACATCAAAGGCGAGGTCGCGGTGACCGGCAATCTGACCCATCTGATCGTCAGGAACCTGGAGGCGTACCGCAAGGAGATCGAGGAGCAGCAGTTCACGCCTGAGGATGAGAACACGCTCGACGAGCTGGGCATCTAGTGGCGGAGGGTTTACAAGACACCCCCGAGCGGGGTGGACGTGGCGTTCATGCGAAGGATGGCCACGTTCCGGTTCTTTTAAAAGAAGCGATCGACTTTTTAGCTATCAAGCGCGGCGGGACGTATATCGACGCTACGGTTGGCCTGGGCGGGCACAGTTACGAAATCGCAAAACGCCTCGGCGCACCGGGTCATTTGATTGGGCTCGATAAGGATCCTGCGGCGTTGGACATCGCGCGAGAGAAGTTGCAAGGTGCCGACTGGCCGCTGATCACGTTGCTTCATCGATCGTTCGCAGAACTTGCCAACGACCAACGACGAGCGACCATCGACGGGATTTTGGCCGACATAGGCGTAAGCAGCTTGCAACTGAACGACGCAGCGCGAGGCTTTAGTTTTCAGGCGGAAGGACCGCTCGACATGCGAATGGATCCGCAAGCCGAGCGAACCGCCGAACAAGTGGTAAACCAGGTCGACGAGGTCACACTCGCCGATCTGATTTACGAATTCGGTGAGGAAAGGAGGTCGCGGAGAATCGCCAGAGCCATTGTCCGGTCGCGGCCAATTCGATCGACTGCGGAACTTGCAGCCGTCGTATCGGCCGCGGCCCGGCCAATGAATCAGGCAGAAAGAAGGATTCATCCCGCGACAAGAACTTTCCAAGCACTCCGAATCTTCGTAAACAACGAACTGAAAGACTTGCAGGCGCTGCTCGATGCGGCCCCGCAGGTGCTCAAACCGGGCGGACGCTTGGTGATCATCAGCTTCCACTCGCTGGAGGACCGCATCGTAAAAGATGCTCTCCGCGACGGAGTGAAGCAGGGTCATTACGAGTTGCTGACCAAGAAGCCGGTAACCGCCGGAGAAGAAGAGATTGATCGCAATCCGCGGTCGCGCAGCGCAAAATTGCGCGCGGCGGAAAGAGTTTAAGAGAAAGACCAACGTAAAACGGAGGCTGGTTATGTACACGGGCACATTGATTGATGAACTGATTTCAACCGTCGAGCGCGCGGAGAAGCACGCTCACAAAACGGCCGATTCTCAGGAAACGAAACTCACGCATTGGTACGCAGCAACCGAGCGCGAACGAGTGTTCGATTCGCAATTACTTGGGGTGGCGTAAATGGCCGCAGCAGTCATCACCGTACAAGGCGCACTACAAAACGCGGTTCGAAGCAGCCGGCGCAAGCCGTGCTGGAACGGCACGCCGGAGATCTACTTCGCCAAGCCGGTCGACAATTCGCGCCTGGTAAAACTCGAAGACCCTCGGCGCAGCCGCGAGATGAGACAGTTCGGCTTCGCTCTGGGCTGCCTTTTCCTGCTGGTCATGACTTACACGTGGCAGCACTTCAAGGCCATCGAGTACGGCTACAAGATCGAATTCATGAAGAGTGAGCGCAACGGACTTTCGGAGTTGAATCGCACGCTCCGGCTGGAAGAAGCGTCGCTGCGCTCTCCGGATCGCATCGATCGGCTGGCGCGGCAGTATGGAATGCAACCGCCCCAGGCCGGCCAGGTGATCCGCATGGATTCCGTTCCGCTGGATGCCAGCACGCCGGTCATGGCTAGCGCTGCGATATCTGTAGTCTCGTTGCCGTGAGCTCGTGGAGGACGGGCGTCCTCGGCCGTCCAGCAAAAAATTGGCCGCAGATCTATGCGGATGAACACGGATTTAAGCAAGAAATAAAAAAGAAAATCCGTGACTATCGGTGCAAATCCGTGGCCGGAGTTCTGGCGGCTTCCCTAACTTGGCGGGCCGCCATGTTTGTCTAGAGGGCGCGATCCGTGGCTGCCAACACACCCCGCAACAGCACCAATACCAGGCTCTACTTGCTGGCCGCAGTTCTCGTCTTATGGTGCGGCGGAATTTGCCTGCGCCTGGTCTACCTGCAAATCTTCCGCTACGGCAGCTTCGAGAAGCGGGCCATCCATGAGCGCGAGCGTACGGAGGAGGTGTCGGCCAGGCGTGGCATCATCTACGACCGCACAGGGCGCGAATTGGCGATGTCAATCTCGGTTGATTCCGCTTTCGCAGTGCCCACGGAAATTCCCGATCTTGCCGGGACCATCTCGCTGATTTCGAGGATCACCAAAACCGATCCTCGCGAAACCCTGGCCAAGTGCAAAGCTGCTCGGACGTTTTGCTGGGTCGCGCGCAAGGCGGACGCGGAGACTGCCGATCGCATCCGCGCGCTCAATTTGCGCGGAATCTATTTCCAAAAAGAATCCAGACGTTTTTATCCCAAGCGCGAGCTGGCGGCCCAAGTACTGGGTTACGTGGGCATGGATGACGAAGGCTTGAGTGGGATTGAGCGCCAGTATGACGAGAAACTGCGTGGCAAACCCGGACGCATGCTGATCTCAGTCGACGCTCACCGCAAATGGTTCGGCAGTGTGGAGAAGCAGCCGGAGCCGGGCGCGAACGTCGTACTGACAATCGATCAGCAGCTCCAGTACATCGCCGAACGCGAACTAGCAACTGCGATGGAGCAGACCCACGCCGTGACCGGTACCATCATCGTGCAAAATCCGCACACCGGAGAAATCCTGGCGCTGGCCAACCAGCCCACATTCAACCCGAACCGGACGCGCGAAATTACGCCGGAGCGGCTAAAAAACCACGCCGTCAGCGACGTTTACGAGCCCGGCTCGACCTTCAAAGTGGTGACCATCTCCGCGGCGCTGGAAGAAAAGTTAACCCGTCCTGATGAAGTCTTTGATTGCCAGATGGGATCGATCGTCATCAATGGCATGCGCATTCGCGATAGCAGGCCGCACGGGCTGCTGCCAGTCTGGGGCATTCTTGCGGAGTCGAGCGACGTGGGTGCCATCAAGATCGCGCTGCGCCTGGGCGAAGACCGGTTTTACAAATACATTCGAGCGTTTGGCTTTGGGCAGCAGACGGGAATTGAGCTGCCCGGCGAGACCCGCGGTTTGACTAAGCCGGTGAACCGGTGGTCGAAAGTTTCGATTGGTGCTATCTCCATGGGACAGGAGATCGGTATTACGCCCCTTCAGTTATCGTCCTTGGTTTCTACGATTGCCAACGACGGCGTTTCGGTGCCCCCCCGTATTGTTGCGGCCATGACCGATCCGCAACCCACCCCGCAGACCGTCGCCTTTCATCCCGCCGATGGGCGGCGTGTTATTTCATCGATGACAGCAGCGGAGATGAAGCAGATGATGCAAAAGGTTGTGCTCGAAGGCACAGGAAAAAAAGCAATCCTCGAAGGATATTCTTCCGCAGGCAAGACGGGGACCGCACAGAAAGTGGACCCCGCAACCCGCGCGTATTCGCGGACGAAGTACGTGGCTTCGTTCGCTGGATTTGCGCCATTGAACGACCCCGCGATCGTGGTCGCGGTGATCCTGGATTCTGCCGTTGGCCTGCATCAGGGCGGACAGGTTTCAGCGCCCGTGTTTCAGCGAGTCGCGCAACAAGTGTTGGAATACCTGCACGCTCCCCATGATGTCGAGCTGCCCCGAAGCCGGCAGATGCTGCTGGCTTCGCGTCAGGTGAAAGCGCAGGAACTCGCAGAAGGTTCACCCGACCATTTGGGCGAGGCGTTGGATATCGCCGAGGCTCCAAACCCGATTCCAGTCCCGACGCCGGCGAATACCCTTGCCAATGCGATGCCAGAATCCAGTGGAGGCGCCATAGTTCCGGCGGCGCTGCGCCAGCGTGAAACGGTGGCCGCGGTGGCTACAGAATCAAAGCTAACTCCGGCAGCAGCGAACTCGCAGGCAGCCGCGACAGTTGCTCCCGGACGTCTTCCCTCCAGCGGCACCGTTGTGTTGGACGTGGAGCAAGGTGGAATTGTGGTCCCGTCTTTCGCGGGCAGGAGCGTGCGCGGCGCGATCGAATTGGCCGAGGATAGCGGCCTGGACCTGGATGCAGTGGGCAGCGGACTGGCCCGGGCGCAGTCCCCTCTGGCGGGATCGCATGTCGCGACGGGATCGCGGGTGACGGTGAAATTCGGCCGCTGAAACCGTCACGTAGGCCCGGACGCCCTCGCCCGGGCGGGCAGGCGAGGATACCTGCCCCCTACGCTCAGGACATTGAATTGGAGTAAGCTCAGAATAGAATCCCCATGAATTTCCTCCAGCTTCTGCACGGCGCGGAAATCCTCGTCCAGAGCGGTAATCCGAGTGTTAGCGGGCTGGAATACGACTCGCGGCGGGTAAAGCCGGGCGATGCGTTCATCGCCATGCGGGGCGAGGCCAGCGACGGAAACAAATTCATCGACAAAGCCATCGCACAGGGTGCGGTGGCAATCGTCAGCGACTCCGCGAGCGAGGTGCCCCGCGAAGGAGTGGCCTGGGCCAAAGTGTCGCACGGACGCCGGGCTCTGGCTCGACTGAGCGCCAACTTTTATAAGCACCCCGCCGAGCGGCTAGCGATCGTGGGCATCACCGGAACCAACGGGAAAAGCACAACTGCATTCCTGCTGGAAGCAATCCTCTCCGCAGCCAGTCGCAAGAGCGCGCTGATAGGGACGATCGAATATCATGTGGCTGGAAAAGTCCTCCCCGCCCCGCATACGACGCCTGAAGCGCTCGATTTGAATCGAATCCTGGCGGAAGCTCTGGGCAATGGCGCGACGGAGGCAGTCATGGAAGTTTCCTCCCACGCGCTGGCTCAGCAGCGCGTCTACGGGATTCCATTCGACGTGGCCGTGTTCACCAATCTGACTCGAGACCACCTCGATTATCATCACACTATGGAAGAGTATTTCGCCTCGAAGCAAGTGCTGTTCGAGGGCTGCGGCACTGATCCGCCGCGCGTCGCCGTGCTCAATGCTGAGGACGAGTACGGGCAGAAGCTGGCAAAGGTCAGCAAGAAACGTGGTTCTGATGTTTTGACTTTCGGTTTGACGAGCGGCGACCTGCACGCCGATAAAGTCGATATCACGCCGCGAGGCACGCGCTTTGACCTGGTCACGCCGGAAGAAGTGGTGCCAATCTTTTCTCCGCTAATTGGCAAAGTAAACGTATACAACGTCCTCGCTGCGGCGGGTGCCGCCTACGCGCGCGCTTGCAAGCCGGATACAATCGCCAGGGGAATCGCTAGTCTCTCCCGCGTACCAGGTCGTTTCGAGCGCGTGGATTGCAAGCAGCCGTTCACGGTAGTCGTGGATTACGCCCACACCGACGACGCACTTCGCAACTTGACCTCGCTGGCGCGAGAGTTCGTCCAACAGGCAAGACAGAAGGGGCGCGTAATCACTGTCTTTGGCTGCGGCGGTGATCGTGACCGGGCGAAACGTCCTCTGATGGGGGAAGCCGCCGGTCGAGGCAGCGATTTCGTGGTGCTGACCTCAGACAATCCGCGCAGCGAGGATCCGCTGGCGATTATCAACGACGCCATGGTCGGCTTGCAGCGCTCCGCCACGAAATACAAAGTGGAAGCGGACCGGAAAACGGCAATCGCTCTGGCCATTCGCGAGGCTAGACCGGGAGACATTGTTCTGATTGCTGGCAAGGGGCACGAGAAAGTGCAGATCACCCGCGAAGGATCCATTCCATTCGACGACGTGGAAGCAGCCCAACAGATTTTGGGCGACGCGGGCTACAACTGTGAAGCCGTAAACATTGCGGCAGGAAAGAACTCATGAAGCTGCCGCTTTCTCGCGTTGCCGAATTTCTTTCTGCTGCTGGCGAGTTTGACCACAAAGAGGTGGCGCAAGGATATTCCATCGACTCCCGCACCATTCAGCCGGGTGAGCTTTTCTTTGCGGTCAAGGGCGAACGCATGGATGGCCACGACTTCGTGAGTCAGGCGCTGGAAAAAGGCGCAACGGCTGCGGTCATCCGTAAAGACCAGTTCGCTCGCTACACCGTTAAGATCCGGCTGATAACAGTGGACGACACTCTGGCGGCGTTGCAGACCCTGGCTAGTGCGGTTCGGCGGTTGTGGGGAAAGCCGTTGATCGGGGTGACTGGATCGACGGGAAAGACCACCACCAAAGAAGCCATCGCGCACGTGCTATCGACTCGCTTCCGGGTGCTGAAATCTGAAGGCAACTTCAACAATCATTTTGGCCTTCCCCTGATGCTGCTCAAGATCGAGCCGGAACACGACCTCGCCGTCATCGAGATGGGGATGTCGCATGCGGGCGAGATTGCCGCGCTGGCGAAAATCGCGCAGCCTGAAATTGGAGTGGTGACCAACGTAGCGCCTGTGCATCTGGAGTTTTTTGAATCTGTGGCTTGGATCGCGCGCGCGAAATACGAACTGGTGGAAGCCCTGCCCGCGGGCGGAACGGCGGTGCTCAATGCGGACGACGAATATGTTTCGCAGTTTGGCCGCGACTTTCGCGGCAAGGTAGTTTTGTATGGCCTGCGGGCGTCGGCGGACGTGCGGGCCGAAAACATCCACCCCATGGGATCGGAGGGATCCGCGTTCGAGGTCGTAGTGGGCAGTTGCCGCGAAAAGGCCGTCTTGCACCTGGTTGGCTCGCACAACATTTACAACGCGCTGGCGGCGGTCGCGGTAGGGCTGGAACGGGGACTGAGCCCTTCCGAGGCCGTTGCCGCCCTGGCCTCGCTGGTCCCGGCGGACAAGCGCGGACAGGTCGTCAAGCTGGGTAACATCACGATCATCAACGATTGCTACAATTGCAATCCGAAAGCACTCGAAGCTATGGTCGATGCGTTGGCAGCGATGCCGGCAAAACGTAGGATTGTCGTAGCGGGCGCCATGCTCGAACTCGGTCCGGCCGGCGATGACCTCCACCGCCAGGCGGGCGAGTATATCGCCAAGAAAAAAATTGATGTGCTGCTGGGAGTGCGAGGTCAGGCCCAGCTAATCGTCGAAGCCGCAAGCCAGGCCGGAATGCGGGCAGAGTTCGTCGCCACGCCGGAAGAAGCTGGCGAATGGCTGGCTCGCGAAACCCGCGACGGAGACGTGGTATTGCTGAAGGCATCCCGCGGAGTAAAACTGGAACGAGCGCTGGAGAAGTGGCAGTCGCAACAGTCATCAGTCGCCCGTCGTTAGTCGCGAGTGGTGCCAACGACTGACGACCGACGACCAACGACTAAACGGAGGCTGATTGCTCTATTGGCTGTTGTACGAAAAGCTGTTCCATTATTTCCCGCCGTTCCGCATCTTCCGCTATCTGACTTTTCGGACTGCGTTCGCCAGCTTGACCGCCCTGTTCACGGGACTCATCGTTGGCCCCCTCGTGATCAATCGCCTGCGCGAATTTCAGATTGGGCAGTACATCCGCGAAGAGGGACCCAAAGCCCACCAGAAAAAAGCGGGGACGCCCACCATGGGCGGCCTCCTCATTGCGATCTCCATCGTGATTCCGACCCTGCTGTGGGCTGACCTGACCAACCGATTCGTGTGGATCGCCATACTGGCCACTTCCGCTTTCGCTGCCATTGGCTTCACTGACGATTACACCAAGATTGTGCATCGCAGGAATCTGGGGCTGACCGGCAAAGCTAAAATCGGTCTCCAAATCACCACTAGCGTTCTCATCGCGGTCGCGCTGATCGCAATGCAGAAGGGCGGTCTCTATTCGACCAAGGTGCTGGTGCCTTTCTTCAAGCAATTTCGTCCCGACCTGGTGATCGGAAGTCTGGAGCATCATCCTCATTTGTGGCCTTTGGCGTTTCTGCCGTTTATTGGGTTTGTGGTGCTGGTGATCGTGGGGTCGAGCAATGCGGTCAATCTGACCGATGGGTTGGACGGCCTGGCCATCGGCTGCACCGTGATTGCCGCCGGTGCGCTGGCCGTGCTCACCTACGTCAGCGGCCACGCTACATTCGCTGCGTACCTCGAACTGCCGCGCATGCCGCAAGTCGGCGAATTGACCATTTTTTGCGGCGCCATGATGGGATCAGCAATCGGCTTCCTGTGGTACAACGCACATCCCGCCGAAGTGTTCATGGGAGACGTCGGATCACTCGCACTTGGTGGCGCAATCGGCACGGTTGCGGTAATGATCAAGCAGGAACTGCTGCTGCCCTTCATCGGTGGAGTGTTCGTGATCGAGGCGGTATCGGTGATCCTGCAAGTGGCGTCCTACAAACTTCGCAAGAAGCGTATCTTCAAAATGGCGCCCATTCATCATCATTTTGAGTTGCTGGGCTGGTCCGAGTCGAAGATTATTGTGCGCTTCTGGATTGCGGCGCTGGTGTTCGCACTATTCGCGTTGACGACCTTGAAACTAAGATAGCTTTCACCACAGAGACACAGAGTCACAGAGAAAAACAAGAAAAGCGGACCTCGAAAGGAAGATCACTGCAGGAAGCGATGGGAGCAAAGAGAGGAGTTCAGCACTTCTCTGTGTCTCTGTGGTGAGTCGGGTCTTATGGACGTAAACAACAAACGCGTGCTGGTTGTCGGCCTCGGCAGGTCAGGGGTCGCCTCGGCGCTCTTTCTGAAGAGCAAGGGCGCGCGAGTGACGGTCTCAGACACCAAGCCCCAAGACCAGCTCAAGGACGAAATTCCGGCACTGCTCGACCAGGGCATCGCGGTGGAGACGGGCGGGCATGGGGAGCGCACTTTCGGCGGGCAAGACCTCATCGTGGTAAGCCCCGGAGTGCCTACGGACGCGCCACCGCTGGTACAAGCGCGTGCCCTCGGCGAAAACGTCATCGGCGAAATCGAACTGGCGGCACAGTTTTTCCCCGGACGCATAGTCGCCATCACTGGTTCCAACGGCAAGACCACCACTACGACTTTGGCGGGGGAAATTGTCGCGGAGGGCGGATATCGCACCGCGGTGGGCGGAAATATCGGCACGCCTGCCATCTCGCTGGTCGAAGGGGCAACGTCTGACACAATCGCCGTCTGGGAGGTCTCAAGTTTCCAGCTTGAAACCATTCAGACATTCCGTCCCCAGATTGCCGTAGTTCTCAACGTCACTCCTGACCATCTCGACCGGCATCGCACTTTTACTGCTTACACGGACGCCAAGGCGCGCATCTTCGAGAATCAGCAGCCGGAGGATTTCGCCGTGCTCAACGCCGATGACCTCACCTGCGTTGAACTCGCAGCTCGCACCAGGGCGCAAGTCTTCTGGTTCAGCAGGACGAGGGAAGTGAAGCAGGGCGCGTTTGCCCACGATGGTCGCATCTTCTTCCGCGATCACAGTGGTCAAAAAGAGATCATGCTGGTCTCCGAGATTCCATTGAAGGGCGGGCATAACGTCGAAAATGTTCTGGCCGCGGTCTGCGTTGGTGCCCTGCTGCGCTGCGAGCCTGACCGAATCCGTAAAACCGTCCACGATTTTAAAGCGGTCGAGCACCGTCTGGAGCACGTAGCCACGATTCGCGGAGTGGAGTATTACAACGATTCCAAGGCAACAAACGTTGATGCCACCATCAAGGCAATCGAATCTTTCCCGGCAAATATCCACCTCATTCTCGGGGGCAAGGACAAAGGCAGCGACTACACCGTACTCAACGATTTGCTCCGGCAGCGCGTGAAGCGCGTTTACACGATCGGGGCAGCGGCCGCGAAGATCGAATCGCAAATCATTTCTTCGAAAAGTGAGGGCCCCGAAATCGATCACGCCGAAACCCTGGAAACCGCAATCAAACGGGCAGCCGAGGTCGCCGCACCAGGAGATATCGTGTTGCTCGCTCCGGCCTGCGCCAGCTTCGACCAGTTCCGGAACTACGAACACCGTGGAAAGGTGTTCAAGCAAGTCGTAAAGGCGTTGGCGGAGCAGGCGAACCAAAAGAGTTAAATCTCTCCGCAAAATCATTACGAAAAGCCTCCGTGTCCCCGTGTCTCCGTGGTGAAATGAAGTCCTCTCCATGGCGAAGCGCGTTAGTGTCGATAGCTGGCTGTTTACCGTGACTCTGCTCTTGATCTTTATAGGGTTGGTCATGGTTTTCAGCGCTTCGGCAGTCATGGCGAAGGAGCGCTACGGCTCTGGTTACTTTTTCCTGCTGCGGCAGTTGGGCTGGGCAACCGGCGGAATTCTGGCCATGGTACTGGCGATGAAAGTCGATTACCGCCGTTACAAGCATCCTGCGGTGGTTTTCTCACTACTTGGCCTGACCACCCTGCTACTGATCTCGGTCTTTTTCCTCGATCGCGCGCACCATACGCACCGCTGGATTCACTGGGGACCGCTGTCCTTTCAGCCTTCGGAAATGGCCAAACCCGCACTCATTCTGTTTCTGGCATTCTTCCTGGAGGGCCGTACCAAATCCATGAAGGATTGGCGGAACACGGTTCTGCCCGCCGCCGTGCCAACCTTAACCTTCATTGCTCTGATCGTCTTCCAACCCGATTTGGGGACTGCAATCGCCTGCGCCGCAATCACGGGCTGCATTTTGCTTGTGGCGGGAGTCGACTTACGCATATTCGGATATGCATTTGCAGCGTCCCTGCTGCCGCTGTATTTCCTGATCTTCCACGTGGCCTATCGTCGCGACCGCATCCTCGCTTTCCTCGACCCCTACTCCGATCCGCAGGGCCGTGGCTTTCACATCATTCAATCGCTGATCGCGGTGAGCACCGGCGGCATTACTGGCGTCGGTCTAATGGAGGGGAAGCAGAAGCTCTTCTATTTGCCCGAGCCCCACACTGACTTCATCTTTGCTGTGACTGCCGAGGAACTGGGTTTGGTGGGCGCGCTGGTGATCGTGCTGCTGTTCGCCATAGTTCTCTGGCGCGGCATTCGCACGGCTCTGCGAACTCAAGATATGTTCGGGCGCTTCCTCGCGGTCGGAATTACCAGCATGATCGTGGTGCAAGCCTTCATTAACATCAGCGTGGTGCTCGGGCTGATGCCCACCAAAGGCATCCCGCTTCCGCTGGTCTCCTACGGTGGCTCTTCTTTACTTGTGACCCTGGCCTGCGTTGGCGTTTTGCTGAACATCTCAAAGCAAGCCGAATGATCTGATCCAGCGCTAACTTAAGCTGTTGGGGCTAGAAGTCCACCTTCAACACGCGATCGTTGACGTGCGGCCGGTTTCTAGACACCTTCCGAGTCGCCGACCATCCACCAGGAAAACACGCATTCTCGCATTAACCAAGCCTCCGCCGTCCCGCTCTGGAGCCATGTTACGGAGCAATGGAGACGGATCCTTTGTTGTACGCGGCGAAACCCGCATCGCCCGTCAGACCCACTAAGGTCTGTGACTGGTCGGTTCCCAATGTCCCGATCGACTGTGGAGAAGTGTAAAGACGCAGCCCCACAAAGTCGACGATCATTCCTGCGCCGCCGATGAATGATTCTCCCAGCCCGCAATACATCGCGATCGTCGCCAGAAGCTTATCGACGGGCTTGAGCGTTACACAGAGAGAGAAGGCAAGCAGGACTGCGCTCAAAGTCTCAATCAGCTCACTGGAAAGCGCGACCCGATATAAGTGTTCCGACGCTACGACTCTCTTCGCTGTTTCTGCCAACGTCCCAGACCCAACGATATGAGAGACAGTGAGTGCACCGGCCAGACCGGTGATGATCAGCCATAGAAACAAAAAGCCCGCAACTCTTGCGTAAATGCGTTGCGTTCTTTCCGTCGAACTGTCTTCCATTCCAATCTGTGTCATAGCATCGCTGCGGGCGGCGGCTCGCCGCATTGTCGTATCCCGCACGACTGGCCCGATGGTTATAAAATTATGCTGCGCTGGCCTGCTCCTTCCATCGCTGAACGTTCACGCCCATCACGAGGAGCCACAGCATCACCGATCCTTCCGCGAGGAGGGCGGAGGCCAGATTGTAGGGCGACAGATAGTTTACGAGCGGGTTTGACAGATAGGTCAGCCAACCCAAACCGGCAAACGCCATCAGCGCGCCCAGAACTCGAGGCAGAAAGGCCGACCTGAAAATCAGGTAGCCGATCAGGAGGCAATAGAATCCGTGAATTACTATAGCGATGTTCACGCCCTGAGGCTGCAATCGAAGAGCCTCAAAGGTCAGTCCCAGGAGGGCTATGGACGCTGCGAGCAAAGAGAGGCCCCTGTTCACCGGCTTATAGATGCCATAGAGGAGCAGCGTCACAGCGACCATGCCCGCGATTGCGATGAAGCCCCCTGCGGTATTCAACCTGCCGCGAACAAAGATCTCGGTGAACCCTGCCGTCAGTAGGCTGAAAAGATTAAGGACACCGGCCATCCTGGCCTTGAAACGCGGTGACACTGCTGCAATCCGTTCCATCAATTCAGCTGTGTTCATACTCGTTTCTCCTTACGCATTAGGGAATCCAATCCACCGGCAACTCTGGCCCGCAGACGTGGCGCGCCTGCGACTTGTGCGGTGTTGTTGGTTGGGTGCATGTGCTCTCTCTCCTGAATTTGTTATTGACGAACGGGCCCGTAAGGTCTGGGTACGACGGGCGACGTTGCCTATCAGGCCGGGATAGCTCGGCATTGCTTTGGGCGCTGTCGACATGGCTTCACAGCCCCTTGCTCTCGCCGGTGGATGGGTCAAAGCCGCAACCTCCGCGCATGCCTTGCCGGAATCGTTCCCGCTTCTCAGGGGTCATGTGCTCCCAGCGCTCGGCCATGCGACGGCGGAAATTGGAGCGATAGAAACCGCGGCGTCCAAATCCCCCGAAGAGAATCCGGCACAGCGCCAGAATTCCAACCGCTTGCCAGAAGGTAATCTGGCGCCAGCCGAAGAGCGGCGGCAGCAGCCAATTCCACAGGTGCAGCACTACTTCGCCACCGATGGCGATAAATAGCGGAATCGCCAGAATCGCCAGCGGAGCCAGGAAAATCCATCGCTTTCTCATGTTCAGTTCCTCATCCTTTCGTGAATTCGTCGTAAATGCTTTGCCATCGCTCGCGCAGATGCAGCATCCCATGGCGCTTGCGCGAGAGCGGCGTATTCAGATTTCCCAAGCAGCCAGTCCTCGAGGAAGGAAGCGCGACTTGAACCACAGATAGCTGAACACGGAACCATCGTGAACAGGTAAATGAAGCCGGCGACTTTGGCAGCGGTGTGTTGTGCCGGCTCTAACCGGTCGGTCAATACAGCCGTGCTCATAATCGTTCCTCCTTACGCGAGCGATTGAATCAAGGTGCATGGCGCGCTAAGTTCGCGAGTCCCCCGCTGCGCTGGCCTGCTCCTTCCAGCGTTGAACGTTTACGCCCATCACGAGGAGCCACAGGAACACCGATCCTTCCACGAGGAAGGCGGAGGCCAGAATGTAGGGGGACAAATAGTTGGTGAGCGTCGGTGACAGAAAGGTCAGCCAACACAAGCCCGCGATCGCCGTCAGTGCGCTCAGAATCCGAGGCAGGAAGGTCGACGTGAGAATCAGGTAGCCGATCAGGATCCAATAGAATCCGTGAAATCCGAGGCCGATGTTCACGCCGTGAGGTAGAAATTGAAGAAGCTCAAGGGTGACTGCCACGAAGTTGAAGGACGCCGCGAGCACAGAAAGGCGCCTGTCCACCGGCTTAAAGATGTCATAGAAGAGCAGCGTCACAGCGATCATGCACGAGACCTCTATGATGCCCGCTGCGATTTGCGCTGCGGAACTCAACCTGCCGCGAGCGAAGAACTCGGTGAATGTTGAGGTCAGTACGAGGAACAGAAAAAGGGCACCGGCCATTCTGGCCTTGAAACGCGGTGACGCTTCAGCAATCCGTTTCATCATTAATGCTGCGCTCATACTCTTTCCTCCCTAAATGCGACTTATTGAATCAAGCGCATGCGAATCAGACCGGTTCATGACGGCGTAGCCGCACCGCTGCGGTGATAGACGGCGACTTTCATGCGGCGCGGGCCTGCTCCTTCCATCGTTGAAGGTTCACGCCCTTCACGAGGAGCCATAGCATCAGCAATAGTTCCGCGACGAAGCCGAGGACCAGAATGTAGGGGGACAGATAGTTTGCGAGCGGCGGGAATAGAAAGGTCAGCCAACCCAGGCCGGCAAACGCCATCAGCACGCCCAGAATTCGGGGCAGGAAGGCCGACCTGAAGATAAGGTACCCGATCAGGAGGTCATAGAATCCGAAAAATACCAGGCAGATATTGACGGCCAGAGTATTCAGGTCGAGAAACATCAGCGCCAGGGCCCGCAACTGTTCCAGCTTAAGTACGCTCAAGTACTGGCTGCCTCCCAAGACGACCAAGGGGGCGAGTTGGAAGAGGCTGGCGAAAGCCAGGATGGCGCATCCCACGAGGCTGAAGAACGCCGCAAGTAAAGAGAGGCTCCTGTTCACAGGCTTAAATAAGTCATAGAAGAGAGCCGTCACCGCGACATAGCACGCCGTAGCGATGAGGCCGGTTGCTAACCCCAAGCGAAATAAAGGCTGGTGCGCCAGGATGTTGTTCGCTGTAGACGCGGCGTCGCCATCTACAACCAGCCCTCTCATGAAGAACTCGCCGAATACTGCCGTCAGAAAGTAAAGCAAATAAATGACACCGGTAATCCTGGCCCTGGGACGCGGCCACCCTTCTGTGATCCGTTCCGTCATTACAGGTGT
This sequence comes from Terriglobales bacterium, assembly GCA_035601775.1. Taxonomy (GTDB): domain Bacteria; phylum Acidobacteriota; class Terriglobia; order Terriglobales; family Acidobacteriaceae; genus JABDBE01. The sequence continues at coordinate 35,196 of DATNNO010000088.1, read as the reverse complement.
GTTCATACTTTTTCCTCCCTATACGAGTTATTCAATCAAGTGCATGGCGCGACATGACCGCCGTTCCCCCGCTGCGCTGGCTTGCTCCTTCCAGCGTTGAACCTTCGCGCCCATCAAGAAGCAGCACGGGTGAGAGCGACATTTTTTCCTCCTGTGGTTACGCTGGCGTGCGACTATGCTGGGGCGGCCAATGGTTGATCCTTTGCGCCCCTAATCAGAAGCCAAAACATAATCGACAGTTCCCCAGCCCCCTCCAGGATGCCCGCAAATCGGTTCACAAGATCCCCGTAACTCGGCAGGAGCAACGACGTGAGACTGTCGGCCAGGTAGCCGAAACATGCAGCGATCAACAGGACGCCCAGGATGCGCGGAAGGAAACCCGATCTCATCACTAGGAGACCGAAGGGAATGAAAAAGGGACCCCAAAGGAGCTCGGAGGCACCGATTCCACTGCCATGCAGCCGGAGGAACAACATTGCCAGGGCGTCCCGCTGTGGTTTGTCGAATACCGAAAGGAAATCAGCGCCGTGCAAGAGGGTGAGGGCGGCGATGTCGTTCAGCACATTCAGGAACATGATGGGGAGGGAGACCAGGCCCAAGATCACCATCAGCGAGGCATGCGTCTTGTTCACACCGTTGAGTAAGCGGTACAGAGCCCAGACCACGAAGATGAATTCTGCCGCACAAAACAGTTCGCTGACAATACTGAGACGGAAAAGCATCTCGTGAGCCAGAATATTGTTGGCGGTCGCCGCCGCGTTGCCGGACACAATTAGCTTGCCGGGGACATACTGGAGGCTGAAGAAGCCGGTCAACCCGTTTAGTACATACAGCGCGCCTGCGACCCTTGCTGCCTTCTTAGTTGAATTCATCCCCTGCCTCCTTTACCCGTGACTGTTGACCAGATTACGGTCGATCAGATCGAGACACTGTGAATCAGAGCGGCTCCCCATAGCGGCGTAGCCGGACCGCTGCCGCGAACAATGCCGCGGCGACTATCAGCCCGATCCACAGACCCGGGCTGCTCTCCTTACGCGAGCTAATGAATCTAACCCCAGGCGAAATCAGATCGGTTCCCGAGACACCCGCCGGAGTACGAATCCGGGGGCGGTAAGTTTCTGAAGTATCCGAACAGCGCCGCGGTTCTTTGGGTTTAGCTGTAGCGATTTTTGATAGTTGGCGATGGCCAGCGGTTTGTTGCCATCGTCCATGTAAGCTTCGCCGAGGCTGTCGTAGACATTGCTGGATTGCGGATAGGCCTCGACGTTGAGCTGGAGAATGCGGATGGCTTCCTTGAACTTTTTCGCCCGAATCAGCTCGTAGCCTAAATTGTTGAGTTCGTCTTCATCGAAGTTATAGGTGGAGGGTTCGGCAGCCTTGAGGTCATGGTATTGCCTCGCGGCTGCGTTGATACCGGAGGACGCGATCGTGGCAGAGAGAGTTTCCGCAATGGATTTGCGGGGGTCATACGCGGCTTTGACCTGAGGCACCCATTGAGCCACGGCGACCGCAAAAAGTCCAGCGCCCATCACGAGGGTCAGTACAAAGAGCATGCCTGCCATAGCCATGCGCCGTAGCGCGCCTGGGCGGTCCAGCGCCCGCAGATAGATTTCGAGAACGGCAAGGGGAATTAGGAATTGGCCGAAAGACATGAAAGTGAGGAACGGTCCCCGGAACGTCGTCGGGTCGAAACCGAAGGGGCCTTTGAAGACGAGAAACGACAAGAAAAAACCGATCCGGAAAAACCACGATGCACTTGCCACAAGGAAGAAACGAAGAGCCCAGCGGCGATGAGTCTTGAAATCGCGAGCCAGCGCATAGCGCAGCGCCATGCCGCCGCAAAGCCAGATCAGGACCGCGTTCAGAGTAGAACCCAGGTGTACAGAAAGATCACCAACGCTTCCTCGTATCCAGGTCATGTAAAGGCCGGCCACGCTGAGGGTGACGGCGGTCAGCATGTAGATACGCCCATTCCAACGGTGAAAGACTGGAAAGCGGTTGCGGATTTGCGGAACCAACTGAACCGCCCCGGCGAGCATGATGATCACGGCTGAGGCAACATGCATGACCACGGCGGTATTTCCCATGGAAAAGCCGGGGACGTAACCGTTCGTGAAGTTCCACTTGTGGTAGTCCCCTCGCAGCGCGGTAAGGGCGTAGAACGACGCTACTGTAAACGCGAAGATCAATTGGCCGACGACGGTCACCACAAACCAAACCCGCGCGGCTGCCTTCAACGCGGTGTCGGCAACCGAACTCAGTTCCAACCGGTTGGTCATTACAGCTGTGCTCATAATCTTTCCTCCTTTTGCGCGTGATTGAATCAAGCGTTCATACGAATCAGAGCGGTTCCCGATAGCGGCGCAGCCGGACCGCTGCGGCGAGCAATGCCGCGGCGACTATCAGCCCGACCCACAGACTCGGGCTGCTCAGGAACCTCCCCGGAGCGAGTTGTGTCAACGGAATAAAATGCGCATCGACCGGGACGCCAGCCTTGTCCTTGAGGTCGAAAGCGCCCGCAGCGAATCCAAACAATCGGTCTTTCAGCAGGGACCCCAAATACGAAGTGTGGAACGCAATGTACTCAAGGGCGGCAATCGCCAGTGGCGGAAACACGGCCCATAAAAATGCCGCGCGCCGCGCCCAGCCGGAGACCAGCATCAGCCACATGTAAAGCGGCGCATGCCAGAGTGCCATCACGATCAGACTGTAGAGCGACACCAATTCCATCTCGAACAACGGCGGGGCCCACGGCGTCGCGGCACTCACACCGCTCAGCAGCAGGACTACGGCGCTTACGAGCCGCATAATGAGTTGCAGGGCGACGGTGATTGCAAAGACGAGCAGCGGCAGAATCACGAGAGGAATGCTCGCCTTCGAGAGAACGGTCGTAAGGTCGGAAACCGGCAGCGACTTCCAGAACAGGATGCTGCGCTCGTGACGTTCGCTGTGCAGCGCGTCGAGACAATAGAAGATCCCGACGAGGAACGCGGTCGCCGTGAGCAGCATCTCAGCGTGGGCGTACGGCATGGCGAGCTCGATGCGCTGATGCGCCGGGTCGAGCGCCGGCAGTGCACGCATGCTGCGCGGCAGCCAAATCAGGCTGATCGAGAAGCCGAGCACATAGACGCCGGCGGCGATCAGCGGCGCGACATAGATCGAACGGTTCTCCCACAATTCGCGTCGCACCGACCAGTACAAAGGCCGAGTCGCCGACATGGCCGCCGGCGCGATTCCCTGCGAGCCGAACGGAGACTCGGGCACGGCGTTCGATTGAGTATTCATTTAGCTACCCCTTATGCGGGCGTTTGACCAACTGCATGCGAATCAGATCGGTCCTTGAGAGCGGCGCAGCCGGACCGCCGCGGCGATGCATGCCGCGAAGAATGCCAGCCCGATCCACAGACCCGGAGTGCTCAGGAATTTTCCCGGAGTGAGATGCATCAGCGGATCCATCGAGGCGTTATCCGCTGTGAAGGAGCCACCTGCCGCGCCGCCACTGAAGCGGTAACCCAGCCAGGCACCGAAATGCGAAGTGTTGAAAGCAAGTTTCTCGACGATGCCGATCGCGAGCCAGGGTAAGGCGGCCCATAGAAATGCCGCGCGCCGCGCCCAGCCTGAGACCAGCAGCAGCCAGCCGTAGATTGGCGCATACCAGAGCATATGCACGGCCACAAGATGGTAGAGCAGCATCAGCCACATCTGGAAAAACGGCATATGTGACCATAGAGGCGCGACACTCAGACCGCTCCCCAGCATTACAGCGGTGCTAAGCAGCAACATGATCCACTGCGTGGCAACGGTGAGCGCGAAGGAGAGCAGCGGGAGAACCACCAGCGGAATGCTGGCCTTCGAGAGCACGGTCGTGAGATCGGAAACCGGCAGCGACTTCCAGAACAGAATGCTGCGATCGCGACGTTCGCCGTGCAGTGCGTCGAGCGAGTAGAACACCCCGACGATAAAAGCGGTCCCCATGATCAGAAGCTCAGCAAAGGTGTTCGGCTCGGTGAGCACGGCCGCCCTCCGCGCCGGGTCGTGCATCGACATAGCATGGCCAATCGTGGCGATCAGAAAGCCGAACAGCATGACGGCGGCAACCGCTAGCGGCGCGATATAGATCGAACGGTTCTCCCACAATTCGCGCCGCACCGACCAGTACATGGGCCGGGTCGCCGACATGGCCGCGGGCGCGATTCCCTGCGAGTCGAAGGACTCTGGCACGGCGTTCGATTGAGTATTCATCTAGCTGCTCCTTGTGCCTCGCCGGCCTTATTGCCCGGCTTATTTCCCAACATGGCAACGAACATGTCGGCGATGCTGGGCGTGCGCACATCGCCAAGTACGGCGAGTTGCTGGCGATCGACATGATCGAACGTCAGATCGAACAACAGGATGCTTCGGCCGAGCACCTGGCGCTCGTGAATCGGCTTGAGCGCCCGTGCCGAGGCGACATGCTCGGGATGCGCCGTCACTTCCAGATAGCGCGACTCGAATTCTTCCATGCTGCAATCGAGAACGATGCGACCGCGGTTGATGAACATGAGATCGGTGAGGACGTTCTGGACGTCTTCAACCTGATGTGTAGTCAAGACGATGGTGCGGCTTCGATCGAAGTAGTCGTTCAGCAGGGAATCGTAGAACTGCTTGCGGTACAGGATGTCGAGGCCAAGCGTCGGCTCGTCCAGCACCAGCAATCTCGCGTCAATGGCCATGACCAGAGCGAGGTGCAGCTGGGTCACCATGCCCTTCGATAATTCCCTGATCTTGCTGGCGCGCCGGATGTCGGTCTTGGCAAGAAAACCTTCCGCCTTCGCACGATCAAATCGCGGATGCACGCCGGCCACGTAGTCGAGCGCCTGCGAAACCCGCGCCCAGCGCGGCAGCACGGCAACATCGGCAATGAAGCAGACATCGCGCATGAGCTGATCGCGCTCGGTCCAGGGATCGCGTCCGAGCACTCTCAGTTCTCCCTGATATGGGGTGAGGCCGAGAATCGCGTTGAGCGCGGTAGTCTTGCCTGCGCCGTTAGGGCCGATGACTCCGAGGATGCGGCCCTCTTCAACACGCAGATTGATGCCGTCCAGCGCGATGGTTGTGCCGAAGGCCTTGCGAAGGCCGCGGGCTTCTATGACTGTCATGGTTTCGGCTTCTCCTCTTCGGTATTCCGTCCAGCATCCAACAACGACCGGCGAGTTGCGGCGCCATTCAGCAGTTCTTCCGGTTTGAGGCCGAGCCGCTGAATGGTTGCGTGGACCCTGGGCCACTCTTCCGCAAGAAACTTCTGGCGTTCGCCCTGCAGCAGCAGATTGCGCGCGCCCGCATTGATAAACATGCCCCGACCTCGCTTACTCTCGACCAGTTGCTCGTCGACCAGTTGTTGATAGCCCTTCAGAACCGTGAGCGGATTGACCCGATATTCGGCCGCGACATTGCGCACGGACGGCAGCGGATCGCCCTCTTTGAGCACGCCGTCGAGTATCATGGCGACGACGCGGTCGCGAAGCTGGCGGTAAATCGGCTGACTGTCGTTCCACTCACGGTCCATCATGTGCTCCAGACACCCCTTACACGAGATGCGCCCCCGTCAATTCTTCCGCTGCAGGTCGAAGTGCGCGTGGATCGGCTTGTCCTTCATCATGAACGTCCAATCCTCGGTGTGATGGTTGGCGTCGATGATGGTGAACACCGAATGGTGCATGTGGTACTCCGTGCTCCCGCTGATGTCCTTGAGTTCGAACTCGACCGTCTTGCCGTCGGGCGACATCTTGCCGGTCATGCGCGGCCGGTTCCCCGCATCGCAATAGTGAATCAGCGTTAGCTGGTCTCCGTCCACGTAAAGCATCGTGACCGGATGGTCATACTTTGTCGCATCCAACGGCGTTCCTGCTTCCTGAAACTCGTGCACGAGCGCGTTCCCCCTCGAGGTCACGCGCAGCGAGAGGTGCATTTTGGCGCCTGACATCTCCGGCGCGTCCGCGACGGTGACGGGGCCTTCCCACTCTCCCGCTAGGCTTTTCATGGTTGTGAAGGACTTCTGCGCCTCGGACGGCACAGGAGCCACGGAGGACTTTTGCGCGTCCGACTGGGCAACAGGCTTTTGTGCCTCGGTCTGGGCAAAAGCCAGGGTGGAGAGCGATATCAGAGCAACGGACAGCATAAAACGAAGGGATTTCATGTTTCTTCTCCTTAAGCTTCTTTACTTTCGGGGTCAGGGTTCTCCCTCGCGTACTTGGTGCGAGTGATCAACCTTTGATCGACCACTAGTGATATAGTTAACTACAACACAATGTCACATGTCAAGTTTTTTTCCATTTTCTTTTTGCGCTTTCCGCCGCCATACGCTATCCGTTTCAGAAACAAGGGTTTGCAAAAACGCGGAAATGCGAAAAGCAGGTGTGCCTTACACGGTCTCAGGCTTGGATGATCGCGATATCGTGGCTAGGACTGCCACGGCGCCTGACTCGCCGCTCGCGAGCGTTCGCCGGGAGATCCCGCAAAAGCTCGCGACGCATATCGCAATTTCCTGGAGCTATGGAAAGTACGCTGACCCCGATCTCCCCATCCTGAAGCAAGCCAAAACGGAGTATCCGAGGCTGCAATCTCCCAGTTGGCATGCACACACCCCTCCCTAGACACTATGCAGCTAAAGGGTTAACTTCTCGCGCCTTTCAAAATGTTATTCCGGTTTATAGTCACTGCATGCGGGCCATTCTAGCGGGAGGCGGGACCGGCGGACACGTGATCCCCGCGCTCGCCATCGCTCAGCAACTCCAGGAGGATTACGCCGCTGACGTATTGTTCATCGGCACGGCGCGGGGAATCGAGAACCGATTAGTCCCCGCGGCTGGTTTTGCTTTGCGGCTGGTGCAGGTCGGCGCGCTGAAAAACGTAAGCCTCACAACGCGGCTGAAAACATCCCTCGATCTCCCACGAGCCGTATGGGATTCGCGCCGTATTCTTTCGGAGTTTCAGCCCGACGTTGTGATCGGTGTCGGCGGATACGCCTCCGGGCCGGCGATGCTGGCTGCGGCGTTGAGCAGAGTTCCCACGCTTGTGTTTGAGCCGAATTTCGTGCCTGGGTTTGCCAATCGCCTAGTAGCGCCGTTGGTTTCGGCAGCGGCGGTACACTTCGCTGAAACTGGCCGCTACTTCCGCCGCTGTGAAGTAACCGGCGTGCCGGTCCGTGAGGCTTTTTTTCAGATCGCCAACAAGTATCCCCAGAACACCAAGCCGACCCTGCTCGTCTTCGGCGGAAGCCAGGGCGCGCACGCGATCAACCAGGTCGTAATGGATTCCGCTGACGAACTGCAGACGCGCGTTCCCGGGATTCATATCGTCCATCAAACTGGCGAACGTGACTATAATGACGCCCAAGCGGCGTACACGCATTTGGGCAGCTCCATTGAGGTCTATCGTTTCATCGACGATATGCCGGGTCGGTTCGCGCAGGCGGATTTGCTCATCTGCCGCTCCGGCGCAAGCACGGTGGCGGAGGTGACGGCGGCAGGGAAGGCGGCAGTTTTTGTGCCCTTTCCGCGTGCTGCCGACGATCATCAAAAACGCAATGCAGAAGCTCTGGAGCGGGCGGGCGCAGCAGTGATGCTCGAAGAATCGAAACTCAACCGCGAAAGCCTGGTAGAGGCGGTCAGTTCATTATTCAGCAAACCATCGCGGCTGGAAAAGATGGGCGAAGCCGCGCGCAAGCTATCACATCCAGATGCCGCGCGCGACATCGCGGGCATGGCAGCCCGGCTGGCAGGAATCAAGAACTAGCACAGATTTACGCGATCTTCACGGATCCTCATGGATTGGTCTTTCTTGTCTGATCCGCGTTCATCCGCGTAAATCCGTGGCGAAGCAGTTGACTTGACTTTGACCTAAAATGTTCGCCAAGATTCAGCGCATTCATTTTGTCGGAGTCGGCGGCATCGGCATGAGCGGTATCGCCGAGGTGCTGCTGAACCTCGGCTACAAGGTTTCCGGTTCCGACCTCAAGAGTTCGGCCGTCACGCACCGCCTGGCCAGCCTCGGCGCCATGGTCTTTGACGGGCACCGCACCGAAAACATTGTCGGCGCCGACGTGGTCGTGGCCAGCTCAGCCATTCCGCCAGACAATCCAGAGATTTCCGAGGCTCACGCCCTTCACATTCCGGTCATCCAACGCGCCGAGATGCTGGCCGAGCTGATGCGCCTGAAATACGGCATCGCCATCGCCGGAATGCACGGCAAGACCACGACCACTTCCATGGTCGCGGCTGTCCTGGCCGGCGGCGGGCTCGATCCCACCGTGGTCGTCGGTGGCCGCGTCGACGCCATGGGTTCAAATGCCCGGCTGGGAAAATCGCACTACCTGGTGGCCGAGGCCGATGAGAGCGACCGTTCGTTCCTCAAGCTCTCGCCCATCCTCGCGGTCGTCACCAACATTGATCGCGAACACATGGACTGCTATCGCAACATGGGCGACGTGAAAAGAGCTTTTTTGGACTTCATGGATCGTGTTCCGTTCTATGGGATGGTGGTGGTCTGTAACGATGATCCCATGCTGCGCCGGATACTCCCGCAGATTCGGCGGCGCACCATCACCTACGGCACGCGTCGGGGTTCCGATTTTCACATCAAGCTGGGCAAGTCCGCCGCGCACTTTGTGGAAGGCCAGCCGCTCAGCCGTTTTCAGGTGACCTTTAAGCAAAAAGCCTTGGGCGAGTTCCGCCTCCACGTGCCCGGCGTGCACAACGTGCTGAACGCCACGGCGGCGATTGCTGTAGGCATCGGCATCGACATTGAGGTGGAGCAGATCCGTTCAGCGCTGGAGGCCTTCCGCGGCGTGGATCGTCGCTTCCAGTTGCGAGGCAAAGCCGCCGGCGTAAGCGTGATCGATGATTACGGGCACCATCCCACCGAAGTACGCGCCACTCTGGCCGCGGCGCGGCAGTGCGGGTTTCGCAAGGTCCACGTGGTTTTCCAGCCGCATCGCTATACCCGCACGAAGTTGCTCATGGACGAGTTCGCCGATGCGTTTCACGATGCAGACACTCTGTTCATCCTCGACATCTATGCAGCCAGCGAACCGCCGATCGAGGGAATCACCGGAGAGGCGTTAGCCCGACACATTCAAGAGGTCGGCGAGCGGGAAGCCAGCTACACCGCTTCTTTCGCCGACGCGGCGGAAGCTGTCGTCGCCGTAGCGCAGGAAGGAGACATGATCCTGACGCTCGGCGCGGGGAGTGTGTCGCAGCTCGGGCCGATGATTCTGGAAAGGCTCCAAGCCCAGCAGGCGATGATTGCTGGGACGTCAGCGTCCTTGGGTTAGTGTGGCGTCACTAGAATACGCGGCATGCCGGGGAAAAGTGTTGCCCGAAATTCCCTTGACAGTGTCGATCAGTTTATAGACAGGCGACACCGGCAGGTTGCGGAACAACCTGGCTAGTTACATTTCAGTTATCTTGGGTATACCCCCCTCCCCCCGATCTTTTGGAATCATGGGGTTAGAGCCAGACCACCACCAAAATCTTTGAGTTTAAAGGACTTATACGCAAAATATTCCGGACAAAGGACTTAGGGTCACCTGCTTGTCAATAAAATAAAGCTTTATAGAACATGATTAGCTGTGCGACCAGCGAACGTCAAGCACAGAAGTGAGCAAGTAAGGGGGCATTCCCGTTTCGGGAGGGGAACCATGCTGAGGTTGCGAACAGTTCTTGGACACTTGCTGGATGTGATTTATGGAAGGACCCTGCCCGCAGTGAACCTCGGTTATCCGAGGTTCACTGCGGAGAGGTTCACGGTCGGGAGGGATAGGAGCTAGTACGCCCAGAACGGACCGGTTCCAACGCCCGGGACGTTCTGACCATCAATCGCGGTAAAGACGGTCCTGCCGTAGAAGAATGGCAGTCCCCAGTCGAAGCTGCACGAGCCGCCACTAGTCGTGCAGGTGTTTGGGTTGCCGAACGGTCCTGCGAGCGTGCCGAAGGCGGCGTCAGTTGGGTTGTTGTTGAAAAGATTGTGAGCGTTGTCGACGCTGAAATCCACAATGCTGGTAGGCGTACCAGTCGCTCCCTCATTGGTCGCCGTCTCAGGAGTCAGCGATGCGGGGCAATAGAAGAAAGTAGCGTCCGAGCAAACCACTATGGAAGACGGAAAGTACAGCGCGTTCGAGCCGCTGTCAATAAAGCTGGCGTTGAGGGTTTGGCCGTTGGACAGGGTGATGAAGTTGTCATTGACGTCCAGCCCAAACGGGATCGCGGTACCCAAGCCGTTGTTTGACTCCGTCGCAATCCCAAAGACCAGGGAGCCGCTAACCGTGGCGGCGGCGCTTAGAACCGATGGGAATTGGAGAACGACGCCATTGCTGTCTGCGCCGAACAAGACGACTGGGTTTATCACCTGGTTGCTCGCGGATATAAGTATCGGCACGTCGGTTAACGCACATCCCGAACTGGGACAAGAGAAGTATGCGGGAGGGGGTGACTGAACGCTCCCGTCGCAAAGATTGACGAGGCCCGCGACAGTGCAGTCGGTAGGTTCGAGGCCCACTCCCAGGATGCCATTAGCTCCCAGACTCCCGGGAGTGTTCTCGTCTATCGTACCGCCATTCGTGCAAGCCGTCGGTATTCCCGAGGTTGAGGTGCTTATGGTTTGCACGAGCGCTAAACCTGCGACCTCGCCGCCGATCTTGATGTCCGCCTGTTGCACTGGTCCCCAGAGGTATGAGCCGTCCTGGAAGTTTACACAGTTATCTATGGCGTTGCCGCTAGTAGTATCGGTCAGCGTAGGAAGAGAAAGCGACGGAATCGCCGACTGCAGAATTCGCAAACCGGCAGATCCGGTGTCCACCTGGATATCATCGACTGTTTGACAGATCTTCGTGCCGGGCTCGCAGATGGTGAGGCTGACAAAAGCGAGGTTGGCGGAGTTTCCCGCAGGCCCGGTGGTGACATTGAGTGCCGCAACGTTGGGGCCGGCGCCGGAAGGAAACACGGTGATCTCCAACGGTGTTGTTGCGCTGGAACTAGCCACGGATGTCGCCGTTACGGTCACTGTGGTATTGCTCGTCACACTGCCTGGCGCGACGTAGGTCACCGCCGTGGATGTCGGGTTGCTCAGCGAACCAATGGCGGGGGAAAGGCTCCATGTCACACCTTTTTTGCCAGTGTCGTTTGTAAGCGTCGCATTGATACTGAGTTGCTGTCCCTGATCGATCGTCTGCGGGGCGGCGGGCAATAGAGAAATGCTGATCGCGGAACTTTGCACCGGAATCTGCAGGCTTGCGGTTACGGTGGAACTGGCCACAGAAGTTGCCGTAATCGTCACCGTTGTAGCAGTTGGAACGCTAGCTGGCGCGGTGTAGATTGCTGAGGTCGAAGTCTGCTTGGTCAGCGCACCGAAACCACTCGGAGAGGCACTCCAAGTTACGCCTTTGTTACTTGGATCGTTTGCAACCGTGGCGGTGACGGTGGTGGATTGGCCAGGAATCAATGAAGTGAGGGTTGCCGACAACGTGATTGTAATAGGGACTCCGGCGGGCGTACCACTTCCGCATGCCGCGAGAAAGGCCAACCCCGCGACCACAACTATTGCTGAAAATGCGCGCACGTTTCCTCCTCTACCGTATGTCATTGGCGCTGACTCCCTGCGGCAACTTTCCAGGATCGTAAGCTCTGCCGGAATATGCCCGCATGTGGCCACCGGACTCAACTACCAATCCGGGCTGTTGAATATTAAGCGGGCCGCGACCTCGACGAGCAGCCCTCTGCGCTTGCGCGGCCGTCGAGAACGCCTGAAAGTAGCTACCAAGAATCTGCTGCATATTGGGAATAGAAGGCCCTTGCCAAGACACGCCAAACACCTCGCCGGCGGGCGAAACATATTCCCGCACTACAGTTCCGGCAGCACCTTTGATCTCATGGAGGGTGTAGTTCGTGGCTTCCGTGGTATTCAGGCTGCCCTTCATGTGCGCCTGATCCTCGTGGACCGATGCGACGTCTCCGCCCAACGCGGCCAAAGCGGGGAGAGGAAGTGCCAGCATCAGGAGAGCAATGCCCATCCATGAGATTCGTGACACCGAGATTCGAAAGTTTGATTTCATGTGACTCCTTCCGCTTTCTTTCGTGCACACGGGGTTCGTTGTGCTAAACCCAGGAGATTGCGATAAGTTGCGCTTCATAGCTAGGATTTGCATCGAGGTTCCTGGGTTGCTTGTGGTTGCAACATTTGGTCGATTCACGCCCGGAAGGCAAATCCCGCACGGGTTAGAGCGTCGGGTCGTAGCTATGGAGCGGACACTCTCCTGTTCGCTTTTTGACCTTGATTCTCGAAACGCAAGAAATCAAAACTAAGATCCCCAAAATCCAAATCACCCCAACTTCAAAGTCAAAGGCGGCGGACAGGAGTGTCCGCCCTACACGAGCCTGCTTCAAACCAAGGTTACAACATTTTATCCTCTTTTATGGCCTGGGTTTGTACAGCTACTTTACTATTCGCATTCCCCCGTTGCGCTTGGCGTGAGCGCGGGCCTGGCGGTAAATCGCTAAGCGGAGAGATCGATGCCCACTTGCATATTTAGTGCCCCACGCTGAAGCCCGCATTTTTGTTGGCCCTGATCGGCACGGCTGAGGAGGCTGCCGAAAAACTCGATTCGACCGAATTCTTCGCGTCAGGGACTGAAGAGACTGTGTCACAACTAGTCTTTCGCCCCGCTGGGGCTTGACGGTTTCCCAATTCCTACCCACGGCTTGCGCCGTAGGCTGCATTCTTACGCCGCTGCGCGGCTGTTGCGGGCGATCCCGTTCCACTTTTCCAGCGACAGTTGGGGTGCGACACAGACTCTGACGCCCAGAAGTGTTTTCAGCAGTTTGCGGCACGAGTGAACTCGTGCCCTCCCGAATTCGATGCGGCTGGAGGAGTTTTTGAGCAGCCTGTGAAGCCGCGCCCTTTCAAAGCCGTCGACTTTATAAATGAACTTCTGACTCGGGACATCGGGGTGGCTACTTGGCGCTGCCCACCAGTTTCTCCACGTCGGCCATCTCCTTGGGCACGCTGGAGGAGAGTATTTCGGGACCATTGTCGGTGACCAGAATTGTGTCTTCGACGCGGAAGTGCATATGTTGGTCGGGGAACTCGACGATGGGTTCGACGGTGACGACCTGGCCAGCTTTCACCGGTCCCGTGGGCAGCTTTACATCGTGAGTGGCAAGGCCCACGAAATGTCCGGGGAACCCGTACCACTGTTTGGCGATGCCGTTCTTCTCAAATACGGCCTTGCCGGCATCGGCAACCTGTTCGTAGGTGTTCCCGGGCTTGAGCAGCGCGATTGACGCCTTCTGCGATTCGAGATCGACCGCGTACCATTTGGCCTGCTCGGGCGTGAACTTCCCGCTGATGTTGAAGGTGCGAGTGATGTCCATCGCCATGTGATCGAGGTCCGCGGCGAAGTCGAAAACCACTAACTCATTGGGCTGGATCTGGCGGCGGTCGTTAAAGTAGTGCCACGTATTGATATTTTCCGCCGAGCCGACGATGGCGGGATAAGCCCAGCCTTGGGCGCCACCGTTGCGGAATACATAGGCGGCCTGGGCTTCGATCTGGTACTCGAACATCGGAGGGTGGGCGTGGGCGATTGCCTGCTTAATTCCGTCGGCGCTCAGTTTGCCGTTGCGCCGGAGCAGTTCGATTTCCTGCGAAGTTTTGATGTTGCGCATATCGTCGATGAACGGTGTGGCGTCACGCAGGTGAGCGGCAGGATAACGCTCGGCCAACTTTTTCAGAGCGGCGCGGTCGCCGGGCAGGGGATCGCCATATGGGTTTGTATACTCAGCGGCGTAATCGCGGCCGGTCTCGAAGCGGGCGCCGTCAGCCTTGTCGGGAAAAGTCAGACGCAGCCACAGGTCGGTTTCCTTGCCCAGGAGGAATGACAGCGTGCCATCCACGGTTGCGATGGGCGACACGGTCTTGAAGCCAAGTTTTTCCTGGGCCTCAGGAGTCATCGAAAGCAAGTTAGCGCCATAGACCTGCTTCCCGCGGGGGCTTTGCTGGGGCTCAAAAATCGTGGTATCGGCATTGCTGGCGTCCATGACCATGATCGCGCCGGGATCGGCCAGTCCGGTGAAGTAGAAGAAATCGTTGTCCTCGCGATAGTGATTGGCTTCGGGAAGAACGGTGCGGGCAAACAGAATCAGGCGGCCCGTCTTAAGCTGTTTGGCGAGTTCCTGGCGACGGCGCGCGAATTCCTGCGGCCCGCCAAGATCGTTGATCACAACCGGATCGGTATATTGCGCCAGTGCTGGCATCGCGAGCAGCGAAGCCAACAAACACAGCACGACACATCGAGCACCCACCGCGAAAGCTTTCACGTTTTCCTCCTGAGAGCCGCGAGTTTAGCGCGGCGACGGCGAGATTGACAAGCGCGCTTCAACCTAACTCCGCCTCTTCCGCGATTTCGCTGATCGCAATTGGCGACATGTTTTCCTGACGCAGTTGCTGGTTGAGTTGCGGCAACCGGATTGTCTTGAACCGATTCCAATCTGCCATGCGAAGCTTCAATGCCTGACTCGATTCCTGGGACAGGACAATGGCTTGGGAAGGTACGGCGCGATCGCCGCTCTCGACGACTGCCAATGCGGAGGTAAGACCGGCGCTGGCGTTTTCCAGTCCCATTGCGTTACTCGCGGAATCGCCGGCCAGCATCTTCCGGATTTCAGTTTCGAGTGGTGACACGGCGGATTTGAGATCGGGGTGATCTCCACCGAGCTTCTGCTCCAATTCAGACAATTGTTTCTGGACGGACCTGATCTCGGCCAAAGCTTGCCGGCTGCTGATGGCTTCGGCGAAAATCTGCCGGCCCACTTGGAGCTGTTGTTCAAGGTCGCGAGGAGTTGCGGGGGATCGCGGATCCATCACGATCTTTAATGGCTGAGCCAAAATCTTGCCGTCTACGGTCAGCCTCGCCTGGTAAGTGCCCGGAACAGCGCGGGGACCACGAGGAGATCGATTCTCATCTTCGCTGGATTGATCCGCAGATTTCGCACCCGGATTGCCCCAGGCAAGATTCCAGACGAAGCGATGCATGCCGGGAGTGGTCTCAAGAATCTCTGGTTTCGGGAACCATCGCTCGGCGATGGGGCGGGGAGCACGCTTTTGTTCTTTCGCGTCATCGGAGGAGAAGCTGTGAACAAGATTCTGCTTGTCGTCAAGAATATCGAGCTTGATGTGGTCTGCGGCGGTCTTGAGGTAGTAATCGATGATGGCGCCTTTGGGCGGATTTTTCGCAGTGGGCTCTTCCGGCGGCAAGGGAGAGCCGAGGAAGCCATCGTTGTCCACTCGGATGGCAGTGGCTGGCCGATAAAGCGATGCGCTTTCGGCTTTCGCGACGTCATGCACCTGCCGCAAAGGCGTGATGTTATCGAGAATCCAGAACGCACGCCCGTGGGTCGCAACCACGAGGTCATCTCCGTGAATGACCAGGTCGTGGATAGACACTGTGGGAAGATTCAATTGCAAGGACTGCCAGTGGTCGCCGTCGTCGAATGAAACGTATACACCGAGTTCGGTGCCAGCGAAGAGCAAGGCGCGGGTTTGAGGATCTTCGCGGACGGCACGCAAGAATGACGATGCGCCGATGCCGCCGGTGATCAGTTGCCAGGTCGCTCCGTAATCGCGGGTGCGGTAGAGATACGGTTTCTGGTCATCGAGGCGGTGCCGATCCACGGCCGCATACGCTTCCGCGGGATCGAAGTGCGAGGCTTCAATCAGCGATATCTTGCTCCAATCCCCGATTCCGTTGGGCGTCACATCTTTCCAGGTTTTCCCTCCGTCCCGCGTGAGGTGGATGAGACCTGTGTCGCTACCCGCCCAGATCAGATTTCCGTTCAAGTTGGAGGGAGCGATGGTATAGACGACGCCGTATCCTCGTTGCTTTGCGTTCTCGACTGTCGGCGGACCTTCGGGCTTCTTATCGCCTGGATGCTGGATCGATCCGGTCAGATCGGGGCTGATGATTTCCCAATGCAGCCCGCCATCGAGTGTCTTCATCACGTACTGTGTGCCCAGATAAAGTGTTTTCTTGTCGAAAGGGGAGATCAGCAGCACGGGCGTCCAGGGATCGCGATACTTGCGAGCGTTGATGTCGACACCAAAATTCGACATCGGCCAGGGAGTAATGTCCTGGCTGAACGAAGTTCGAACATTGAAACGGACAACGTCTCCGTAAGTACCGCTGACGTAAAGGATGTTCGGATCTTTTGGGTCGGGCGCAATGTATCCGCTCTCGCTGCCGCTGGCCGGAAACCAATCGCGAGGTGTGATCTGTCCGGAGTCGGCGCGGCTGCGAACCGCCGCGCTTCCGCTGTCTTGCTGCGTGCCGTAAACAACGTAGGGAAACTGGTCGTCTGTAATCACGTGGTAAAACTGCGCGGTGGGTTGGTTGTACCAGGAACTCCAAGTCTGGCCGTAGTCGAGGCTGATGGTCGCGCCCTGATCGGTGCCGAGAATCATTCGAGAGGAGTCTTTGGGATCGACCCAGATTTGGTGGTAATCGTCTCCACCCGGTGCGCCGCGGAGGACGGAAATCGTTTTGCCGCCATCCTCGGAGCGGTAGAGCGCAACGTTGGGCACGTAGATGACGTCGGGATTACTTGGGTCGATGGTGATATTTCCGAAGTACCAGGCACGGCTGGTAAGGCGGCGGTCGTCGTTCTGAAGTGTCCAGGTGTTACCTCCATCGTCGGAGCGATAGAGTCCGGGCTTCTTGCTATTGCTGATGAGTGCGTACACTCGTTTGCCATTGGGTGAGACGGCCACGGCCGCACGACCCCAGTCTCCCTCGGGCAATCCGTTCGCGGTGAGGCGCGACCATGATTGACCGGTATCCTGCGAGCGGAAAAGACCGCCTCCCGGGCCGTCGAGCGGGGCGTATGTGCTCCATGTCGGACGTTGGCTTCGCCACGTGGTGGCAAATAGAAGCTTCGAGTCCTCTGGCGCAATGGCAAGATCAGAAACGCCAATGGCTGGGCCTTGATCCAGAACTTTCGTCCAACTGGCGCCGCCATCGGTTGACCTATAGACGCCACGCTCGCTGTTCGGTCCGTAAGCGTGTCCGAGGGCGCCGACGTATACGATGTCCGCATTTTTCGGGTCGACGACAATGCGGCTGATCTGGCGGGAGTCGCGCAGTCCGATGTTGGCCCAGGTCTGGCCGCCATCTGTCGATTTGTAAACACCGTCTCCGGAGGACAGATTGGAGCGAATGTCTGACTCTCCCGTCCCCGCGTAAATGATTTTGGGATCGGACGGAGCAACGGCGAGTGCGCCGATCGAAGCCACCGGTTGCCCGTCGAAAATTGGCTTCCACACGACACCCGCGTCGGTGGTCTGCCAAACGCCGCCGCCTACCGAACCAAAATAAAAGGCGGTTGAGCTTCCGGGAACTCCTGCCACAGCGATCACCCGGCCTCCGCGAAACGGGCCGATCAGACGCCATTGGAGTCCGCTGTAGAGTTCGGAAGGAATCGGCTGCGCAGTGGCAGACACCAAAACAATCGCAGAAACTAAAGTGGCAAGCAAGCAATGAAACCTGATGGCAAACTTGTGCACCTGATTGGTCCTCGCCCATGGAAACATTTAGTGTAGTCGAGTTCCCAGAATTTGCTAGAGTGGCTGGGTCTTCATATGGGAACCTCTCAACGACAGCTTGGAAGCGTCGTCAGGGGGCGCTCCAAGCTAACGCGTGAAGTCACTAAGATACGAACGGGAAAAAAGACTATGGGCGAAGAAACAATTGAAATGCTGTGCAAGAACTGCGGCCAAACTTTTACGGCATTTTTGAAAGAGATGGCGGACAAGAATGCCGAGGTTACCTGTCCGTGCTGCGGCAAGAACGACGGAAACCGTCTGCCGGGCAGGGCGATGCCGCCTGCAGCGCAGAATTAGTTTCGCTGGGCTGGCTATCATGAATTTCAATCCATCGAACTACTGGCTGGATACGGTCCAGATGCCTGCCGGCACTCGGGGTGATCTGCCCGAGCGCGTGGACGTCGTCATCGTGGGCGCGGGTTTCACCGGCCTGTCTGCGGCTCGAACGCTGGCTAAACGCGGAGCCAAGGCTGCAGTGCTTGAAACTAACACAATCGGTTGGGGAGCCAGTTCGCGCAATGGCGGCATGGTTCTAACCGGAATGAAGCTCGGAGTCGAAACACTCGCGAGTCGCTATGGCATGGAAGCGACCAAGCGAATGTATGCCGCTTCGCTGGCCTCAATCGATCTGGTCGAACAAATTGTTGGTGAAGAGAAGATCGACTGTAACTTTTCGCGCTGTGGTCACCTCGAAGTTGCCTGCAAGCAATCGCACTTCGATACCTACGCTCGTTCGGTTGAAGTCATTTCGCGGGAATTCAATCACTCGCTTCGCATTGTTCCAAGAAACGAGCTCCGCGGCGAGATCGGGTCCGACATCTACTATGGCGGGATGGTCGGTGAGGTCAGTGCCGGACTGAACCCTGCGTGCTATGTAGCGGGGCTTGGCCGGGCGGCTCTCAAGGCAGGAGCTCGCGTCTTCGAGAACACACGGGTCGAGCGCATTGAGCGTGCCTCACGCAATGGCGGCTTGGGGTTTCAAGTTGTCACGTCTCGCGGAGATGTTTTTGCAAATGACGTGTTCATCGCGACCAGCGGCTATACGTCAGACGCTACGCCAGCGCTGCGGAAGAAAATTATTCCCATCGGTTCCTTCATCATTGCCACGGAGCGGTTGCCCGAAGCGCTGGCCCACGAACTCAGCCCGCGCAATCGAATGATCTACGACTCCAAGCATTACCTCTACTACTATCGCCTTACGCCGGACAATCGCATGCTGTTCGGCGGACGCGCCGCGTTCTTTCCTGAAACCAGCAACACGATCCGGCGCAGCGCTGAAATCCTGCGGCGCGGGATGGTCGGCGTTTATCCTCAATTGCGCGACACGAAAGTGGAATACGCTTGGGGCGGGACGCTGGATTTCTGCTTCGATACCATGCCCCACGCCGGCCGCATGGACGGGATGTACTACGCCGTGGGCTACGCCGGACATGGCGTGGCGATGGCCACTTATCTGGGCGCAAAGATCGCCGAACAGATCAGCGGGGGGCCGGAGGAGAATCCTTACGCGAATGTTCCATTCCCCGGCGCTCCGCTTGGCCTCTACAATGGACGCCCGTGGTTTCTGCCCTTCGCCGGGGCGTATTACAAGGTTCTCGACTGGATCAGCTGAGACAGATTAGGGTCACGCTGTTGAACGTCTTCGGAAAAAGAAGTAGACCACGGGTCCCAGTACCAGGACGAGTGGCCCATACTTGAGCCCGAACTTGTCGCTGGCAATGAGTGCGACCCCGCTCATTATTAGAGGAGCAATCACTGCATACGCGAGGCCCTTGCTTCCCCACGGAATGCGGAAGGCGCGATCGAGATCAGGCCGCTTACGGCGCAATTGCCAAGCCGAAAGCACGGTCAGCACGGAAGTTGCAATTCGAAGCCAGATGTAAACAGAGATCAGCTGGGTAAGACTGTTCCACGCCAAAAGCGAGTAGATCACGGCGGAGATCAGGATCGCCAGCCAGGGCGTGCCGAACTTGGGATGCAGGCGCGTCAGAAAAGGTGACAGATACCCATCCTCGGCCATGGCGAACGGCATGCGTGTCGAGGAAAGCACAGTGCTATTGAGAATAGAGATGAACGTAATGGCTGCTGCCATGGTCATGGCGAATCCCAGCCATGGCCCACCAATCAACTGCGCTGCATCGGAAAAATAGCGGGTGTGCCAGTCCTGCCAGTTTCCTAGCGCCGCCAAGGCGCATGCAGTAGGCACGAAATAGGTCGCCATCGAAAGCGGCACCACCCAGGCCAGGGCTCGCGGATAGTTTTTCTGCGGCTCCTCCACCTCCTCGGCTACGGTCGAGAGTTGCTCGTAACCTGAGTACAGCCACAATCCCAGCGCCAGCCCCACACCGAAAACCTGGAACACAGGCTGATGCGGTGGAACCAACGGCACGAATGGGTTGTGATGCCACATGCGCACGCTCATCACGCACATGGCGGCGACCGGCAAAAAGATGAGGGTCTCCAGCACAGTCGCGACTTTCCCAACTGTTTTGATGCCGCGAACATTGATGTAGGTGATGAGCCCGATCATCGAAACTGCAACCACGTAGTGTTTCCATCCAGTGATCCAGGGGAAGAAAAAGCTGACGTACTCGGTGAAAAGCACCGCGTAGGCACTGCCCAGCAAGAACGATGCGCACCAATTCCACCAACCTGCGAGGAATCCCCAGAAGTCGCCGAAGGCAGCACGCGTCCAACGATAGAACCCGCCCTGCACCGGCATCGCGGTCGTCAACTCGGCGGCTACGAGTGAAATGGGAATGCACCAGAAGAACGGCAGGACGAGATGATAAATGAGCGTCATGCCCGGCCCCGAGGTCGTCACCTGGTCTTCCAGTCCGAACGGTCCCGCCGTGGTGTACGAATACATCACGAATACGAACGAGAGCAATCCGGCCTTGCTCACCGCGGCAGCGGTCTTGCTCCGTCCGTTTCTCTTGGCGTTGGTTGGCACGGCTTCCCCTACGAGGCCCTTCTGTTTCCCGGTGCTGTCGGCGGCTGCGCCCATAACAATGAATCGATCAGCAAATTCAGCAACGAGACTACACGAAGTTGGGCTAGCTGCCTCCATATTTTCAGGCAAGTGTTGACTGTGCGTGCCGTCGGGCGCAGACTGGAGCGGCTTTTTCCTGGCGGCGTCACCGAATCCACTCTGAGGCGACTGACAAGTTGGAAGCTCGGGTTACCACTCATCTCCACGCGGCCGAAGCGCAGGTCCAAACCCACAGCGCCGCCCTGCACAAGGAACTGGGCATCGCCGACCTGGTGCTGGCGCAGATTCTGATGGTGATGGTTCCCGAGTTCTTCGGGACAGCCGTGAAAGCAGGCTCGTCTAGTACCGTCCTTTGGATCCTGGCCATTCTTGTGTTTTTCATTCCACAGGCCTTAGTCGTCGCTCATTTAAATCGGCTGATGCCGATCGAGGGAGGTCTCTACGAATGGGCGCGGCTTGCATTCAACGACCGGATTGGGTTCCTGGTGGCATGGAATATCTGGCTCTCATTCCTTCTGCAAGTGTCACAGATCGCATTGGTGACGACGACCTACGTCAGCTATGCGGTAGGGCCAGAGGCGGCCTGGATCGCTTCGAACAAGAGCATCGTGCTGGTCGCGTCGGTCGGCCTGATCGCGGCGCTGATGTACGTTGCTCGCCTCGGACTCGGCGTAGGCAAGTGGGTGAGTAATGCGGGAAGCGTCATCACCGTCGTCACGCTCCTTGGGCTGGTGGTATTGCCTCTGATTCACGTCTGGCACGGGACCTTACCCGATTACCACCCACTTCGCCTGGTCATGCCTCCGCTGACGCTATTTAGCTTGAGCGTGTTCAGCAAAATGACTTTCGGCGCGCTCAGTGGCTTCGAGTACGTGGCCATCTTTGCGGGTGAGTGTCGCAATCCGGCCCGACATCTGGCCCGCTCGGTCTTCATCGCAGCGCCGATCATCGCCTTGCTCTACATCTTCGGCACCAGCTCGATTCTGGCGTTCGTTACGCCGGACTCGGTGGACATCATCGGGCCAGTGCCGCAGGCACTCAGCTTGGGCGTGCGGTCCTTCGGTCTGGCGGGGATTATTGCTCCCGTCGCAATCCTTCTGTTGCTGGCAAATTATCTCTGCTCCTATACGCTCTACGTCAGCGGCAGTGCCCGGCTACCGATGGTCGCGGGATGGGATCACCTGGTGCCTAGGTGGTTTGCGCACCTGCACGCCAAACACAGAACTCCAGTTAACTCCATTCTCTTCGTCGGAGGAGTTGCCCTGGCCGCCAGCATTGGTGTGCTGATCGGTGTTGGTGAGCAGGAGGCGTTTGTACAACTGCAAACTTGGGTCTGGGGATTTTATGGCCTCGGTTATTTGGTTATGTTTGCCATCCCGCTGTGCTCTCGAAAAGACCTGGGAATTCGTCCGGCTCTGGGGCTCCGCATCGCGGCTGTCTCTGGCTTTCTGGTCACGCTGCTCTTTGTTCTTCTCTCTGTGTCTCCGATCATTTCCGTGGAGAGCGGCTGGGCATACACCGCTAAAACCGTAGCGGTAATCGTCGGAGCGAACCTCGTTGGCGTGATCCTCTACGGCTTTGGCCGCAGGAAACGTTGAAGACTTACCTAACGGTCACAGTAGCTAGCCAATGCGCTACTTGGCCGGGAGATAAAAGGCTTCGGGGGCGGGCCGGTACACTCGAATCATCCACAAGGGGCGCCGAAGGTTGCCCGGACCGGGAGCACCGCGACTCATTTGCAGCCAGCGGCGATACTCTTCGTGCGCCTGGTTCGTGTCCACGAAAACATCTCCGTAGCGATCCTCCGCGCGCGCCTTGGTCACTGTGACTTTTTGATGCCAGCAGTGCTGTCCACTAATCGGGTCCGGCTGGACGGGGAAGGTCAGGTTCTGATGCACGCCTGCATCTTCCCAGTGAATCAGCGACGAATCGGGATCGTTACTCTCGAACGGCTGAATGCCATGGATCTGGCGCATCATCCACTTCCCGGGCTCGACCTGTTTCAGATCGACCAGCGCAGTGGACCAGCGTTCACCACCGAAATCTTCCTTCAGACGCCAGCGCCCAAGGTGATGAGAGCAGGCGATGACGCCGGGACGCATTCCTTCCGTGGCCCAGACCCTGTCAATGAAATAGCCGATGGCGGTTTGGACTCGCACCAGGTCGCCGGTGACAACTCCCAAGCGCTCGGCGTCTTCGCGATGCATCCAGACCGGGTTCTTGTGTGAAATCTCGTAGAGCCACTTCGCGTTGCCCGACCGGGTATGGATGAGCGTTGGCAGACGGAAGGTGGGAAGAAGAAGCATCTCGCCTTTGGCTGCGTCGATGTTGTCGCGATGGACGTGACTCTTGATGTAGCCGGGAATCGAATGCTCCGGCCAGTGCCAGTCTTTCAGCGTCTTCGAATAAAATTCGAGTTTACGCGACGGTGTTGGGAAACCGGAGACGGCGTTGCCATCGACCTGAACTCCGATTGGCGTTCCGTTCTTTTTGACCACGCGAGTGACCGGATCGACCGTGCTATCCTGCAGCTCTTCTGGCTTGAGAACCTTCCGGTGCAGTTCGTAGACGTTGTTTTCAACCAGGAAGGCGCCGTATTTCCTCATGTAGTCGAGCGGCGTGAGCCCTTCGCTGGCGGCCGCATGAGGCAGACCCGGAACGCTGTTCTCAAAGATCCATCGGTAATACTCGTCGATTCTGAGCTTCTCTCCCGGCCGGTAGGGCGACTCAAAGTAGCGGCGGATGCCCATCGATCCATCGGGGTCCACGCGCCACGACAACTCAATCCAGAATTCGTCTTCCTCCCAGACCTCGCCCAAGCCGGCTTCGCGGTGCGCTTCATACGTGAAGTTAAATTTCTTGCCCTGCCTCTCCAATGCTAAACGCAGCACCGGTTGTCGGAAACCGATCCAGCGTGCGGCATGCGTCTCCTGGCTCATCAGATCGTGACGCTCGGAAGCATGGCCCATGGGCAGAACATAATCGGCAAACCAGGCAGTCTCGCTCCAGGTCGGAGTGAGGCAGGCGTGCCGTTCAACCTTGCTCTCGTCGGTCAGCGCCTCGATCCAGCTAAGCCCATCAGGATTGGTCCACACCGGGTTATAGACGCGGGAAAAATATAGGGCGAGTTTGCCACGGCCTTCCTTCAGAAAGTGCGGCAGCAAGAAACTCATCTCGAAGAATGCCAGCGGATACTCGCGCGCCCACATCAATTCGTTCCACGCATTGGGCGGAGGCGGCATCATGGGAGGCGTGGGAATGTACTTATTCCAGGCGCTGGGAGCGGTTCCGCCCGGTGTTCCCACTGCGCCCACCAGCACGGCCATGAACTCCAACGCACGCGCCACTTGCCATCCTCCGAGATTACCCGCGGCCGCATTTCGCCACACATGTGTGCTCAAGGCGGAGCCAGCGCGGCCTACTTCCCGTGCGACTTCGACGATCATGCGAGGATCTGCTCCGGACTCTTGCGCGGCAAATTCCGGTGTGTACTGCGCGTAGGTTTGCTTGATGGCTTCAAGAAACGTCTCGAAATGTGGCGGCTTGGCGGGATACTCATCGTGCAGGTACTCTTCCCAGTTCACCCATCGCTGGACGAACTCGCGATTGATCAGGTTCTCTTGAAGCAGCACGTTACACATGGCCAACAACACAGCCGACTCACTCCCCGGCCAGGTTGAAAGCCAGTAGTCGGCCTTCGACGCAGTGTTCGAAAGGCGGGTATCGATGACGCATACTTTTGCTCCATCCATTTTGCCGTCGATGATTCGCTGCGCGTGCGGATTGAAGTAGTGTCCAGCTTCGAGGTGCGAACTCAGCAGGAGAATGAATCGGGCGTGAGCGTGATCGGGCGACGGGCGGTCGAAGCCGTGCCAGAAAGCGTACCCAGTACGCGCGCCCGCCGAGCAAACATTGGTGTGGCTGTTGTGTCCGTCGACGCCCCAGGCGTGCAGCACGCGCTGGTTGTAAATCAGTTCGTGCCCCGGCCGGCCGACGTGGTACATGATCTCGTTCTTCCGTCCCTCCTGCAACGCCAGGCGGATGCGCGAGGCCAAGTCATCCAGAACTTCGTCCCAGGTTACGCGCTCCCACTTTCCTTCTCCCCTCTTGCCGGTTCGCCGCAGGGGATACAGAATGCGCTCGGGATCATTCACCTGGTTGATCGTCGCCGGACCTTTCGCGCAGTTGCGGCCGCGGCTGCCCGGATGGGCGGGATTGCCTTCGAATTTCTGCACCCGCATCTTGTCCTTGTCCACATAAGCCAACAGTCCGCAGGCCGCCTCGCAATTGAAGCAGATGGTCGGGATCAGCGAGTAGTGCTTTTCGACTTTCTTGGGCCACTGCGCGGGATCGTATTCGGTCCAATCATCCCATCGGTCAGATGGAGGATAGCTGGAGAGTCCTCCAGCGGGCTCGTCCAGGTCCAACGCTTGCGGGTTCAGAGGAAGATGGTCTTTCATAAATGTCTGGTTAACTGAGCGGAACAGATTGCCCCGCTTTGACCCACAACTCTTCAAACCACCACAAACCAACCAGTGCCAGCAGCGCAGCAGCAATTGCAAAGGCGATCGGGATGGCAGATACCACCACCAGCGCGGCGAGCACAATCGGAGCAATCAGTCCTGCACCGATGACCAGTCCCCAGAATCGTCCGCTTAGGCGTCCCTTGATTAGCACTCGCGTGGCGATCCTTACGTCTTCACTGACATGGGGCAGCGCAATCTCACCTATGTTCATGGCGAGACTGACGATCAGCGAGACTAAGAGGATCAGAACTGCCGGCCTGAGAATTTCCGGCGCCGCATCCAGCAGGATGCCTGCGATCAATATCGTGGCAGAGCCGGCAACGAAAGCTTGGACCAACAAGTGCCACAGAAAAAGCGGGCTTTGCCATAAGTCGCGACCTTTTGCCTGCGCAAAAAGAAACGCGGAATAGCACGCGCTGGCCACTGCGAACGCGGCGGCAAACCATTGCAACACGGGTGGCACGGACCCGCCGAGAATTCCGCACAGCAACCACGCCGCCCCAAGCGCGCCATAGCCAAGCAAGAAGTAGGTGCCTATGACCAGCCAGGAGCGGAAATTGGGCTTAGTAATAAGGTAGAAAAAACGATCGGGACGCTTCAGGTCGAAAATGAGCAGAGCGCTAGTCGCTGCCAGGCCGACAAGTGCCACAGTCGGGCAAACGATGTTGAATAACGTCGCGGCAGTCTGGCCGCCCAAACTTAATAGGATCGCCGCGACCAGCAGCACTCCCGCTGCAATCGCCTTCGTCCAGAGATAGGCCGCAATCTTCCAGCCCCAGGGTGCGGGGTGGGGCACGTCATAGACCTCGCGGGCCAGGGCGCCCGCAAGATTGATCCCGTCATTTGCCGTTCGGGCGGCTGTCGCTTCGGCTTGTCCGTCCCGCCGGTCCGCGGCGAAATACGTGTCCTTCCGCGAGATCCGGGTTGGCTCAAGCAAATCGCCCTCGATCCCAACGTAAAACAGCTTGGGCTGCGTGCCTTTCTGCGGCTTGCGCACCGAAACTTTCTGGGTCGCCACAATGCGACTGACGTTGCTGCCAGGGTTGTCCAGATCACCCGCGAGAATAGCCTGCGTCGGACAGACGATTACGCACGCGGGTTCGAGGCTCATCTCCACCCGATGCGCGCAAAAATTGCACTTGGCCGCGGTATTGTTGTTGGGATCGATGTAGAGAGCATCGTACGGACAAGCCTGCATGCAAGCCTTGCAACCGATGCAGCGCCGGTTGTCGAAATCGACGATACCGTCTGCCCGCCGGTACAGGGCGCTGGTGGGGCAAATTTCCGTGCATGGAGCGTCGTCGCAGTGGTTGCAACGCATCACCCCGAAGTGCCGCGATGTATGGGGAAACTCACCCTTCTCGATATGCTTTACCCAGGTGCGAAAGACACCAACCGGCACCTGATGTTCCTCTTTGCACGCGACGGTGCAAGCGTGACACCCAATGCAACGGTCCTGATCGATGACAAATCCGTATCGCATCTATTAGTGTTCACTCCCCGCCGAATGGCTGGAACAAGATTTCAGCTTCGACATCATAACTGATCCTTGCACGCGCTACTCCTCTAGTTCGCATCTTGCCAACGGCGATCAGCGGTTTTCGTATTACCTTGAGTATCGGTTGCCGTAACAATAAGCTCATGCTGCAAGTGAGGGCTTGCGTCTCCCGCCTGTAGAAACTGTCGCTCGTAAGACACGCTGGCCGGATCGAGTTCGTCGTCGCCAATGTCAAAGCCATCGAGATTGGTTGTCACGTGGGAGATCACTTCATTTCCTTCCGCTTCGAGTCCAACCGTAATATCGTTTCCCGCGATCGCTCGATTGTGCTGAATCGAAAACTTCATAAGTTCCCTACCTCCCTGCTGATTGGGAAATATACCAGTCTGCCGTACCGAATGAGTTCGCCAAGGCACGTCTGGTGGCTGGGCTGTGTTCGGGTTCCAACTCGCTTCCGCAACCTGTTCCCATTCAGCGAAAAGGCGGCTAAGATGGACGGGGTTCCAATCGACCGCGCAACGGAGGAACAGTGATGAAGAAGGTAATTTCGATCGCCGCATTGATTCTGGCTGCTGGGATTTTGGCCTTGCCAGCCCACACCCAGGAAATGGCCAAGAAAGATGCCGCGCCCAAGCCGGCGCTGAGTCCGTCGCAGGCTGTGCTTGACTCGTGGAACGACATTGGACGGAAACTAATCGCTATGGCGGAAGACTTCCCCGAGGACAAGTACGACTTCAAGACCACTCCGGCGCAGCGCAGCTTCGCCGAACAACTGCTCCACGCTGCCGGGGCGAACTACTTCTTCACCAATCTCGCGCTCGGGCAGAAACCGCCCGCCGAAGAAGATCCGAAGCGTGACCACTACAAAACCAAGGCGGACGTGGTCGCCTTCGTGAAAAAGTCATTTGCGGACGGAGCGGCGGCCATCAAAGCAAAAGGTGATAAGGGCATGGCCGACCTGGTAACGGATCCCGACAGCAACCAGCAGGTCCGCGTGTCCGACATGGCATACGGTTTCATTGAGCATTCGGGAGAGCACTACGGCCAGCTCGCGGTCTACTACCGTGTAGCGGGCTTGGTACCGCCGGAGTCGCGTCCAAAGAAGTAGGTGGCGCAGCATTCCGGCCCTCATCTGGGAAATAAGTGAGACTCTCTCGCCGCAATGTAATGTAAGGAGCTGGAAGCTAGTTTGGACGCTCTGGATCGGAGCACAGCCGATGAACCAGGGTAGGCATGTTAAACTGTTTGAAATCGCCGGAGAGGTGGCCGAGTGGCTGAAGGCGGCGGTTTGCTAAACCGTTGTACGGGCTAACACCTGTACCGGGGGTTCGAATCCCCCCCTCTCCGCCAGTTACCTGCAATCCTAATCACTTAGGTCGTGTCGACGTTTGGCAGAACCCAAGGCTCGCCTTGGCTCTAGTGTCCCACTAGTGGCATGTCGCAGAGTAACCATTACTAGACTGTTAGCATCAAAGCTGTCATGGCCACTGGCAGCGAAATCTTGCTCACCAAGCAACAGCAGTCCGATCTATGCAGCATCGCCCAGTCCCGTGCTCTGCCGGCCGGATACGTGTTTCGCGCCAAGTTGATCCTCATGCTGGCAGAAGGCTCGTCCTTCAACGCGATCAAGCGACAGCTCCAGACCACGGCGCCCACCATCGTTCGCTGGAAGCAACGCTTCCGGCGATACGGACTGGTAAGGACTGGACACCTATCATCCCGGCCAGAAGCCCCGTGTGCTGACTCCGGCTCTGCGGGCCCGCATCCTGTCGGCCACGCGGAGAAAACCTAGCGACGGGTCTACGCACTGGAGTTGCCGCAAACTGGCCTCTGCGCTCGGCGTCAGCAAAGACGCTGTGCATCGCGTTTGGCAAGAAGCGGGCCTGAAACCGCACCGTCTCGAACGCTACATGGCCAGCGACGATCCTGCATTCGAAAGCAAAGCCGCTGACATCCTCGGCCTCTATCTGCGCCCGCCGCAGCATGCGGCCGTGTTCTGCGTCGATGAGAAGACCGCCATTCAAGCCTTGGACCGTCTCGATCCCGTCCTGCCGCTCTCGCCGGGAGCGCCGAACGTCACGGCTTCGAGTACTACCGCCACGGCACGCTCTCCTTATATGCAGCGCTGAATACCGCCACCGGTCGCGTCCACGGCAAAACCGCTGCCCACCATACCAGCCGCGAGTTCGTCGCCTTTTTGCAAGAGGTCGTCTCCTTGTGCCCACCTCGGCAACGGATTCACATCATCCTCGACAATCTCTCCGCCCACAAAACTCAAGCCGTCCGCGAGTTCCTCCAACAACATCCGCGAGTCCGGTTTCATTTCACGCCCACTTACTCGTCCTGGCTCAATCAGGTCGAGATCTGGTTCGCCAAGATCGAACGCGAGGTCATCGCGCGGGGCATCTTCACTTCGGTTCCTGACTTGGCTCGCAAACTCCGCCGCTACATCAATGCCTACTCCGCCAATGCTCGGCCCATCCAGTGGAAATACTCTGACCCCACCCGCCGCGTCCGCAGTAACGATCTCACTGCGACAGGCCACTAGTCTGCTATCCCAGAAGTCCGTGGAATGTCCAACTGTTCGCTGCCCAAGTTGAGATTGTTGAAACAGCAGGTCCCTCCACCGCGCTTGCTTCGCTTCGCTCCGGTCGGGATGACAATATTTATTCAACGAATTTCCGGGACACGACACTAGCTAACCGGACCAAATGCCAAATGCTAAGTGCTGGTCGCCACCCGCTCTGCCCCGGCTAACTTCGCCAGCGACTCTCCATACGGTGCCCGCGCAATCCCACGTTCGGTCACAATCGCAGTCACGTACTTCGCGGGGGTGACGTCGAATGCGGGATTTTCCACTTGCACTCCGTCGGGGGTCATCTGCTTGCCGGCAATGTGCGTGACTTCTTTTTCGTCGCGTTGCTCGATGGGAATCTTGCTGCCGTCCGGCGTTGCCAAATCGATGGTCGACAGAGGCGCAGCTACATAGAAGGGGATGTCATGTTCCTTCGCCAGCACGGCGACGGTATAGGTGCCGATTTTGTTGGCCACGTCGCCATTGGCCGCGATGCGATCCGCGCCCACTACAATCGCTCCGATCTTGCCTTGCTTCATGATCGCGCCCGCCATGTTGTCGGAGATCACGGTTGTGGGAATACCGTCTTTCATCAGTTCCCATGCGGTCAACCGCGAACCCTGAAGAAAAGGGCGGGTTTCGTCGGCGTAGACATGAATTTTCTTTCCTTGCTCGACCGCGGCGCGGATCACACCGAGCGCCGTGCCATATCCGCAAGTCGCGAGGGCTCCGGCATTGCAGTGGGTAAGCACGCCGCCACTGGCGGGCATGAGAGTTGCGCCGTAGCGTCCCATGGCCTGGTTGGCGGCGATATCTTCGGCGTGCATGCGTTGTGCTTCCTCGACCAGAGCTTGCCTGATCTGCGGTAGTGGGCGCACTCTGAGCAATTCGAATTTGTCCCGCATGCGGCGGATTGCCCAGAAAAGATTCACCGCGGTTGGACGCGTCTTGCCGATCACGTCGCAGATTTGGTCAAACTCGCGCTTCAGTTCGCCCCCGGTTTCGGCTTTCGAGTTCTTCATACCCAGCGCGATGCCCATGGCCGCAGCAACGCCAATTGCAGGCGCGCCGCGCACTACCATGTTGCGGATGACGTCGGCAACCTGCTCGTAATTCTTGCAGGTCACGTAGGTCTCTTCGGTGGGCAGCTTGGTCTGATCGATGAAGCGTACGCCCTTGTCAGTCCATTCGAGGGTTTGGATCATTTGTTAGTCTTTGGTCTATAGTCGTTGGTCGTTGGTCGTTGGCATCTTTCGATTAGCCATTCTTCATTACGCCTTGTGTACTTCGCAACGGTTCCGCGGTGTGTTCGTTACCGCCGGCCTTCCACACAGTTCGCAACTGGCGGCGACCGCGAAGATCGGTGGGGATGTCTCGCCGTTCTGCTGCAAGTGCTCTCTCCTAACATCGGTTGCCGTGAATATCGAAACAAATGGCGCTGGCGCGGCAGCCTTCTCTACATTCGGACGCCCCTTCGCCTCTTCGCGCTCCACCAGGCACATCACACCGGAGATTTCAAATCCAAATTCACGCGCCGCCTCGATCGCCTGAATCGTGGAAGCGCCCGTGGTGCAGACATCGTCCACGATCACGACGCGCGCGCCCTTCTCGCGAAAGCCTTCAACTCGCTGTCCCGTGCCATGCTGCTTCTCAGCTTTACGGACGAGAAAGCCGTGGATTTCACCGCTGATAACAGCCACCGCCACCACCACTGGGTCGGCGCCCATAGTTAAGCCGCCGATGGCCTGAGGCCGCCATCCGCGCTCCCGAATCGCGTCGAGAAACACCTGGCCGGTGAGCTGCGAACCGCGCGCGTCCAAAGTTGTGGCGCGGCAATCCACGTAATAATCGCTGGCGCCGCCCGACGAGAGTTTGAACTCTCCCAGGCGAAAAGACTTCGTTGCCAGCAGACGCAAGAGTTCCTGACGTGCGGAAGACATGGAAAATCTAAGATAGCACGCTGGCTAGATTTCGGCGGACGCGCGAGGACGCTCGTCACTCCAAGAACTGCTACTGATTCAGCCTCTCCAGATGCCGGAACCCGTCGGTTCCCACGAACAGCAAAACCGAAAGCGTGCCGTTATACGCCATGTGCATGATCAAGCCGGCGGCGACGGACTTGGTGACGGCGCGAGTGATGGTCAGCGCCAGCCCAACCATGAAAATTACCAGCACCGGACCCCACGCGCGTCCCAGTTGCGGAGCATGAATGAGGCTGAATCCGGCCGCCGTCGCCAGCACTGCGATTACGACACCTAGCCGGCGAGCCAGCACGGGATAGAGAAATCCACGAAAGAACAGTTCTTCGAGCAGCGGTGCGAAGGTTACGCCGAATAGCGAGAGTACCCACGCTTCACCCGGTGTCCGGAAGAACCGGTCCATTGGCAGCTCTTTCGGGATGGGAAGGAAGTGTGCGATCCCTTGCAAGGCGAACGACAGTGCCACGCCAGCCAGCAAATATGTTGCCCAGTTTTTCGGCCAGTTCCACCGGATCGCCAGCCAGAAATCCTGGCTGGGCACGCGCTTCACAATCGAAACCATGAACCCGAGGATTAACAGGTAGGCGAACGCTTGCCCCAGCACAGCCACCAGGGGATACACCATGACTTCGAGAATTGGGATCTTGGGATAGAGCAATCGTTGAACCGCTACCCCAACCAGTGACAGAAAAACGAAAACCGAGACCAAGGTCAGAAACACAATCTGAAGCACGTCCCATCCGCCCCAGACGGGGTCTTCGGAAGGGATGGCGGTTAATGGCGCCGGCTGCTCCGGGACGGGAACCAGACCGGGCTCAGGCCACGGATTTTGGGGTGAGGACACGCGATTCAGAACTACCGCCGGGACACTTTGAATTTACACGAAAAAGAAAACCGATGCAGACTGCTCTCAGGTCTGCGGTCAAAAGCTTTTGTCGCTGAGATCGCCGAGAACACATCGCAGAGTGCGCGGAGAACCGCCACCTAGACCGATCAGGCCAGTAACTCCACCGTCGAAAGCCTTTTTCCCTTCCCGTTGAAATATGACGCCAGAGCCTGGCCCGTGTAGGACTTCTTATTCCGCGCGACCTGCTCGGGTGTACCCTGAGCGACAATCCGGCCGCCATCCTCGCCACCCTCGGGACCGAGGTCGATGATCCAGTCGGCGTTACGGATCACATCCAGATTATGCTCAATAATCACGACCATGTTTCCAAGGTCGGTCAGGCGATGCAGCACGTCCAGCAACTTCTTGACATCGTCAAAGTGCAAGCCGGTCGTGGGTTCATCCAGTAGATACAACGTCTTCCCGGTTTGCCGTTTGCTCAACTCGCGCGCCAGCTTGATACGTTGAGCTTCACCGCCAGAGAGCGTCACCGCCGATTGGCCCAGGTGAATGTATCCCAAGCCCACATCGACCAGCGTCTGCAGTTTCTGCTTCACCTGAGGAATGTTTTCGAGAATTGGCAATGCGTCCGAAGCCGGCATTTCAAGCAGATCCGCGATGGAGTATCCCTTGTATTTCACGGCCAGGGTTTCGTGGTTGTAGCGGCGTCCGCCACAAATTTCGCAAAGCACATAGACATCGGGCAGGAAACTCATTTCAATGCGACGCTGTCCCTCGCCCTGGCAGGCTTCGCAACGTCCGCCGGTCACGTTGAATGAGAACCGGCCCGGCTTGTAGCCCCGTTCCCGCGACTCTGGCAACATGGCATAAAGATCACGAATCTGCGCAAAGACTCCCGTGTAGGTCGCGGGATTCGAACGCGGCGTCCGTCCGATCGGCGACTGATCAATGCGAATGACCTTGTCGATGTTCTCCGCGCCTGAAATCGCTTTATGTGCGCCGGCTTCTTCTCGCGAACGGTAAAGAGTTTTGGCCAGTGCGCGATAGAGAATGTCATTCACCAACGTGGATTTGCCGGAGCCGGAAACTCCGGTCACTACAGTCATCACGCCCAGCGGAAAGGTGACGTCAAGATTCTTCAAATTGTTTTCGCGCGCGCCCAGAATGGTGATGCCCGCGCCGTTCGTCTGCCGCCGCTCCGCCCGCATCTCGATCTGGACTCTGCCCGAGATATAAGCTCCGGTGAGCGACCCCGGCACTTCCATAATTTCTTCCGGCGTACCGTGGGCCACCAGTTCGCCTCCGTGCCTCCCTGCCCCAGGACCAAGATCGATTACATAGTCAGCGCGCCGGATGGTCTCTTCATCATGCTCAACCACCAGCACCGTGTTGCCCAGATCGCGCAACTCCTCGAGCGCCTTCAACAGGCGGGCGTTGTCCCGGTGATGCAGGCCGATCGAAGGCTCATCGAGCACGTACAGCACGCCTCGCAGTTTTGACCCGATCTGCGTGGCCAGGCGAATGCGCTGCCCCTCGCCTCCAGAAAGCGTGGCTGCCGAGCGGTCGAGTGCGATATACCCCAGGCCCACCGCGTTCAGAAACTGCAATCGTTCGACAATCTCATGCACGACTCGTCCCGCAATCGCAGCCTCGCGTCCGGTGAGTTGGATTTTCTTCGCCAGATCCAGCGAACGCGAAACCGGCAGCCCGGTAAAGTTCGCGATCGACATATTGTTCACTTTCACCGCCAGACTTTCCGGCCGCAGACGCTGCCCGTGGCAGGCGGGGCATTCCGTCGCCGACATATAATCGAGCAAGAAATCGCGATAGCCCTCGGATGTGGATTCCTCTAATACCCGCTTGAGATAGGCTAAAATTCCGCCGAAACCAGTCTTACCTCCTTTGCCCGCTTCCCCGAACAACAGCAGGTTTTGCACCTCCTCTGGAAACTTTTCGAAGGGCGTGCTCAGGTCCAAGCCGTGCGCCGTGGCTGCGATTTGGAGCATGTGGATCAGGCCTTGCGACGCCGACCCCGGTCCCAACCCTCCATCGAGCAATGGTTTCGACCAGTCCACGATCACTTTCGCGGGATCAAAATCATAGCGGCTGCCCAGTCCGTGGCATTCGGGGCAGGCTCCATACGAGCTGTTGAAGGAGAACGACCGCGGCTCCAGTTGGGGCACGCTGATTCCGCAATCCGGACACGCTAACCGCTCCGAGTAAAGCTGTTCCTCGCCGCCCACCACCGCTACCTGTACCAAGCCCCCCGCCAGTTTCATCGCTAGTCCGACTGAAAGCTCGAGCCGGTGTTCGATCCCTGGTTTCACCAGTAGACGATCGATTACTACTTCGATGGTGTGATTTTTTCGTTTATCAAGCGCGAGGTCATCGTCGAGATTCACCAGTTCGCCATCCACCCTCGCCCGGGTGAAGCCGTGCTGTACCAACTTCTCCATCTCTTTCTTGAACTCACCCTTGCGCCCGCGCACGATGGGCGCCAACACCATGACGCGGTCTTCGGGTGTGAGGGCCATCACCCGCTGCACAATCTGATCAGCCGACTGGCGACTTATCGCCCGTCCGCACTTGGGACAATGCGGCACTCCGATTGAAGAGAATAGAAGACGAAGATAATCGTAAATTTCGGTAATCGTGCCCACCGTCGAGCGCGGACTCCGGCTGGTGGTCTTCTGCTCAATGGAAATGGCGGGACTGAGCCCGTCGATGGCATCCACATCCGGCCGTTCCATCTGGTCCAGAAATTGGCGGGCGTATGCCGAGAGCGTTTCCACATAACGCCGCTGGCCCTCAGCATAGATGGTGTCAAACGCCAGGGAGGACTTGCCCGATCCGCTCAAGCCGGTGATTACCGTCAGGCTAT
Organism: Terriglobales bacterium; assembly: GCA_035601775.1. Taxonomy (GTDB): domain Bacteria; phylum Acidobacteriota; class Terriglobia; order Terriglobales; family Acidobacteriaceae; genus JABDBE01. Next base: position 273 of record DATNNO010000088.1, on the reverse strand, counting down.
TACGGGGTATCTCGACGTCGATGTTCTTGAGGTTATGCTGGCGCGCTCCGCGCACCGAGATCTTGGTAATGGCCATAAACTGCGAAAGTGATGCCCTTCAATGCCCTTCCGTAATGTGGACGGGTCCCCAGAGATGTTGGAAAGTGGAGGTGCGCAACTCTACTCACGTATCTTATTTGCTAACAGTGGCAAGCGTCAACGCGGGTAGATTCAGAGAGCTGCGGGAATTCGTGAAAAGGCAGGGAACTTGGGTAGTCTATTGAGTGTTTTCAT
>DATNNO010000087.1:0-13513 GCA_035601775.1 Terriglobales bacterium | reverse complement strand
TGCGTTACCGAGGACTGAAGAAGAATGCCAACCAGTTGTTTGCGGTGTGCGCGCTGGTGAACCTGTATCTGCTGCGGAAGAAGCTGCTTCTGGCACCAGCATAGCCCGGCAGCGAAGGTTGCTGATCACGGGCCGCCACCGCAGCAGACGGAAGAGTGGAAAAAACCGAATCCAAACCCTTGCCCGGGTCTGGTTGAACACTGCTAGCTTAAAGACACTGGCTTATTCAGAGATACCCTAGGTTCGCAAAATAAATGTTGGACAAGCAGGACCCGAACCGCGCCGGCTATTCCAATGACTTGTGAGTTGGAGCGAGTGTCGAGGCAGTGTCGACGGAATGATCCGCGTTGCCCGCTTTCAGTTTGTCCAACTCCTCTTTCGTTATTCTCCAGGCCTTCGCGTTCTTCTTCGTCGCGATTGGCGCATTCCCGTCGGCGTAGAAGCTGAGAATGTTTTGGCGCAGCTGAGGAGATGCCTGAGCAAAGTTATGCTTAGCCAAGTCGTCCAGCAGATGGGCATAGGTCTTATCCGCCAACGAATATTCTCCAGCGCGGGTTTCACGGCCAGTATCGAAGTCCAGATCAGCGATCGTGAGTTGCCCCGCTTTTTGCTCGCGTAACAGCGCGCCGTAGTCATCCACGGTTTTGTTGATGCTCTTGATGTACATGTCCTCGGTCTGCGTGGTGGGAATCTTGAAGGCTAGCGCCTTAAACGGTCCCACCTTCGGAACGATCTTCAGAAAGAACGCCAGCACGCGGGTTCCAGCTCCCGGCTTGCGATATCCGTTCCCCCATTCCCTCTGGTACTTAGCCCGGGAAAGGTGATAGAGGAATTCCTTTTCGTTGAAATTAGGCGTATCGCGGACGATCTCCTTGCGGCGCGACAACAGGGCGACGCGAGTCATCTCGGGAATGATTTTGCTAATAGCGCGCCGAAAGGTTCCAATGGCCAAGTCTTCGTTAGGTATGACATCTTTCAGTTCGAGACCATAGGTCTGTGCGAATGCCCGTTCGAGGAGAGGTTTGGAAACATTGAAACCGATGAAATCGTGGAAGGTGTCGGATGTGTACCGGTTTTTTGCCACCTGCACCATGTCGAAGCCGAATTCAGTGCGAATGTGTGCTTTGGGATCGTCCGCGTAGGTAACTTCTTCTCCGTATTTTCTCCGCAACTTGGGAAAGCTTAGCGCGACTACATGATTGATCGTAGGATGCCCACTGTTGTCAGCGGCGTAGTGTGCGAGCGCTCCCAGGGCGAAGGCGTATTCATTGAGATCAGAAGAGTCTTGGATGAGGGCCAATACAAAATCACCGGTGCGTAAGTAATGCACCAAGTCGCTGAAATACTTGCTGCCAAAAGGATAGTAGCCCATGTCCTGAACCAGGCTGCCACCATAGGCGTAAGCATGAGCTTGCTTCATATCCTCGTCACTCGCCTGGGGAAAACGCTTTAGCAGCAACGGTCGAAGCTGATCCTTCCACAGCAAATCGATCATCTCTTCGTGGGTGAGTACCGAATATCCGTTTCCGACACCTGAACAGACAAACACGAATAGCAACAAGAAGACGGCGACTTTGGCGATGGCCTGTCGAGTTGGTTGCATGGTGGTATTCGGCGCTGCAGTTTCTCACCTAGGCGCTCAGGCAGTTGCGTCGGGCTACACAACCCGGACTGGAGGCCTGCGCTAATGGTACTCAGACTGCGCTTCTCCGTCCGCTTAGCAGGTTGATCACAAGAACTACCAGCGCCAGCACCAGCAAAATGTGAATAAAGCCGCCCAATGTGTACGAACTGACCAGTCCAAGTAACCACAAAACCAGCAGCACCACGAATATTGTCCAAAGCATGTCAAACTCCTTTTTCCTATCAAGCTGAGATTGAAAAGCGCAGCTACGCCGTCGCAGCTGTTTCGTTTTCACCAGCGGAATAGATGTTCCCAGATGGTCCACGCATCTCAGGTGAACGCCGTACATGGGCGTCATATTCCTTGTACTCAGTTTTCTTGCTCCTCATTTTCTGCCTCTAATGCCATTCAGAAAAGCCGCAGTCTCAAGAAGAAGGAGGAGGGATGCACCCAGAAGATCTCATGAAACCTGATCTGCTGAGCCGAGCCCTGTTGTTCGGGGGCGGCGTCGTGATATTAGTGGCGTTACTAGTGCTCGCCTTGGTGGCGTTCGGGCACGCACCGTAGCTGTTTCGTTGAAAAGATTCGATTCAACCCGTACGGCTTTCGTCGCTTGCCCACTAGTCGTTGATTGGGCACCGCCATTCCTTCGCAGTGGTTGTTAGTCAAACGCTCGGCGCGAGCAGGGCGCCCTGCTCGTACGATTGTCCTACGGGCATTCCGCGGTTGAACTACGGCCCAAACTCGATTGGCAGGCATTGTTGTATGCACTATGGTTTCAGAAGATTCAAACGGTTGGCGGCTCGGTACCGGTTCGGTTCGCGCCTCGGGTTTCAGATCTCGGGTCGGGCAACCAACCAACGAACGATGAGCAAATTCTGTCGGCCAAGTCCGATCCAAGTAAGGAGCAATTCAATGAACCTCAAGAACGGTGTCAGGATCTTTCTACTCATAATCATAAGCTCGCTGTTGGGCAGCGCCTGGATAATCGCCCAGGAGCCAGCTACTCAAGATGCTCCTGCTTCCGCTGACAACACCAGGGTTAATCAGCGAGATCGGAACACAAACGAGCCCCCCGCAGATCAACAGAAGGACAACCGTTCGGACCGGGACATCACGCAGCAAGTCCGCCGGGCCATCGTGAAAGACAAGTCTCTGTCAACCTATGCCCATAACGTCAAGATCATTACGCAGAATGGCCAAGTAACCCTGAAGGGTCCGGTGCGATCGGACGACGAGAAGCGGGCGGTCGAGGCCAAGGCGGCTGAAGTAGCGGGCGAAAACAAGGTAACCAGCGAATTGGACGTTAAACCAAAAAACTAAGCACGGCAATCAAGACATATACATATAAAGGAGAATTCACGATGTCAGGAAAGAACACAGCAGTTTTCGGCATCTACCCGAGCTACGCGACGGTAGAGACGGGTGTTGACGGCTTGAAGGCAGCGGGATTCAGCAATAGGGACATTTCTGTGTTGTTCCCTCAAAGCGCAGGATCAAAAGACTTCGCGCACGAAAAAGGCACGAAAGCGCCCGAAGGAGCCACAGCAGGCGCCGGAACAGGAGTAGTGCTGGGCGGCACGATGGGATGGCTGCTGGGTGTTGGCGCCCTGGCGATACCGGGACTGGGACCTTTTATCGCCGCCGGCCCCATTATGGCAGCCCTCGCAGGAGCGGGTGTCGGAGGTGCAGTGGGTGGAATCACTGGAGCTCTCATTGGAATGGGAATTCCGGAATACGAGGCCAAGCGCTACGAAGGCAGGGTCAAAGACGGCGGCATCCTGCTTTCCGTCCACTGTGACAGCTCTGAGTGGACAAAGCAAGCAAAGCAAATCTTGGAACACACAGGCGCCCAGGATGTTTCGTCGACCGGCGAGGCCAGCTCTGACGACGCCACGATCAACCGGCATCTGCCTCGCGCAGTTTAAGCGGAGCGCAAACGCACTGATGCCGAAATGTCGCGCCGGCAGCCCGCGCTGCCGGCGCATCAACGCCACTCGGACCTGGCCAGGTTTCATAAGTAAACACGAAAAGGAGAAAAGCAAATGAACTCAGACCAGATGCAGGGCAAATGGAAACAGATCAAAGGCTCGGTAAAGGAACGCTGGGGCAAGCTGACCGACGATGACATCGACGTCATCAACGGGAAGCACGATCAATTGGTCGGAAAGATTCAAGAGCGGTACGGCGTCGCACGAGATGCGGCTCAAAAGCAGGTTGATGAGTGGAACGCGGTCGAATCCCATCAATCCGATTTGGAGCAAAGACGCAAGGCCAGCTAGAACGATTCCAGCTTGATACTGACAGGGGAGCCGCTTTACGGACTCCCCTATTTTCTTGAGAAGGAGGTCGGTGAAAAGCCAGCAACTCCGTGGGGCGTCACCAGTCGCCCCACGATATGGAAAGCCCGAACCAGTTACCGCTATGCTGCTGAACCTTCCGGCGGATTTTGAAGGTGCGACGGTACTTGTACCTGGATAATGTTGTTCTTCACGGCGTAAACAACCAGATCTCTGATCGAGTGAAAGCCAAGTTTCCGCATTATGTTGCTGCGATGCGTCTCGGCAGTTTTTGTGCTCAAGTTGAGCACACAGGCTACTTCCTTCGAGCTTTTCCCCTCGGCTAGAAGCTGAATGACTTCCCGCTCCCGCGCGGTCAATTTCGGCAACCTCGGAGGTTCGCCACTTGACCCGTTGTACCCTTTGTCCAGAAAACCGGCGAGCACCATATCGTTTACCCGGGGGGTAAAAAACATCCGGTTGCGCTGGAGTGCCTCCACAGCAGAAATCAGGTCCCGAGCGGCGTCGGATTTTAGGACAAACCCGCGAGCGCCCGCATCCAAAGCCTCCCGTATTACCTGGTCTGAATCCGTGATCGTCAGTACGATGACCTTGCAGTGAGGGTCATGTTGAGTCAACTGCCGGGTCGCCGCCAGACCATTGAGATTTGGCATTCCGACATCCAGGATGACCACATCGGGCTTCAATTGCGCTGCCTTTTCGACGGCTTGGCGCCCATCCGTCGCCTCCGCGCAGACTTCCCAACCATCGCGTGTTTGCAGAAGCGCACACAACCCGCGCCGTACAACTTCGTGATCGTCAGCTATCAGGATTCGCAGCTTCATTGCTCACCTCGGTAAGGTAATTGCGACGTTACAACCCCGGACAAAAACCCTGTCATCTCTGGCTCAATCGACCCGAGCCAGTCCCCCAAAGAACCAAGCCGGCAAGATCCCGGCATATCGAAGTTCAGGCAGAATCAGCGGACTGCACATTCAGAGCTGTGAAAGGCAGATGCCGGCTTACCGCCTCCACTGCCGCCAGTAAATCGCGAGCGGCGTTGGACTTCACCACATAGCCCCGGGCTCCCGCTTCCAATGCCTCACGCATCATCTGCGGAGAATCATGTTGCGTCACGATCAGGATTTCAGATGCCGGCGTCGTTCTGCGGATTATGCGGCATGCTTCCAGCCCACTCATCTTCGGCATGGTAATATCGAGCACTACGACATCAGGTTTCAAGCGATCGGCCTTCGCGACGGCTTCGAGTCCGTCTGCCGCTTCATCAACGATTTCCCACTCAGGATGCCCCCCCAGCAAAGTCCTTAACCCGTGTCTTACAACTGGGTGGTCGTCCGCAACCAAAATGCGCACTGTCATAAATTGTTTATAGCTCCTAGGACTTAAAACATATCTAAGAATATCTCGATGTTATTGTTCCTCCATGACCGTCTGACTTCTGTCCCAAATCTTGCCCCGCTGCTTCCCAATGACCGCGGACATTACGAGTCACGGGCGCAATCGGGAGGGACCGGTATTGTTATTCGCACCGATGTACCCGTGCTGCTCGATTCAAACTGAACCTTTCCTCCGAGTTCGCGTGCCCTCTCATGCATACTCATAAGCCCAACGCCCACGCCTGCTCCCGTCTCGCGAAAATGATTTAGCATTTCCTGCTCCATTCCGCGGCCATTGTCCCTCACTTCCAAAACCACCTGTCCGGACGATCGCCGGATCAGAATGTCCGCCGCCGAAGCACCGGAATGTCGATGGACGTTGGTCAAAGCTTCTTGCAGCACACGGAAGAGCGCGAGTTCGATCGCGTCGGGCAAGCGGACTGGATCATCCGGGGCATCCAACGTCAACTTGAGTCCGCTTCGGAGACCAAAGCCCTCGACATACCACCGGGCCGCAGAAGCTATCCCCACTGCGTCCATGGTCGGCGGGTGCAGTAGATAGGAAAGGGTCCGAACTTCAGCGATGCATCGGTCCGTTAACTCTTCCGATTGCGACCACAATTCGCCGCGCCCTGGAGATTGTCGGAGCATGTCCACGTTGAGTTTCAACGCGACCAGGTATTGGCCCAGACTATCGTGCAACTCTCGGGCAATTCGGCGACGCTCAGAGTCCTGCAAACTGAGCAGCCGAGACGAAAGCTGGCGCAATGCGGCGGTGCGCTGCTCCACCACGGATTCAAGTTCGGCCTGGCTGCGCCGGAGTCTCTCCTCGACCTGCTTGCGCTCTGCGATTTCGGTCTCGAGCGCCTGTGCCTTTTGTTGCAAGTGAGCGATGCTGCGAAGGCGCTCGTCCTGACTGACCAGCGCTGTATAGCTCTCACCCGGAATAACATTGGAATGTTCGGCACAGATCTTAAGAAGCAGGTCGCCGTGTTCCTCACGATAAAAACTGGACATCGGGTATGCGCAGCGGAGAGAGAAGGAGTGGGTTTGGGCTAACTCGTTCCACAACTGTTCGAGGCGGATCGCGGCTTCAGGCTTTCTTTCCGCCCACAACAGAGCGACCATTTCCCCGAATGCGGCAACCCGGCGAGGTTCACCTTCGGTGGCGGTCGTGGCTCTGGCGATTAGACTGCCTACTACCTCGGCGAAACGCACTGCGTCCGGCCACCCGCCCAGCGTTATGTTCGCCAGAGTTTCGGCGGCGTCCAAGGAGAAGTAGCGCCCCTGCGCGACCGCTTTGGCGGTATCCAAGCCCCGCGCGTTCAGCCTCTGGGCCAGCCCATCCCGGTGTTCCTTGGTCGCGATGACGACGGCGGCGTCCCCGGCCCCGAGAGCGGTACCGATGAATCGGCTCAATTCATCGAGGAGGAATCTGTCTTCTCCATAGAACTGAACTACGTGCGCGGGGTGATTGTGGTCGCCCCGAACCGCGAGGGGCGCGAACGATGCAGCGTCCAAGCTCTGAGTGTTGGCCATACCCATGGTTATTGCTCCTCATCGTCGCTGCAGCGGCGCCCAATTTCGCGCCAGATGGAACGGGACAGTGGCTCTCTGACCGCGTTATTCTAATTTCGTGTGTCTCGCTCCGAAATACAGGGAATCCTGTAGGTCCTGTTCCGGAATGTCTGCAGAGGTTGAAGCCCGTACAGGGAGCCATTTCACCACGAACACAAGGCGAAGCCGGTGTCGAGCTACTTCGCGCCCTTCCAGATGTAGAAATTGTCTTCGTCCGACAAAGTTTCGATTTCCAAGCCTCTTGACGTTGATGCGCGATGGACGGCCGATCGCAGGTTCGCCAACGTAATTCCATCCACCTCCGCCAGAGGGATCTTGATCGCCGAGCCGGAAGGCAAGGTTTCCAAATCCTGGAAGACTCCCTGTATCAGATCGTGGTGTTTGCCGCGCCGATTCCTTCTAAGGCTCGCGAGGACAACGCGGTCATAGTTCAAAGCGGGCCTTTGATTCTTTACCTGTTCTTTAGTCATACGTCTTGCATCCTTCCATCAAAACGTTAACAAAGCTTATAGAATTCCAGCTAGAGCTTGTCAAGCATTTTTTTCTGTTGCACGCCGGATATTTTTATCATATGCGTCAAGTCATCCGCGCGGATAGTCCCGCAGCGCGTTACTTTCTACCCGTGCGTCTTTAATTCTTGCGGATGTGTTATTTCCACCCTTTTTTAGTGGGGGCTGTATTCTCCACTACAGACTGCAAGAAGAGAAGAGAATGACAATGAATCTTTCGTGGCAGGAGTTATACCGGGCAGCTTTGCTGGAGGTTCAACCTGAAGAATTGCGGCGGCGAATCGGCGCCGCGGAAAACGCCATTGGTCAACGACTCGAAGAGTTAAAGCAGACCGGTTCCCATTCCAGCGAAGAGCAGCAGGCAATCGCAGACGCGCTACGAACTCTGCGGGTTCTTGCCCAAATCGAATGCCAACCCCAACCTTCGTCAGGGACCGGCGGATCTCAAAACGAGGTGGCATCGTGAATCGCTCCTGTTGTTTGCAAACCAGAAATTGCCGCAACCTGCTCGTTCCGGCTCGGGTTAGAAGACAAGTAATGGCGGAGAACCTTGACAAACAGTGGCGCGCACTCCGCCGGCACGCGACGATTGAGAGAGATCCGCAGAAGTTGTCGCAGCTTACTGCCGAAATCGAGAAACGTAAACGCTCGGTAGAAGCTGTCCGCCAACACAATGAACTTTGAACATCAGGGGAGTCGGAAAAGGCATTCACCACGAGTTGGTAAAGAATTTTCGGGCCAAATAGGCACCAATTTTGGCGTGGGCCTGGCCGGAATGCGGGAACGCGTGCGCGAACTTGGCGGCGAGCTTGACATTCAGTCCAAGGCGCCTGGCCCCTTGATCTCTGTGACCATGCCGGTTCCAGGAGCAGCTCAAGCTGCTGATGCTTCGGCTGCCGCCTGGCAACTCAGTTCGGGAAGTAGGTTTCGTGGCGAAGCAGTGCCCCCACCCCATCTACAACGGAGCTGATGTCTGTTTTTGTGCAAGCGCCCCGGATCCCCACTCTTCGGGCCTCTTCGCTCAACTGTTTGGAAAGGTGTATCGTGACCATCAGAATCGGGGTTTTCGGTGAGAGATCGACGATGTGGCGGGCGGCGTCCAAGCCATTCATCTCGGGCATCTGGAAATCAAGCACAATCAGGTCAGGCTTAGCCTGTTGGAACCGCTCGACTGCTTCCTTGCCGTTGCTGGCTTCATCACAAACGAGCCAATCGGCGTGATGATCCAATAACCCGCGAAGGCAACGTCGTATCGCCGGGTTATCGTCCGCTACCAGGATCCGAACCAACGAAACTCCCATTCAGCCGCGGACAACGGACCGCGCTCTGCCCTTCACGCCTAAAAGGCTATCGATTCCACGGCGGCCCGGCAATACACTGGACACCTTACAGGAGAAGAAAGTTGCTGACTTTTGCGATGAGATTCTCCCGAGTTTAGTGCCCCTTACTATGGCCCTTGGCTTTGTGCTGCTTGAGAACGGTCCGGGCGGCGACTTCTTTGGCTCGACTGCCATAACGACCTGAACGTTCCGCACTCTCCTTGATGTGCTCGTACTCGCGTTGTTCCTTTGCACCCACACCGCGCACATGTTTTTTCCCCGGCATGTATTCCTCCTTTCAAGTAGTCTGCCTGAGCCAACAATAAGTGCCGAAATGCATGGCTTACAATCCCGGACACCCGGTATGCGGCAAAAGAAGTGGCGGTATGCCCCGGCACAATCGCTAACGGGCTAGGCGCGGAGAGCGCGAATACGGATCAGGACGATTGCATCTCAGCCTAGAAAACCTGCGCGATTCCTTTGCGGAGAGCATAGAGGGTCACGTCGGCGACCGAATGCAGATCAAGCTTGCGCATGATGTTGGTGCGGTGGGTTTCAGCCGTCTTTACGCTGAGATTTAGAGCGACAGCCACTTCTTTGCTGGTTTTCCCCTCCGCCAGAAGCTGCACCACCTCCCGCTCGCGGGGGGTTAGACGAGTTCTGAGGGGAGGTTCTTCCTTCCAGTCCGGGTTCAAATATCCGTCAACCACGATTTCCGTGACCTGGCTGGTAAAGAAAGTCCTATGGTGCTGCACGGCTTCTACAGCCGTGACAAGGTCACGGCCAGCGTCCGATTTCAACAGAAAGCCGCGAGCTCCCACAGCCAGTACATCCCGCACAACTTGCTGTGAATAGTGCATGGTTAGGATGAGGATGTTGGTCACAGGGCAATTCGCGAGAATTTGCCGCGCCGCCTCGATGCCGTTTAGATTCGGCATTCCAATGTCGAGCAGGACGAGATCCGGCTTCAGTTCTCTGGCCCGTTCCACCGCCTCACGCCCATCCTCCGCCTCGCCACTCACTTCCCATCCCAGATGGCTTTCGAGCAAGGCGCGGATCCCTCGCCGCACGACTTCATGGTCATCCGCAATCAGAATTCGAAAAGGTTTCATGTCGTAGCTCCGGTCTGAGGCATACCTGTCCTACCTAACGCCCGGTACGATGCCGAAATTGAGCACAAGGTGTGCCAAACGGAAGTCGAATGAAATCACTGATCTGGCACCACCTAACTACTGGCGAGAACGCGGTCGCGTGTAATTCCGTCCAAGAGGATGCTTCACGGCACGCGTCGTGAGATCGCACAATCGCGGGCAGGTACCGCACATTCCAGAAAACAGTACTTGTTTTACCGGATTGGCCAATGTTCTCTCCCGCGACTACTCTGCCTCTGGGGTGAAGCACCGGAGCTAGCGAAGAAGGATGGAATGATCGTATTCACTAAAAGCGCTACGGTCGCGAAGCAAAGAACGGCGGTATCCATCATGGCTGTTTTCTTGGCCGGAGCGACATTCCTACCCGCGCAACAAAGTCCTCAGGTAGACGTCAAACAGTTGGTGCGCAGCATGATTGAAAACGAACTGGACAACAGTCACCGAGATCAAGTCCGCTGGATGTACCGGCTACAACGACGGGAAGGGGACAAATCGACCGTCAAGGAGGTAGTCGAGACGAAGACCTGTGACATCCACTTCCTGCTTTCCTTGAATGGCGACGCCCTGACGCCGGATCAACGCCAGAAAGAGAATGAGCGACTGGAGAAATTAGTGAATGATCCGGAAGAACAGCGGAAGAAAAAGCACGAGCAACAGGAAGACGATCACAAGGCAGTTGAAATGTTCAAGATGCTCCCCGAAGCCTTTCTCTACCGGTACGGCGGCAATCGTGGATCCTTGGTCGAATTAGCCTTTTGGCCAAACCCGGACTTCCATCCTCCGTCCCGGGAAGCGCATGTCTTTCACGGAATGGAAGGCACGATGTGGGTGGATGCCGAGAAGAAGCGATTGGTGGAGCTCGATGGCCACCTTGCCCAGGACGTTGAATTCCTGGGTGGGGTGTTCGGACATCTAGACAAGGGTGGTCGGTTTACCGTGAGGCGATCTGAGCTGGCGCCCGGACAATGGGTAGTCACGGGGCTAATCGTGGAAATAACGGGTCAGGCGCTCATTTTCAAAAGCATCAATCTGCGGCAAACAGACTCAATGAGTGATTTCCGCCGGGTACCGGCAGACCTAAACCCTGCGCAGGCTGCAGATATGCTGAAGAGGGGAAGCGTTCCCGAGGTGGCCGGCGAACTGGCCGCTGGCGACACGAGTACCAGAGCCGTTCGTTGACCAACGATCCAAGGCTATTTGCAAAGCATCGAAGGTGCAATTCCCTGGCGTGCTGAGCCCTCAACAAGACAGAAGCGAGCGGATAATAAAAAAAACGAACGCGATACAGGATTCGCTGTATTCACTATTTTGCGATGTTCTAGAAATATGGCTCTTAACTTCGCAGTTCAAATGGGGGTGAGCATGGAAGCCAGGGTGCACAAATCTCAGATGAGCAGAGACTGGAAAGAGGTCTATAAGGCCGCCCTTTTCGAAGATGACAATGCCAAGATCCCACAGCGCATTGCGGATGCGGAAACAGCGCTGGCGGCGCGAGCAGTTGAACTGTTCGCCGCAGGTGGCGACCAAGTTGGCGAGCAACAAGCTATGGAAAACGCTAGATATTTCTTGCGGGTCTTGGGAAGTGCGGAGGGGATGCTAAACACCTCTTGCGAACACATCAGCCAAACAAAACGTTCATCCAGCGTCCATATTAACAGGGGCCAAGCCCTTTTTGTTTCCGAAGGAGGGCAAGATTTACACACGACACTTTCAGCTCTGCGCATTTGCAATGAATAACTTAATATTCTGGCATATCACTTGCTTTCAGTGATCGCATTCACACCCTAGTATCAGGAGCGTGGACGATGGCTAGAGGCAATCAAACCAATTGGCGGGAACTTTGCGCGGCTGCAGTTGCGGAACCTGACTCTGAAAAGCTAGCCGATCTCGTGGATCAGATTATTAAAGCCTTGGACGAGCGGGGAAATGAGCCCAAGCAGTGCGGTGAGTATAGCCCGACCTTGAGGCGACAGCGTCATCCTGCTTTAGAAAGCAATTAAGAAGCTCTCTTCGCCGGGACGAAGAGAGCTCCCTATGTTTCCTCGTTGATTTGCTACGCTAGACTCGACCCATCAGCACCAGAATAAGCGCGATGACCACCACCAGACCCAGGCCGCCGCTCGGGTAGTAACCCCAACTTGCGCTGTAGGGCCATGTGGGTAACGCGCCGACCACCAATAAGACCAAAACGATGAGCAGAATAGTTGACATGGACTCTCTCTGTACAGTAGACGTCACCTGGCACGCGAAGCCGGTGCGCATTGGTTTTCGCGGTCATACACGGAGTTGCTCGCGCACGCCCGGGAGTGCCAGCGGGATTGTTCAAGTCAGCGTACCCGTCTGTCACCAAGTTCAAGCTACAAGATTAGTACGCGGACGTTGCATCGGGTTAACCGCGTACCTCGGTGTATTCCATGCTGTACTGCGGAAAGCCAGTAACCGGGTGGGTTTGAACGCGCTGCTCCCGCGTCTCAGGTTCGCCAAACGCCGTCAAAAACTCCGCGCCCAAAGCCTCCCACAAACCCTTTGGTGCCCGCACAGCCAACTCCGTCGCGAGATGCCGCCCAAAGAAATACGGCCAGGCCGCACCGGGCCTGGCCGTACTTACTGAATTGCGACTTCGTACTATTTGGCTTGTGGGCTTGCAGACGCACTGTTGGCCGGCGCGGGGGCCGGCGCCTCGCCCTGTTCTCGCGCCTGACTGGAATATTTCTTCACCGCCGCTAGGAAGGGTTCGCTTCCCTCGGGAGGAGCAACGTTGCCGCCTAGAATGTCTTCAAAGGGCACCATTTTGCCATAGAGCAGGGTGGTCTCGTCTTTATCCTGCGTAATCGCGGCGCCGCTCAAATCGATGCCGGCAAAAATACCGCGAGAGCGGGAATAGGTCAATACTTCTGCCCTCATCTTTACATCCGTATCGGCAGTGGCGTCACGGCCAACCGGTCCAGCCGCAGCCGATGCATCCGCCCCGAGTTTGAACTTACTAGAGAGCAAGTGCTGCATTCCTTGGTCATTGGTGACCACCATCACGAGATCAATCGCTTGCCCGCCGAGTTGCAGGCCCCAGCTGCCGCCGGTAATGGTGATAGGAGCGGGGGCGCTCCATCCCTTGGCTGTCCTACAGGTAGCTATGCCCTTGCCGTGCTGGCCGCCGAAGCCCACCGCGATCTTGAGCATCGATGGCACCACAGCTATGCACTTGGCATTGTCCATGACCTTGTCGGGAATCGCTTTATCAGGAGTCGCCATGATTTCATTGAGGACCTCAGCCGAGTTGACAATGCGCTTACTGATATCGGATTGATCTTTATCATCATCGGCTGCCCAGCTCATGCTGGTCAGAATCAAGACCACGCTGCCGAGGGCCAAGAGACATTTCGCTACTACGCCATCTCCCAATCTCATCTCAAACCTCTTCTGTGCCCGATGCGGGCACCCAGGATTTCTTCCTTCGCTTGCACTCTATCCGCGCGTACCAGCTTCGTTCTATCCGGTCCACGCTGTAGATGCGGCGTTGACATGCCCTAGCAAGGCACCGCAGTCAAGCATTTGTCGGTATCAATCGGGGTATGTTTGCCGCCGGCTGCATCGCTCCATCTGGGCCGATTGGCAAATCCCATTTCGCAAGTGGTGGTCTTGCGTGTTTGGTGCGCGAC
>DATNNO010000086.1:0-2908 GCA_035601775.1 Terriglobales bacterium | reverse complement strand
TTTTCCACACTCTCGTGCCAGTACAAGTGGGCTTCGAGACGCGGCACTGGGAGCGGAAAGGGATACACCCGATTCATCAGACCCGTATTCAGCAAACCCGCGTTCAGCAGTTGCGCATGGCGCTTGGGTAAGGTCAGAAGCATGTCGGTGTTATTCACGACCATGCAGGCCGCGTGGTTGTTCTGGCTGCGCAGAAATATCTGCCGGTGAAGCCCGCTGCGGCTGAGTTCGATATCAATCAGGCTGGGACCGTGACGCCGGGATGAGACCTGAATGTGGCGCTGCTCCAGATAAGTATTCAGGTCGAGCTTTTCCGCGATCGCCGGGTGGCCCGGCCGGGCAATGACCACGAACGTTTCATTCAGAAGCCACTTATGCCGGATTCGATCGCTCATGGTCATGGGGATGTCGATGGCCAGATCGACCGACCCGCTTGCCAGTTCGGTCTCCAGGTCTCTGCGCTTGACCCGTGACGTCGTGATCGACATTCCCGGGGCAGCATGCGTCAGGCGTCGCAGCAGCGGTGGAAGAATCAGGGCTTCAGCGTATTCCCACAGCGACAGGTGAAAATTCCGCCGCGTGTGTTCGGGAACAAAATTACGACTCTGGCTGAGGTTCACTTCCAGAATCTGCAGCGCCTGCCGCACTTGCTCAATCATGTTTCGCGTGAATGGCGTCGGTACCATGTGCGGCCCCTGGCGGACGAACAGCGGATCCTGCAGCAGATCGCGCAGTCTCTTCAGCGCATGGCTGATCGCGGGTTGGGTGAGGTTCAGTTGCAAGCCTGCGCGAGTGATGTTGCCCTCGCGATAGATGGCTTCCAGCACCACGAACAGGTTCAGATCGACCTGACTTAAATGCACGCCGCATATATTACAGGATTCGTAGGATTCATTAGGAGAATTCTGCTGAAATCGCTAGGCTAGAGAGCCTGCGGAGTGAGCGCTTACCAAATGGACTTTTCTCTGTCACCGAAAGCCCAAAGCTATCTGCAACGCCTCTCGGCGTTTATGCAGGAGCATGTCGTGCCAGCGGAGCCTGAGTATTGCGCGCAATTACAGAACCTCCCCGACTGGCGCGGCTGGAAGCAGCCTCCGATCATGGAGACTTTGAAAGCAAGAGCTCGGGCTGCCGGCCTTTGGAACCTATTCCTCCCCGGCCGGGAGTATGGCGCCGGCCTCACCAACGTGGAATATGCGCCTCTGGCCGAGATCACCGGCCGGTCCTCGATCGCTCCCGAGGTTTTCAACTGCAACGCACCCGACACTGGCAACATGGAAGTGCTGGTGAAGTATGGTTCGGAGGCGCAGAAGATGCGCTGGCTCACCCCGCTGCTGGTCGGCGAGATTCGTTCCGCGTTCTGTATGACGGAGCCCGATGTAGCCTCCTCGGATGCCACCAACATGCAAGCTACGGCCCTCATCGAGGGGGACCACGTCGTACTCAACGGCCGGAAATGGTGGAGTTCCGGAGTCGGCCATCCCCATTGCCGGCTGCTCATCTTCATGGGCATAACGGATTGCACCGCCGCCAAGCACAGACGTCATTCCATGGTTCTGGTGCCGCTCGATACTCCTGGTGTGAAGATCGAGCGCATGTTGTCCGTATTTGGGTCCTATCACTCGCCGTTTGGTCACGGCGAGGTTAGCTTTACCAACGTTCGGGTGCCGCTCGACCACGTCGTCGCCGGACCGGGCCGCGGTTTCGAGATCGCGCAGGGCCGGCTAGGCCCCGGCCGCATTCACCACTGCATGCGCACGCTGGGAGCGGCCGAACGCGCCCTTGAACTTCTGTGCCGCCGCTCGCTTCATCGCGTGGCTTTCGGCAAGCCCTTGGCCGAACTCGGCGGCAATGCCGATGTCATTGCCAACGCGCGCATCATGTTGGAGCAAGCCCGTCTTCTTACCCTTAAGGCCGCGTGGATGCTCGATGAAGTCGGCACCAAAGGCGCACGCAGCGAAATCTCCCAGATCAAAGTCGCTGTGCCTAACATTGCCTTGGAGATTATCGATCGGGCAATTCAAATGCACGGAGGCGCCGGGGTTTCCAGCGATGTTCCTCTGGCTGAAATGTTTGCCACCATCCGCACTCTGCGCATCGCGGACGGGCCCGATGAAGTACATCGTGCCTTGATTGCCAAGCTGGAGCTGGGGAAGTACAACGCCAAGAACACAGCGTCAGCCTGACCGCTGGCCGAGGATCGACGTCCGCCGTGCCGTCCTTACAAGAATGACCTGCACATTCGAATGCCACTTTCGAAAGCCAAGGAGCATACTGAAATGACTTCACCACTGCTGGGCGAGTTCGTGGGAACTCTCGTTTTGATTTTGCTGGGAAACGGCTGCGTCGCCAACGCCTTGCTCAAACATTCCAAGGCGCACGGTTCGGGGTGGATGGTCATCACCAGCGGCTGGGCATTTGCCGTGATGTCGGCCGTCTTTGTCGCCATCGCATGCGGGAGTAGAGATGCCCACATCAACCCCGCAGTCACGCTTGGACTAGCCGTCGCCAGCGGCAGCTATTCCAAAGTTGTCTCCTACTCGCTGGCGCAGATGGCCGGAGCATTTGTGGGGTCAGTGCTAGTCTGGGCCCACTTCGGACCGCACTGGAAGGAGACGGAAGATCCGGAACTCAAGCGGGTGTGCTTTTGCAGCGTGCCCGCGATCCGTAACTTCTATGCCAACGTGCTTAGCGAAATCATCTGCACTTTTATTCTTGTTTTTGTTGCGGGAGCCATTTTCTCGCGAACGCTGATTTC
This sequence comes from Terriglobales bacterium, assembly GCA_035601775.1. Classification (GTDB taxonomy): domain Bacteria; phylum Acidobacteriota; class Terriglobia; order Terriglobales; family Acidobacteriaceae; genus JABDBE01. The sequence continues at coordinate 150 of DATNNO010000086.1, read as the reverse complement.
CTCCGGTTGGGCTGGCGTTATTGGGCCCTATCTGGTCGGGTGCCTGGTGTGGGGCATCGGACTTTCTCTCGGCGGAACCACTGGATTTACCATGAATCCCGCCAGGGACCTCCCCACGCGCCTCGCCCACGCGGTCCTTCCAATCGCAGG
>DATNNO010000085.1:0-298060 GCA_035601775.1 Terriglobales bacterium | reverse complement strand
ATGTTTGGCGGCGCTTGGGAGTGCAGAGATCCCCTCGGCAGGCTCGGGGCAGGCTCTTCGTTGGGAGTCCCCGGCGTTGCCGGGGACTCCGCTGCCTCAGGATGACAGCGGGGAGGATCGTAATGGCCCGGCTGAAGCCGGCCCTTTCAAAACTGTTTGTGCGCAAGGTCAACTTCCCCCACCCACAAGGTTCCTCCACTGCGCTTCGCTCCGGTCGGAATGACAGAGTTATTTCGCTACCGGAAGTCGCTTCGGCAGCATCGCCTCCCACCTTTGCAAAGGACGCAAAGGTGGGGCACCCTGCGCTTTGGTTCGGGGAAGAAGAACCACACTGGCAGGATGGGCTGACCGGCATGTTTGGCTGGGCTTGGGAGTGCAGAGATCCCCTCGGCAGGCTCGGAGCAGGCTCTTCGTTGGGAGTCGCCGGCTTTGCCTGGGACTCCGCTGCCTCGGGATGACAGCGGGGAGTGGGTGGTGTTCACCGCGTTGCGAGCGGGCGAGACTGAATGTAAAATGGGTGCCGTTTGCCTAGTCAAAAAGAAATAGCGGTTCATGAGCAAACTGTCCAAATACCGCGTGCTCGCCTCCGGTATCCTTTCGCCGCTGGCGGCCCTTTTCTTGCATGTGCTCGTCTATACGACCCTGACTCGGTTCAGTGCCGATCTGGAAAAGGATTGGCTCTTTCGCCTCTCCCTGTCGACTGTCGTGATGACCGCGCCGTTTCTCGTCACCTTGGCTCTCGCCATAAAAGACCGCCGCCGGCACGCGCTTTCTTTATCCGCAAAAGTAGGTCTGGCCATCGCGATTCTCTCGCTGGGCCTTGCTTGGCACCCTGTGAGCGACGGCATCACTCGCTCGAAGCAGTCCCGAAACCTGGCGATGCGCGACGTGGCCGCGCCGCTTTTCGATACCGTGGACATTCTCGGGAAGACCCAGCGCCTGGCGGATCATAAGGGCGACGTCGTGCTCGTCAATATTTGGGCGACCTGGTGCAAGCCCTGCCGGAACGAGATGCCGAAGCTCGACCGGCTATACCAAGAGCGGAAGCATCAGGGGTTCATTGTTTTCGGGCTGTCGGACGAGAGCGTCGAGCAGCAACGGAAATTTGTGGAACAGGTCCCGGTGAGTTACCCGCTTCTCACGCTCACTGGGGAAGTCCCCAACCTCTATCGCGACATCGCGCGTTACCCGGCGATTTTTCTGATCGATCGCCGGGGACGACTGCAGCCCGCGCCGGGCCCGGACCAGCCTTTCGAGAAGGTTGAGGCAGCCGTCGATGCCCTTCTCAACAGCGGCTCTTAATAGCCCTCCACGTTGGTCTTCATTCGCGTTCGCTTCTGAAGGCGGGTGGCGCGGACTATCGCGATCATTTTACTGTCGAGGGTTGCGCGTCCAAGCTTGGGCGGGGATTTTCCTCGGCTGGACGCATCCGTACGGTGGGGAAGACGCCAGCCTGCTCCCGGCGACGCGCCGTCCACTGCGATTCGATTTCCGCCGCGCTCGTCTCCCCCGTCGCGTAGGTACGTTCCTCAGGGGCTAAAGCCCGGTGTTCATGGGGATCGTAATGGCCTGGCTGAAGCCGGGCCCTTCCCATAACCGTAGTGTCGGTGGCAGGGTAGCAGGATGGGGGCGGATTACGTTGGCAGCATCGCCTCCCACCTTTGCACAGGACGCAAAGATGGGGCACCCCGCGGTTTGGTTCGGGGAAGAAGAACCACACTGGCAGGATGGGCTGACCGGCATGTTTGGCGGCGCTTGGGAGTGCAGAGATCCTTCGTTGGGAGTCCCCGGCTTTGCCGGGGACTCCGCTGCCTCTGGATGACAGCGGGGAGGTCGTAGCGGCCCGGCTGAAGCCGGGCCCTTTCAAAACCGTTTGTGCGCAAGGTCAACTTCCCCCACCCACAAGGTTCCTCCACTGCGCTTCGCTCCGGTCGGAATGACAGAGTTATTTGGCTATCGGAATGACAGAGTTAATTGGCTACCGGAAGTCGCTTCGGCAGCATCGCGTCCCACCTTTGCAAAGGACGCACAGATGGGGCACCCTATTTTTGGTTTGGGAAAGAGGAACCGGCACGGGAGGCCGTGGTCTGGTTGACATTGCGATGCTCCGAAGAGTAAGGTTGGGCCGTTTCTCAATAAAAACAATACAAGGAGCACAACATGCGAATGCAGCTACGGCTGTGCAGTGTGGTGTTGGTGTGTCTCGGTCTCGCGCGAATCGTGTCGGCTCAAGATGCGGTCAAGGTTGATCCCAAGCATTACACGATCATCACGGAAAACGCTCAGGTGCGGATTCTCAAGGTGCACTATGGTCCGCACGAGAAGTCGGTTATGCACAGCCATCCCGCCACGGCTGCGGTATTCCTCACCGACGGCACGGGGCAGTTCACCTTTCCGGACGGGAAAACAAAAGCCTTTAGCGCCAAAGCAGGCGATGCGCAATACGAGGCTGCCACCATACACTTGCCGGAGAATAGCAGCGACACTGCGATGGATTTGATCGTAGTCGAATTGAAGGGCCATGCCGCCAAGTCCAAGATGGCCGGTATGAAGTAGGACCAGGTTCCGCGCGCGTTGCCGGGATTGACTAGGTCTTCGTCCTTCTTATTTTGGGTGGGGGAACGTAGTCTTCGATGATGCCGTAGAGGTCGACGCAGCCGCGCTTTAGGAGTGGGGCGGGGGCGCGGTCGTAGAGAAGATGCCAGGCTTCGCGGTAGTGCTCCCACTGGTTGAGTTTGTCGCCGGGGCAGGTGCGGATGGCATGTTTGCGGGCCGCTACCTCGGACGGAATGACGTACCAGATGTCTTTTGGAATGCAGTAGACGGCGAGGTAGTCGAAGTCGGATGGCTCGTAGCGCCGGTTGGGGCCGTTGGCGTGGAACAGGCTGGCGACGAAGTTGCCGGGCTTTAAGTTGCTTGCCTGGAAGAAAGTGGATTTGACCTGGACGCTGATGAAGCGTCCGCCGAGATCGATGACCACGTCGTATTGGGCGGTGTCGCCCAGGGGCTTGGCTAGCTGGAAGCCGAGTTCGGTGGCTTTGGCCATGAAACGAAGCTCGGCCCAGTGGCCTCGCTTTTTGGGGCTGCGGATGTCCATACCGGATGTTTTCACTGTGTCCTCTGTGGTCCAAATAGAAAAGGCGCGGCCGGTGGGCCACGCCTTTATTTTGACTTCACTTCTAGCATAGCATTTTTGAGGGGGTAAACCGCCAGTTTTGGGAGATTTATATTTGGAATGGTTTCATCGAGTTAGAAGGATTTGGGTGGTTTCTGGGTATTGACAAGATTTTGGGGGATGACACGAAAACCGTGTTACACTGTTTTCGTGTCATCCACACATCGCTTGCGCAATGTCACCGTGACCCTGGAAGAAGACGTAGCCCAGTGGGCCCGCATCGAGGCTGCGCGCCAGGATACCAGCGTTTCGCGCCTGCTGGGAGCGCTGCTGAAGGAGCGGATGTCGGCTAACGGCGGCTCTGCATCGGAGGCGGTGGAGCGCCTGGCAAGTTTCGGCAAGCGCCACAGCCTGTCTTTGAGCGGACTCAAAATCAAAGATCTGATCAATGAAGGCCGCCGGTGAGCCGGTTTGTGCTCGATGCTTCCGTCGTCCTCGCGTGGTGTTTTCCCGATGAACATGCTGCCGTGGCACAACATGTCGCCGGTATGTTCAAGCAAGGCGACACCGCAGTTGTGCCCTCATTCTGGCCGCACGAGGTTTTGAACGCCTTGCTCGCTGGGGAAAAACGCAAGCGCATATCTAAAGAGTTGGTGCGAAGCTTCCTCGATGACCTTGCAGCGCTCCCCATCGGGCTGGAACAGTTTCCCGCCGGAGTTGTTTTTGACAGGATTCAGCGCCTCGGCCGTGAGCACGGATTGACGGCGTACGATGCGGCTTACCTCGATCTGGCTCTGCATAGTGGCTTGCCGCTTGCCACCTTGGACGAGGACCTGGTCGGGGCGGGCAAGAAAGCGCGTGCACGGTTGGTGCAGGTGTGAGAACGAGAAAGGGTGGGGCACGTACAGGAACTCGACGCTCTACAAGCTTGCCGCTGCTGCGTGCGACTTTGCTCCGCTTTCTTTTTCCGCCTGGCGATCGACCACGGTGAGTTCTTTTTCGAGCGAGGAAAAGCGTTGCAGGATTTCATGCATGCGCAGAGCCATGTTGCGAATGGTTTCGATCTGGGAGCGGGCTCCGGCGGAGAGGGATCCCGGCTCGAGCAGCAGCAATTCGGAGTTTCCCAGCACCGAGGTGAGCGTGTTGTTCAAAGTGTGGCGCATGTCCAGCATGTAGCGGCCCAGGTGGGCTTGCCGCTCTAGCAGCACATTGGCCTGTTCAAAGTGGCGAGCCTCGGCCTCGGCGCTCACACGGCGCAGGATTTCTCCAGCCACCAGCACCAACGTGTCCAGCCAGTTTTCTTGTTGCCGCACGATCGCCATGCCGGGCCAACGATCGCGAACCGTTTGCACGATCCGCATATCTTCGGAGACGAACACCACGCGTTTGCCGGCAGCTTCCATGGCCTCCAAGACTACCGAGAGTGCTTGTGGCCGGAGACCACCGGCAATGGCAAGATGAAAGGTGTCAGGATCGAGGCCGAGACAAACATCGCTGCTCATGAGGGTGAATGCAGGAACGGCACGCTCCGATTGCCAGCGGCCCGTCACGGCGCGCGACAATTCGGCGTCATCCGAAATGATCAATACGGAGGGCTGATCCACTTTCCCCTTCTGTGTTTCTCGGGTTGCAGTCACTTCGGGTTGCTGTCGTCAGCATCCTGCCCCGTAGGAGCGTTGTCGTTCCAATCCGGGGAACTGCTGGAAACCTCGAAGTCGGGCACATCTGAGTTCGCCGCAACGCCAGCGGCCTGGGCGCGAGTTTTCGTGGCGCCGTCCGGCTTAGCCGCACTCTTCGCATTCGCTGCGAGGGCGGCTTCGACTATGGCGCGGAGGTCGACCAGCATGGACACCGGCTGTCCCGATGAATATTCGGCGTGAAACATCACCTTCCACGATTGGCAGATCATGCGCAGTCGGGCAATCGGCTCCTCGGCGGAAAACTGGGCGCGGCGGCAGTCGAGCGCCTCCACGCCGAGGTGTTCCAGTTCGCGCAAGCCGTCCAGAATGGCGTTGAGGTCCTGGTGCATCAAGCGAAAAAAAATACGCCTCATCAGAAAGCTGAAACGGGTAAACGCGATCATGGCGGCTGGCAGAAAATAATTCTTGCCACAGGAAGTTTTTAGCTTTCTTCCCCGTTCCAGAATCCGGCTGGTCAGTAGCTGGTTCAGATTGCGGCAACCATTCGCGGCTTGCACGACTTCATCCAGCGGACTCAGCCACCCCGGAACAGTCAGGTCCACAGGCCCCAAGGCTGGTTCGAGCATCTGGGCCACGTAGGCCAGATCGACGTCTGCATCTTCCAAGCGTGACGGAGTGCAATGGGAAAAGAATTGAACCAGGAGGAAGTCAATCTTATCGCGATCGGAATCGGTGTGTCCCTGCTTACGCAAATGATGAACCAATAGAGTGCGCAGAGCTTCATCGCTGCCCACGGTCGTGGTTTGCAGGAACTGGCGAAGCTGATGCACTTGAATGCGCTCGTCCATGTCCAGGAACAGTTGCCGGGTCTGTTCGACCGATTCCTGGGGCGGCGCATCCACGGCGGCTTCCAGATCACTGTGGGGTGGCAGCTCGATCACGAATTCCCGGGCCAGCGCTGCATACAAGGGGTAGAGCAGACGCGCGTCGCGCCACTCCGCCGCCAGTTCACTCAATTGAGATGTGGGTGTCATGAGTTTCACAATTCAGGTTTCACAATCCAGTTGGCAACTTCCCCGGTGAAGCGAGCGGCAACGGCGGTGCGGCCCCCGTTGTATTGCACCGCTACCACACAAGCCTCCGTATCCAGAGTGCCATCGGAGTTCCGCAGCCGCAACTTGTCGGCGAACTCGAGCGGCAAGGTTGAGGCGAACAGCACTTCGTTCGGGGTACCGAATTCGATGATCGTGCTTTCGGTGAATGCTCCGCTTTCACTCGCAACCCGAGTCAGGCGGACGGGGATACGGACCGGGGTCGCATTGGGAAAGAATCTCGCCAGTTTGGTAGTCGAGCTTTCACGCGCCGGAGCGGCCGCAGCGCCCGATTTGGACACAGAGTTCCTCATTCCTAATTCCCCGGCCTAAATCCTAAAGCTCGTCGATGCGGCCTGGATTCCACAGTCCGCCGGTTAGCGTGGCTCAGGCACCCGGACCGCATCGCGTAATTAAGGATGCACGAGCGCGGCCAAAGCCTTGCGCCCTACAAAGAATAGCAAGTTACGCTTTATCAATGGGATAGATGGAACGTTCCGGGCGGCCCCTGGGATCGTCTTAGGCCATATGTCTCAGATTGACACAATGTCTCAGGAGGAATGCGGGCGGGTACCCCTTGATCTCGCGGTCCGTTCCCTCGGGCCATCGGGCAACCGGTTTTTCTATCTCTTGGTTCGCTGGCGAGCTACGGATGTTTTCAGCGCAGTGCGTTCGATGCGCGATGAATGCTCCAAGCGATTGTTGTGTGTTATGTGGCGCCCAAAGCCGCTGAAGGACCTGTACAGACGAGCCAGCCTGCTATCCAAACTCAAACAACGAACGTCTACGAACGACAGGCATTCATCGAATTTCCGAACTGATAGAAACAAGTTTTGTTTCGCGAAGCGGAGTGGTCAAAAACGCTACGTAGAAATGGAGCGCCGCGACGCGATAGATCTCTGGCAACAGGGCCAGCAGCCCAATCACAAATTGGAAGGAGTCACCCGATGCGCCTAAATGACCGTACGCGTTTTGTATCGATCGCAGTCCTTGTGCTGAGCGCTGCAACATGGAGTGCGTGCAACAAGGCGAACAACGAAAGTTCCGCCGCGGCTTCATCCGATGGTGGCAAGATGCCCATCACAACCAAGTCCGAAGAAGCGAGAAAGGAATTCCTGCAGGGACGGGACCTCTCCGAAAAGCTTCTTGGCCAAGAGTCCCTTCAGCATTTTGATCAAGCCATCGCGCTCGATCCTGATTTCGCATCCGCGGAGTTAGCTCGGGCCAATAATTCTCCAACCGCCAAGGAATTTTTCGACCACGAGAAGAAGGCAGTCAGCCTGGCGGACAAAGCCTCGGAAGGCGAGAAACTGCTCATCTTTGCGAACGAGGCGGGGACAAACGGCAACGTCGTGAAACAGAAGGAATATCTCGACCAACTGATTGCGGCCTACCCGAATGATGAGCGAGCGCACTTGAATCTGGGCAACTTCTACTTTGGCCAGCAAGGCATAGCTCAAGCGATTGAGCAATTCAAGAAAGCCACCGAACTGGCCCCGAACTATTCGCCTCCCTACAACATTCTCGGCTACGCCTACCGGCAACAGGGTGATTATGCAAATGCCGAGCAGGCCTTCAAGAAATACATCGAACTGATTCCCAACGATCCAAATCCCTACGATTCCTACGCGGAATTGCTGCTGAAGATGGGAAGGTTCGACGATTCGATCGCACAGTACCACAAGGCTCTCTCTGTCGATTCCCACTTTGCGCCATCGCACTTCGGGATTTCCGCAGACCTGATGTACAAGGGCAAAGCGGAAGAAGCGACAGCTGAACTCCAGAAAATGGCTGATCAAGCCCGCAACGACGGCGAGCTGCGCACCGCATTGTTTGGCCTTGCCGTGGTTGCCACGGATAGCGGAAAGTTGGACAAGGCACTGCAGCAGATGGACCGAGAATATGCCGTGGCCGAAAAGAAAACCGATGTGGCGGCCATGGCGGCCGATCTTCAGGCCAAGGGCAACATTGCCGCTGAGATGCAGAAGTATGACCTGGCCGCGCAGCAGTTCGAGCGTTCGCTTCAGATGATCGAAGCTTCCAGTCTCTCGCAGGAGATCAAGGACAATGCCACGCTCCTCCATCACTTCAACCTGGCGGGCCTGGCCATAGGAAAGAAGGACTATGCAGCAGCGAAAACTCATGCGGAAGAATTTCGACAGGGTGCGGAAGCATCGAAGAATCCGGCCCAGGTGAAGCAATCCCATGAACTAGCCGGCAGGATTGCTCTGGCTGAGAAGGCTTACGACAAGGCCATTCCGGAGCTTCAACAGGCCAACCAGCAAGACCCTCGCAATCTTTATCGCTTGGGCCAGGCGTATCAGGGCAAAGGCGAAAGTGCGAAGGCGCGAGAGTTTTACGCGCAGGCTGCCGGATTTAATTCACTGCCGCAACTGAATTACTCCTTCATTCGCGTCAAGGCTCAAAAGATGGTGGCCGGCAAGACAGCCTGAGGAGTAACAGGACGGGCAGTCGTAATTCAGAATGAAAATCCCCGCCCTGTCTCTCCAAAAACCGGAGAGACAAGGGCTGGGCACCCGCAGCCCCCCGGCGTCCGGCCCTGTGGGGGGGCCCACAGTACTAGAAAGTAAACTCCGTTCCAATGTGGGAAAGAGGCGAGCGCACCGCTGCCGCAACTGAATTGCTCCTTCACTCGCATTTAGGCTCAGAAGATGGCAGCCCTCAAGACAGCCTGACGAGGGTTCTGGCGCCTGGCCGGCGAGCGGCGCCTTCACTTGCGGTCGGAGCGGAATAACATCTCTCGCGCGATTCCTTGACACGATTTTTCTTAATGGTGGTAGAGTGGTCGGACCAGGGAGGGTTTGCCTGGCATTCCAGATGAGTGGCGTGTGCTTGGGGACTGAAAATGGAAATCCTGGTGTACACAGCCATCCTTTGCTCGCGAATCTACGAGCATATCGTTCATCAGCAAATCGTCATCAGCAAAATCGTCAGCAACAAATCGTTCAGCAGATTGGGTCCCGAATGTTTAGGCCGGAAGCAAATTGGATCCGGTGCTGAAGCATGGCCAAGTCAATGACTCAGGTTAGTGACTCTGGGCGAGAATAGGAGCAGGGTGATGACAATTGGGCGGGAATCGATGAGGCAATGTCTATATTGCGGAATAGCTTCGATAATATTGATCGCAGTTGTCTTACCGTGCAGGCTTTCAGGCCAAGTGGTGGGGGCGACGGTGTCGGGCACGGTGGTGGACGCGTCGGGCGCCGTGACTCCGAATGTGAGTATTTCTTTCAAGAACGTGGCGACTGAGAATATCAGGAATGCCGTCACGAACGCGGTGGGCTTCTATATTGCGCCGAACCTGCCGGCGGGAAACTACGAGCTTACAGCCTCAGCCCCAGGGTTCGCGACCCAGGTGCGCAGCGGGATCACGTTGAACGTGGGCGAGGAACTGTTGCTGAATCTGACCATGAAGGTCGGCCGGGTCAACGAAAGCGTTCGAGTGACGGTTGAGGCTCCGACCGTGGATCTTGCGAATGCAACGCTGGGCGGCGTCACGGATGCAAAGACCATTGAGGAGATTCCTTTGAACGGCCGTTCGTGGACCGACTTGGCGGCTTTAGAGCCTGGCGTCCATTTTGTTCAGGACCAGCCACCCATCAATGCCCCCGACCGGGTTAAGCGGGGCCTGGGTGCGCAATTGACCGTCTCTGGTGGGCGCCCCCAGCAGAACAACTACCTGCTTGACGGCGTCAATATCAATGACTACGCGAATGCCGGTCCGGGCAGCATACTCGGAGGCAATTTAGGTACTGACGCGGTGGCAGAGTTTTCCGTCCTCACCACCAACTATTCAACCGAATACGGACGCACCTCGGGCGGGGTCATCAGCGCGATTACCAAGTCGGGCACAAACCAGTTCCATGGAAGCGCCTATGAGTACGTGCGCAACAGCGCGTTCGATGCGCGGAATTTCTTTGACCCCCCGAAGATTCCAGCTTTTCGGCGCAACCAATTCGGGGCATCCGCGGGAGGACCAATTCAGAAGGACAAGACTTTTGTCTTTGGTGACTATGAGGGAGTCCGGCAGTCATTGGGTCAGACTTTGACCGACAACGTGCCTTCGGCGGCCGCGCTGGCGGGAAATTTTTTAACTCCCCCGGACAAGCTAAATCCGGTGGCCGTGCGGTTCTTGCAGGCATTCTTTCCTTTGCCCAACGGGCCCGTCTCGGGCGATACCGGGCTCTACACCTTGACGAGTTCTCAAGTTACCAGCGAGAACTTTTTCATCGTGCGGGCGGATCACACTTTCAGGGAAAAGGACCGCATATTTACAACCTACATGTTCGACAAGGCGTCGCAAACCATACCCGACGAGTTCGCGAATAAGCTCTATCAAAACCCGACACGGCGCGATGTCATCGCCATCGAAGAGAACCACATTTTCACCGCGCAGTTACTCAATTCCCTGCGTGCGGGTTTCAACCGTGACAAGGTGCAATCCCCTTCGGGGGCGACGGCCATTAATCCCAAAACGGCCGATCCTTCCTATGGTTTTATCCCCGGAGAGTCGGCGGGTGCGGTCAGCATCGGTCCGCTTACGACATTTTCGGGAGGCCTCATCACGGCGACTCCCTTCAAGTTCGATTACAGGTCGTGGCAGGCGTATGACAACGTGTTCTACACGAGGGGAATTCACTCGATGAAATTCGGCGCGAACATCGAGTGGATCCAGTCCAACACGTTTGCCCCGGACTCCCCCGGCGGGGCCTTCACCTACAATTCGTTATCGGATTTCCTGGCCAACAATGCTCCAGCTTTGTTTAAAGCCGACAGTCCGGGCTCGGTGACTCCGCGAGGGGTGCGGCAATGGATCTTCGGTACTTACTTCCAGGACGACGTTCACCTCCGCCCAAACCTAACCTTAAACTGGGGGGTGCGTTACGAGATGGCCAGCGTCATCACGGAGGTGAATGGCAAGCTCTCGAACCTTCGGGTTTTGAACAGCGCGCCCCCTCAACCGTTTCTGGGAAGCCCTTTCATGCAAAACCCCACGAAGCTGAATTTTGAGCCGCGGCTGGGTTTCGCCTGGGATCCGTTCAAGGACGGTAAGACCTCGGTGCGTGCGGGCGCCGGGATCTTTGACTTACTGCCGCTGCGGGTCGAAATGGCGCCCGGAGTGGACGGCGTTTTTCCGTTTCAACACACCCTCACCAATGTGGGGAACTTACAGGCCGGTGATTTCGTGCTTGGGTCTTCCACTCCAGCGGGAGCTTTCGCTGATCCTGCCGTTGCAGGCTCTAAAATCTTCTACGTTCTCCAATTTAATCCGCGCCGTAATTATGTCTCACAGTGGAACTTGAACATCCAGCGCCAGCTCGGGCCGAACACAACGGCCATGATCGGTTATGTGGGTACACGCGGCATCCACATGTGGATCCAGTCGGATGGCGCTAATATGGTTCTTCCGACCCTGACTCCCCAAGGATACATGTGGCCCTGTTCGCAGCCTTTCGTGCCGACCCCTACTCCTCAGGGCGGTGTGGTCAACGTCTGTCCGGCGAACGGTACCGGGACCGGAACGCCGATCAACCCCTTCATGGGCCGCACTCAGATGGCGTCTTTTCATGGCGACTACTATTACGATGCTCTGCAGACGCAAATCAAGAAGACGATGAGCCACGGCTTTCAGATCGAAGGCTCTTATACCTGGGCGAAGGGAATCGACACCGGTTCAGGATCCGCGGCCTCCGATCAGTATAGGAATTCAATCTCCACCCTTCTGCCGTTTTGTCCGGAATGCAGGCGTGGTCTCTCCGACACGGATATTCGGCACAATTTTACGGCGAATTACGTCTGGAACATCCCCACACCGGCCTCTTTTGGGGAACCGGCGAAGGCGATTCTCGGCGGCTGGGAAGCGGCGGGCATTTTGACCATGGAATCCGGAACACCATTCACCGTCACCATTCCCGGAGACCCCCTCGGGATGAACAACGGGGACCCGTTTCAATACCCTGACCGAAGTTTCGGTCCGGGCTGTGCTACGGGTGTAAATCCCGGGAATCCCAATCAATACGTCAAGCTCCAATGCTTTACTCCTCCGAAATTCAGCACTCTGTTGGGCAACGAGGGGCGTAACTCACAGATTGGGCCGGGACTGGTGGAGTTGGATTCTTCTTTATCCAAGAACATTCCCATTCGGAGGGTTTCAGAGACTTTCAAGGCTCAGTTCCGAGCGGACTTTTTCAATATCATCAATCGAGCGAACTTCACGTCGCCCAATGACAATCGGGCTATCATCAATCCAGATGGAAGTGCAGTTCCCTTTGCGGGTAAGATTACATTGACCAACACGACTTCCCGCCAGATCCAGCTTTCGCTGAAGTTTTCCTGGTGAGGTTTCACTTTTCCGAGTTTCGGCCCCGGGGAAGCTGCCGCGGACGATCGTGCCACGAACTGTGCCGCCGGCAAACCTTCCACTCTCGCTAACTGCCCCATATTTTCCAAAAGCGTCTGTCTGTTGGCCCCGAGCATGTACCCAAAACTACGTCAGTCATGGGGTGCGCACGATGAGCTGGTTGCGGAGAATTAGGAGCTTGGAAGACTTCCGAAATCATTTTAGCGAACCAGAACGTCCAAAAAGCCAACGGCCAGGTTCTGGAACCTGGCCGGCGGGCTTCAACTCTGGTGTATCGCTTACATCAACCGCGGCCAGCGCCAGCGGCGGCCATGGCATACGCACTCTTCTGCTGCGTGTGGTCACGCAGGGTTTGGAAGTAGAGTGTGAAGGAGTGTTGCACGAGAAACATCAGCGGCAGGATCAGCAGCGGAATGTACCATGCGAAAGCATGGGCAGCCAGCTTGGCCAAGCCTGCAACGCCCGCGGCCAGAACGAAATAAGGAAACGTGAGTTGCAGGATCTGTCTCCAAATTCCGAACAGGTGGCCACTTTCCGTGAGGACGATAATGGCTGCGACCGGGATGGTATTGACCAGCAAGTAAGCCAGTGCTCCCAGGGCGAGGCCAAGTCCTGAATTTGGCGCCGCAGCCTGCATGGTGAACCATGCGGCCTGGGCGGCCATCAACGTGACGCCCACGTTGAATATGATTTTGATCGGCTTCTGCTGACTGTTCTCAGACCAGAGGCATTGCACTAGCGTCGACACGCCGGTGATCAGGAGCGCCTCCGCTAAGCTGAGTTCGCTGAGAGCCAGAAGGATGAACGGCAGGTTCACCGACATGGATCCCGTGAGCCGTGGCAGCGAGACTCTAAGCCGCGCTGCGAAGAGGGCGACTAAGAAGGTCCCGGTGAAGCGTCCGTACGCCGGGTGTCCCCAAGTCAGCGGCACCTGGGCAAGAATCCCGACGCCGAAGAAAACCACGAGTGCGACAAGTATTTTGGTCTTGATCGAGAGAGTTGTCATGGTTAGTTCTCTCCGTCCTGGCCATCGCTGTAGGCCGAAGTTGCTGTCGAGGTACCCCAGAGCACGCTGTTGCCCCAGACCACGCTAAAGCCTTGGTCCAGGGTATTGCCCCACACTACAGAGTTCCCCCAAACCACCGAGTTCGCATCCAACACCGAGCTACCCCAGATGATGGAGTTGCCCCACACTACCGAGGTGCCCCAAACGACTGAGGTGCCCCAGGTCACGGAACTGGTATTGACGATGGTGCAAGTCTTCGACACAGGATCGTAGCTTGCAGTTGGAGATAAAGCGACGCCGTTGGCGACATCCGTGTTAGCTAATGCGGCGTCGACATCGAGATATCCTGCGCCATAGGTGAAGACGTCATACTGGTTGTCGTAGCGATTGTTGTAGACGTCGTAGGAGTTGGTATACACGCCAAACCCCTTCCACGCCGTCTTCATGATGCGAGCTTTCACCGTATCCGGCGTGAGGGTAGGATCGTTCTGCAGCATGAGCGCCACTGCGCCGCTCACCACTGGTGTCGCCATGCTCGTCCCGCTCAGCCGAAAATACTGGGCGCTGCAGCCCGGGCCGCAGGGCCCCGTCGGAGCGATCTCGAGATTCGAATCGGCGACGTCGAGCGTGCTGTTCTTAACCAGCAATGACCCAATGCGGTTGCCCGGAGCCACGATGTCCGGCTTGACGATGTGGTCGACCAAGGTTGGTCCCTTGGAGCTGTAGCTTGCGATCGCATCGTCTACTCGGGTGTCAGTTCCCATTGTCCTGGTAGCGCCAACCGTGATGACCACCGGATCGTTGCCCGGGGCGCCGATGGTGGCAAAACCGTGTGTGTGGTGCGAATTGTCTCTTCCACTGTTTCCCGCGGCCACCACTACCACGATGCCTGCGTTCCAGGCTTGTTCCACCGCCTGGCAGAGAGGATCGAGCGTGTAACTTTCAAACACTGGCCGTCCCAGTGAAAGATTGATAACGCGGATGTTGTATTGCGTCTGAAGCTGGATAGCTCGTTGAATGGCAGCGATCACCTGGCTGTCGGTGCCAGAACCGTTGCGATCGAGTACTCGAAGGTTGATGATGTTGGCATTCGGAGCCATGCCCACCATGTGTTTCGCATAACCGGTTCCTGCGCCGGAAGCCGACCCGTCTCCAGCCGCGATGCCAGCAACGTGGGTACCGTGTCCGTAGGTGTCCACCGCTGAGGTAGTGCCCACAACAAAACTTTCGCTGTGAACCACGCGGGTTCCATTCGCATTGCGAAAGTCAGCGTGATCGGCGACGCCGCTATCAATTATGGCGATCCCGATCCCGGTGCCGTCGAATCCGTACTGCTGGGCCGCTACATCCGCGAGCACTGCCGGAGCGAAGCCCTCGTAACTGGACAGATGAACCGGGCGGTCCGGTGAGACATACAGAACATCAGGGTCTTTCTCCAGCTTTGCGAGAGCGGAGACCGGAAGTCTGAAACTCGCAGCCCTGATACTGTGCAGTCTGGTCTTTAGTACAGCACCGCGAGCCGACATTCTCTGGTAGTGTGTGGCGAGGGGAGTGACCTTGAACTGCACGATCACGTCGACCAGAGCGTCGGGATTGTGACGGTCGATATCCTTGGCGAACCTTCCGGCATAATGTGCTTCGCCGGGCCCCCGGTTGGATTGTGGCGGCGACGCTGCAAAGCTCGCCGTGGCGAAGAGAGCCGGAATTGCAAGACGCAGAAGCGCCTTCCGGATGCCCTTCCATTTCTGAGTAGGTTGTCTTCGTGGCTTCATTGATTGCTCACTCCAGTTGCTGCCAGAATTTGTCGTGTTGCTGGCTGCCCCAACCTGCTGATTTCATTCTTCATTGGCAATTGACCGCCCCTGCAAGTCGAATCTTCATCCGTGGTCATAGGTGCATGTTGAACACCAATTGCCGACTATATACAACTACATTAAAATCAATACCTTAGCGTTTATCTGGGGGATTGCTTGCCGGGACAGATTGTCCTCGGGGACCTTCCGACGAAATGGTGTAAGTGTATGAACCTACAAGAGATGACTCGCTCGCCCCCGCTCAGGGGACAAATTGTCCCCCCTGCGCTCCGCAAGAGTGAGGCAATTGGGTGGCGAGTTGGACATTCGTTCCGACGACGGCGGAACACTGGTGAGTGTTGCATTACCACTGACGAGCACGGGCAAGCGATGCCGCGTAGCGCGTATTGCTCGCCAGGGTGGCTTTCCCATTAGTAGCGCTCCATTTCCTGGCTGAGTACAATGCCCTCATCCCTCAACAGGAGTTTTAGCGAGTGGCCTGTCCGTTCTTCATGCCAACGAGCAAGCTGGAAGATGGCGGCTGGCTTCATCCTTCGCGGCTCCCTTTGGGTGGCGGATGGACCGGCCATTGTTCCGCACCCGGCCATGAAGGCGCAGAACCAACGAATGAAGAGCTGCAGGAACTTTGCAATCTGGGTTACGCTGCAGGTTGTCAGCGGATACCCGAAAAGCGTGCTTACGATGCGGTGAGATTTTCGATCGCTAGCGACCATGGTGCACAACTACTGCTTTGGTTCGTCTACGAGTCAGGTCATCGCCCTGCGGGCCACGGAACGCTGGAATACGATCTCTCGCTCGGCCAGTGGATCTCTTCTCACGCCGACGCGCGTATTCAGAAAATGGCAGAATGTTATTTGCAATCGTACTTGCTGCGTAGAATCCAGCCCGCCTCGGCGGGCTTCAGCTCGAGCACAACTCCATGAACCAGACCAGTGATCTTACCCTTCCACGACCCGTCCGGGATTCGCAGTCCGAGATGGCCGAGATTGTTCTACCCAACGACGCCAATCCGCTCGGCGCCTTACTTGGCGGCCGCCTCATGCATTGGATTGACCTCGCGGGAGCCATGGCCGGGCATCGCCATGCCCGGAACTATGTGGTGACCGCGGCGATTGATCACTTGGATTTTTGGGTTCCCGTGCACGTGGGGGACCTGGTAATCCTGCGCTCCTCGGTGAATCGTGTGTTCCGCAGCTCGATGGAGGTGGGAGTAAAAGTCTGGGTGGAAAACTATATTTTGGACGACTGCAAGCACGTGAGCTCGGCCTACTTGACGTTCGTGGCCGTGGACGCGGGCGGACGCCATCTTCAGGTCCCCGCCGTCATCCCTGAGACCGACGATCAGCGGCGTCGCTACGACGATGCCGGACGGCGTCGAGACCTCCGCCGCGCCGAACGGGAACGCCGTCGAAGCAATGTGCGCTAAGGAGACTCTGAATAAGTTCTCCGATATCCACCGGTGGGAAGGATAGAGTCGGGGACGGAGGATCTACCCTTGATCGCTCAATAGATCCACAGGAAAAAACGACATGGTCGAGGATGGGTCGCGCTCAGGCTGATGAGGTACAGCGAGACCATGATCGTGTAGCTGCGCGGATCAAACCGCATTATGCTCTTGGTAATTGCTCACGTTTTTCTCGTACTGTGAATGTTTCTGTAAGAAAGAGGTACGCTCCTTCCCAGATTCAACAACGCCCTAAAAGTTCAATGCGTTGCATTCCTCAAGTGCAGGCCCGTCGCATTGTGGTATTGCACTGAAAAGGGGCATTGACAATCTTCTAAGCAGCTGCCGCCATACTCGATGACGCTGCGGACCTGACCCGCACTGACTGACCAGGAGTCAGTCGAGACGCCCAGTTTTCCTGGGCTTTCTTGCACAGGTGTGTGCCGGTTGTGTGCCAGACTTAGAATTCACTCGGCCCGCGACCGCGCTTGTTGGACCATCTCGACCAAGACCTTTCGAGTTTCTGCCGGATTGCTTACCTCTCGCAGAAATGCAATGCGGGTACCACGCATGCCATCCTGAGTCTTCAAGCGCGCGTGAAACCCGAGGCGATCGACTGCGATCATCGTTGCTTCCTGTGACTCAATGCGAGCAAATTCCCGGGCAAGCAGGACGAGCGCATCCTTGTGGTCGGCGTTCATGTGCTGAATGATTTCGGCCATTGAGTCAGCAAGAGGGTCAGGTTGGCTGTGGTCATACTCGGAAGCAGATACCCAGCCCATCACTCCGAAGCCGCCCACGTAATAAACGTCCACCATGTCCATGCGGTAAAAAGAAAAGTCTTCAAAATCAACCCAATACTTGCTGTTGGCATTACGTGCCAAGTAGAGCTTGCGAGCCTCCGCCACCTCCGACCCCGGTAGCGGCAGAACATTTCCTACCAGCGTGACCCTGGATGCTCCGAGCGGGTCGCCGCCGGCGTCATCCGGGGTCACAAGCAAGCTAGCGCGAGGGTCCGCCTGCAAGTTCTGCGTGTGCATTGCCATTGTGCTGATAAGGAAGATGGGACGTCCGTGATCATCCAACCCGTAGGGCATAACCGATCCGAACGGGAACCCCGGCTGTTTCCGCGAGAGGGTCGAGAGGCTACCTATGCGGCCCAAGTACATCAGGGTACGCGCACGCTCGGCGAATGAAGGCTCGGGGACCGTTGGCTGGTGACTCGCTGGCCCAGCGCCCGCATGTTTTCTGATGGATGAGGAAGTCATTGGTGTCTCCGTAGCGCCTTAGAGCGCTCTTTGAGGTTATGCGCAAGGTTGCCGGCACATCGCCGATTATCGCCGCGCTGCGGACCTGAGAATCGGCTCTCTCCGGGAACGACGTGCCACTGGCCGCCGGGTTTCCATAAGCGCCGCGTCTAGTCGAGCCGCGAGCGCGGCGAAGGCGGGTGTGGGGCCGTTCCAGCGCAACTGGTCTACGTCGTCGAAGAGCGCGATATCGGTCCGGAGTGTGGCAAGCGTTCGAAAGAGTAGTGCGCGCTCCCGCTCGCGGGAGAGAGTGTCTGCGAGGGCACTCGCGTTGGCGGCGTTCACGCGCCACTCGCGACAGTCCAAAGGGATGGATTCGAGATGGACAAACTTGGCAAGGACGGCAGCCGACGACTTCGCGCCCCAGCCTGGCAGGCCCGGATAGCCGTCTGCCGCATCGCCCACCAGCGCCAGATAGTCGGGGATCGATACCGGCGAGACGCCGAACTTCTGGACGACACCGGCCTCGTCTAAGGTGACGCGGGTCCTGCGATTCAGTTGGACGATGCGCGTGCCGCGCACGCACTGGGCAAGATCCTTGTCCGGCGTGCAGATGATCACGCGTTCGACACGCGCGTCTAGATCGGCGGCGACCGCCGCGGCAGCTAGCGCGTCGTCCGCCTCGAATTCCACCATCGGCCAGACGACAATGCCGGCGGCTGAGAGGACGTCTTCGAGCAGTGGGAATTGTGCTAACAGGTCGGGTTCGATGCCATCGCCGGTCTTGTAACCTGGCCACAGTTCGTTGCGAAAAGATTCGATAACGTGATCGGTCGCAACAGCGATGTGCGTGGCACCGTCTTTGATCATGCCCAGCACCGACGCGAGGACGCCTCGGACGGCGGCGACCTCCCGCCCCTCCGTATCCCGTGCGGACGGCAGTGCGTAATAGTGCCGGAACAGTTCGTACGTGCCGTCAACCAGATGGACGTCCAAGGCGCAGCTCCTACACAACCCTATAGGAGTGTGCCGGCTCAATCAACTGCCAGATTGGAATGGAAAAAATGTATCGCCTCGAGAAAGAAAAACAGAAGTTCGTGGCTCGCATTAAGCGAGCGAAGCCGAAGCATCCCTACGTAGAATTTGTTGCTGGCAGTGGGGATTCCTCGCTTCGCTCGGAACGACACCGTGAAACTCATCCCACCGAATTCTCAAGCCACTGGAGATACGCCGGGCTGCCGTCCTCAATCGAGATCGATATGCATTCCGGCACTTCGTAAGAATGCATTTCCGTGATCGCATCGCGCACGCGCTCGAACGCCCCGGTGGTCTTGATGATGAGCATCCATTCTTCGGCCTCTTCCACTTTCCCCTTCCAGCGGTAAATCGACACAATCTTAGGAACGATGTTGACGCAGGCTGCGAGCTTGCGGTCGACTAATGCTTCCGCAATCCGGCGCGCCTCATCCACGGATCCGGCGGTAGTCAGAACGATTCTCTTGTCAGTCATATAAAATCAGCCTTCAGCGGTAAGCGTTGAAATTCACGCGCATCAAAGATTAGCACTCTGGAAGTGTAGCGCCGGCATCCTGCCGGCTGTCCTGAGGGCATCCTGCCGTCAGCAGCGGACAAGACGCCCGCCGGACAGCCGCCGGGACAGCAGTGCTACGGTGAACCTTTTATATGGCGACCCAAATAAAGTTCGGCACCTCCGGATGGCGCGCAGTCATGGCGGAGGAATTTACTTTTGCCAATGTGCGGCGAGCGGTCAGCGGGATTGCACGCTACGTGGCTTCGCAGAAGCCGTCGGGGGCCCGCGTAATCGTCGGACGGGATCCGCGATTCCTGGGCGAGACTTTCTGCTCGATCGCAGCCGACATTCTGGCCGTCCACGGCATCACTCCGCTGGTCATCGGCGACCCCGCCCCTACTCCCGCTATTTCCTACGCCGTGATTCGGGAGCACGCCGACGGGGCCATCAATTTCACCGCCTCCCACAATCCGCCGGAATACAACGGTATAAAGTTCTCCACCCCGGACGGCGCTCCCGCATTGCCCGAGGCCACTCAGCGGATCGAGGCAGAGATTGCGGCTTTCGACAGGAGCGTTGGAGGTTTGCCGCAAGCCACATCCAAGGCTGCCGCGCCATCGCTCGAGCCGCGTGGCATGTATCTGGCGCGATTGCGAGAAATTATTGATTTCGAAGTCATCCGCAAGGCCGGCCTGCGCGTGGTTTACGACCCACTCTGGGGTGCAGCTCGCGGATATCCCGACGCTCTGTTACGCGATGCCGGCATCGAGGTTGCGACCGTTCACGACTATCGCGATGTGCTCTTCGGCGGACACGCTCCCGAGCCCGACGATCATCTGCTCGAGAAACTCCGCGAAAAGATGCGGGCGATCAAGGCCCACATCGGCATCGCAACCGACGGCGATGCCGACCGCTTTGGCATCGTGGATGAAGACGGTACGTTCTTTCAGCCCAATTACATCATTGCGCTGCTGTTCGATTATCTGGTGGAAAGCCGAGGCTGGAAAAACGGGGTAGGGAAGTCGGTGGCCACGACGAATCTGATCAATGCCCTGGCTCAGTACCACGGAGTGGAACTGCACGAGACGCCGGTGGGATTCAAATATATCGGCGAACTGATCAAGCAGGACAAAGTTGCGATTGGCGGCGAGGAAAGCGCCGGGCTTTCCATCCGCCATCATGTGCCCGAAAAGGATGGGATACTGGCGGGGCTGCTTTGCTGCGAGATGGTGGCGCGAAGAGGCAAATCACTAACCCGGCAATTGCGCGAGCTATTTGTCAAAGTTGGTTCCTTTTATCCCCAGCGAGACAACTTCCGCTTGACGCCGGAGGTCAAAGAGAAGTTCACTGAGAAACTGGGACAAAATCCTCGCGACTTCTTCGGCCGCAAGGTGAAGGAAGTGGTACGCACGGACGGGCTGAAGCTGATCTGCCAGGATGGTTCGTGGGTGTGCTACCGCCTTTCTGGCACCGAGCCGGTGGTCCGGGTTTATTCCGAGGCCGGTAGTACGGAAGGACTAGCAAAGCTGAGCGCAGCGGCCAAACAATGGATCTTCGAATAGGGCGTCTCCCCAAAATCCGGGTTTTGCCACGGTCGGAAGCGAGCCTGCGCACGCTGGTGGAGCGGGCTCCGCAAGCGGAGGCCTGGGCCGATCGGAGAATGGAAAAACTTCGTCCCACGCTGACCTTGCTCTACGGCATGCGACGCCGGTTGGCCACTGCAGGGGTGGCCGTGCTCACGGTATGGCTGTTTGCGCACGTCATGTTTGGCGCGAACGGCATGGTGGTTTATCGGGAGAAGAAGTCCGAATACCAAGGCCTGCAGAAACAGATTGACGATCTACAAAAAGAAAACGACCGTTACACGCATCAGGTGAAGTCGCTGCAAGCCCCTGACCCCAGCACGATTGAGAAAGAAGCTCGGGAACAGTTGCACTATGCGCGTCCGGGCGAAGTGGTGTACGTCTCGCCTCCGCCGACGCAACCCCCAACCCGAGAAACGAACGCCGCTCGGAAGTAAGTCTGTGTACACACAGTCTTGGACCCGTCAATTGTGATATAGTTCGAGCAATTTCCTTTTACAAAGCGCAAGGCGGGCATCTGTCTGTAGCGGTTGCTTCCTTGCTTGTGACTTGCACGTGTGCAGCGGAAATGCCGTGCAAGGCTGAAATTGGTTCCAAAAATCTGCGGTTTAACCGCTAAAAGAGGTGTGCTATGAAAAAAGTACTGATGAGTTGTGCTGCCGTCTCGGTTTTGTTCTTCATGGTTGCGATAGCCTCGGCGGCTGACAAGTCCGCGACCGTGAATGGCTACGTGAGCGATTCCATGTGCGGCGCCAAGGGCGCCAATGCTAGCCACGCCGCCTGCATGACCAAGTGCCTGGGAAAGGGCGCGAAAGCGGTGATCGTTACCGATGGCGATCAGAAGATCGTGGCCGTCGACAATCCAGATGTACTGAAGGGACATGAAGGACATCATGTGGCCGTCACCGGGGCAATGACCGGCGACTCCATGCACGTGGATAGCGTGAAGATGCTCTGATTCTTAGAGACGGATGCGAAAAAGGGCGGCTTGATGTCGCCCTTTTTGTTTTTGAGCAGAACCTAACGCACGACGCCTTCCAAGGGCGAACTGGCTGTCGCGTACAGCTTCCTGGGCATACGTCCGGCGAGATAGGCTTCGCGTCCCGCAAGCACGGCGTGTTTCATGGCTTCCGCCATCAGTACCGCGTTCTGCGCACCGGCGATACCGGTGTTCATCAACACTGCGTCAGCGCCCAGTTCCATCGCGATCACCGCATCCGAGGCTGTGCCCACGCCGGCATCGAGTATCAACGGCACTCCCGTAATCATCTCCCGCAGGATTCGGATATGGGCTGCGTTCTGTATCCCCAGGCCGCTGCCGATCGGCGCTCCCAGAGGCATGATCGCGCTGGCACCGGCATCGAGGAGGCGTTTGGCGAACACGATGTCGTCCGAGGTGTACGGCAGGACCGTGAAACCTTCCTTCACCAGAACGCGGGTCGCTTCCAGCGTAGCCTGTACATCCGGATAGAGCGTTGCCTGATCGCCGATGACTTCGAGTTTCACCCAATCGGAAAGCCCGACCTCGCGTCCCAGACGCGCCGCGCGAATGGCCTCGTCGGCCGTGTAGCAGCCCGCCGTGTTGGGCAGCAGAAAGTATTTCTTGGCGTCAATGTAGTCGAGTAGTGACTCCTTGCTGCGATCAAGATTCACCCGGCGCACGGCCACCGTCACCATCTCCGCGCCACTGGCTTCCAGCGCCCGTGCGGTTTCCTGAAATGACTTGTACTTTCCCGTGCCCACAATGAGGCGGGAATGGAACTCGCGCCCAGCAATGATCAATGGGTCCGTCATGCCTCCATTGTAACCAAATGGAGCATATAAGAACTGGCTTCATGAGTGGCGTTCGGGAGAGGCACGACTGCCCAGAGATGCGGGCGAACGCGTCCATGCCACACCCGCGAGAGCGGATTCCTCCCGAAGGTGCACCTTGCGATTCTCTTCAGGCGAAGAAACAAGTAACTACCGTCCGCCGAAGCTGTAGCCGAGCGAGACACCATACCGTTCCGCATAGCCGGAGCTGAATTCAATGTTGTTGTGAATCAGGTAGACGCGTACTTCCGGACGAATAAAGGCGTTGCGCCAGAAGTACGCGCGAATGCCACCTCCAAAGTCCCCTACCAAATGATTGCTGCTGACGTAATTGGTACACCCGGTAATATTGCAGGTCCCCACGGGAGTATAGAACCGAAGACTCTCACCGCCGATTCCAGCCAGCAACTCAGCCGTAATGGGCTTGGCAAGCTTCGGGGCCCAAATGGCATTGAAAGAGTAGAAGATCGGACGATAGGGCTGAAAGCCTCCATACAAATTCTGCCGCGCCCTCCAGTCCACTTCCCCTTCGATCCCCACACGGTGGATGAGGAGGAAATCTGCACTGAAGCTGGGGTATGCGCCGCCTCCCTCGGTGGGGAAAAAGAATCCCCCAGAGGTCTTGCCAGCGGCCGACGAGAGCGTGCTGAGACCAAAAGCTGCATCGATCTGTTGTCCGACGGCGATTCTTTCGAAAAGGCAGAATACAAAAAGGATGGCAATCAAGCTTAGTTTTTTCAAGTTTTTCTCCGAAGAAACTTCCTAGAGATTTGGATGTGATCCCTCGCCGCCTGAGTTGGATTCGGGGAGCGTTACTCAGATTCCCGAATCTTTCTGGGCTGCGAATCACCTCAGTTTTCCCCAAGTCTGGCGTTAATTCAATGATTCGTCAGCGCGACACCATGCATAAAGAAAACAAAGGTCTGGAATCGTAATCAATGTGGTTAAACCCAACCCATCATGAAAGTTGCGCGAGCATGTTAATGATACGCCCATTATGACTTTGGTTACCTTAGTAACCCTTAACCGCTTGGTTCTTTTGCCAAATTGACATACTGTGGGTCGGAGCCTCCTTATTACTTATGACGCTGCTTGAGAAAATCCCTACCGTAGTAACGGTGGCCGTGCTGGTCGGCATTTTCCTGGCGCTGAAGCGGCACAGCCGCTCTGCGCGTTTGCAACTGTGGATGGTGGCGTGGTTCCTAATCTTTACGCACTTTGTGGCGCAGATGCTGGAGCCGGCGACGGGAGACGTTAACCCGTACCTCCTGGCCATCGATTTGGGTACGCTGCAAGCCGCAGCCGTGGCGTTTGTGGTCTCTGTCTCAGCAGTCGCGGAAGATAAACGCAAGCGAACCCTGATGCTCCTGATCACCGGTATACCTTCAGTGGCCTATGCGATTCTGGCTAGTTTCGATCTGCACCTGCGTTGGTCCTATGTGCTCTGCCTGTTGGCGTGTTTCCTGGGGGGAATTCTCTTTCTCTTCTGGGTGCGCAAGTTCTCGGTATATGCCGTTTCGCTTGCGCTGGTGGGTTCGGCAATTGCTTTCTGGGCTGTCCGGGCGGCATTGCACGGTTCCTTTGATGAAGGTTTGACCGCCCTGTTGGGCCTCGGGTTTGCGCTGCCTGGAGTTTTTATTTGTCTGAACTACTGGCGCGCTTCGCCCGGTATTCTAACTACTGTCGGAGGATTTTTCTGCTGGGGGGCGGTGTTTCCTGTAGGGATGCTGCTGGATCGCATCGCGCCCCATGCGAACATCCCGGCGGAACTTTGGAATACTCCCAAGCTGTTTGTTGCGTTCGGGATGATTCTGGCAATCGTCGAGGACAAGTCCGAGTCCATCGAGAGCATGCAGCGCAAGGAACGTGCGCTGAATCATCAATTGGAACGCTTTTCGACGATCACCTCGCAACTGCTCAGTGGCGCGACGGTGGACTTGCTGTGCAATGAAATAGCCTCGGCTATCACCGACGTGAGCAATTTCCGTCTCGCTGTCATCCAGCTCGATAGTGGGGGCCATGGTTTGCGGGTGGCGGGAGCCAGCGGACTGTCTCCCGCTGCATTGGCCCAGTTGGAGAAGAAAGCTCGCCTCTGGACCGCGGACGACATCAAAGATTTCTGCGCCCGCGGCCGCCAGATCGGTCAGAATTCGTTTCTACTCTCCGAGGCAGAGGCCGCGAAATACGACCCCCTAAAAAGTTCGCTCCGCTACGATCCGAATCCTTACTGGAACACGGGAGATGAGCTTCTGATTCCCTTATGTTCCGCGCGCGGCGGTTATCTGGGCTGTATCGCGCTCGATGATCCGCGGGATGTGGAAGCGGTCACTGCCCCGGAGTTGGCGCGAATCGAGCTTCTGGCGGCTGATCTTGCGGTGGCTCTTGAGTTGAAGTCGTTGCAGAGCCAGTTGATCCGCTCGGAAAAACTTGCGGCATTGGGACAGTTAGTGGCCGGTGTTGCCCACGAGCTTAACAACCCGCTCACCGCCGTAATGGGCTACGGCGATCTACTCAGCGACGATGTGCCCACCGGGCCTCCGCGCGACAAGCTGGATAAGCTGGTCAACGAGAGCCGCCGCATGAAGAAGATCGTAGAAAACCTGCTGCGATTCTCGCGGCAAAGTACCATGGATCGTCAGTCGGTTGACCTGGCTCCGGTTGTCAAAGACGTGCTTACGTTGCGCGAGTATTACGCGCATACCCGGGGACTGGAAATTCTCGCAGACATTCGGTCCAACCTTCCGAGGGTGGCGGTGGATGAAGACCAGTTCAAGCAGATTCTGCTGAACCTGGTAAACAACGCCATCGATGCGGTCGAAAATGTGGAAGGTCCGAAGCGGATCACCGTGCGCGCCTTTGCTCGTGGAAACCGGGCTATCGTCGAAGTGGAAGATACCGGCGCCGGATTCAAGGATTTGAACCGCGCACTCGATCCTTTTTACACAACCAAGCCGGTAGGTAAAGGAACCGGGCTGGGACTGAGCATCTGTTACGGAATTGTCAAAGAGCACGATGGCGAGATCAGGCTCGCGAACCTGCAGCCTCATGGCGCGCGAGTGACGGTGGAGTTACCGCTAGGCGAAGCAAAAGAACTCAGCAATGCCGCTAAAGCCGCCGAGATGGGCTAACGAAAGAGCTCTGGAGTTGCGCCAATGGCGGCGGCAGATCGATTTCCCTGTTTGTGCAAACCGCGTGGGACCACCCGATTGAGACTACCCGATCAGTCCATCTCGCGAATTCTCGCCCCAGCCGATTTCGCCGAGGGTTCCTCATGCTGCTTTTCCCAGTCCGCCTCGGCCAGCACCGGGATCGCATCGAGTTTCTTCTTCTTAAGGCCAGCATTGATTCCGGATAGTTCCTTGTCCGTCAGCTTGCGGAAGTCCGCAATCACGTCCTCCAGTTCACGGCCAAGAGACTCCGTGCGAGCGACCTGGTAATCGGTAGGTCTGCCCTCGAAACCATTCACGTCGCCATACAGAGCGCCGAGATGTTCGCGGATGCGCTCTTCACCCGTAATAGCGCCGCCTTCCTTGGTGGCCACGATCTTGGAACGGAGCTTATCCAAGTCAGCGGAAAGTTGCTGGAGGCGGCCACGAAGAGGATCCTTCTCAGCCAGCTTGGCAGAGCGAGCCACAGCGGTGTTGCGCACTCCTTCGATGGCGCTCACGGCATAGCTCATGTGACCGAGCAGGTGGTCCAACTTCACGGCCAGGTCGAACTGCGCCTTTCGATCATCGACCGTGTATTTAGCGCGGGGATCAAGAACCACTTTCAGCGGCTCCGTGTAGACTTGATCTCCCTTGGTCATTCTGATCGTGTAGGTGCCTGGCAGAACTCGCGGACCCTGGGCTGCTTGGAACAGAGCCGTAGCCGCTGGGGGAACGATCGGAGGCTTGAGCCGCATCGACCACGTCGCCCGGTTGAGACCCCGATGTTTGCTGCCCGGGACCGCATCCACCAATTTGCCCTCTGGATCGAGGACTTCGATCTTCAGGTCGCCGAAGATGTGACGATGCTTCTGGTAATAGTCGATGAAGGCGTCAGTAGTCCGGCTGGGTCCATTGAAACTCTCGTCGCCTTCGGCCCACCCTCCGTTGGCATTGAAGTATTGAATAGCCGGCGGACCCTGGATCAGGGTAGCGTCCTTGGCCATCAGATCAGGTGTCAGCGCACGCAGCGGAGAAATGTCGTCGATGATCCAGATGCCCCGTCCGTGGGTCGCCAGCACCAGATCGGACTCGCGTGGATGCATTACTAGGTCGCGCACCGCCACCGAGGGAAAGTTACTTGCCTTGTACTGTGCCCAATGCTGGCCCCCATCGACGGAGATCCAAAGACCGAATTCCGTTCCCAGGAACAGCAGGTTCGGATCGACGGTGTCTTCCTTGATCACGTGCGCATAGCCGAGGACTCCGTTTTCTTGCACGTTCAGCGCAGTCCAAGTCTTTCCGTAGTCAGTGGTTTTGAACGCATAGGGTTTCATGTCGCCAAAGGTATGGCGATCGAAGGTGGCGTATGCGGTTCCTTCGTCGAAGCGGCTGGCCTCGATGGTCGAAACCCAGGAATTCTTCTGCAGCCCAAGAACGTTAGCCACGACGTTGGTCCAGGTCTTGGCGCCATCCCGCGTGATCTGCAGATTGCCGTCGTCGGTGCCAACCCAGATGATCTGCCCGTTTTTCGGCGATTCCGAAATGGAGTAGATCGAGGTGTGCATTTCCGCGGAAGAGTTGTCGACGGTGACTCCGCCGGACTCTTCCTGCTTCTGCTTTTCAGGATCGTTGGTGGTGAGGTCGGGTGAAATGCGTTCCCACGACTGTCCGTGGTCGCGAGAACGGAACAGGAACTCCGCACCGACGTAGATAGTGCCCTTCTCATTCGGACTCATGTGAATCGGCGTGTTCCAGTTGAAGCGCAACTTCTTTTCGTTGTAGTCGGGAAGCGGCTGGATGGGCCGGGTTTCAAGCGTGTGCCGATTGACGCGACCGATTGTGCCGCCTTGGGCTTCGGCGTAGATGTAATCGGGGTCGGAGGGATCCTCAAAAGCCCAGAAGCCGTCGCCGCCATAAATGTTTTCCCAGCGCGAATTGGTGACGCCACCGGGGTAGGACGAGTCTCCGATCCAACTGCTGTTATCCTGCAAGCCCCCGTAAACATGATAGGGATTCGCGTTGTCGACGCTCACATGGTAGAACTGCGAAAGCGGCAGGTTGATCTGGTGCTTCCAGCGAGTGCCCCCATCTTCGCTGCGCCACAGGCCGCCGTCATCGCCCGTATACATCACATTTGGATCGGTAGGATCGATCCACACGTCGTGGAAATCGCCATGCGCGCCGCCGCCAACGGAACTAAAGCTCTGTCCGCCATTCACGCTGAGCAGCAACTGCAAATCAGGTTTGAAGATTTTGTTCTCATCCTTGGGATCCACGATCAGATTGGCAAAATAAAAAGGACGCCAGACCATGAATCGGCTGGCATCCAGACGATTCCATGTCTTGCTGCCGTCGTCGGACCGGAACAGAGCGCTCTTTTTCGACTCAATCATGGCGTAGACGACCTGCGGCTTGGAGGGCGCCACCGCCAGCGCAATTCGTCCCCAGGGTTTCTCGGGCAGGCCCTTGCTGTTTCCGTCGTTTAGTTCGGTCCAACGCTCGCCGCCGTCGGTGGACTGGTAGATTCCGCTGCCCGGGCCTCCAGAACGGAATGTCCAACCCTGGCGCCGGAAGTCCCACATTGAAGCGAAGATAGTTTTCGGTTCGAGGGGACTCATTGCGAGCATGCCGCACCCGGTGGAACCGTTAGCTCCGGGCAGAACCTTCTTCCACGTTTTTCCGCCATCCGACGTCTTGAAAACTCCCCTCTCGTCATTATCGTTCCAGACGTGGCCGGTGGCGCAGGCGAGGACGCTATTGCTGTCCTTCGGATCGACGAGAATCTTCGCGATGTGCTCCGAGTCCTTCAACCCCACGTTGGTCCAGTTCTCGCCGCCATCGGTCGATTTGTAAATGCCATCGCCA
This sequence comes from Terriglobales bacterium, assembly GCA_035601775.1. Lineage (GTDB taxonomy): Bacteria > Acidobacteriota > Terriglobia > Terriglobales > Acidobacteriaceae > JABDBE01. The sequence goes on along the minus strand of DATNNO010000085.1, from coordinate 269,381 downwards.
ATCGAGACGCTGTTTCTGGTCCATGCTTCTCCCGTGCCCACCCAAACGATCTTGGAATTCGAAGGATCAATCGCGACCGCTCCGATCGACTGAACGGATTGACGGTCAAACACCGGCTTGAAAGTAGTTCCGCCGTTCACCGACTTCCACACTCCGCCGCTGGCCGCACCGACAAATACCGTAAGGCGGCCGTTTTCGTTCACCGCAGCCACCGCTGCAATGCGTCCACTCATGGTGGCGGAACCGATGTTGCGCGCGGGGAGTCCAGAAATACTGGCGGCATCGAACTTAGTCGCTTGCTGAGCGGAAACCGCCACGGATAAAAAAAACGATCCAAGACCGAGTAACCGCGAGAAGGTTCGCAGCAGGTGATAGGAGCTGGCATGAACTGTCATCTGTAAAAGTCCTCTTCGGAATGCGAATGTCATTTCCCGCAAAATCGTATCCTGCGATTGTGGTGCGAACAAAAGCGGCGCATTCTACCTTTCGCCGTTCACTGTTTTTTCGGTGTATCTTTCTTAAGGGACGCGGGTACGGCGAACTCGGAAGCATCTATCGGCACGTTCACTTCAATTTTGTCGACCGTCACCGTCTGCCAGGAGGTGAGATCGTTCTTCGGCCCTGATGCGATGGAAAATGGAAACATCACACCGGCGATGGGCTTATAGGAGCCGAGGTCGGAAGCGTTCTCCCGCACCGAGCCGCGAATGAATTCCTGGGTCTCCTTGCGAATTTCCAGGTAAGTGTCAGGGTCGAGGTAGTAGTACAGGAGGTCACCATTTTTCAGCGTGACCTTAAGCCGGAGGGCATCGTCACCGTCGATGATGTCGTGGCCCAGATACTCGATCACATTCCCCTTGGCCTTGTAATCCACCAGAGGCCCATCGAAGTCGGAGTCAATCAGAAGATCCCGCATATCGTCTTCTCCCATCAGTTCGGGATCCTTCCGGCCGCCGAAAGGCTGGATCTGCCAGCCGGTGGAGCCGTCATAGGCTTGCACCGCGTTCATGCCCTGGAGCGAAACGGTCTCGCGCACCAGGTTCGGGCGCATGTTTTCCTGGCCCGATGTGGCTGTGATGCCGCCAGCAATAAGTTTGCCAGTCATGCGCCAGGTCTTGATGGCTTTGATCTTGTCCATCCCTCCCTTGGCCTCGATGTTCTTGTTGACCAACTCTTCCGCGGTTTGGGAAAAAGCAGAAAGGCTGAAGCAGAATACTGCGAGCAAAACAACCAGCCAATAACGCATGCAACGTGCTCCTATGTGGTAGAAACAGCAAAATTCTGAAGGAAACGATACTCTACGCCGCTTTAGACGTATTTGCCAAGTGCTTGGGAAGCAGGTTACTTGGACAGGGTTCGCCCGTGGCAGTCTCGCGTCACCATGAAAGCCTCACACCGAGGGGCGACGAAATGACGAAACTAGGCTGAGCTTTAGCCCGACGGGGAAAAAGCGAGTCAAAGGGACAGGCAAGACGGCTGGAAAACCGGAGGGAAGGCACTTGTGAGCGATTTGCTAAGAGCCTCTAACAAAACCCCGCCTCTTTGGTTGGAACTTATGCGACTCGCTTGCCCATGCGCTCGGGAGTGCGGGCATCAGTGTCTGGATCGCACTTTGAGGAGTTTAATCGACCAGAGGGTTGGCACAGTCTCGTTATAACATTTTTCCCGCCGCATTCCTTTCAAGAAGATGGACTGAGCACGAATTGAACGGAAAAGCAGCAAAGGCGCCGCTGGCCCTCCCTGCAGGCTTGGTTACAACTTCGAATCGGTGTCTGTTTGAGCTTCTCTTCAGTCCTTTCGCCGTCTTCTATCTCAGTCCATAGTGGAACATGATCGTGGTACCGACACTCAGCGTGATGGTGTACACGTATGTCGCGTTCGCCGCCAGGATCTTGGTGCTGACATTGAAGATCCACCGCTGGTTGGGGTCCCGCACGTGATCTTATGGACAAAACGCTGGAACGACCGATTTGGTTCCACTCCAACCTCCAGCGCTGCCGTTTCCGCTATAGTGCCAACGAGCGTTGACCTTGTCGGTGCTGTCGGTCGAGCAGACGCCCGTAGTGAACGTACCTCCCTTCTGGAACCGTACTTGGTTGCCACTGCAAAGATCGGGCACTGCCATCTGACCTTGAAAAACCGAGGGGTCCTGCTGGTTGCCACTCGGGACCCAAGCGCTGCTGTTTTGAGTGTCGGGGTAGGTCTCCGCACCGAACGGTACAATTAGATTGCCCGCTCCCGGGCCGGAGACGCAAGTGTAGGGGAAGCTTACTTGGCCGGTGGAGAATCTCACGGTGGCGGAAGGATGGCTACCCGGCATGGTGAAGTCATAACCGACCCGAAGAGTGTCACCGGGGTTCAACTTCAGGTCGCCCTCCATTGCCTGTGTCGGGAACGCTAACGGGGCAAAGCTAAACGGGGGAGCGATTTTGACCACGAAAGCATCGGAAGTCCCGCCGCCGAAGGTGGTCTGGAATGCCCCGGGGGTCGTCGGGAAATCGGTCGAGCTGGTGGTGCCCGTCACGTACGCATTTGGGATAGTCAAGGAGTCCAAAGCGATGCCTTGGCCATAGTCATTGCCGCTGCCACCGAGGTAGCTGGAGTAGACGAGTCCGGAGCCGGTGGGATTTACTTCTGTCACGAAGGCGTCCTGGCTTCCGCCGGAGGTCGGCTGGAAGGCGCCTGCGCTCGTCGGGAAGTTTGTGGATTCGGTGAGGCCCGCCACATAGGCGTTGCCGGAAGAGTCCACGGCGATGGCTCGGCCGAAATCAACGCTACTACCACCAAGGTAGGTGGAGTAGACGAGTACCGAGCCTGTTGGGTCTAGCTTCGTCACGAAGGCGTCGTCGGTTCCATCTAAGGTGGTCTGTAAAGCTCCAACGGTAGTCGGAAAGTCGGCCGATTCGGTGAGGCCGGTCACATAGGCGTTGCCCAAAGCGTTCACGGCGATGGCTGTGCCCTCGTCGAACCTACTGCCGCCAAGGTAGGTAGAGTAGACCAGTCCGGAACCGGTGGGATTTACCTTTGTCACGAAGGCGTCGAAAGGGTTGATAGCGCCCTGGTTTCCGGTCGCCTGGAAGGCGCCTGCCGTAGTCGGAAAGTCAGCGGATCCGGTGGTGCCGACAACATAAGCATCTCCAGACGAGTCGACGGCGATGCCGATGGCCTGGTCTTGATTGATGCCACCTAGGTACGTGGAGTAGACGAGTCCGGAACCGGTGGGATTCAGCTTCGCCACGTAGGCGTCCGAATTTCCCCCGCCGAACGTAGGCTGGAAGGCCCCGGCGGTCGTCGGGAAGTCGTTAGAATCTGCTTGGCCCGTCACGTAGGCGTTGCCTGAAGAGTCCACTGCGATGCTAGCACCGTTATCAGCGTAACTACCCCCGAGGTATGTTGAGTAGAGGAGCCCGGAGCCGGTAGGATTCAGCTTCGTCACGAAAGCGGCCTGGTTTCCGCGAGGGCCAGTCGTCTGGAAGGCGCCAAGGGTCGTCGGGAAGTTCCTCGAAAAGGTGACGCCCGTAACGTACGCATTGCCGGAAGAGTCCACCGCGATGCCGCTGCCCTGATCACTGCCACTGCCGCCGAGGTATGTAGAGTAGACGAGTCCGGAGCCGGTGGGATTCAGCTTCGTCACGAAGGCGTCCCCGGGTCCACCGGGAGCGGTCGTCTGGAAGTCGCCTGCGGTCGTCGGGTAGTTGGTCGAGGTGGTGACGCCGGTCACGTACGCATTGCCGGCACTATCTACCGTGATGGCTGCGTTCAGTTCACCGCCCCCGCCGAGGTAGGTGGAGTAGAGGAGCACCGGATCGATGACCAGCGGGCGGCTTGTGTTGTAGGCGGCTACATCGAAGCCGACCCGATCTTTGCTTTTGAGCACATAACCGCCGGAGATTTCCCGTCGCACGCCATTGACTTCCTGATAGATGAACGGCCTCTGCTGCCGGATCGGGCCAATTGCAGTGTGCAGCACAAGTTCCCCCTCAGCGTCCACTTCCAGTTTGTCGGCACCCTGAAAGCCGAGCACGATGCTTCGAGGTTCGGCTCCCGGGCGGATGACAAAATCCTGCTCCAGTTGCCGCTGGTTTCCGTAGTACACGAGGTCGATGCCAGGGTACACGTCGTGATATTTCACCCTGCTGTACATGGGCACGTTCGTGTGCCATTTGCTCGGGTCCTTGCCGATGAAGTAATTGCTTTTCCCCGGCAGTTCTTCAAGACCTACGGTCTCAGGCGAGGGATTCGCCCCAGCCAGGCGCATTCGCAGGACGGCAGTTCGAGCAGCGTCGTCCTGGAGCGGCTTGTTGCTGGCACTAGAAACTCCCGGGTAGCGGCTCGCCTGCGGCGGCTGCCGCGAACCCTTTGCCAGTTCCAGCACTGCCTCGTTAGCGGCCAGGAAGAGCACGTAACCCTTGCCTCGCGACAGGAACTTCACGCGATTGTCGGTCTGGCCCTGGTTGGGCTCGAAGCTCAGGGGCAATTGACCGCGGGTTTCCATCCGACGCATTTGGACGTCGCGGGCCTCCATACTGGCCATACTCATTGGAGGCTGAATAAAGAATGCTCGTTCCCGCTGGGCTGTTGCGGCCTTCTTCTGCCCGACGCCCTCTTGTGTTCTGACTCCGGCTGCCGAGGCTGCAGTTTCCTGCTGCTGAGTGAAAATCGACGATAGGGAGAGCACGACGACCATGTACAGCCAAACGCTTGTGCGCTTCACGAGACACCTCCTGGTACATTGTTGATTGGCCTTGGAGCCGGACCGTAAAGAATTTAGGACTGTAAGACTTTTCGGGGGAGAAATCGAGCACGTCTCAGGCGGCTCGAAGCGGGCAGGTGCCCGCGCAAGTAGAGGGAGACACGCTCCCCGGAAAGACACACCGAACTCTGCGCCTTTGCTCTCGGATTGTCAATAGTTATCTATTAAGTTATCTGCCGTTGCCAAGACAGTCCAGTTCCTGCGGCAGCATCTCCCAAGGTATGCTACTGCGAAACACGAAAAGAATTCCTCGAAGGATGGCTTCAATCTTGTTCATCCCTCCCTTGGCCTCGATGTTCTTGTTGACCAACTCTTCCGCGGTTTGGGAAGAAGCGGAAAGGCTGAAGCAGAAAACTGCGAGCACAAGAACCAGCCAGTAACGCATGCGACGTGCTCCTATGTGGTGGAAACAGCAAGATTCTGAAGGAAACGATACTGTACGCCGCTTTAGGTGTACTTGCCAAGTCCTTGGAAAGCAAGTTTTTGGACAAGACTCGCCTATGAAAGTCTCCAGCCACCATGAACCTCAAACCGAGGAGCGACGAAACGACGAAACTAGGCCGAGCTTTCGCATGGCGAGAAAGGAAGTTAAACGGACAGGCAAGACGGAGGGTTGGAAAACCGGGGTGAACGCACTTGTGAGCAGATTTGCTAAGGGCGGGGAAAGACCTGGACTAAATAGCCAAGGTGCACATCAAGGAGGGTGTTACGGAGCGGATCGAGCGATGCGGGATAGGTCGGCTTAGTCCTGTCCGGCGCCGGCGGCGAATGCTCTCGCAATATCCATCGCGGGAGAAAAAGCGTTCTCGGCTGGTTCGTTCTGCACAGGCACAGGCTCAGTTTGGTAGGAATACTCGGGGATGATTTCTTTCATCTTGGCCCGGATTGAAACCTCAGTGCCAGAATTCGTCAACGAGATCAGGTCTTCTAAATGGGCCCACAGTGCCGGCCACGGGATGATCTCAGACTGGGTTCGCTTCACTTTGCGGTTAGTGGTTGGTAATTGCCTTTCCCTTGGATAGAAGAGGTCTTCGTGCAGCTTTTCTCCTGGGCGCAGGCCGACGAATTCGATCTTTATCTCGCTGGGAGATTTCCCGCACTGGCGAATTAGTGAATGCGCCAGATCGAGTATGCGGACGGGATTGCCCATATCCAGAACCAAAATGTCGCCATGCTCACCGATAGTAAATGCCTGCAGAACCAGTGACACAGCTTCTGGAATGGTCATGAAAAATCTGGTTATTTCCGGGTGTGTGATCGTGATGCGGCTCTCTTTTTCGATCTGCTCCTTAAATACTGGAATCACGCTGCCCTGCGACCCCAGGACATTCCCAAACCTCACTGACACGCAGCGCATGTTCTTTTTTGGCCTGGCCGCCAGCATCAGTTCTCCCAGCCTCTTGGTGGCCCCCATGAAACTGGTGGGTTCCACGGCCTTATCAGAGGAAATCAACACGAATGCTTCACAGCCGCACTCTTCGGCGACATCCAACAAGGGGGGTACCGCGAGCACATTATTGTTGAGCGCGCCGCGAATATTGAGCTCTACGAGTGGAACGTGCTTGTAGGCCGCGGCGTGGAAAATAATCTCTACCGCTCCCTCACCGAGTATCCGGCGCATGCGTGAAGTGTTGGCAACATCCGCGACCGAGTACACGACCCGATCGCCGGCAGGCTGTTTCGTGAGCTGCAATTGTAAATAGAACATTGGCGTTTCCGCCTGATCCAGCGCGATCAACTTAGCGGGATGGTAGGCCAGAACTTGACGGCAAAGCTCCGAGCCGATAGACCCCGCAGCTCCCGTGACCATTACCACTTTACCGGCGATCTGGTTGCGAACCATGCTCAGGTCCAGTTGAACAGGGTCACGGCCCAGGAGGTCCTCAACGCTGACCTCTCTCAATTGCGAAATTGAGCCGCGGCCCATTAATAGGTCGTGAAGGTTTGGGACCGTTCGATAGCGCACACCGGCCTGCTCGCACATCCTGCTGATGCGCTGCATTTGAGAGCCATTGGCCGAAGGAATGGCAATGAAGAGTTCTTCCGCATGGTAGGTTTTGACCATCAACCCGATAGCGTCAATCGTGTCCACAACCGGCACGCCATGGATCTTTGCTCCGTGCTTGAAAACATCATCATCGAGACATGCTACCGGGACGAATTCAGTCCTCAACATTTCACGTATCAGAAGGCTTGCGGCCTCTCCCGCCCCTGCGACGATCACCCGACGCTTCTTGTGCATGGCTGGACTGACGAGGGTCCTGCTCTTGAGAGTCATTGCGCATAAGCGTGCCCCCGCTAACCCTGCTGCCGTAACAATCGCTTCGAGTATGTAAATCGAAAGTGGGAACTCGTACTTGCGAAGGACGTAGCGGGTGGTCACGAAAAACGCCAGGCTGCCGAGAGCGACCGCTTTGCCAATGTCAATTACATCGGTCACGCCGCTGTGGCGCCAGTACCCATGTAAGAGATTGAAGCGTGCCAAAGCGGCGACTCGGAACAGGATCAATATTGGCACGCAGCCGAAGAGCAGGGTTGGGAAGGGAATTCGAAAGTCGAATCGAAGCAACCACGCGATTACGATCGAGGTCGCAATCAGCAGGAAATGGAACAATGCGACTGCCCAAAACCGCCGCCTGACAAGCATGGAGGATGTGTTGCGGAATTCGTTTGACATGGGTAGGTAGCCGGAAAAGAAAATCTACGTACGTTTAGCTGTTGGCGCCGCCGAACGACCGCGGGCAGAGACAGTGCTGCACTTAACCGCTTTTGCAATTACGCTTTCGATTGTCTGACACGTAACCGCGATGTGTTCGTCAGACAGCGTTGGGTGAACCAAGAGCATGAGGCTGGTCTCGCCGAGCAGCTTGGCCACAGGGAGACTCGGATGCTTGCGGCGTGCAACGAACGCTTTTTCAAGGTAGATCTCGCTGCAACTTCCGACGAAGCAGGGTACCCCCTCCGCTTTGATCGCCTGCATGATGGCATTGCGGTCCCATCCATCCTGCAGCATTTCGGGGCGGAGAAACGCATAATACTTGTAATACGCGTGATGCACGCTGTCTGGAGCTGTTGGAATTCGCAGGCCGGGCAAGCTGGAAAGAGTTCTGGTCAGCGTATTCGCGTGACGACGTCTGGTCTCGACCCACCGTGATACTTTTGTGAGGGCTACACGGCCGAGTGCGGCCTGTATCTCTGTCATTCGCCAATTGGTGCCAAACGATTCATGCAGCCAACGAAAGCCCTCTCCGTGCTCACGGTTGTAAACGGCGTCATAGCTCTTGCCATGGTCTTTAAAGCTCCACGCGCGCTCCCAAACCTCGCGGTCGTTCGTGGTGAGCATTCCTCCTTCGCCGGCAGTCGTCATGATCTTGTCCTGGCAAAACGAGAAAGCTGCGACGTCTCCCAGCGAGCCCACCGGCCGGCCTTTGTACATTGCACCCTGGGCTTGCGCACAGTCCTCAATTACTCGCAAGCCGTGCTCAGACGCCAGTTGTAGGATCTCGTCCATATCACACGGCCATCCTGCCAAATGCACCGCGATGATGGCCTTTGTTCTTGGAGTAATCGCCTGACGTATGGTTTCGGGCGTAATGTTCTGGCTGTTCGGGTCTACATCGACGCACACGGGACGAGCGCCGCGCATCACAATGCAACTCGCGGACGCAATGAAGGTGCGGGATGTGGTGATCACCTCATCGCCGCGACCAATGCCGAGCGCTTGGAGCGCCAATTCCAGGGCGACAGTCCCATTGGCGACGCATATGGCATATTTCGTGCCAACTGAGCGGGCGAACTCAGTTTCGAACAGTCGGCCTTCCTGCCCTGTCCAGTAATTCACTTTCCCTGAACGCAGGACGGCCGCGGCCGCCTCGATTTCATCGGCCTCGAAATAAGGCCAGGGAGCGAAAGGAATCTGTGCTTGCGCACGGGATGGGGTAATTCTTTGCTGAACCGCCGCAGTAGTCATATGAGTTGTGTGTCGGGAAAATTTAGGGTTATTTCGGGTGCTCTATGCCCTTAAACTGCCAGTGCAGCCCCGTGCGCGATATCCGTTACGGTTTTCCATGCGTCCTGGTACTGCTGACGCTCGGCGGCGGAGGGTGGACGGGAGCGGCGCGCGATGATTTGTTCCCAAAGCCCAAGCGCGGCGGCGGTGTGATAGACCACTTGCTTTCCACGGGCTTTGGCGATTTCAAGGGTGCAGTCCACTGGGTATTGATCAAACTGCTTCATGAACATTCGGCAGCAGTAATTCAGGGCAGCGCTCACTTTGTGTAGTGTGGTCGAACCCGGTTCGCGATAGACGTACAAGGGAGCCGGCAGCACCGCATATCGCTTACCGAGCAATGTCCTTAATAGAAAGTCGACATCCTCGGAGATCGGGAAGGAACTGTCGAAACCAGTTTTCTTCGCCAGGTCGGCAGCCATCATCGAAGGAGCAAATGCCAGGGGAGGCATACCCAGCCGCCAAAGAGCAGCATTCATCGCTGACTTGCCAATAGCTGAATTCCGAATTCCGGCAAGCTCGCCATTTTGGTTCGAGATCGCCATACCTGTGCTCACGATGGCGATGTCTGGCTGCGCCGTGAGCAACTCCACCTGTTCGCGGAACTTAGTTGGGCAGATCCAATCATCTCCATCAAGGAAAGTAACGTATCTGCCCCGAGCAATCTCTAACGCGTGCTGGCGGGCATATCCGCGCCCGCGATTTCTGTCCAGGCGATGGGATTGAATCCTCGCATCGCGCAGGCTTTTAATGACGGCCGCCGGATCATCCGTGGAGCCGTCGTCCACAATGATGCATTCCCAATTCTCGTAGGTCTGCGCCTGCAGCGATGCCAGCGCGAGAGGCAATGTGTCGGCGGCATTGAAGACGGGCATCAAAACGGAAACTAAAGGCATCATGAAGCGACCCGTTGCCAACTCCGGATTTGGAGGCCCTGGTTGCCCGCTGAGCGCGTGACAGTTTCCAATCGTCCGGCGCCAGCGAATGCAAATACCGCGAACAGTACCAGAACGCTAACGTTGCCGTAGTAATATTCACCGCTCATACCACCGACGACAGCCGTGATCAAGGCTGCGCGGGTGGCAATACTGATCCTGGCCTGCCGTGAAATTGCTGACCCGGCCTGACGCCACATCAGCACGAAGACCATGAGTACAAGAACGCCTCCAACCACCCCGGTTTCCAAGAACATCTGAATAAAAAAGTTGTGCGATCCTGTGTCCCACAAACCGGAAGGCCCCCCGCGATGATAGAAGCCAGTCCCCAGCAGAGGTGCGTTGATCAAATTAGGAGCTTCGTGCATCCAGGCAGTGACGCGTGCGCCTTCATCTACTCCGGATACCCGATACGTTTCCGCATCGTCCCGAGAGGAGATGGTGGTGTCCACAAGAGACTTGAAATTGGGAAGAGCTTCGTACGCAGCAGACGCTGTCAAGCTAAGAAACAGGACAATTGCGAAAGCTCTAGTCCTCCGGGTTTTTTTCCAGAAGATGTAGCCACATCCGACGATCAAGGCGAGCCAACCCCCACGTCCGTGAGCTGTGAGCGAAGCCGATAAAAGCACGGAACATATTGCGAATCCCACAACAAGCATGGCGGCTGAACGCCATCTCCGGCTTGCCACATTGTCGATCCATAAACCAGCGATGTAAGATCCGAGAATGGCCATTGAAACGATGATGGAATTGTAGGACTTGTAGCCCGCGCCGGAATCCATCAGTTGCGTGCTCTGGTCATTGATGCCCATCAGCAGGCCCACGCTGAGCATGACCACGGCTGCAAGCAGAGACCAAAGCCACTGCGCGCGCACTCTCGAACTGATGAGTTTTGTTGAAATGAGAACGCCGGCCATCACGTAGAGCGCCAGCTTGGCCAGTTTCGCAAAACATCCAACCAGGACCGGAACAACGTCAAGATAGTTGTATCGAGCATGAATCGACAGAGTGCTCAACGAAGCCCAGAGAAGAAAGCCCACGAGGAGTAGGTTCACTTGCGAGATCTTCTGTCGGTGATCAGCTGATGGAGCGATCACAAGCAAGAGGACGAAGGGCCCAATCACCCAGTCGCTGGCTTCGAGCACGCCATACGGAGTTTCGTACGAGAAACCCAAGTTGGGCAGGAAAAGCAGCGGGAAACAGAAGAGCCACAGCTTACTCATGCATGCACCGCTGCAGATTTATACTGGCTGCAAATGGGCGGCTGTTTGGCCGCCTGCAATCCGCTGGTAAATCCCGCAATTCCCGGTCGAAAAATACCGAAGGTACGATAATGTGCGGCATAAGAAACAAAAAGGAGAAGAAGTCGCAGGCATGCGATCGGAACCTGAAACCAGCGCAGGTTGCGTCCGATCAGGACGGCGCGGTTGTGCGCAAGACAACTGATGTATTTAGGAAGATCAGACACTCGGCAACCGCCATTCCCGGCCGCTAGATGCTGAAGGCGAGCGCTCCCCCGGAACAAGATGTCGAAACCGCCTTTGCGGACTCTAAGGCAAAGTTCCGTCTCCTCGTAAAGGGCTGCCCCTGCCGCAAGTGCTTCGTCGAACCCTCCTGCGCTTTGCAATACCGAACGCCATGCGGAAAAATTCCCTCCTGGAACATGGCTTACACGGAATTCACCGGTTGAGTCGAAACCGCGCGACGGCGTTGCCGTCCAAGAATTAAACTGCCCAGGTTCACTGCTCTCCCGAGAAGATGTTGGTTCGTCGATTCCACCTGCCACCATGCCTATATCGGGTTGTGTTAATCCTCGGAGGTGCTCGCTCACCAATTCGGGCCCGCAGCGAATATCGTCATCGACAAAGACGATGGCTTCGTATTTCGCATGCTGCCATCCATAGTTTCGCGCCAGAGGCAGCCCGCGAAATCGCACCTTGTGGTACGAAATAACATCGGAATGTGCCCGAACCAGGTCGCGTAGCGCGGGGACCTCTTCCATCGACTGATCTACGACGAGGATCTCGATCGGCCGATGTGTTTGCGCGAGCAAATCCTGCAGAGTGTCAAGCAGGTACGGCCCACGGTTTAACGTTGGAACAACAACCGTAACCCCATCGGTGTACTTACCGGTGGAGATGCCGGCATCTTGCAGAGCAGATAAAAAGCGCTGCATGTAGTGGACCCAAGTGTGCTCCCGAAGAACACGTTGCCTTGCTTGTGTTCCTGCCGCCCGGAACAACTCCGGCGAATGCACCAATGTACGAATGATGCCAGCCAGCGCCTCCTTGTCGTCCTGCCCGATCAGCCATCCACCTGCACCATCCTGAATCGCTGCCGGGATACCGCCAGTTCGAGTGCCTACTACGGGAGTACCGCAGGATTGTGCCTCCAGAAAAACCAGACCAAATCCTTCGACGCACCGTTCTTCTGGGGCATCGCGCGTGCACAGGACGAAGAGGTCGGAAGCCGAGTACACTTCTGGCAGGTCGTCTTCTGCAACAAAACCGAGCCAACGAACATTCGATTCGACACGCAGCTCGGCAGCCAGTTTTCTCAACCGCGGCTCGTAAGGGCCCTTGCCTACAACCAAGTAGATGAGTTGCTCGCGCTCGTTCGGGGCAAGGCTGGCGATCGCCCGCAATACGACATCGTGCCCTTTATAGGGATACATGCGTGACACGGTACAGAGGACATGCTTTCCCGAAACGCCGTATTTCTTTTTTGCCGCTTCGCGATTTCTTGGGGCAAAACGCTGAGGATCGACCGCCAACGGGATTGTTTCGACGCGGGCGTTGGGGGCTACCCTGGATACAAGTTGACGCGTGTACTCGCTGTTGGCAATCACAAGGCTCGCGCTCTCGAGCACCCGGCGTTGGAGCGCTTTCCACAATGGGCGGCGCCAACGGTCCACAGGGGGCAACAATTCCGCACCATGGGTGAGGATGACGAGAGGACGCACTCCGGAAAGATAGGCAATTAATCCCTCTGGATACCAAACTCCGCAGATAATCGGGGTCTTGCTCCGCTGCTTCCGCAGCCACTGAAACGCGCGCCACTCTCGGATGGGACGTTTGGATCTCACTCGGACCTCTGGCAATCCGTCGTTGTGCACGGGTGCAGCGCAATCCTGTGTGAGCACGTGTCCGTTCACGTGATCTCGTGTCAGCCCGCTCCTGATTTCCGCACAGAGCCTGGCAATCCCCCCGGAGACTGGGGGATACTCAAACGCGAACAGGAGAAGCTCGTCCTGGGTGTTGGCGTTCATTGGGCGGATGCGCTCATAGCTTTTGGTTTTGTTAAGGATTCAAAGATCTCGACAAACGAGTGCACCTGACGACGGGCGGTGTAACGGTCACACTCGTCCTCGTCTGGCGCCGGCATTTGATAATTACCCAGCAGGAAATCTCTCAGAATCTGCGCTCGCCGCTCTGCAGAGCCATCCAGAAAAATACCTAGACGGCTGCGTGTCAAAGCAGTTCGCGCTTCGGACGGATCCGGCACAATCGCGACGACGGGTTTGCGCATCCCAATGTAGTCGGTCATCTTGGCGAAATTAGCCCACCAAAAAGCGCGTGTGCCGGGAACCAACACACCCGCGCGGGCTCCGCGCACCAGTTTGTACACTTCGTTTTGTGGAATCTGATCCTGAAACTCAACATTCCGAGAAAGTCCGAATTGCTCGACAACCGGCATTAACCGGCTACGGTTTAGAGAAAGGGTTCCGACTACGAGCAGCTTGATTCCAGTTCTCGCGATTTCTTGGTTCTGCAGCACCGCTGAGAATGCTTCCACAAATGTGGTGTCGTACTCCGGCAAATATTCGCCGGCAAAAATCAAGTACGGCGCAGGCCGCCGGGGCACGTCTTCGCTGGAAGACGTCAGAAGGCTCTCGTCAATCCCAGTGGGTATAAAGATGGGCTCGCGGTGTTCGTTCCCGAAAACATCTTTGAAGATACTGCTATAGCTCGACGATAGCACTGTTATAGCGTCTGCATTGCTCAGAGCATGGTTTACAATTGCCCGCTGACGGCTATAGATGTGCGGAGCATAGTTCGTCAATTTCTGCGAATAGCCAAGAGGATCGCGGAAGTCGGCCACCCATTTCACTCCCTCCTTTTGTAACTCTGAGCCCACCCCGAGAGAAGAGTACGGCGAGCACGACGTATAAATTACATTGATGCCCCGCTCACGAATGATCTTCTTGCCCAGGGCGATTGCCGCGTTGGCCCAGGTCCAATAAGCATCTGGAACCTGCACCCAGCTCTTAATGAGATGGTTGTATGTGCGGGTGGCGGCTGAATGCCGGGTAGTGCCGGGTGCGTTCCCGTTTCGGGTTATTTGTTTCAGTGACTTAAAGCTTCTGTCCTTGCCTCCGAAGGTCATCCGAACTCCCCTGAGACTTGGTTCCACATATCGCGCGCGGACGACTTCCACTTCCTCCGGTAGTTCCGCTAGAAGGCAGGGGTCCTCATGAAACTCATATTGCCTGTCGCCGGTAAGAACGATTGGCTTCCATCCGAACTGCGGCAGGTACTTGGCCAGCTTGTAAGCACGAAAAACTGCGGCGTGGTTTTGGGGGGCGAAGAACGGAGTAACTATTAGAACGGAACGGCTCATAAGTTGTTTCCGGCCATCGCCGCTGAACTCAGGGCAACACTAATCCCATACACTCCGTAAAGTCGCGGAAGGTACTGCTGGACTGAAAATCTCTCTTTTACGATCCGACGGCCGGCCGCTCCCATTGATTTCCGCAGGCTGTGGTCCTCGGCGAGTCTGACCATGGCTTGACCCAGCGCTTGATGATCCAGCGCGGGATAAAGGAGACCACCATCACCTTGGCCAACAATTTCACGAATTCCTCCCGAGTCAGGCACAACAATCGGAAGTCCCACGGCCATAGCTTCGATCGCAACGATCCCGAATGGCTCCCATGGTGCGGCATGACAAAACACGTCGCACGCCCGGAGGACTGCTGGGACATCGGGACGTGTTCCCAGAAACTTCACTTGGCGAGCGACACCGAGGCAGGTTGCCAGCTTTTCAAGTTCACTTCGTTGCTCTCCGTCTCCGCAAATGACCAAGGCAACATTGGCGCCTTCAGATCGTGCGCTTGCCAAGGCTCGGATACAGACATCCATACGCTTGTTCACACCGCGGCCGAGCGTACCTACGGCACAGAACAGGATAGTGCCAGCAACCGGCTGAACATCCCTAGCCACGGGGCCTTCAGGATTGAACCGGGTCAAATCCACACAGTTGTGCAGCACCAGCAACTTCGACCGAAAGATGCCGTGTGTATGGCGTGCCCAATCCCCGAGCGCCTCACTGCAAACCACGATTCGATGTGCGAATGACTGCGCCACGAAGTTTGCAATGCGGAATTTCCAAGAATTCATGTACAGATCGCCCTGCTCGAAACCAATTCTCAGCGGCACTCCGGCCCGCCAAGCGGCAAACAACGCGATGAAACGGCTCCAGGTCAGGTGTGCTTCAACCAAATCCGGCTGCAGCATGTCGATCAATTTTTGAACCTCGGCCGTAGCGGTCAAGAACTTTCGCTTTCGAAAATAAGGACGCAGATCCAAAACGTGTACCTGAACTCCGAGGCTGCGGATCTCTCCGCTGAGTTCTCCGTCTCCAAAGAGGCTCACAACGTGGTGTTCGATACCCGGGAAGGTAATGGCCTCCCGCAGCATGGTGATCAGATGGGTCTGGGCCCCACCAGTTCTAAGTTCGTCGATTACATGGACGTGCAGCATTGGTCCTTCATGCGGAAAGCTGGGCCAGAATCTCGGAATACGTTGGACGGGCGAGTTGCCGGAGACAAATGGCATAGGTGAATACGCCAATAATTATTTTCAATGCCAACCGACCGTGGAGACCCATGCTCGCGGCACTAGTTCCCACTCCGATGAGCCAAACAACGCCACCCATGATCAGCGCGCAGAGGAGTAAAGGCGCGCTTTCAGCTACGGTTCTTGCAATATTTAGACCGCAAGCACGATGCCCCATGAGAAGTACCGGGTACGCAACGATCGTGTTTGCAATTGCGTAGGCACGCGCCACGCCAACTGGTCCGGACGGAATGCCTATGGCAAAGGCCAGCATGGCGGATCCAGCAACTATCAGGCCCATCATGAACATGCCCCGGCCGCGTTCCGCGATAATGTAGAGCCACTGGGCTGTATTTTGTATCGGCTGAAGAATGCTTGCAGCCGAGAGCCACAGCAGGATTGGTACTACCGCGCGCCACTTAGGCCCGTATACAAACTCCACAAGTTCCGGTGCGGCTGCTGCGATTCCAACAGCGAACGCGCACCCCAACACGGTGATCAAGCGCAGGGCGCGGACATACACCGCTTCCATCCGAGCCGGCTCCTTTCGTAGGGACGCCATCGCTGGAATAAGCACGCCGCTGAACACACCCATCACAACCATGCCCGGGAGAGTCATCAGAAAGTAGGCGCGGGAATAATATCCGAGAGCGGTCGCGCCCCAGAACTTCCCGACCAGTACGTTGTCGAGGTTGCGTGCAAAATAGTTGACGATGCCGTAAGCCGCCGAGTAGCCGCCAAAGGTCACAAGGGAGCGGAGATTCAGGAAATTCCGTGGAAGTCGTGGAAAATATCCACTCATCGGAAATGAAAGCGCCGTGGTGATTGCCTGCTGAAGAATGAGTTGAACCACGAGCGCCCAATAGCCGAATCCAAATCGAGCCAGCACGATCGCTACTACGGCGGAGATCAACAGAGCCCATAGGCTGCACAACGAAAGCTCTTTCAGCTTCATTTGGCGGCGCATCAAAGCGGTCGGCTGCACCGCGATCGCCGACAGCAACAGCGCGGTGCTGGCCGCAACCATGATTTTCGTGAGTTCCGGGCGGTGATAAAAGGCAGCTATGTAGGGCGCCGATAACGCACACAGCACCATCAAGAACAATCCGAATGCACTGTTGATGACCAAGAGCGCATCAATCTGATTACGGCTTAGTTGTGCACGTTGGACGGCTGCCCAGGACAACCCAAAATCAGAACTTGCTTGGGCAAGAGCCGTAATCGCAGCGACCATTGCCAGCAATCCGTAATCGGTGGGGGAGAGAAGTCGCGCCAGTAATGCCGTGCTTCCCATCGAAAGCAAGTACCTTCCCGCCAGAAGTACCAAAGACCAGTTGAGTCCGCGGCGCGCCAGTTTCGGTACGTCTGCCTGCGCGGGCATTTCAAAGCTGGTTGCTTGTTCCGCAAGCACCGGTTCGACCGCTGTGGAAGTCATATGAGCTGTGATTGAGGGATCAAACCTGGTATTGCTCTTGCTGTAAATGCACTCGGGAGCTCTCGAAGTTGTCCTTAAGCAGTTGCAGCAGAAGCCAGCAGCTTCGGCTGAGGTGCGGGTCGGGCGTTGAGGAAATGACGTTCAACTCCCAGATAGAAAAGTCGTGATACCGCCGATGAGGCCACGAGGCACAGTGGGAGAGTTACAAGCATAGTCGTCGCTAAGGACGTGAAACCGTGATGCCAAAACCAAGCGCTGATGGGCTTCACTACAGTCCAGTGGCAGAGATAGAGGCTGTAGCACATCGCTCCAGCCCAACTAATTGGACGGAATATGTGGCTCCGCATGATTTGAGCATCAAGTGGACGTAGATAGAGCAGCGCCGCTGTGAACAAGAGCGCGCAGAGTAGTTCTGTCCGGAAGATCTCGGAAAGGATCAGAATGCGAATGGCGCGGATCGAAAGGCTGGCAACAGCTGTCAAAGACGCCAGAACAATGGTGCACTTTATGCGACTGCGAGCCGGCTCGCTCGCATAGTTGAGCGTCCAATACACAAGGATTCCGAGCGCGAACGTAAGCCAGCGGCCGTCGAAAAAGAACCCTTCGATGTAATTGCGAGGCGAGACACTCGCAACGACAGCCACCGCAGCAGTGATGCACGTGGCATTGCGAAAGAACTTTCCCAGTGCGGCAAATAGCAGTATCCCGCAGACGATGTAGAACTGCTCCTCGTAACACAGCGACCATGACTGACCGAGTAAGTAAGCTAGTGAATTACCCCCAAAATTATGACGCCAGGACTCGGTAAGCGTCAGGTTCCCGAGCCACTGCGAAAGCGACAGCGAAGTTAGCTGGGGGAAAGCATGTCGTAGTGTCGACTCGGTGAATAGCGCGGAGTTGCCTGAGATCAATAACACCGCCACAGTAAGCACGACGCATGCCCAGAAAGGAGGAAATATTCGGCGGTATCTTCGCCAAAGGTAGGAGCGAACAGAATGCTCTTTGCGCCGCATGGAATCGCAGGCTCCACTTATGCAGTATCCAGAGATGACGAAAAAGATTGGGACTCCAAGCCAAAGGTAGGTCAGCCCAACCAGGAAGAGCTTACGAAGCCCGTGTGTCTCTGCACTTTCGGCTTGGAGGTAGTAAGTCGAGTGAAACACAATGACCATCAAACGGGCGACGCCCCGCCAAAAGTCCAAGCTGGCGTAACGAGGGCAGCGCGGAGGTGCCGAAGTCACTGCGTTATCCATAAATAGAGGACGTACAGACTTCAGAATTGAGTCTGATATTGCTCTTGCTGGACCGAAGACGGTAACTCACCCAAAGCGCGAGGACGCGCTGGAACACCCAGAACCGTGAGACCCTCAGGGACATTACGGGTAACGACCGCTCCCGCACCGACAGTCGCGCCTGGGCCGATGTGAAGATATTGCAGGATTTGTGCGCCCGTTCCTACTAGTACGCCTGTGCCGATCACAACACCTCCCGAAATGTTTGCGCCCGGATTAACAACAGAGCCCGCGCCGATCCGGGCTTCGTGTCCCAGGGTACATCCAAAATTGCACAACACGAAAGCTTCCAGAGTGATGTTCACGGTTGCCGTAACCCCTGCGCCGATGAAACACCCTTCCGCAATTCGGGCTGAATCGAGTTCGATAATTGCAGTCGGATGTATGATCGTGGGCCACTCGATACCTGGCAGCAGATGGCGAAGTTCAGCGGCGAGCCTCAGCCGCACGGACGGAGTACCTATACCGATTGCGAGTGCATCGAGGGAATGCCGGTTTGCTTGCAACCAGCCGAAGTCTCCCAGTACTTGATCACGGCTGTCGCGTGGTTGCAATCGAGACAGGTCACTGACAACGTAGCCTAAGAACTCAAATTGCGGTTCAATCTGATTGATGGAACGCAGAGCGGAAGCGATTTCCCTGGCTGCTCCACCGGCTCCAATGATTGCAATTCGTTTGCGTTGCAACAGGGTTCCTTTTTCACGCCCGGCCCTCATGCCGAGAAATTCGGGCATGGTAGCGTGCCCGGGCTGTGCAATCCCGTTGCGCCTGAAAACTTGCCACGCGGTTGTGGCTAGGATGCGCAGGTCCAGCCAGAGACTCTGATGATCTACATACCAGATGTCAAGTGCGAACTTCTGATCCCACTCAAGGGCATTCCGGCCGTTGATCTGCACCCACCCGGTGATGCCCGGTTTGACCTCATGCCGGCGCATTTGCTCTGGCGTGTAGCGCTTCAAGTACTGCGGTAGCAGCGGCCGCGGTCCCACCAGGCTCATCTCGCCGCGAACCACATTGATGAGCCCGGGCAGTTCGTCGATGCTGACACTGCGAAGAAAACCGCCGAGTACAGTCAGCCGCTGCGAATCCGGCAGCAACTCGCCCTGAAAGTCGCGCGCATCGGTCATGGTGCGGAATTTCAAGCACGTGAACATCTTGGTGCCCAGACCCGGTCGACCCTGGCGGAACAGGATCGGTGAGCCGAGAAATAATCGGACGAGTAGCGCGACGGCGAGCAGCAGTGGCGACAAGATCACCAGCGCGAAGCAGCTAAAAGCAAGATCGAATACTCTCTTGGTTCTCGGAGTCATCAGTGGATTGAGGGTGCAAGTCTCAGGGTAGAAACAGCTTCCCTGGGAGTCGGGTCCTGATTTGAAATCAGGAATTGTCCTGAATGGAAGGTATCAGGTCGAGGCTCCTCGAATAGCAGGTGGCGATAAATGGACAGAACCTCGGTACTGCATCGCTCCGGATCGAACATTACGTTTGCGAGTTGTCTTCCGGACTCTGCCATCTGCTGGAATTCATCGTAATGGTCGAAGACGTTCAATACGGCCTTTGCCAGCAAATCCGGACGACGAATCGGCACAAGTTCTCCCGTGAACCCGGGCCGCACAACTTCCGGAAGGCCGCCCACATCTCCAGCAACGGTAGGAACGCCCGAGAGCAATGGCTCGACAACCCCGCCACAGTTCTCCGATAGGGGCACATGCACAGCACAATCGAAGTCCGGCCAGCTGCTTGCAACTTCCTGCGAATTGAAATGACCAGGCATTAGAATCTTGCCGTCGCCCTTTTGCTTGGCCAGAGTGCGAAGCTTTCGCTCGTAACTCTGGGAAGCTTCGAAGGTGCCGCCGACCAATACGCCCCAAACATCATTTCGCTTCTGCCGCACGATTCTGATTGCTTCGATGATGTCCTCGTGGCACTTCAATCCAACGGTGTGCCCCAGATATCTCTTTGGGGGATAAATGAGATTAATGTTTCCCACGACTAACGCATTGTCCGGTATTTGTAACTTCTGCCGCAGGTATCCGGTCCTGGAGCTTGAGAAAAGAGTGGTATCTGTTGTGTAGTAACTCAAGAAAAGCCTGCTTATGGCAATCCCAGCTTTCTGGTAGAGCTGCATGATGAACCGGCTGCTGGCGATCCAGGAATCATTTTCACCAGCCAAGGCAATCTCGAGCTTGCGAGCATGCCAATGCTCCAGATGAAGCGGGCCAGGTACCTGAAAAACTCTGGGTACGGGGTGTTTTCGCCCAAGAGCGAGGCGGAGCATCAATGTGGTTGTAACGTGGTGGGTATGAATCAAGTCAGGCCGGACTGACTCAACCAATTCCCGGATTTCAGATGCGCTTTTTGAAACTGCCGCGGGATTGCACACCGGCAAGCTACAATCCAGAAAATGCAGGGTCGCGCCCGATCTTTGCCAGGCCGTCACAGCCGCCCCGGAAGAACTCGGAAGCACGGCATGGACTTCAACCCCGCGTAGTGCGAGTTGGGTTGCCTGGCGTACAGCCCAGAAAGATGCTTCCGATGTTTTCGTAACGTGAAGGACTCTCATACCAAAGTTTTTTGGGCGTCTTTGCCACTTGTCGAGTTTTGTGGGAGATGCATACCGCGAATAGGTGGATCAGCTCAGATGGACAGTGATCCAGTCCACTAGCCAAGAAATGTCTAAGGGATGCGGTAGATCGTTGCGGAAGCAGCCACCGGCAGAAGACTCTCCATGTTCTTCAACGTGGCCTTAGTCGCGCTGCTCGGCACGAATAGGATGTCGTTGTCCTGGAGGGGCTCGTCGGGAGCTTTGGCGGCAAGGATGTTTTTTAGATTAACCGGTATCTCCTGTCGTCCTTGCAGCGTGGTACGGATGATTTTTGCCGATCCTTTCGCAGCCGTGTAACTCGTGCCTTGGGCCAGGGCGATGGCCTGGAGAATAGTGAGGTGTTGATCATGATCCATCGGAAAGCCACCCGGGCGTACGACCTCACCGATGACATAGATCAGTCCGGTTCTCTCCACGAAGATGGAGTCTCCAGGCAGGATCTCCGGATTGTTCAGTGGCTTGGAAGCCGCGCTGGCTGAGATCTTCACGTTCTCCGGCGCATCCGGATGACCAACACGCGTAATGGTGATGGTGGTGCCGGCTAAGGGCGTAAGTCCTCCGGCGACCGAAATATAATCCAGCAAATGATGTGATCCGAACGCAGGATAGATGCCGGGGCTTTTCACTTCACCAAGGACCGAAACACCTTGTGTAGCGTATTCGGCGACAAACACCGTCACCTGTGGGTCTTTCAGGAATCCACCGTCGATGAACTTCCGGCGTATTAGACTCTGCACGTCATCCGCTTTGAGCCCAGCCACGTGCAGCGAACCCACCAGCGGTAGCGAGATGTCTCCGGTATTGCTGACGCGAAGCTTTCCGCTCAGTTCGGGCGTGTCAAAGACGCTCATTTCGATCAGGTCGCCAGCGCCAATCGGACCTGCGGCGCCACTGCCGAAACTAACGCCACCAGCCATGCCGCCGGGCGCTGCCGCTTTCTCCTGAGCAGTCGCGGCTGTGGCCGCGAGAGTCAGTACTAAGAGCATTGCGGCGAAATACTTAGAGTAAACATTCGATTGCTTCATGCGGATTCTCTAGAAAACTATCTGTGGACATCGTCCTTATCCGGGCAAATCAATGGGTACCGTCGCCGTTGCCATTGCCGTTGTGGTAGTAGCCTTGATGATCTTTGCCGTAGTAGCCATAATACTGGCGATATTCCACCGAGTCGAAAGAGAGATCATTTACGACCACGCCGGCGATATTCGCGCGGGCCTTCTTCAGCAAATCGCGGGCGCGCACGAGTGACTGCCGGCCCGTTTTTTCAGAGCGCGCAACCAATACAACTGCGTCGGCGATTCTTGCGCAGACTACTGCGTCGGTGACCGCAAGCACCGGCGGAGTGTCAATTATGATGTAGCGGAACTCCTCGCGCCAGCGCTGCACAAGCTGTGGCATGGCTTCCGAGGCTAACATTTCCGATGGATAAGGCGGCATGTGCCCCGCGGGCATGACATGAAGTCCCGGAATTTCCTCGATTTTCATGATCATGGCCGCCGAATCTTCGGTGCCAGCTAAGCAGGCGCTCAGCCCTCGATTCGTGGAGATACCCAAGTATTTGTTTATCGCGGGCCGGCGCATGTCTGAATCAACCAGCAGTACCTTTTGTCCAGTTTGGGACAGGACCACCGCGAGATTCAGTGAGGTGAAGCTCTTACCTTCCTGCATCATGGCGCTCGTTACAAGGATCACTTGTGGGGGCGTGCCGGGAGAGGATAGCAACAGGGAGGTACGGAGCGCGCGAAACGCCTCGGCGCTGCCGGAGTTGCGGTGCTCCATGGTGACGGGCAGGATCAGCTGCGGCGACCGTGTACCAACCAGGCTCTTCTCGGCAGTACGATCAGGGCGAGTCATAGCCACACTGGGGATGATTCCAAGAGAAGGAAGCGCGCAGTAGGCTTCAATGTCTTCTGGCGTGCGAATGGAGCTGTCGACGTTCTCAACCACGAAAGCCAGGGCCAAGCCAAACAGGAGACCACCCATGCAACCCAAACCTATGTTGAGCGGGATCTTGGGCTCGACGGGTTCGATTGGCACGCTGGCTTGGTCCACAATATTGATATTGCTCGATCTAAGACCGGCTAGAATACCGGCTTCTTTGAGCTTTTTGAGTAGCCCTTCATAGAGGTCACGGCTGGATTCGACTTCGCGCCGCATGATGCCATACTGGATGGCATCCTGGTTCATCTTGTAAGCATCGTCCTTTTGCTTCTCGAGGGTTGCCTGCAGCATCTCCTGTGACTTCAATGCCGCCCGGTATTCCGCACGTAAGGTTTCGCTAACTTTCCTGATTTCCTGGGTGATGCTGGAATCCAACTCGCTCAGTTGCGATTGGAGTTGGATGACACGGGGATAGGCTGCTCCATATTTGGCGGCCAATTGTGCATATTCAGACCTGCTCTCCGCCCGCTGTTTGTAAAGCGCGCCGAGGAGGCTGTCGGGAGCGATGTTCGCGATCAGTTCCGGATTCTCTGTCATCGCGATGCGATATTTCGCTTCCTTTACGATGCGATCGCCTTCAGCTTCGGAAAGGGCTTTGTTTAGCTGCTCAAGTCTGTCAATAATAATGTTGTGGCTTTCGTCCGTTCCCAGCAAGCCTGTCTTCTTTTGATAAGAAATCACTTTCTCTTGGGCTGCCTCGGCATTCTTTCTCACATCGTCAAGTTGCTTGGTTAACCACTCAGAGGTCTGCAGGGTGGCTTGATACTTGGTTTGGAAGTTGTGTTCGATGTAAGTATTGGCTACCGCGTTAGCGACGTCCGCAGCAAGTTTGGGGTCCCCGCTGCGAAAGTGAATCTCAATGATTTCCGTTTTAGGAATCAGTTGCACGGTCAGATACCGATGCAAACCGTTCATTAGCCGCGCGCGGGTCTGCAAATCCAGGTTGTCAAAGTCGTTTCCCGGTGGCACCGCCTGTTTGCCAACGAATCCTGGGTTGTGGTGAAGCCCAAGTTGCTTGATCACGCTGACGGCAATGGTGTCGCTCTGGACGATCCGTATCTGTGTTTGCAGCTTCGTGTCTAGATCAATTCCCATCGGCATCACAACCTGGTCGAGGCCGAGATCCTGCGAACCTTCCAGGTCGAGCAGCAGCCGGGAGGACGCGTCATAGCGTTTGGGTAAAACCAGAGAGACGGCAGTGACCAGCAACACTACTGCGGCGAGACTTCCAATGACAAGCCAGCGACGCTTCTGGAGCACGCGCCAGAATTGGATGATGGAGATCTGGTCTTCGTGAGACTCGATGGTCACTGGATGCTGTTCAGAGAAACTGAACGGTTCCAGGTCCGTCTTTTTGTTGGTTGCTAGAGAGTGGGTATCCGTCATTCGATCCCTAGAGCTTGTATCGGAGAGTGACTACTGTCGGTGTTTTGCCTTACAGCGCGCGCGCGTGTCCACTGTTCTTGTGGATTGTCTTGAGGGGCGGCAAGACATTCGTCCGTGTTGGTCACGGGCCGTGAAGATTCGAACATTAAGGCTTTGAACCAGAATTCCGCGTACGCAGTCGTTGCTTCATCGGTGCTTGTGTAACCATCTACTTCGTTGGTCACTACGCGATAAAGCCCATGATGCGCCACGATTGAAGTCATGAGGGCAAGGGCAGCAATCGAGGGATCGAGATCGCGTGCCAGTCCGTTCGAGGCACACCTGGAGAGATATTCACGAACCGGTTGGAAAAAAGGAACCAGGTACTTGCGCAGTATTCGTTCTGCGCCATGTTCCAGCTCAAAAAGGCTGAGATAGAGCAAGCGGACCATCTCTGGTTGGTTGTGAAAGGTCTCGACCAGCAGGGCAACCACGCCGGGCAGAGCAGTCCGAGGATTCTCATCGGCATCGAGCCGCCCGCGCAGTTCCTTGCTGAGCCGCAGCCGCCGGAGACGGGACTCGGTCGCCGCCCAGAAGAGATCTTTTTTTCGCGGAAAATGACGGAAAACGGTGACTTCGCTGACCCCTGCCAGGCGGGCAATCTCGTGCGTACTGCTGCCCGCGAAGCCTTGTCGCGAGAACAGTTGTACAGCGGCTTCCACAATGCGGTCCTTTGTGGAGTTCTTACTGCGCTCTTTTGCTACTGGCATTTATTTAGGGAGTGGCTTTGGGCGAACGTAGGTGCGGAGTGAATCGAGTGGGGGGCGATAGGTTCGACATCAGCAGCGTCCAATTCCACCGCCACACTCTGTTGGATAAGTTCCACGGTAAGAACTACTCGGAAGCCATTCGCGCTGCGAACCAGTACGCCTGCCAAGCCGGTCAGCGAACCCGCCTTGATGCGGACCTTTTGGCCAATGATGAGATTGTTATATGGCTCAAACCTCTGTAGGTGCAAACCGGAACGTAAAGTCTCGATCTCAACATCGGGAAGCTGAGCAGGTTCGGCTCTAGGACCGACAAAGGAGAGAACCCCGGGCACGTCCAGGACTCGCACCCGTTCGCTGCGCGGGATGTTCACGAACAGGTAGCCGGGAAATAGCGGAAGTTCAACCTGGGCCTTGCAGCCGTTTTTCCAGCGATGAACGCTTCGGAACAAGGGGAGAAAGCATTCCACACGGCGGTGCCCCAGATGATCGCGAACTCGCTTCTCATGTCGCGGACTCGTATAGACGGCGTACCAGTGGGGAAGGCGCTCTGCCGTTTGCAGGGGCGGAGGCGACCACAAGCTCTGAGTCATCGCTGAGGTGCTGGCGTCCATCACTTGAGACAAGGCTTCGCCCCCGTCGCTTAGATAGCGTTTGTTTCGTGTGAAAAGCTTGTTGGCACTCGCGGTCGCTGCTGGAGACGGCTCACCTGTGCCGCGATTCGTTCTTAGGTGTAAGTAGGCGACTACACTCTTCGCCTGACGCTGCTAGATGCATGGCGGATGCCAATTCGGTCCATTCACTAACCTCCATGTTATCTGATGTTTAGCGGTTCCAATTCGGGAACGGCTCGCGCCCGGCGTCTCAAAACGAGAGAAAGAGTCAAGAATAAATTCGGGTCCGTCTCATGCTGTGGAGCTCGCCCTCGAACATCCGCTGCAATCTCAGCGGCGTCTGAGTTTCGTTTCCAGTGCGCACGGATGATCAAAGCCGCGGGCGGACCGGACGTCCGAACAAACTCCAGGCACCTCAATTTGGTTCGGAAGCTGAGAGACTCTGCGGACCAAGTGTCTCAAAGCGAGAGAAAAGTATGGCGATAGTATCTCACCTGTCTCATTCGCGACGAGAAAAATGACATCGGATCTCGTGTTGAAAATCGAGGCTCAGTGGGCACCGCAATTTTTTTCCGGAGTGCGAAGCACGAAGTGGCATCGCGTGTAAATGCCCAACACTGCACGTTTTATCTCCCACGATCCTGCGCGCGAACTCCAATCCAAAGTGCTAGTTCCTCAGCTACTAGTGTCACGTGCCAGCTTCAAGTTAGTCTCGGCGATTAAAGTGCTCTAATGCAGCAGGGCACCGCGTGTGATTTTGGCCCGCCCCGTGCTCAGGTAACTGATGTGGATTGGCCGTTCGCGAAATCGAAGCTTGAGCACCAGGAGGGAAGGGTGCGTAATCGTTATCGAAGGTTCAATATCTGTATCGCTTTTGCGCTCGGGTCAGCGCTTTCACTGCTGGCGCAGTCTGATCGCATTGACGTTCAACGGCGGGACGACCTTCAACTGAAGGTGGGCAAGGCTAGCCAGTCGCTGCTTACCGCGACCCTCGTTGAAGCTCCGGTGATCGGCAGCGCAAGCAATGAATCCGAACTGCCGGACGCACCGAGCGCGACCAAGCCGGACACGTCAACCGCAGACCCAGAGGCTTCCCCAGCTGTTAAGAGAGAGTCTCACGGGGCACCGGCCGCTGCCATGGGTGGCCCGCTTTGGGTGGATCGCACTGTCGCGGACCGGAACTACCTGGCGCTCACCAGCGGGATGTTCGGCGCAAGCATCGCAAATGCAGAATTGACCCTGAGCTGCTTGAAGCAACACGCCTCCTGCAACGATGTCCCACCTTCCTTACGCAGCCGGGCCGCCCTGTATGGAATCGGAATTCCCGCTGACTTGGGGGTTGCGTATCTGACCTACTACATGAAGAGGAAACACAGCCGCATTTGGTACGTCCCCGCTGCGTGTGTAACCGCCGCCAACATCTTTCTTGGCGTGCGCGCTTTTCGCTGGACGCAGCAATAGCGAAAGTTGGGTCTTGGTATTGCGCTCAGGTTATTCCGCGGCGCAACGAGCGGCGTCCATCCCAGTTTGCATCACGTCCCGCCCTTCCAAATCGTTTCCCGTCCCCCTGCCTCTCGACTGTAACCGAGGGAGCTATCGCCAACTGGAGACGCTCTTGATCTGGTAGCGGTCGCAGATACTGTTCGCAGTGTCCCAAACCGAGTCAAACTCGCTCAACCGTGGAACGACAATACGCAAAGTCAGCTCCTGAACGATGCTTTCCAGCAGGCGATCGAGTTGTGCCAGGGGAGACATGTTTTTTGTTGGGCCCGGGCTTGCAACCGGGCTGCCGCATTGCATGGGAGCAGGTTCGCTCCCATGTGCTCTGCGCTCTTTGCCACCGCTGATACAACCGTCAAGCAGAGATCATCTTCGAAAGCTACTTTCGATCCTGACATATCGTTGGATTCACCTGGAGCGGACTGGGAAGCAGCAGAGTTGTCACTTAATTGTTAAACAATTGTCTTGCAGTTCGGATGGTCTTAGCGTCGGCAAGCCTCACGGTATAAGAAAATCCGATCTGCTGTGGACAACTTAGCGAAATAAGAACAGGCATGCAAAGAACAAGCCTCGCATGCCCGGTTCTGTTCCGGTTCGTTCAAAGCTGCATCAGCCCAAAAATTCAAGGTTGGGATTAGCCCGGACTGGCGCGCGTTTGCAAGCGGCCTGGTGATCGAAATGGGCCGAAAATGCGGGGGACGGCTTTTGTTCCGTTTTCGTAACAGCGGCGCGAACTAGAGCTCGATCCACTCTCCATGTGTTAACAAGAGGTTGCGGAAACCTGCCGGCACCGGGAAATCTGCCGGCGAAATGCGTGAAGGGAGACACGGCGTGAGCATGTTCGCAGCCAGTTCCGCTTCAAGAGCAATATCTGCTCTCCCCGGAGGAACCGGGGTGCGCAGAGACAGGGTATTGATTGTTGAAGGAGAGAAAGAAAATTGCGGGCTATTACGGGATTATGTCGAGGACAAAGGGTACGAGGTCGCGACGGCCGGAACCTGCGCGCTTGCGGAACAAGTCTGGCGTGCAACCCGCCCCGATGTCGCTATCCTCGATTACAGCCTGCCCGACGGGAATGCCATGGAGCTCATACCTCGTCTGAAGGCGATTGATGCGTCGATTCCCATCATCATTCTGACCGGATATGGTTCGATCGATTTGGCGGTTGAAGCTGTCAAGCTGGGAGCAGAGTACTTTTTGCCGAAGCCCGCGGAGTTGTCCACACTCCATGTCATGGTTCAACGCAGCCTGGAGAATCAGCGAAACCGTCGTCAGCAGTTGGCGAAGAAGACCATGAGTAATCGTGGAATCCCAGACCCTTTTTTGGGGAAAAGCGACAGCATACGAAGACTTGCTGATCTGGCTCACAGGGCAGCGTTAAGTGATACCCCGGTCTTAGTCCAAGGAGAAACTGGGACCGGCAAGGGAACGACGGCGCGGTGGTTGCATCAGAACGGTCCCAGAACTTCCGAGCCTTTCGTGGATATGAACTGTGGCGGGTTGTCACAGGATCTCCTGGAGGCTGAGTTGTTCGGAGACAATCAGGAAGATGCTGCCGGGACGGTGCAGAGTAAAGGCGGACTGCTGGAGATCGCCGACAAGGGGACGGTTTTCCTCGAGGGGATTGAAAATGTGGACTTCCAGATCCAGCCAAAACTACTGAAGGTCGTGGAAGAGAAGCAGTTTCGCAGGCTCGGGGAAGTCTGTGATCGACGAGTTGACGTTCGTTTGATGGCAGCCGCCCAGCAAGTCATGGCGCCGCCGGCGCTGCGCAAGCAATTTCGGGGCGATCTGTACTATCGCATCGGCTGGATTCCTCTTTCCGTTCCGTCCCTGCGTGAGCGAGTCGAAGACATACCCATTCTGAGCACCCATATCCTCGGCGAGCTGACCGCCGACCTCGGGACAGGCGGCTTGGAACTTGGTGCGGCCGCACTGCGAGCGTTGCAAAGTTATTCCTGGCCGGGAAATATTCGGGAACTCAGAAATGTTCTGGAACGGGTTGCGCTGGTCGCCGGGAACGATGTCTTGGCGGATCAGGATTTGCATTTTGATGTGCAGGTCGAGCAGTACCTGGCAGGCATGGGCCAGTTCAGAACTTTAGAGGAGATGGAGCGTAACTACATTCAGCAGGTGCTTCATAAAGAACGTGGGCGAGTCCAATCAGCCGCGAGGAAGCTCGGCATTCCGCGCAGTTCTCTCTACCACAAACTCAAACAGTACAAGACGGATCAATCCGGCATGCGGCCGGTCTCCTGATGCGGACAGCAGGACCGACCCAGGATGTCCCGGGAAGCACTGGCCTCAAGTTCCAAGAAACAATCTGCGGTTGAGCCGCACCCGTTGAAAACAATAGCAGCCAACCGTCGGCATGGGTTACTGCCCGATCGAGCTCGCGACTGATGAGAAAACATTGTTTGAGCTGCCGCCGATGAGTCGTATGGTTCCGACCACCAGAACCAGAATCACTGCCAGCATCACGGCATACTCCGCTATGTCCTGGCCCTGTTCCTCAGACCACAGCCTCTTCATCAACTTAGCCATACTGCCCCCTCCGCTGTTTGTGTTGTAACGCGCGACTATCATGGCCGGGATAGAGCGTGCTTGTCAAATCAAAGTTGTGCTAAAGCAGTGACTTTATGGCGACCAGTCTGCGCTTGCTCGGGAAGCCATTTAGAATAAGCGACGATGCGCTTCGTACTCGAGTTCGACAATGTTACGAAAGAGTATCGTAGCTTCGCCAGTAAGCGTCGCCTGCGTGCTCTCGACGGCTTCAGCCTGACCGTGGAGGCTGGAGAAATTTTCGGTTTCCTGGGACCAAACGGTGCTGGCAAAAGTACCGCCATTCATCTGGCCATGGGCTTTATGCGGCCCACGAGCGGCAGCGGTCGCCTGCTTGGAGAGCGCTTTGGTCATCCCGCCACGCGCCGCCGTGTGGGCTTTCTCGCCGAAAGCGTTGCTCTCTATCACCGCCGTGCGGAACGACTGGTCCGCTTTTACGGGGCACTTAATGGGATGGGGGGAACTCATCTTGAGACCCGCGCGCGACAGGTCCTGGAAATTGTCGGGCTGCGGGATCATGCGAACCGTAATGCGGGCAAGTTCTCCCGTGGCATGCTGCAGCGTGTAGGATTGGCCCAGGCCATGGTCAACGATCCCGACTTGCTGATTCTGGACGAACCCACCTCCGCCCTGGATCCATTGGCGCGAGTCATGGTTCGTGAGTTGCTGCTGGGCGCGCGGAACGCCGGCAAAACTATCTTCTTGAGTTCCCATTTGCTTTCTGAAGTGGAATTGGTGTGTGATCGCGTCGCGGTGCTGCATCGTGGCAGACTGGCTCGTCTGGGCAGGACTGCCGATCTCCTCCAAGTGGGTGAGCAAACTGAAATTGTAGTTCGCGCCATCGCCGTAAAACACTTCGACGGGGCCGTGGCCCGGGACGGAGTTGTTAGCTTCTCCGTGCCTGCCCACACGCAACGTGCAGCCTTGGAAAAGGTCTGGAACCTGGGAGGTGAGGTTGTAAGCGTCAATCCGCTGCGGCGCTCGCTGGAAGAGATTTTCCTGGAAGTGACCGCCGATCCTCAATCCCCTCCGTTTGCAGGCAATCAGTGAAGCCGGTTCTGCTCATTGCAGTCAATTTCGCCCGCGAGCAGCGTTGGCCCATTCTCACTCTGCTGCTCTGGGTCCTGCTCCTCGCATTTCTCGGGCTGGTTACCGACATTCACCGCCAACGGGAGGACCTGCTCTTCGTCTTCAAGCAGGATGCCATCTACGTGCTGGCGTTCAGCGTCTTTTTCGGCGGATCGGCCATCTACAACGAGCGCCGGTCCCGCCGGATTCTAAGCGTCCTCTCCAAGGCAGTGGGACGCCAGCAATATCTTTCGGGGCTCGTGCTCGGCGTAACTCTGGCTTGCGCCGTCTATTGTTTCGCCCTCGGCCTCACCGGAAGTTGGACATTAGGGGAGACGGGATTTCCCATCTCGCATCTCTGGTTTCTGATGGTCTGCCTGGTGGCGGCCTGCATGTTGGCCGGCACCGTGGCTCTGATGTTTTCCACGTTCCTGAACCCTTTTTTCGCGGCTGGTGCCACAGCAATGGTCCTTGGGCTGCCTGCTCTGGCCGGGCAGTTCCTCGGGCCACAATGGGGATATGTGATACCCGTGTGGGAACTCGGAACGACCGTCGTCAACTCGTCTTTTCGCTCTCCAGGA
The DNA here is from genome assembly GCA_035601775.1 of Terriglobales bacterium. Lineage (GTDB taxonomy): Bacteria > Acidobacteriota > Terriglobia > Terriglobales > Acidobacteriaceae > JABDBE01. Next base: position 238,117 of record DATNNO010000085.1, on the reverse strand, counting down.
ACAGCTTCCTGGTTTCCTGTCGTATTGGCGGCGGCGGAAACACTGGCGTTCTGGCTGCTCTCCGCTCGCATTTTTGCTTATGTGGATATTGCGGTCGCGGTGGAGTGAGTGGCTGATCTGGTCAGCGCGCCCACTCGGCTGCGGTGCGGGCCGCATAGTCGAGCACTCGTCCGGGAAGGACACCAAGATAAATGGTTGCGCCCAAGCTGATTGCCAAAGCCGTTCCGAGTCCCAACGGAATTGGTGCCACGGGCACTTCCTCGCGCGCTTCGCGCATATACATCACGACGATCAGCCGCAGATAGTAGTACGAAGCCACCGCGCTATTGAGCACGCCGATAATCACTAGCCCGACCAGATTAGCCTGCAGCGCCGCGCTGAACACGTAGAACTTGGCGAAAAAACCACCGGTAATCGGAATGCCGATCAATGACAGAAGAAAAATCGTCAGTATCGCTGCCAGCAGGGGACTGCGGCGTCCCAGGCCTTCGTAATCTTCCAGCGTGACATAACGTTCGTCCTTGCCGCCGATGTGGCTGATCACAGCAAAAGCCCCGACGTTCATCGCGGCATACGAAGTCGTGTAAAACATCGCAGCTGGAATGCCGTTGTTCGGCAAGGCAGCGAACGCAACCAGCAAATATCCTGCGTGAGCGATGGAAGAGTACGCCAGCAACCGCTTCACGTTGTCCTGCACCAGCGCCCCGATATTGCCCAGGGTCATCGAAAGCGCCGCCACTACCCAAATCAACCAGACGCGCCCGGGAGCGTCAGCCTCAAACATGATCCGCAGCAGCACGGCGAACACCGCTGCCTTGGGAGCGGTGGACATGAATCCAACGACCGGTGAGGGTGCGCCCTCATATACGTCGGGTGTCCAGACGTGGAACGGAGCCGCCGCCACTTTGAAACCCAGGCCCACGAACATGAGTGCTACTCCAAGGTAGGCCAGGACTGGGATGTGCCCCGAGCGAAGTGCATCGCCGATCACCGTTATGCTCGTCGAGCCTGTGGCTCCGAACATCAGCGCGACCCCATAAAGAAAAAATGCAGTCGCAAACGAACCAAGCAGGAAGTACTTGACCGAAGACTCACTGCTGATCGCTGCGCGCCGGCGAAATCCCGCCAGGATGTATGTGGAAATCGAAGAAATTTCCAGCGCAATAAAGATCAGGACCAGTTCCACAGCCGAGGACATCAAGCTCATCCCAACTGCGCCAAACAAGACCAACGCGTAGTATTCGCCAGCGCGAATCCCCTGTACTTCCATGTAATCATAAGAAGTCAGGATTACAACCACGGTTACCGCCGCGACCAGAAAATGGAAGAACACGCTGAAGCTGTCCACCCGCACCATGTTCCAGAAGCCCAGGCCTGGATATTGCGACTGGAATAACGTTGCAACCAGCGCCGCCAGCGATCCAACCAGCGCAACGGTTCCCAGCGTCCTTTGACTACGTCTCTCGTCCATCAGGGGATCGAGCACCATCACGATCATGCCAAAAATCGCCAACACGATTTCCGGCAAGATGCGGACGTAGTCAGCCGCATGGGGAATCACTTGCGCCATATCGTTGGCGCTGTTCACCGGCCTACCACCTTGCTGGCAAGTTGCGCGAACGGGGCCAATGCAGTTTGTACGGCGGGATCAATCGCGTTCAGCCAGAGTAGCGGCGCCACGCCCATCACCAGAGCGACGGCCGCCGTGGGCCACAGCGCCGCACGTTCACGTCCGCTCAGGTCAGGCAATGACATATTGACTTGCTGTGTGACTTTGCCGTAGAAGACTCGCTGATACATCCAGAGCAAATAACAGGCGCTCCAAATCACGCCCGTTGCCCCCAGGATTCCGTAAACCGCGCGGTCACGGAAAGCACCGCTCAGCACCAGGAACTCGCCGATAAAACCGTTGAGCAGAGGCAATCCCACGGATGCCAGCACGATGAACAGAAAAAACGTCGCGTATACCGGCATCGGAGTGGCGAGACCGCCAAATTCTGTGATTTCGTAGGTATGTCGCCGCTCGTAAAGAATCCCCGCCACCATGAACAGAGCGCCCGTGGAAACGCCATGCGCCAGCATGACGAAGGTCGCGCCATCCAGTCCCGTCTGGGTGAAGCTGAAAATCCCCAGCACAACGAAGCCAAGGTGGCTGATCGAAGAATACGCGATCAGCTTCTTCATATTAGGCTGCACCATTGCGACCAGCGCGCCGTAGACGATACCGATCAGCGCCAGCACCATGATCCACCAAGCATTGCTCCGCGACTGCTCAGGAAACAGGCCGAGATTGAATCGCAACAAGCCGTATGTGCCCATCTTGAGCAGAACACCGGCCAGCAGAACTGAACCCGCCGTGGGCGCTTCCACGTGCGCGTCGGGCAGCCAGGTATGGAAAGGGAAGACCGGAACTTTCACGGCAAACGCGATAAAGAATCCCAGAAAGAGCCAGGGCGCTGCGCCAGCAAAGTTCTCGACTTGGCCGTTACGAATTGCAGCTTGGATGCTAACGAAATCAAACGTGCCGGTTTTAGCGTAAAGCCACAGGATCGCCGCCAGCATGAACATCGAAGCAACCATCGTGTACAAGAAGAATTTCACCGCTGCATAGACACGCCGTTCGTGGCCATAAATTCCGATCAGCAAAGCCATCGGGATCAAAGTGGCTTCCCAGAAGAAGTAAAAAAGGAACAGATCAAGCGCGACAAAGACCCCAATCAACGCAGTCTGCAGAACCAACAGCAGAATGAAAAATTCTTTTACCCGCTCATGAATCGATTTCCACGAGATGAGGACACAGAGCGGCGTCAGAAAAGTGGTCAGCACCACCAGCCACATCGAAACACCGTCCACACCCATGTGGTAATGGATATTGGGATTCGAGATCCAAAGGTTGTTGACTTCGTACTGGAATCCGGTTTGTCCCCGCTGAAAATGTACCGGCAGGTGCAAAGAAAGAACAAAATCCAGCAGCGAGACCACGAGAGCGAACAGACGAATATCGCGGTCACGCCGCGGAAACAGCAACAGCAAAATCCCACCCGCCACCGGAATAAACGTGACCAGCGTGAGCATCGAGTTGTCCAGGGCGGTGCTCATTGTGTTCCCATCCAGATCATGTATGCGATCACCACTGCTGCGCCCGCGGCAATCCAGCCGGCGTAGGAACGAAGGTTGCCGGACTGCATGTGTCGCATCGCATCGGACACTTCGCGCGCACCCTCCGCGCTGTTATCCAGCGTCGCATCGATCACGTCCCGATCGATGCCGTGCCACAGAATCCGAGTCGAGCCATCGATGAGAGGCTTCACGAAGACAGCAGCATAGAGTTCGTCCACGTAATACTTGTGCAGCACGGCCTGATAGAATCCACCGAGCGCATGTGCAATTTCCTGCGGCAATTGCGGTCGGCGTTGGTACAACAGCCAGGCGAGAAACAATCCCGAGACCGCAGCGAAAACTGAAATGCCGGTGAGAAACGTTTCAGAGCCACCTTGCTCTTTCGGTTCCGGCGCAGGAGTCGCAGCCCCCACATTCTCCATCGAATACGCAGTTACGCCGGCGTGAAGCGCCGGCGTAAGGAACTTATCGAAGCGACCACTTCCCACCCAGCCACCGCAAATCGAAAGCACCGCTAGGATCAGCAGCGGTATGAGCATGATCTTCGGGCTCTCGTGGATGCCGCCGTGGCCGTGCTCGTGTGGCGCGGGCGCCCCCGCCCGCGACCCGCTGACAACGCGCATGTGGTCGTCGCCAGGGGCTGCCGCCGTACCGCGGTACTCGCCGAAGAAAGTCAGGAACCAAAGCCGGAACATGTAGAACGAAGTCAAAAATGCTGTGAAGACGCCAATCGCCCAGTACACCCAGCTTCCATAAGGACTCGAGTACGCTCGCCAAAGGATCTCGTCCTTGCTGAAGAAGCCCGCGAATGGAGGGAATCCGGCGATAGCGAATGTCGCCGCCGTCATCGTCCAGAACGTCCACGGAATGTGGTGCCGCAACCCGCCCATGCGGCGCATGTCCTGCTCGCCTCCAACGGCATGGATCACCGACCCCGCCGCTAGAAACAGCAGCCCTTTAAAGAACGCATGGGTCATCAGGTGAAAAATCCCCGCAGAATACGCGGCCACGCCACAAGCCATAAACATGTAGCCCAGCTGCGAAATCGTAGAGTAGGCAAGAACTTTCTTGATGTCAGTTTGGCAGACACCAATCGTCGCCGCGAACAAAGCAGTCAATGTCCCGACGATCGCGACTACCGCTAACGCCTGCGGCGCGCGGTCGAAAATCACGTGCGACCGTACCACCATGTACACGCCTGCCGTCACCATGGTCGCCGCATGGATGAGCGCGGAAACCGGCGTCGGGCCCTCCATCGCGTCCGGCAACCAAACATAGAGCGGGAGTTGGGCTGACTTTCCGGCAGCCCCCACCATCAGCAGCAGACCTATCGCGGTCAGCAAACCGGCGCCAGCGGTTTCCGCTGGCATGCCAGATACGATCCGGAACATCTGCTCGAAATTTAGTGAGCCGAAATGCTTGATCATCAAGAATAGCGCGATCAAGAATCCGAAGTCGCCAATGCGATTAACAATGAATGCCTTCTTTCCGGCAGAGGCCGCCGAGTCTTTCGTGAACCAGAATCCGATCAGCAGGTAAGACGCCAGCCCCACACCTTCCCAGCCAATAAACATCAGTAAATAGTTACTGGCCAGCACCAGCGTCAGCATGAAAAACATAAACAGATTCAGGTAGCTGAAGAAACGGTAAAACCCGCCCTCTTCCCACATGTAGCCAACGGAATAAATGTGAATCAGGAAGCCGACGCCAGTGACGACCAGCAGCATCACTAATGAAAGTTGATCGAGGTAGAATGCGAAGTCCACCTGAAAGTCGCCCGCTCGAATCCACGGGGCCAGGTTTTCCACAAGAGGCAAAGTCAAAGAAGAAAAATGGGCCGCGATCCATAGCGCCATGACCAATGCCGCGCCGCTAAACCCAAGCGCGATTGCCGACACGGTCTGCCGGGAAAAGCGCTTCCCGAACAGACCATTGATGGCAGCACCCACCAGCGGCAGCACCGGAATTAGCCAGAGATAAGGGTTCGGCGTCATAGTTTGAGCAGGTTCACCCGATCCACATTCAGAGTCTCGCGCGTGCGGTACACAGCAATGATGATGGCCAGTCCCACCGCCGATTCTGCCGCTGCCACCACCATCACAAAGAACACAAAAACTTGTCCGCTGAGTGCGTGCCACTGCGCCGCGAATGCGACGAAAGACAAATTCACCCCGTTGAGCATCAGCTCAATCGACATAAAGATGGTGATGATGTTGCGCTTTATCAGAAACCCGGTTACGCCGCAGGCAAACAGAATGCCGCTTAGGACCAGGTAATACGAAAGCGGTACCATCAACCCTCCCTCTTGTCTTGCTGTGTGGACCCTTGCTGCGCTGACCCAGGATGGCTGGCCAGGACGACTGCGCCCATAATCGCGATCAACACCAGCACCGACGTCACTTCAAACGGTAGCAGGAAATCGTGGAAGAGCAGCCATCCGATTACTTTCGGAGGTCCGGGAAGCGCACCAACCGCTACGTTTCCCGTGCCCGAGTGTTCGAGTAGAACCCAGGCCACGAGCACGCTGCCAATCAGCATACCCGGGATTCCAAACAGCATCGCGACCCGGCTGCCTTTGGTTCGCTCCTCCTCACCAGCGTTCAAGAGCATGATGACGAAGACAAATAGCACCATGATTGCCCCGGCATAGACAATCACCTGCACAGCCGCCACAAACTCCGCGCCCAAAAGCAGATATTCCACCGCGAGCGAGCCCATCACCACGACCAGCGACAGCGCGCTGTTGATCGGATGCCGCTGCACCAGCAGATTTACCGCGCCGGCAACGCACACCAACCCAAACACCGAAAATACGATCAGATGAAGCATCTTGTTTTTGCGCTACGCTCTCAAAGCGACAATCAAGGCTGTAATCACCAAATTCGCGATGGCCAGCGGCAGCAAAAATTTCCATCCGAACGCCATCAATTGGTCATAGCGAAAGCGCGGCAACGTGCCGCGAACCCATATATAAAGGAACAAAAACGCGAATATCTTAGCCACAAACCAGAATACCGGGAGGATCGCTTGCAGAATGGGCGGCCCGAACCGATGGGGCCCATGCCATCCGCCTAGAAACAACAAAGTTGCCAGGCACGCCACCGTGATCATGTTTGCGTATTCCGCCATGAAGAACATGGCGAACTTCATGGCACTGTACTCGGTGTGATAGCCGGCCACCAGTTCGGTCTCCGCCTCCGGCAGGTCAAACGGAATTCGGTTGGTTTCCGCGTACGCCGCCATCAGATAAATAAAAAACGCGACGATCTGTCCCTGGAAAATATTCCAGCGCGGGATAAACCCCCAAAACGTTCCCGCCTGCGCATCGACGATCTCCCGCAGACTGAAACTGCCGGCCAGAATCAGCACACCCACCAGCGAAAGGCCCAGTGAGATCTCATAACTCACCATCTGGGCGCTGGCGCGCAATCCACCCAGCAGCGAATACTTGCTGTTCGAAGACCATCCCGCCAGCGCGACGCCGTACACACCCAGCGAAGTGATGCCCAGCACGATCAGCAACCCGATGTTGACGTCGGTGATCTCCAGGGGTGTGTGGATTCCGAACACCGTAATCCAGTTCCCGATGGGAATGACTGAGATCGAGGTCAGCGCGAAAATCAACGCGATCATCGGCGCCGCAATGTACAGCGGTTTGTACACGTGCGGTGGTAGCAGATCCTCTTTGAAGATAAACTTGACCCCGTCCGCCAGCGGTTGCAGCAGGCCAAACGGGCCGACCCGCGTGGGTCCCCAGCGATTCTGAATGTGGCCCACAACCTTGCGCTCCAGCCACACCGTATACGCGACCGCCGTGAGCAACACGCCGAGTGCGATCACGATCTTAACGATGGAAACGAGAATAAATTCGCTAAGGCTCAAACGAAGTAGTTTCCCTGACGCTCTCCGAAGCCATTTGTAAGCGTCGGCGTCCCGCCGGCTGTCGCGCGCGGGCGTCTCGCCCGCAAACCAAGCCGCCGGGAGGGCGGTCCAACAAGAATCTAGTCGGCGGCGACTTCCGCCTCCGCTGGCTGTTTGTGACGGTTCTCAATTACCGAATTCAAGGTGCGGGAATAACGGCCCAATGTGCCCGAACTAAAAAGATTATCCTTGGCGGGTACGATCAACTCCGGATTGTGCAATGCCCCAGGCCCGCTTCCGGACAAAGTCGTGTGCTGATCGTTGCCGGTCAGGATATTCATACGGGAAACGTCGTACCCAGGCACCAACCGCTGGATCTCATCCAGAATCGCCATGGGATCGAACGGGCTCATTTTCGGTTCGAGTCCATGGGCCTCGAGCCATACCCCGTGCCGGTCCGCTTCACCGGACTGCGCACCGCGCGATTGTCCCATGTCCGTGCCGGTTCCCCGGCTAAACGGCACCAATCGCTGAACGTCAAAGCCCATCGCGCCGGCAATACGGACGATCATTTCGAAATCTGACTTCGTACCGGTGACCTCGCCAGCCTTTTTCACCAGTTGCAAGTCGCCGCACGTGTTAGTGAACGTTCCAGATTTCTCGTACGCATTGGCGGCAGGTAAGACCACATCCGCAATCGCGGCCGTTTCGGTCAGGAACATGTCCTGCACCACCACGAAACTATTTGCGAAGACGAATGGATCTATGCCGAACTGCTCGACGGGGTTCGCACCCACTACATAAAACGCCTTCAGCTTGCCAGCTTTCGCGCTTTCGACCATCTCAGGCAAGGTCAGGCCGTGCGCTTGCGGCACGCTGCCCCACTCTTCGTGAACCGTCTCCGAAACCCGCTGATAGCCCGGAAGCAGGTCAGGGTAGAGCCCCATATCAGCGGCGCCGCGCGAGTTGGCGTAGTCGCCCAGGCAGACAAGTTTGGCGCCCGCAATACCGGAGCCGAACTTCACCACCGAAGCGATGTCCTTGCCCCGGATCTCCGATCCAAAAATAATGACGAGGCTCGGTTCGCCACGGAGTTTGTCACGCAACGCGATCCAGGCATCGCTGCTGGTCGCTTCGCTGGCAATTGCGTCGACGGCCGCGTCATCGCCCGCTAGAAACGCAGCCACTTTTCCTTCCGATCCCGCAGGGATCTGGACGAAGCTGGCCGCTTGCCGTCGCAACTTAATGGGTTGCGAATTGATCACAGACAGCCGCGCCCGGTGCAGCCGAACATTGTTCCGAATCTGCCATGCCAGCAACGGATGCTGCTCAGTCGGATCGTTGCCGATCAGCAGAGTCGCCGGCGCATTGAATACGTCCCGCATGCTGGCCGTTGCTTCTGGTTTGCCTGCGAGAGCCGCGGCCAGAGCAGGGAAGTCGGCAGTGCGGTGATGGTCGATATTATTGGTCTGCAGCACCACGCGAGCAAACTTCTGCAGCAGATAATTTTCTTCGTTGGTGGTGCGGTTCGAGCCGACAACACCTACCGCCTGTCCGCCGTCTTTCTCGCGAATCTCGGCGAATCGTTTTCCGACCAGCTCAAACGCCTCTTCCCATGTTGATGGAGTCAGCCGGCCGTTCTTGCGGATCAACGGCTGCGTCAGCCGGTCTTCGTGATGCGCGAAATCGAAAGCATAGCGCCCCTTGATGCAAAGGAAATCACCATTGATGCCGCTCTTGTCGCGGTTGTCTCCGCGTACAATCTCCATGCCGGTATCGGATCGGCGCACGCCCAACGTGGTCTTGCAGCCGTCGGCGCAGTGAGTGCAAGTCGTGCCCACGTGTTTCATCTCCCAGGGACGCGTCTTGTAGCGGTACGCGCCGGAAGTCAGCGCGCCCACCGGGCATATATCGATGCACATGCCACATTCTTCGCACTCCAGATGATCGTCCTGATTCGGCGCAATGATCGAACTCACCCCGCGGTTCTGCACACCCAGAGCCCAAACATCCATGCCTTCGCCACACACCCGCACGCAGCGGTAGCACAAGATGCAGCGCGGCCGGTCAAAGAAGACCACCGGCGACCACTGCTGCTCTTCCTTGTGATTCTTGGCGTCGATGTACTTGGATTCGGCTGCACCGTAGGAGAACGTCATATCCTGCAGTTCGCATTCGCCGCCCGCATCGCACACCGGACAGTCGAGTGGATGATTGCCCAGCAGCAATTCCACCATGCTCTTCCGCGCCTGCCGAATCTCGTCACTCTCCGTCGTGACCGCCATGCCTTCGCTGATCACCGTGGTACACGCAGTTTGCAGCTTGGGCATCTTCTCCACTTTGACCAGGCACATGCGGCAAGCGCCCTGCAGCGACAGATTTGGGTAGTAACAGAATGAGGGCACCTCGATGCCCACGCTCTTGCAGGCCTCAATCAGCAGCGTCCCAGATGGAGCCGTGACCTTCTTGCCATCCACCGTAATGTTTACGTCAGCCATAAGAACATTTCGTAATTGAGTAATCGGGTGATCGGGCTATTGAAGAACCTTGCCTTTAAATTACGAAATTACACAATTACCAAATTACGCAATTCGCTCCTCAATCGGTTCCCGCCATCACCGGTAACTGCTCGACCACACCAGCCTTTTCAAACGGACAAGGCCTGCCTTCCAAATGCTCTTCAAACTCCTTGCGGAATTTCTTCACGATGGAAATCGTCGGCATCGCCGCCGCGTCGCCCAGCGGACAGAACGTGCGTCCCAACATGTTTTCCGAGAGGTATTGGATATTATCGATATCCTTCTTCACCCCGCCACCAGCGTGAAATCGAGCAAGCGTTTTCTTTAGCCAATCCGTACCTTCGCGGCAGGGGATGCACCACCCGCAACTCTCGTGCTGATAAAACTTCATGATCCGCAAGGCAAACTTGACCATGCAGGTGGTGTCATCAACGACCACCAAGCCTCCTGAGCCAAGCATCGAGCCCGCTTTCACCATCGAATCAAAATCCATGGAGACATCGATTTCAGCAGAAGTCAAAATCGGACAGCTCGAACCGCCCGGAACTACGGCTTTCAACGCGCGCCCATTGGGAATACCGCCGCCGACCTCGTAGATCATCTTCTTCAGGTTGTAGCCCATCGGGAGCTCATACACCCCAGGACGATTCAAATGCCCGCTCAGGCAGAACAGGCGGGTCCCGCCATTCTTGGGCGGCCCCAGCTTGGCAAACCATTCCGCGCCGCCTAGGATGATATGCGGCACGCTGGCGAGCGTCTCCGCGTTATTAATGACAGTTGGCCCGCCCCATAGCCCGACTACGGCCGGGAAGGGAGGCCGGATTCGTGGAATCCCGCGCTTGCCCTCGAGCGATTCCATCAGCGCCGACTCTTCGCCTACTTCATAAGCCCCAGCGCCGCCATGCCAATACACGTCGAAGTCGTAGCCACTGTCGAAAATGTTCTTGCCCAGGAATCCCCGCGCATAGGCGTCTTTGATCGCCTTCTGCATGATCTCCAAAAGATATCGGTACTCGCCGCGAACATAGATGTATCCGGCATGCGAGCCCGTGGCAATTCCGGCGATCACGACTCCTTCGATCACCGCATGCGGGTCGTGCTCGAAAATCAGGCGGTCTTTGCAAGTGCCCGGTTCGCTCTCATCGCCGTTGCACAAAATGTATTTTGGTTTCGAGGACTGCTTGGGAACGAATGACCATTTCATCCCGGTGTTGAATCCAGCCCCGCCGCGCCCGCGCAGGCCGGAATCCTTCACCAGGTTGACAATCGCATCCGGCTGCATCCCCAGCGCTTTCTGGACAGCTTTGTAGCCGTCGAGCTCCAAGTAGCGATCAATATCGGTCGCACCTTTCCCGAAGCGTTTGGAGACGACTTTTACTTCGTCGGGATGGGAAACCAAAATCATTTTGTAATTGAGTAATTGAGTAATTGAGTAATCGGGTAATTCTTCCGGCAATTGCAAAATTACCCAATTGCTCGATTCTTCTTATACTCGTCCAGGACCTTGTCCATCTTCTCCACGGTCAAGTTCTCATGGAAGTCATAATTTACTTGCACCGCCGGAGCCCAGCTGCAAGCCCCGATGCACTCCACTTCCTCGAGCGAGAACATACCGTCCGGCGTGGTCCCTTTGTGCCCGATGCCCAACTTCTTCTCACAGTGATCGAGAATCTCTTCGCCCCCGCGCAGCATGCACGCAATGTTGGTGCAAACCTGCACATTGAATTTGCCCCGAGGTTTGGTCGTCAGCATGGAGTAGTAGCTGATCACGTTGCTCACCTCGAGGTCCGTCAAATCCAACCGCTGCGCAATCTCATGAATGACGTGATGGTTCAGATACCCGACCTCATCCTGCGCATAAAGCAGCGTCGGCACCAGCACAGACCGCTTCGTCGGATAATGCGTCAGCATCTCCGAAAAGCGCGATTCGAATTGATCAGAAAACTTCATGTTGCCATTGAGTAATTGAGTAATCTGGTAATTGTGAAATTTAACGCTAGGTATTGCTCCGAGCCGTTTTTTGCGATGCCGTAAAGATCGCAGTCAGCTCCCGAGCTTCCACTAGCAGTTCCTTCGTTTTCTCCCGCGACACAATGCCAGATTCTGCCAACAATTCCAGCCACAGGACAGCTTCGTCCGCCTCCTCCACAACGATTCCGATTCTAGCGATAAACTCTGCCTTTGATCGGGAGCGGCAAACAGACCGATAATTTGCGGCCACCGATGTTCCACACCGCAGCAGCTGCTTCCCCAAGACCTGAGCATCAGGCTTAGACGGAAGCGATCGAAAAAGCCGAATCACACGCAATGCAAACGCCTTGGTCCGGTCCCGGAGTTGCTCGGGGCGGAGAACTCACTGCAAACCTCAGGATTCAATTACCCGATTACCCAATTCCCAAATTACTCAATTTCTACCGGTCGATTTCTCCCAGCACGATGTCGATCGATCCAATCGCCGCCACCACATCCGCCAGCAACCGCCCTTCGCACATCTTCGGCAGCAACTGCAGATTCGCCAGGCACGCCGCCCGCATATGCACGCGATACGGTTTAGCCGTTCCGTCGCTGACGATGTAATACCCCATTTCGCCGCGCGGCGACTCCACCGCCTGGTAAACCTCGCCCGCCGGTACCGCAAAGCCCTCGGTGATGATCTTGAAGTGATAGATGAGAGCTTCCATCTGCGTCTTCATCTTTTCCCGATCGGGCAACACCACTTTCGGCGCATCCGCCTTGATCGGACCCTCCGGCATTCCGTCGAGAGCCTGCTGCACAATGGCAATTGATTCACGCAGCTCCTGAACCCGGCAAATGTATCGCGCGAACACGTCGCCTTCCAGTGCCACCGGGACTTTGAACTTGAAGTTCTCGTAACCGGAGTAAGGCATGTCCCGGCGCAGATCGAAGTCGACGCCACTTCCACGCAGCGTAGGTCCGCTTGCGCCCAGTGCGATAGCATCTTCCGCCGTAATCCGCGCCACGCCTTTCGTCCGCATCACCCAGATAGGATTCCCCGTCAGCAGGTTTTCGTACTCATCCACCTTGGCAGGGAAGCGGTTGGCGAAGTCCCGCACACGGTCAAAGAATCCCATCGGCGGTTCCAGTGCCACGCCGCCGATGCGGAAATAAGAAGTCATCATGCGCTGGCCGCTGACCGCCTCGAACAAACGCAAAATATCCTCACGCTCGCGGAAGCAGTAAAGAAAAACGGTAAGCGCGCCAATATCCATGGCATGAGTCCCCAGCCACACCAGGTGCGAGTTGATGCGCGTCAATTCGTTCAGCATCACGCGCAGCCATTGCGCCTTAGGAGGGATCTCCAGCCCCAGCAGTTTCTCGACCGCCAACGCATAACAAAGATTGTTGGTCATCGGGCAGAGGTAGTCGATGCGGTCGGTAAGCGGCACCACTTGCTGGTAGAACTTGGCTTCGCAAGTCTTCTCGATCCCGGTGTGCAGATACCCAATATCGGGCATAAGCCGCACCACGGTTTCGCCATCGATTTCCAGAATCAGCCGCAACACCCCGTGCGTGGACGGATGCTGCGGACCCATGTTCAGGATCATCGTCCGATCCTGGCCGGGTTCGAGCGCGGGCGTGGATGTCATGTGCGCCATAACGAAGTCTAGCGATAGCCCTCCACTGGATAGTCTTTCCGCAGCGGATGCCCTTCCCAATCTTCCGGCATCTGAATACGCCGCAAATAAGGATGCCCGGTAAACCGGATGCCAAACAAATCGAAAACCTCTCGCTCGAAGTAATTCGCCGCCGGCCAAACCGAAGTCACCGATTCCACCACCGGGCTATCGGCCCCCAAACGCACCTTCAGCCGCACTCGTTCCTTCTTGGGGATCGACAGCAACTGGTAAACCACCTCGAAGCGCGGCTGCGAGGGATACCAATCCACGCAAGTCACATCGGAAAGATAATTAAAAGGATAGGTCGGATCGTCCCGCAGAATGACGCAAGCCTCGCGGATGCAAGAGCGTTCGATGTGGATCGTCATCTCCTCGCGGTCAAACTTCGCTCCCTCGACCGCCGCCGAGTTCCACGACCGCAATCTAGCCACCGCAGGGTGCTCCTTCAGCGCTTCAAGATCGGTAATGGCAGGGGTCAGCGGCATCAGACCTCCCCTCTTCTTGCCGACGGAGTACCCCAGTCCAGCACACCCTTTTTCCAGATATAGAAGTAGCCCACCAGAACGATGCCGATATACACCAGCATCTCCCAGAAACCAAACATCTTAAGCTCCCGCAGGATCACCGCCCAGGGATAAAGGAAGATCGCTTCCACGTCGAACAGAATGAAGAGCATGGCCACCAGGTAGAACTTTACCGAGAAGCGCTCCCGGGCGTCTCCCACCGGGGTCATCCCGCACTCATAAGGAGAAAGCTTGGCTCGCGTAGGCCGCCGGTAGCCAATAAACCAGGAAAGCAGCACAATGGCAGAAGCCAAAGCACCTGCTACGATGAGGTGAATCAATAATGGCAGGTAGCGAGCGAAGTAATTGTCCGGCATAGAGGAGCTATATATAATTCGCAGCCAAGCATTCACTAAACATTCTAGAGTAGATTTCGCGGATGGGAGTGTCAAGCGACTGGGCCACTTTGTGACGAGCGTTTAACATGCGCGTGGATTTCTGCCGATGGTTAAGTAGGATTGGTTAAGTAGGATTGGTTAAGTAGGGTCAGATGATCTTTGGCTTCAATACCGACGTGAAGCACGACGGCACGGTTTACCACGTGCAAAGCGAAGCGCGGGAGAACGAGTTGCTCCTGCAGACTCAAGTCTTCGTCCGCGGACGCTGCATCGGCAAGCGTGCCACCTCCTACGCGGACAAAGCCGCCGAGTCCGGCTTCACCGACCAGCAGAAAGAGCAGATCCTGCGCGACCAGCATCGTCTGGTGCTCGACTCTATCCGCGACGGACAGGTGGACGGTGTTCTCGACAAACGCTTCACGCCCGAGTCGCTGGCTGCTATCAAGGAACTCGATGTGCTGTGGCTCAACGCTGGCTCCGTGCATTCGGACCGTAATCTGACCCTGCGCCTGCGCGTCACCGAGGGAGGCGCCGCAGTGGAGGGAGCGCGGCTGACGGTTCGCTTTGCCCGTCCCGACGCTGCCCCGTTCTACACCCAAGTGGTCACCGGTTCAGACGGCGACGCCGAGCTGAAGATCGATGTTGATGAAGCCTCTCTCCCCGATTCTGCCGTGCTCGTGCAAGCCAACTACTCCGGCCGCACTGCAACCCGCAAATTCCACCTGCGCAAAGTAGAAGCATAAGCGAGATGATCGCGTGGGGGCAGCGCCTCCGGCTGCGCGGTCGAGCGAAGCTCGACAGCTCACTTGCCGTCGGCACGCGCTGGCTGCGAGAATCCAGATGATATGAAATTGCAGATCAATGGCGAAGCTCGGGATTTCAATCCTCCGCTCACTCTCGCCGGTCTTGTGGACCAGCTGGAGATGAAAGCAGATCGCGTAGCCATCGAGCTGAACCGAAGCATCGTTGCCCGCGATCAATGGGCGAGAACCAACCTGAGTGAAGGCGACCGCTTGGAGATTGTCCACTTCGTCGGCGGGGGCTAAGACTTCTTGACGCCCCTCATTGCTCTGGATCTGAGAACTGAGCACCAGGAACTAACAACTGCCAATCCACCCGCTTTCGAATTCGTATTTGCTGTAAGTCCTTTATCAGGTCTTCTTTAGGAAGAATTGTCGGTGCTGAAATGTCCAAGTAACCGACACGGCGGCTCCGCTTGACACTCCACTTCTGAACCCAATGTAAGAGATTCCACTTGAGGGAACTCGTCTAGTCACCCCTCCTCCGCGAAATCCACAGTTGACACCTGCCCGTTCCCGCCTAGAATGTTCCAAACATTTGGTTCTGCAATTGTTTGAAACATTTTCAGACTTGGCATGCGGGAACCATTCACATCTCGCGATGTGGTATCGCTGACCGGCATCACGCCCCGGCAGTTGCAGTGGTGGGACGAGCGCCGCATCGTGGTTCCAGCTCGGGAAGGGCGCCGCCGGGTGTATTCCATGGAAGACCTCGCGGAGGTCGCCGTGATCTGCGAGTTGCGCCACCGAGGATTCTCCTTGCAGCGCGTGCGCAAGGTCATGCGCTTCCTGCAGCGGGAGTTCGGTAAGCGCCTGGCGGAGACCGTCAGTGGCGCCTCTGAATACCACTTGCTCACCGACGGCAAAACTCTGTATCTCGAAACTTCGCCCCGGCAGATTGTGGACATCTTGAAAAATGCGCGCCAGCCCATGCTGACGATCTGTCTCAGCGACACCGTGCGGCAGGTGCGCGCCGAAATACGCGCCAAGAAGAGTAGCACCGGTATGTCTCGCTCATTGCGCAAAGTAAGACAGGCTTCATAAGCGGGAAGTTTGGTTCCACATAGTGGCTCCACGTTGCTTGGCCGAACATCGTTTGACCGAACAAGGAGGCGAGATGGTTGGAGAACTGGACGTCCTAAGCCAATGGATCCCCGAACAGATGCTCCCCGGCACCATCTTCGTGCTGGAGAACGCCGGCCGCGTCGGAGAAAAAGATGACCCCTACTGGGCCGTGCTCTCCTGCCCTGAATGCGGCACTCTGGGCCTGATTACGCGCAAGCAGCTCGCCGGACTGCTCCCCGTAATCTGCGGCTCCGATCAGTGCCCCGCGCAGTTCTTCATTAACGATAGTCAGGTGGTAAGTCGAAAGCCTTTCTGACGCCGCCGACATGAGGATGGCTGCCGGCTCCTTGTGCTCTCGCTGCGCGTCATCCATGTTCTTTCGACGACTTATTTCGAGAACTGCACCTATTCTGGTGCAGAATTTCCCTCAAAAAAAACACTCAATTCCGCCCAAAATCTAGAAAACAAAGGGTCGGATTTTTTCTTGCCTTGTAGATCTATGGTTCTTAAGGTAGTTACAGGCAAAATATTCTAAACGTTGGGGTTAGCGTGTCTGTCGGGCCGGTTGCGCCTACGCTCTGGACAACAGCAAAAGCGCCGGACGAAGGTTTTCGCCTTCGTCTGGTTGGTCGGACTCAGCAGTTGGCGTATGTGGTGAACACAATGGCCAAGAGCTGCGCCCTTGTCAGGTTGTCAAAGAACGTGGTTATCTTTATCTTATAGATAACCTGTGTTGTTCTATAATATCGTGGTGGAGGGAATGAGATCAAGGGGAAAGTGGACGGGCCCCGAAGACGGTTCCCGAAGTGGGAAACGTAAAGTGCGCGAACTGTGGGGGCCTGATGGCGCAAGACGATCTTTAGCTATGACATCTGGGGCTGTCTCCTTCGGAATATGGCGAAACCCAGGTTAGCGCCCGAAAAACGGGGGTTACGAGCCTGAATATACAAGGAAAGTGCGCGAACCAGGGGCACTGGGCCTCAGAAACGGGAATTGAGATTGTCCCAGCGAATCCTTTCTGCTTTAATCAGCGCCTCGAGGTCTGCTTCGTCTGGGATTTCGAAGCCTGGCAGCAGTTTGTTCTGAGCTTTGAAGGTTTCGGGGGCCTTCCGCACTAATTCTTCGAAGTAGGAGCGAACAGCAGTGGCGGCGGCCCGGAGTTCCAACAGACTTACGCGCTCGATGGGTTTGTCGGAAGGTGCATGCACGACAGCATTGCGTAATAAATACGACTTCTGTAGTTGCTCACCCCATTTGGTTCCAAGATCGATGTTGATCTCTTGACTCTCCACTCGCCTGACCAGTACAGTCGGCACCGCGACAATACGTTCCTTAAAGCTTTGACGATCCTCTTCGATTTCAATCTCCCCATCCATGCCGAGTCCCACAGCGTTTTCGTTTAGGAAATTGCGCTCGGCCTCGTGAAATGCCGATGATCGGTCGTGGAGTCTCCATTGAGCAACAATGGACAGCTGTGAGTTTAAACCTGCAAAGAGTAAGACGAGCGCAACGCGGGTTAAGAGACTTCCTGCCGAGTCACCCTCACATCCGCCTTCGAAAGCGAGGCTGCAGATCGTCACCATATCAACCCACTCATGGACCAAGACTTCAACGATGCCGATTTTTGTCATCGTGGTGAAGCTTGTCTTGGGCACTCGCTTCTCCGCTGTTCGGTGGCCGATTGCCACATCGTGCTTGTCGAAGCCTCTGATAGTGGGAAGTACTGCGACGTAGCCTATCAAGTAAGGATGGAGTTGTTTCCAAACTGAATCAAGGTATAGTTCTACTGCGTCTACAGCTTGAGCCGCTTCCATTGCGGAAATGCTAGGTAGATATTTGTCCCAGCGCGGATGGATGATGCTGTCGCGCAGCTCTATTGTGCGCCGGAGTTTGCGGATTGCAAGCGACTTGCTCGGCAGTGCATACCTGCGATTGACTGCTCGGGCCAAGAGATCTGGAACAACCTGCAGGCGTTCTTCCAAGCTTTGTCGAAGCGGTACATCCTTCAGGGCACCCCGATCCGTGACTGTTGTCTTTTTTCCCGTATAGATATTCAACTTGCTCAGGCTTGTAAAGGTGTGGCCGCGCAGCAGCAAATGCCTGAGCGCGCAATGTCAGATGGGCAAGGTTTGACTCCAGGGCAGCTGAAGCTAGGATGATTGTTGCCTTCGCCCCGATTGTTGTATCAGCAACCCGTAGCGTCTCGCGGGCGTCTCTCAGATGCATGAAGATTCGGTCCATACCAGACTTTGCGATCTGCCCCGAAATTTCAATCAGTTCGTTGTCAAATTTGTCTCGTGGAGTTGGCACGTTATCATCTGACATAGTCGTCGGGAGCTCCATGAAAAAACCGCGTCTGCTGGATCGGCCCCCTCCGGTTTAACCTGACACTACCGGTTTCTCCGCCGCGCCTGGCGCTCGCTCAGTCCGTCATCTCTTCTCGGCGATCCAGTTTCGCGACTGACGCTGGGCCCGGTGTCCCAGGTTCCCGCCCGGTTTTTGGGCGGTAACTTGGGAGCCACGTCGGTATGTGCTGACGCAGGTTAGCGTCAAAAACCGACGCGAACTTGGGGCGCCAGGCCACGCGCCGCGTGTCACAGACAGCGCGGCGGCTTTGGGCCATCTACAGGTTTGAATTCATTGAGTACGCTCGCGGCGTTCTGGGGAAATTTCGGGTCGATAGTCTCACACATCACTTTTTCCTTCTTGAGAGAAGTAAATCGTCCCATCACCCGAATAGCCCTTGCCCATCCGTCATTCACTCGTATTACCCGCAATAGTTCAGTCCAATCACCATTTCTAGCTGTGAAGAAAACATTAGCATTGAAGTGGTCACCTGATGTCGGAATGCCTGCTGGTATGGATTCGATGTTCGCGTGTTCCCGAATCATGTCGCCAACCGGAACTGTTACGCCCGCAAGGTTCGTCGGCATTTGGTCAAGGTCAGCAATTCGAGCAGAGACTCCGTAGAGCGGGTATTTTCCTACATGGGCAAATAGCAAAGAACCTTGTCCCGGAGCATACATCAGGACAGCGTAGGACTCTGAGCCCGTGAACTGATTGATGGTTTCGGATGATTGGGTAACAATCAGTGACTCGGCGGCTTTCAACGCTTTCGCCTGTTCACCTATTTTGGGAATGACTCCGTTCGGCCCCTCAAATTGTTGCTCCAACTCATTTACGTATAGCTTGTGTTGTTCTTCTAGAGCCGCCTGAATGGCCTTCGTTCCGCGTTGCTCGGCAGCGCGTCTCAATTGTGAATCAGCATAGTTTTGTACGATTGCCGAACATATTGTGAGCACAAATGAGATGACAAGAAAAATTCTAGCTGCTTTTCCCGCCGGCGTCAGAATTTTTCGATGACCGGCATCGGGGTCTTGAGACGTTTTGAAATGCAGATTTATCCACGTCAGAATCGACGATACAGAGAGGCCGATATACGTGAGAATTTGGGAAACCGTCTTAAGGATTTCGTAGTTCAAGTTTCTCCGCCACCTGATCTACTGAGCAGCCTAGCATTTCCACTGCGGCGAAAACAAGGCGAAGATGTGTTGTCGTTTTCTAGCGGCGCTCGGGGCTGGCGCGCCTCTACTTGTAAAGGTGGGAGCGATGAGGTCGGCGGTCACGGGTGGAAAATCGGGACGCAGGCTGCATTGGTCCCGGCCTTTGCAAAGCCGCAAAGGTGGTCAGCCACCCGGACAACCCTGATTTGTTATTTCTGAGGGGATGGGCTAACCCCTGAACGGCTGCTAATCATCCCATGACCTGTGCCCGGTTCCATCCTTGATGGTGGTCTCCAGCCCTTAGACTTCCACCATTTCAGGGTAAACATGTCCGCCAAAGACCCTGTTCCCCAGGCGAAATCCTTTTTCCCCGAGACCTTTATAACAATAAGAAGCAAGAGGCCTCCTGCCAGCAAAACGAGGTAGAGGAAGAGAGCCAAAGCCAGAGCCAGCGGCAGTAGCGGTAGTGATAGGAGAGAAATGGCCGGCCGCGCAGCTAGTTTTGCAGATTGTCGGGGGCCGCGCGCAAAAAAGATGAGCAAGATCAGAAAGCAAAGGGCGTAAACTACAGCGATTCCTTCAAGGTAAGTCCAAATGGACCTGATACTCCGCTCTTCCCCAAAGATGAACCTGATGATGACCCCGGCCGCAAGTACGATGGAAATCCCAAGCATGAATCCTTCTGCCGGATCTTTGCTTCGGTGTCGGGCGTCGCTCATCACTTCGCGTATGGTGTGGGGATCGAGATCGACCATGGCGATGATCCATCCTTTCCAATCAAAATCATGGGAATTGTACATCAGGGAAGAAGGATTTAGTTTGAAAGGCTGGGCCGATTCGCCGGCCGGTGGCCCATTCAAGCCCGGTTTTGGCTTGGTTGGGGGCAGTTCGGAGCCGGACAGAGTCTTCCTGCCGCTCTTTCGTGTTTTTGTGTCGTCTATTCCGACTCGATCCCGACCGTTTCTCACAGCCGGGTGACGTCGCAACGCAAGGTCCCTCCACTCCACAGATCATCGCTTTGCGATGATCTGTTCCGGTCGGGATCACAGAGTTGAGTCGGGATGACAGAGTTGGGGAGGGCTGAACATCCCCGGTCAAGCCTAAACCGGGCTTTGAACCGGCCATCCGGTACTGTAAAACTCAAGCGAAATGGGGGCAATACATCCAACGGTTAAAAGTCAAAATCCCCACCCTAACGTCGCAAAACCAGAGTGAGGTTGGGATCGGACTATTTCCGCGACGTTAGGATGGGGCACCCGCTTCAGGAATGAGTCTTGACTTTGTCCAGCAGCACCGGCACCTGCTCGACGATCTCGATGTTGAATCCTTCGAGCGCCGGAACTTTTCGGGGATGGTTGGTCAGAAGGCGAATGCGCCGCAGATTCAAGTCCGAGAGAATTTGCGCTCCAATTCCAATTTCCCGCTGAGTTTTGCGTTCGCTCTCTGGTAGAGACGGGAGACGCTTGTCGCGGTGGAAGGTGAGCATGCTCCGCTCTCCGATGCTCTCTACCGAAAAGCCCTTCGAAGTTTGATGCAGATAGATCAGAGCGCCCCGGCCTGCGCGCGCAATGGCCTGCATCGAGCCTTCAATGGTCGCGTGACAATCGCAAGCCGTAGAACCGAATACATCGCCCATCACGCAATGGGAGTGCATGCGGACCAGCACCGGCTCGCTGCCGCTGTCGTTATCGGGACCCATATCGCCGCGTGCGTCCCCTTTAACCAAGGCAACGTGAGATTCGCCGCCGTCCACTTCGCTCTCATAGGCAATCAGGCGAAACTCTCCGTAACGGGTTCCAATAATCGCTTCCCCAACCCGGTGCACATAGCGCTCGTGCTGCATGCGGTAGCGAATGAGTTCGGCCACGGTCAGCATCTTCATGCTGTGGGTTTTGCAGAACTCAATGAGGTCGGGAACCCGCGCCATGGTTCCGTCGTCGCGCATGATCTCGCAAATCACTCCCGCCGGAATCAGTCCCGCCATGCGGGCCAGGTCGACCGAGGCCTCGGTTTGGCCGGCGCGCACCAGCACGCCACCCTTGCGGGCCCGCAGTGGGAAGACATGTCCGGGACGCGCCAGATCCGAAGGGCGAGTGGCGGGATCGATTGCAACCTTTATCGTCCGGGCGCGATCGTAGGCTGAAATTCCAGTGGTCACTCCATCGCGGGCATCAATCGCTTCGCAAAACGCGGTCCCGTAGTTCGACGTGTTTTCGGCGGTCATGGGACCGATGTGCAAATGGTCCAGCCGCTCCTCAGTCATGGCCAGGCAAACCAATCCGCGGCCGTACTTGGCCATGAAATTGATCAGTTCAGGAGTGACTTTCTCGGCAGCGAGCGTCAGATCGCCTTCGTTCTCGCGATCCTCATCATCCACTACCACGACCATGCGGCCGGAGCGGATTTCCTCGATGGCGGTGGGGACATCGGTGAATGCCGATTGTGGCGTCATTACAGTGCGATTGTAGCAAAGGCGCTTTCAGGAAATTGTCAGAGAATTGTCAACTGGGCGAACCGGCTGAGGCAGCTACTTCGCCAACTCGTGCTCGGCTCCCCGGAAAAGGGCCCGGAGCGAGCGCACGACCCAGCGGGTTAGCACCACGATGACAACCAGCAATAGGCCGACAATAGCTATCGCGCCATACGGATGCTGGGTTGCAAACCATGTAATGAAGATGGCGAGCCCGTCTTCTCCCAGACTTAAGGCCATATTCGAGAACGGTTCCGGCGAGGGAGTGACGGCAGCGCGCACGGCAGTTTTGCCTCCATGGGCAGCAAGAGCGATGGCACCGCCAGCAACCGTGGCCACTACTTGCTCCCAGGGAGAGAGCGTCGCGGTGGCGCCGTAGGCCAGCAGAGCCGCGATGGGGATACGAATGAAAGTATGCAGCGCGTTCCAGACCAGGTCGAAGGCGGGTATCTTATCGGCAAAGAATTCGATCACGAACATCACGCCACCGACCGCGATCACCCACCAATTCGACAGCAATTGCAGGGCAGGTGGCAGCGGCAGCACTCCAGCGTGCGCCAGTAATCCGAGCGTGGCCACAGTGGCGTAAACATTGAGTCCGGCAGCGAAGCTGACGGCTATCAGGAGAGCCACGAGTTCACTTGCCGGAATGCTCGGGATGGTTAGAATAGTGGCCAACTAAAACCTCTGCCAGTTTCTCGCGAAGCTGTGGGGCAAAAACAAAGGGTCGCCGCTCGGGCGACCCTCAGGGTTCTGATTCATCTTCAGTTAAAGGGTGGATTCGATCTCGAACCCCCAAGCCTCAAGCAGGGGCTCAGGAATGTACTTCGAATTCTTGTTGCGCCGGGCCCATTCCCGCAGCCGGGTAGAGCGCAGGTACTGGTCCGGCGAAAGCTTGTACTCGCGTACCACTTGTTCGAATTCGGTGATAGTGGGAACAATCGGCCCGATGGGCTCCGGCTTGCCCCAGTTAGGATTTCCGCGTCGCTTAGCCATAGATATTTACGCCTCGTGCGTGAGATAAACTTACACCGGTAAAAAGTTCAGATTCATTCCGCGCACGGAGGGATTCACATCCTACCGGCGGCCAGTAAATTAGCGTTCTAAAGACCCGTACGTCGACTTGTTGGGTTAACCGGAAGGTCTTGATTCTATGGGTGTTTCGCGCAAAAGTCAACAGAAATCGTACCCGCGAGTTGAATCGCGTCCATGTAAATTAATGATAATAAATGTTTTAACGGCACACATCACAGTGAGCGAGACGGGGGTCCCAAGTAAGCGAAGATACTTTTAACGGCCTCCTGTAAGACCACGGCCTGATTACTGCCGTAACCCAGTCCTGGCCCTGTCTCATTGACCGTCAAAGGGTACCAACTTACATTGCATTAAGGAGGCTGTATCGTGAAGGATATTTATGAAGTGCTCCGAAAGAAGCAAGCCGAGCAGGCTCAACTGGGCAAGCAGATCGAGGCCCTGCAGACCGCCGCTGAGCAGCTTCGCAGCGTAGCTCATTTACTCAACGAAGAGGAAGCCCACGGGGAAGGAGCCGCCATTGGCGGCTGAACGTGTTTAACGGAGTTCGTCCACGATGAGTTTGCAAGCGCTGGTTCTGTGTTCTGACGACAAGATCCTACGGGTGCTGCGGCGAGTCCTCAGTGACCTGGAAATTGCCGTTGAACTTTGCACCGATGCTGATTCGGCGGTTCGAAAATTGACCCGCCGGAGATTTGAAGCGGTGGTCGTCGACTGCAACGACGAGGACGTGGCGGCCCAAGTACTCAAGAGCGTTCGCTCCGCTCCGTGCAACCAACGCTCCATCGTCGTTGCGATGATTGATGGTCAAAAGGCTGTGCGTAGCGCCTTCGCGCTAGGCGCGCATTTTGTTCTTTATAAACCCATCTCCGCGGAACGCGCCAAAACTAGTTTTCGTGCCGGCCGGGCTTTGATGAAGTGCGAACGCCGTCGCAATGCACGTGTCGCCATGCAGATTCCGGTGGCCTTGGTTAGCGAGAACGGGGCGGGCCAGAGAAAGGCGGTCACTTCGGACATCAGTCAAGGCGGTATGTCCCTACAACTTTCGCGGTGCGCTCAGAGCGCCGGTCCCATGCGTATCAAATTTAATCTGCCCGGAACCGACGACAGTATCGAATGCGCTGCAGAAGTGGCGTGGGAGGGTGGCGGCCCGCAGGCGGGCATTCGCTTTGTGCATCTGCCTCCGGAACAACGCGATCAGCTCGAGTCGTGGCTAGCCCGGCATTCTCCAGAGATAGAGCCAGATGATCCACCCGCACCTTGCACACTTACCGACCTCAGCGTGGGCGGCTGCTACCTGGAGATAGCTGCACCATTTCCCCTGAATACGAGAGTCATCCTGACCATGCGGATGGCAAAACTCGAGAGTCGAGCGGAAGGCCTGGTGCGCGCGATGCACCCCGAGATCGGCATGGGAGTGGAATTCACCTGGGCCACCAAGCAGCAGCGCGAGCGTTTGGAAAAGTTCATCGACCCCCTTAGGCACAACAACGGGGTGCAGCCCGAGCTCGTGGTGGAGCCCGAGGGCATGCACGATGTCCAGCCGATTAGCTCAAAGGGGCTGGCCTTGGCTGAGATCGAAGACCCTTTGCTCGCACTTTTCCAGAGAAATACGGAACTCACCGCCGCAGACTTTCGGAGTGAACTGCGCAAGCAAAGAAATCCCCGCCCCGACCTGGCCGAAACCGTTTCCGCATAGCCGCCTCCGCTGCTGTGGCATTTGCAAGCTCGCCCTCGGGATTACCCAGCAAGGTCGGATTCGTTCAATTCCGCTCTTCTTAGCGTCTTATCAGCATGTGTCTCGCGGCTCGTTAGGACGATCTCTCTCCGCGCCACCGTTAAGCCCACATCGGAGGCTTGGACGCCACCTGGTGACAAGAAAGTGACCGAAATTTGACCCGCCCGTGACAACCTCGGACTCCTTACTTTTTTATCTTTAAATTGTCACTGCGACAGCACGCTTGGGGTTACCTGCCGTTAGTGCGCCGGGGGGCGAAGCTTTGCATTCGGTACCGGCGGCAGGGACAGTCTGCCCAAGAAGTTAAGGAGAAGGACATGGGAATTGTGGCGTTGAAAAAAATAGGCACGCATCTGATGGTTGCAATGGTGCTGCTGGCGGCGGTCCGGCCCGCGCATGCCATTCCTGCCTTCGCCCGCAAGTACGGCCTTCCTTGTTCCGCGTGTCACGAGGCCTGGCCAATGCTGAACAACTTCGGGCAGACCTTCAAAGACAACGGATATCAGCTGGGCAACGATCGCGATGCTCCCATATATCAGCAACCGGGCTATTGGCCGATCATGTTTCGCGTGACGCCAACCTGGCATCGGGAGAGCACGAAACGCGTACCGGTGGACAAGGTTCCCGGCAACAAGAGCAGTGGCCTCGTGGAGTCCACAGTCACTGCATCTGGATTCGATGTTGGCGGCATTGACATAGTTACAGCGGGCACACTTTACAAAAACATCTCATTCTTTGTGCAACCGTTCATCGGAAACTCAAGCGCTGGTTTGGCACAAGCGTGGGTACGCCTGGACAATCTTGTCGGATCGCACTGGCTAAACTTCAAAATGGGAAAGTTTGAACTGGATGAGCCGATTTCCCAGGAGCGAGCTCTGACGATCAACAATACTGGAGCACTCTATTACAACTATTTCTTTACCCCGCCGGGTGACACTAACTTTTTTACTGGCATTGGCAACCTCCAGCTCGGCGCTGAGGTATCGGGACACTCCGACAACGATTACACCCGCTACTCCGTCGCCGTGGTCAGCAGTAATAACGGCCTGACGGGCTTACCCTCGAACCAAACCTACGACGTTTACACGAACCTTAACCAGGGCTTCGAAGTCCCAGGATTAGGCTTGCAACGGGTCGGAGTCTACGGTTATTTCGGCGAATCTCCCACCTTTTTCCAAACTACCGGAGGCCGACCGATCCCGGGAACCGGCATGGGAAACCGTAGCTTTTATCGCGCGGGTGCGTATGGGCAGTGGTACTTTGGTAAATTCGATTTTCAAACGTTTTACATGCATGGGTACGACAACGTTTTCCTGGGTAATTCCGTGCCGGCTAATCAGCCCTCGAAGTTGCCAGTTGGTGCGGTTGGTCCGTCATGGAACGGCGGTTTTGTGGAAGGCCATTACGACTACAACCCCCGACTTATCTTGATTAGCCGATATGAGTTGATTCGAATGTCGCGGGAGGCGAATCCCGGTATGCGCAGCAACGCGGGGAATCTCGACACTTGGACCGTCGGCTATCGCTGGTATCCGATCATGAACCCTCGAGCTGGCCTCGCCTGGGTGCAGGAGTATTCACGCATCGTCAATGCGGGAACAGCGCCGCTTTCCGGCAAAGACGACATTAATAACAGTTATCTCATGGGATTTGATTTTGATTTTTGAGGAGAGAGGAGAACGGTTCATGCGCATTAAAATCAGTTTGGCCGGCGGCGCGGTGGTCTTCGTTTCCCTCTTGTTGAGTCTGACCGCTGTCGCACAACAGACCCACGTCGGTAATTTGGCAGGGAATGCCAGCCACGGCAAAGCGCTCTACCAGCGCTACTGTATTTTCTGCCACGGTGCGTATGGCGACGGAACTGGAGACAGCGCGCCTTATCTCGATCCGAAGCCTCGCGATTTCACCAAGGCCACATTCAAATGCCGATCGACGCCGAGCGGAAGTCTGCCGTTGGATAGCGACTTGTACGACACCATCAGCCGTGGCATCCACGCCAGCGGAATGCCTTCGTGGAAGCCTCTGACGCGGCAGGAGCGGGTCGACCTGATCGCGTACATCAAGAGCTTCTCTCCACGATTTCAGGAAGAGAAACCGGCCGCTCCACTGCCGATACCTCCCGAGCCGCCCACCTCGGCCGAGAGCGTGAAGCGCGGCGCGGAGCTCTTCCAGAGCATGAACTGCTGGCTTTGCCACGGCAAGGAAGGACGGGGGAACGGTCCGTCTGCGGCTTCGCTCACCGACAGTAAAGGCTATCCCATCACACCTTTCGACCTGAGCGGTGGAACGCGGTTTAAGTGTGGAGAGTCGGATGAAGGGCTGTTCCGTGACTTGACCACCGGCCTCGACGGCACTCCGATGCCCTCATTTACGGATGCTATGAAACCGGACCAGATATGGGACGTAGTGCATTACATACATACGCTCCGTGCGGCTGCAAAGGGTAGGCCCAGCCCAGCGCAGGCCGAGCCTAAAGCGGAGTGAGACCTATGCGAAGTTCAGGTCCAATCTGCCACGTCTCATGCAATACGTGGTAACTCGACAAGTCTATCTTGTAACAACCGTCCCGAAAGGCGACAGCCGTCGCAACTGCGAGGGACAGAAAGCGGGTGGTATATGAAAACCAAGTACGGCCTAATCGTGATAACCGCAGCACTTGCTTTATCCCTGGCCGCTTACGTCCCTGCGGGTGCCGCAGATGCGGCCGCCGCCGGATCATTGAAGGGTATTGCGAAGTTTGAGGGCTCCGCACTCAAACCGACTAAAATCGACATGTCGTCCGATCCCAACTGTGCCAAGTCGCATCCCACGCCAGCGACGACCGAGGATGTGGTAATCGGCGCCAATGGTGGCCTGGCAAACGTCATCGTCTATGTTTCCGACGGTTTGGGAGACCGAACATTTGAACCGCCGCCGCAACCCGCCGTCATCGAGCAGAAAGGCTGCCAATACAAGCCGCATGTGCTTGCGTTGCAAGCGAACCAGAAGCTGAATGTGGTCAACAGCGACGAAACTACGCACAACATTCATCCGATGCCAAACAACAATCGGGAATGGAATAAGACGCAGCCGCATGGGCTGGCCATCGAAGAAACGTTTCCGCGGGAAGAGATCGCCATCCCAGTCAAGTGCAACGTGCACCCGTGGATGCGAGGCTACATCGCGGTTTTCAAGCATCCGTATTTTGTGGTTACGGACAAGGACGGGAGTTTCGAATTGAAAGGTCTTCCGCCTGGTACCTACACGATCAAGGCGTGGCATGAGAAGCTCGGTACCCAGAGCCAGAAAATTACGGTGGGAACGAATGAAACCAAGGCGGTAGATTTCGTGTTCAAGTCGGGGTCTTAAGCCTCCCATCTCATTCTTCGTGGCGCGGAATGTGCAGAGAGCACACGCATCGGCGGCAGATTGGGTTGGTTGCAACATCAAGGTTCGCTCGAAACTTCAGCGCTTCGGGACCATTCACGATCTGGTGCAAGGTTTGATTGTGAACATTCCCGAACGAAGGATGGAAAAAGCACGGACGGACCTCACCCGACGCCTCAATCACAGCGGAGACCCAAGGCGCGTTGCAGCGTGGTGCGACGTGCTGTGCCTGGCCAAGGTGGGCCCGGAAGTGGAGCACGATACGGCGCAATTTTCCGGCTGATTCGACCACAAACCCCGAATCCAGGTCGATCTGGTGCTCGCTGATGAGCCGCTCGACTTCTGCCTCCAGCGCATCGACTTCCTCAGCCTTCAAAGCGACCCGGTCTTGGCGTTTGGGCAACCAACCCTGGGGGCGATTGAAGGCGTCCGAGGTGAGATCGGCTGCGAGAAACGAAATCGAGTTCAAGCCTATTTCCTTCGCCGATTGCACTACCTCGCAGAGCGAGCGGTGATTTGCTTTCTGGACGGTGCAGCGCGCCCGCACCTCGATGTCGGGCCGGAACTTTCGCAATGCCGTAACCCCGGCTGTTATTCGTTCAAAAGCGTGGGGAACACGCCGTATGTGGTCGTGCACCGTAGGTGGCCCGTCCAGGGAGACGATCACATCGTCGATGTTCGCAGCGATGGATTCGGCGTGAGATTCCAACAACAGCCCGGCGGTAAGCATGGTTACGCGGATTCCCTCGGCGCGGAGCATCTGCGCCAAAGAACTCAACTGGCCATTCATCTGTGGTTCGCCGCCGGTAAACACAACCCAGCGGACACGAAGTTCGCGAAATGAAGTCAATTGTCGTTCGAGATCTGTGGGCGTGATTTCCTTGGGATCGCGAATCCGCCAGATGTCGCACATCACACAACGGCAATTGCACTGGTTGTGCGGCGAAATCACTACGACCGGCATGGCACGGAGTTGGTGTGCGGCAAGGTCAGAAGCGTCGCTGCCAGTCGATTCGCGGGCGACCGAAATGGATACGAGAGTGCTCATTATCGCCACTCAAGATTTTCACGACGGAATTCCAGCAGGATATGGTCGGCAACCGCGCGCATGCCGGGGCAGCGGCCCAAGAGTGAATCGGCTCGCATACTCAAACCGAATAGACCTGGAAACCGATTTGCCCAAGTTTCGAGGTAGCTCGGCGGCACCGAAACACCAATCCCTTTGATGGACACGAGGCGAAATTGAGGTGCGAAGATGTGTGCGAGTAACCGTACCGAAGGGTAATGCACCCGAACGGTTGCTCCCTCTGCCAGTCGCGCGGTCACGCCCGCGCGACGGAATCGTCGGAGGGCTTTGCCCGGTTTTCCCTGAGCGAGATACCACATGATTTCCCATAAGCAGCACGGGCCCATCCAACAGAGCAAAGCCGTCGCACCGGGCTTGAGAAGAATCGCCAAGTCTCTAGCGAATCGCTGGAGATCCTGAACACAATTGAGCGCCCCGAAGTTCGAGAATGCTCCATCGAAGGAGTCGCCGTTTTGCAAGCTGGCTATGTCTTCGGCCGCGAGCAAATGCGGAAACACCAAACTATCTTTTCCGTTTTCTTTGACTCTGCGAGTCGTCACTGTGATCATTTGAGGTGAGTTGTCGCAGGCAACCACCGTCACGCCATGCTCTGCCAGAAAACACGCATCTACACCCGTGCCACAGCCAATTTCAAGAACACGATCATCAGGGCGAAATACTCTCTCAAGTTCTTTCCACACCGATGCGCGTTGGGCTCGGCCGATCTTCGACGTGGTAAAAGTCTCGTCGTAGCGCTCGGCGATAGCGTCGAACGGGGCTGCATAAATTTGCGCTTGAGCGACTGCCATGGGCTCAGGTCTCCATCTCATGGGCAGCCGCTGTCAAGCCAGCGCGGAAATCAGAGACTTTGGATTGCAATTCCGCAATGGCGTATCCGTCAACAATAGGTTCGTTCCGGAGGCGTTCCAGCTCAACTTCGCTGCGAAGCAACTTATCGGCAAAGCTGTAAAACTGACGTGAATGCCGGTTACGAATGCGAACCTCCCTGTCCGAGCCCACGTTCCACGGCTTGAGGTTCTCAACGCGGTCTGCAACTTCCGCGAAGTAGGGAGTGCCTTTGATCGGATATGCAACGGTGGTGAAGAAGATATCGGGATCAGTTTTCTTCACGTGCTCAATAGTCGCTTCGATATCGCCAAGCTCCTCGCCCTCGTAGCCCCACATCAGAAACATTCCAGTTTTGATTCCGTGCGATTTGCACATAGCTACCGCGGATCGTACTTCTTCAGCGGTGACGCCCCGTTCCATAGCATCCAAGATGCGCTGCGAGCCGCTCTCGGAGCCGATCCACACGCGAAAGCATCCCATTTCAGCGAGGGTTGCGACAACTTGAGGACTCAACCGGTCGGCGCGCGAAATACATTCAAAAGGCAACTTCAGTCCCCGCCGCTTAAGTTCGGCGGCGTACTGAAAGAGCCAACCGTGGTGAATGGTGAAGACGTCATCGGCCATCCAAGCCATTTCGGGTTGGTATCGACCAATTAGCCACTCAAGTTCGTCGGCCACCGACGCCGGCTTTCTGCGGCGGTGGGTTTTGCCAAAAACTTCGTGGCTGCACCAGCGGCAATGATAGGGGCAACCGCGAGCCGTGATCAGCGACACCGACCCCATGCCGTGGTGCTCGCGCCAGACTGTCAGATAGCGCGTCAAATCGATCGATTCGCGCGCCGGCCAAGGCTGAGCATCGATGTCTCGGAGTTGATCTCGCGGAGGCGTGCGGATGATGGTTCCGTCCGCAGCCCGGAAAGCAATGCCGTTGACGTGCTGTAAGGCGTCGACGGAATGCGAATTCAACACCGGTACCAATTCCTCCAGCGTGACTTCTCCCTCACCGATCACAATGACGTCTGCACCCGCTTCGAGGTACTCGTCGATATAAGCACTGGGCTCCGGGCCACCAACCATCGTCTTCCAGCCTGCATCCTTTGCGACACGCAGAATCTCGACGACGTTGGGTCGGGTCATCAGATTTGCGTAGATGCCGAGCACGGATGGAGGGCCCTGCTGGAGCAGTTCAAATAGTTGCTGGCGCGATGAGAAAGTGGAATCGAACACCTCAACACTCAGGCCCTTGCTCCGCAGATGCGCGCAGATGTACAGGATCCCCAGTGGAGGATAGGGCTTCATGATTTGAAGCTCCTTAGGATCCTCGTAAAGGAAGTAACCGTGAGTGAGAAGTATGTCCATGTTTCGATTCGGCCCGCGGGATCTAGTCATCCCCGCACGTCAGGCCAGGGCCTGCCTGCAATTGCACCAGTTGTTGGCTTGCAAGACTCGGCACAACGGTGGGGCGAGCGCTACGGCACGATTTCTCAAGCTGCACGACTCGCTTCCACAGTTCGTCTGGGTCAAGGTTTGCACGCAGGTCCTTCCCGGTGGCCTGCGCTTTGTGTGAATGCCAAGAATCAACTTGGGCATGCAAAGCGTCGTGCAAGGCGCGATAGAACTCGTCTGTGTACGCGCCCTGGAACATCATGGAAAGGTCTTCGCTATCCGACCAATTGGTCTTGTCGCCCAACTGTGCCTGCACTCGGTCGAAGAATTTTGTTCCCGGGAGCGGGTACGAAACCGAGACTCCTACATCGTCGGGACGCGTATCTTGCACGAGTTTCACCGTCTTCTGAATGTCCTCCCAGGTCTCGCCTTGGTATCCAAACTGAAGGAAATAGCATGCCCGAATCCCCTCGTTCCGCAAATTCTCCCGTGCTTTCGCGATCTGTTCCACTCGAGTTCCCTTATCCATTGCATCCAGAATCTTCTGGGACCCCGACTCGACACCTAACCAGACTTCGGCGCACCCGGCCCGGCGCAAAGCGCGTACGGTGTCGACGGTCATCAAATCAACTCGGGACTGCATCTTGAAAGGTACGGCAGCGTCTAGCCTCTCGACCTCCACAGCAAGTTCGCGGACCCATTTCGCTCGGAGGCCGAAGATGTCATCGGCGAACCACAGATGCTCAGCGCCGAAGTCGTATTTCAGCCGCCTCATCTCTTCGGCAACGCTCCATGCCGACCGCACGGCGAATGAGTCGCCATAAATGGGCTTTGCGCACCAATTGCAGCGGTAGGGGCAACCGCGGCTCGCGACAATATTCAGGGAGAAATAGCCGTGAGCAGTTTTCCATGCAGTGCGGTATTGAGCCGCATCGATCAGATCGCGGGCAGGAAATGACAAGAGGTCGAGATCGCGCGTAAGCGGGCGATGTGGCGTCCGGACTAGTTCTTGAGTCTCGTCATCCAAATATGCCAGCCCGGGAGTCTGTGCTATTTCCTGGCTGTCCCCTTTCAAGAGATGTTGGATTGCTTCTAACAATGTCCATTCCGCCTCGCCCAGCAGCACGGAGCGGAAGCCTTTTCGAAGGTACTCCAGAGCGTGATCGGAAGCATCAGAGCCATTTACCAGGACCGCGGTCCCGGCCTTCTGCGAGACCTCAAGAATGTGATAGGCAACTTCCCGCATGCGGGTGAGGCACATCTTCGTAAGAAAGTTAAAGTTGTCCTCGTAGACCACGACGACCCGGGGTCGGTGCTCGTCGAGAGCAGCCTGAAACCCTTGCTCGGGATCGTTGAGCATGGTGTCGAACAACGCGACGGATAGGCCCGCGCTTCGCAGCAAGGCAGCCGCATAAAGCGTGCCGAGCGGAGGATAAGGCTGCATTTTCCGCGTCTGCTTGCGGTCGTAATAAAGGTGATAGGAATGGGTTAGCAGAACGTCAGCCACGCTAGTTGCGCCTCGCTCGTCGGTAGTAAAAATATCAGCAAACTTCCTACGTACGCTCGCTCAGCTCCGCGCTCGTCAGGAGGCGTCGTCTTCTAAGAGGCGCGGGATCGCCAAACCACACTCGCCAATATACTCTCGCGTCTCCATTGCGGTCGATTGCTTCGCAGCATCTACCGCACCTATGCAAGAGGAGTAAGCAAATCTAGGACAGATGGGACAGGTGTTTTGTCAGCAGATTGTCAAATTTGTGTCACTTCTTTGTGGCACTATGAGATGGAGACCGAAAAATCGATGGATAGTCACGGGGAATTTGCAGAATGTTGACAAATTAGAGACAAGTCCCCTCCCTCCGATTGGTACCTTAACTGCGCCAACCAGTCTCCAGTCTCGGGGTGACACCTAGCACATGATCGTCTTGTATAACCCGAAGGCAACCAAGCCTCGTAACCGCCGCCTCCCGTTGTCGATCTTAGCGATCGCGGCAGTGCTCGAGGGCAAAGAGGAATACACCATCGTCGATGGCAACATCGATCCAAATCCCACCGAGAGTCTGGTCGCGCTGATCAGGGAGCATGGGATTGAACTCCTGGCAGTTACGGTCATGCCGGGACCGCAGACGGTCGGTGCTGTCGCAAGCTGCCGCGAGGTTCGAGCACGATTCCCGCACCTGCCGATCGTTTGGGGAGGCTACTTCGCTACCAACTATACGGCTGCCGCTCTCAACGCAGGCTACGTAGATTACGCGGTCCGCGGCCAGGGCGAGCAGACTTTGCTCGACTTGCTGGAAGCAATTCGTGGACATCGCGATCTCAAGAGTATCAACGGGCTCTCTTACAAGGACGCTGACGGAACTCCTCGTCACAATCCTGAGCGTCCCATGCGAAGTCCCGACGATTTTCCCTGGTACCCATACCATCGCATTCCGGCAGAGAGATATTTCCTGCCTACGTTCCTAGGCCGCCGCACCGCGGTTCACCAGGCTAGCATTGGGTGCCCTTTTCGCTGCAATTTTTGCGGAGTAGTCAACTTTTCCGGCAGCCGCGAAAAGATGGAATCGCCGGCTCGGACCGAAGGCATGCTGCGCCACCTCGCCCAAACCTATGGCGTCGATGCCATTCAGTTTTACGACAACAATTTTTTCCTGCGCGAGGACCACACCCGTGAACTGGCGGACCGGATGGCCCCGCTCAAGATGCGATGGTGGTGCGAAGGCCGTACCGACATCATGATGAAGTACTCGGACGCCACGTTCGAAGCCATTCGCCGCGCCGGCTGCGCCATGATTTTCTTCGGCGCCGAATCGGGATCGAACGAAAACCTAAAGGAGATGAATAAGGACCTCTGCGCCGAAGACACTCTCGCTCTAGCTTCGCGAATACGGCGCTTCGGCATCATTCCCGAATTCTCCATCATCTTCGGAAATCCAAAGGATCCCGAAGCCGACACTCGGGAGTGCATCAAATTCATCCGCCAACTGAAGCGGCTGAATCCAGATTCAGAGATCATCGTCGAGCATTACACTCCGGTTCCGCAGCGTGCGCGTATGTATGGAGATGTCGAGGACAAGTTTCAGTTTCCCACCACCCCGGATGAGTGGGCAACGGATTCTTGGCAGCGATTCGCCACTCAGAAGGATCCCCAAACACCCTGGCTGCGGCCTGGCACCAAGCAGTTGATCGACAACTTCGAATTGGTGGTGTCCTCCAGGTGGCCGACGGTGCAGGACATCCGTTTGCCCAACTGGGGCCGCGTCGTGCTCAAAGCCCTGAGCAGTTGGCGATATCGGCTAGGCGTCTATGCCGCGCCCCTGGAACTGAAATGGACCCAGGAGTTCATCGACCTGCGGAAGCCGAAGGCGGAAAGCCTGTGAACCAGATCTCCAGCACGTCGGAATCCGGCGATATCGGATCATCGAATTGTAGAGCCGATTTTTCGGTTGCTCCTTATGTTTCCGTCGCGGAAGGTTATGAGCGTTGGGCACCAACCTATGACCAGGCTCCCAACCCGTTACTCAATCTCGAAGAACGTAAGCTCGCGGCGCACCTTCCCGACTTGAGTGGCAGACACGTGCTTGATCTCGCGTGCGGTACCGGCCGGTGGCTCGAGAAGCTTACGGGGCGGGGTGCCGGTGTAGGAATCGGCGTTGATTTGTCGGCTGCGATGCTTCGGGTTGCCGGAAAAAAGGCCGCGATAGCGGGACGGCTGGCACAGGCCGATTGCCTCGCGCTTCCATTCCGATCAGAGGTTTTCGACCTTGTTGTCTGTTCGTTCGCTCTCGGACACATCCGTGACCTGGGAGCGATGGTGCGCGAGCTGGCACGGGTGATGAAGGCTGGAGCGGATGTTTTTGTCAGTGATCTCCACCCCGAGGCATACGCGCGAGGATGGCGAACTGGCTTCCGTGATTCCCGCAGTGCCATGCAAATCGAGATGTTGCCTCGCACGGCTGAAGAAATTATCCGAGCTTTCTACTCGGGAGGGTTCGAGTGCCTTACACACCTCCCACTCTGCCTTGGAGAACCGGAAAAGCCGATCTTCGCCCGAGCGGGGAAAAGCCATTTGTTCACACGGGCCTGCCAACTGCCCGCGGTTCTAGTCTGCCAGTTTAGACGTACCTCGGCGGAGACCAGGTTGCGAGGTGGGCGGTGAGAACTCTGGTTATCACTTTCACGATGGCGTCCGCTAGGGAGAACCCAGCTTCTCAGCAACGAGAACTGCTGTTGCCATTGACGTTGTCCTCACAGCTTAGAACAATATTTCCCGCTCGATTCTCTGCGGAAGGACCAGTCCAGGTCGGGTCGTGAGGCAAACTTTGCCCAACGCCATCGTCGATTTCCTGAGTTTTTCAGGAAAGACAAGTGGCTGCCTAAACGAACTGAGGGGATTTCGTCGCCGTGAGTGGGAGCACGCACTCACATGGCTGCACGATGCTGGCTTAATCCTTTATCTATTACAAAAACTCAAGGACACAAACGCCACCGACATACTGCCGAGGTCGACATTGTCTCGCCTCGAGGAGAACTTAACTGCCAATCGGCGACGTGTCGCCTACATGGCGCGTCAATTTGATTTTCTCAACCAGAAATTCAATGGCGCCGGCGTGAGATATGCGGCCGTGAAGGGGCTTTCCCTTGTCCCTCAGTTCTGTCCCGATGCGTCTCTACGGCACCAGAGCGACTTCGACTACTTGGTTGATAATCAATCGCTGCCAGTGGCGCGACGCGTACTGGAGGACGCTGGATACTCCCTGAAAAAGTCCTCCGCTAACGAGTTCGTATTCTTGATGGCATCAGCATGGATGCCGCCGCTTGCCGATGAGCAGTACGAGGCACACGCCCCTCATGCGGTCGAATTGCGTCTCGCCTTCTGGGATAGCGACTCCCATGGCGTGTCTTTGACGGAACCCGAGTTCTCTGTGGACAACATAAGAACTCATCGATGGCAGGGATTGGCTTTTCGTACGCTTCCCGAGGAAGACGTATTCCTGCTTCAAGTCATCCACGCTTTCAACCACATTTTGAGTGGCTGGGTGCGAATGTCCTGGCTGTACGAGATTGGATACTTTCTCAGTCAGCGGGCACCTGACACATTGCTATGGGGACGCGTCGAGCGACGCATCGGAGGCGACCCGCTGCTGCGCGAGATGGTGGTCGTGGTTACCGAGCTATCCGCGCATTTTTACGGAGCACCCCTTCCGTCGCCCTCAAGGATTTGGGCGGAGGAGCTTCGTCCCGCAGTTCGAATCTGGATTCAAAACTATGCGCGGACGTGGGTATTTGGGAAAAATCGAGTTGACCAATTCAGCCTGTTCTCAGTTGCCAAGGTTATCCTCTTCCTTCATCGGCAATATCTTTCTGACGCAAGGGCCAGGAGACACCTAATGCGGATTCGGCTGTTGCCTTGGGAGCAACTCTTTCGGAGGGCCCGCTCGATAACAACCAAATCTTCGACAAACTCCGGAGAACGCGGGCGACAACTCGAGCGCGTACTCATCCGACTTCTTTTCCACGTGACGGCAGGGCTACGATACCTCTGGGAAATCCCACGTTGGCGGCGGCTGAACAAAGTGACCGCACATTTAGCCCCTCAGCCAGGCGTAATTGGGCAGCGACCGATCTCGTCGGCGCTGACAATCCAGAATCGAGCATTCAGCTGCGAGCAGCACGACGCTGCTTCGGAGGAACCACGATGGAGGTCGGACGAGTTGCCCGGCGACTCCACCAGATTAGAGTTTTCTCGTAAGAACTGGCATGAGTCTGAGGGAACAAGCCGCGAAGAATGTTAGTGCCACATGGCTGGGCCTTTTGGTCCACGCGGTGGTTGGTTTCTTTCTTTCTCCCTTCATCCTCCATAGGCTGGGCGATGATGCATTTAGCCTGTGGGTGCTGGTCTTCTCCCTGACCGGATATTACGGACTCCTCGATCTTGGGATCCGATCTTCCATCGTGCGATATGTTGCCAAGTTTGCGGCAACCCAGAACGCAGACAAACTCAGCTGCTTTCTCAGCACGAGCGTCGCCTTCTATGCCATTGCGTCGTTGGTTGTGTTGCTACTTACTGGAATGGGGTTCTTTCACCTGCAATCGCTTTTCAAAATACCACCTAGCTTTCTCGGATCGGCGCGGGTACTGTTTGCGCTGGCGGGCGCCGGTGTGGCATTGTCCTTTCCGCTAAGCGTATTTGCCGCAGTTCTCGAGGGGTTGCAGAAGTTCTCCTGGCTACATCTTAGCCAGGTCGGAGTTACGCTGCTCCGCGGCCTACTGATCGTGATTGCGCTGAGCCAGGGGGGCGGGTTGGTGGCGATTGGGGCCATCACGGTCGGGATGAACCTCTTCGGCTATCTGATTTTCATGGGGATGGCCTTCCGAGCTTGCCCTCTAAGGTTAAGCCCGAGGTATGTCGATTGTCACTCCTTTTGGCAGATGTTGAGCTATAGTGCGTTTGCTTTTGTGATTCTTCTGGCGGAGAAACTCCGCTTCCAATCGGACCCGATCCTTATCGGAGCGCTGCTTTCTTCGAGTGCAGTCACTTATTTCTCGATCGGATCAAAGCTGGTCGAATACTCAAGTTCCGCTGTCCGAAGCATGGCGGTAATATTTACTCCTATGTCCAGCCACCTGCATGCTACTGGAGATGTGGTGCGTCTGCGGCGGACTCTTGTGGCGGGAAACCGCGCGTGTGCACTCATAATCTTTCCTCTCTGCGCGATTCTGGTGATCCTGGGCAGGTCGATCATTGAAGTTTGGGTGGGCACCAAGTATCTTTCCAGCTATTTTGTTTTGGTGATCTTGGCCGTGCCCAAAACCATCTACCTGGCGCAGTCGACTTCAACGAGAATCCTGCTCGGCATCGGCAGGCACCGAACGCTAGCCGCAGTGTTATTGCTCGAAGGTGCAATCAACTTGATTTTGAGCATCTGGTTGCTATCTCATTTCGGAATTGTCGGTGTCGCACTCGGCACGGCAATTCCATTAACGTTTACCTGCGTGTTTTTTCTTCCAAGGCACGTCCGTCGCGAGCTGGACATCCCTTTGAGCACCTTTCTCAGCCAGGCTTACATGCTGCCCTTGAGTCTCTGTGTGCCGCTCGCCGGCGTACTCTTGCTCATGAGACAAGAGTTTCCAGCCCACCATTATGGCTCGCTGATCCTCCAGGTTGCATGCGGTGGGTTATTGTACTCCGCCGGGTTAGGCTGGGCGCTCCTGGCGCCAAATGGACCTGCTGGCATCAAGCCGTGGGAAGCACTGACTAGGTTGGACAATTAAAACACGGAAAAGACTGGGTTAGGCACCCTGGGACTGTGCCTGCTTGGTCGAACTCACGACATCAGCAAACTTCCTGCATTCGGTCACTTAGTTTTTGGCCTGTGAGGAGCGATCGCCGCGTCGTGACCCGCTCTACCGCACGCGAAACCCAGAGTTCCCAAGGGAATGAGTAGCGGTTCTTGTTGATGCGCCAGCGTACAGGCGCACCGAGAGCCCGGCGAAAACCCTGCCGCAACCAAGCACTCTTCTTTGTCGCCTTGCGGATCTGGTTGTTTAGCAGGAAGTACTCGAGGCTGCGTCGCAGCCGGCGCAGTTCTTCCCCCTGCAACCATGGAAGCACATTAAATCCTAAGGCCAGATTCTCCCATTCCTCCAGTGACTGCGGTTCCTGCAGTCCCATCTCCTTCAGTTGCGGCCATATTGGAATCCCGGGGTAGGGAGTGAAAATGTTGGGAGAAAAGCTGACATTCCAGTATTGCTTGGCGATCTCGCTCATGATGCGGAACGTTTGTTGGCGATCCGCCTCGGTTTCGCCCGGGTATCCGAGAATGACATTAAAAGTAACGTGAATGCCCGCGAGCTCCGCCTTGCGGGCCGTGTCTACCATGTCTTCTATGCGCTCGTGTTTCTTGTTCATCAAAGCGAGCACATCTTTGGAAGCCGATTCCGTGCCAAATCCCATGTGGTTCACGCCACTCTCACCCAGCAACCGAACATCGTCTTCGCTCATCCTCGCCACGAAGTCAGTTGAAGCTTGAAAATCCCACTTGAACTTGACGCCGCTCGCGATGATCCCGCGGGCAATTGCGACCGCGCGTTTGATGTCAACCAGAAAATTGGAATCCAGAAGCGCGACTTCTTCAATGCCGTAGCGCGGAACCAGCTCAGCCAGATCGCTGACTACCCGGTCGGCGCGATACGCGTTGAAGCGGCGCTTGTAAAAGACCATGTCCGTACAGTAATTGCATGCGTAGGGGCAACCAACACTGCTCGCATAGGCCAGCTGCCGTACGCCAGTGGTAGAGGCATAAACATCGACATTCGCCAGGTGATACGCGGGGGCTGGCAGGTCGTTGATGTTTGCAACTGGTCTCTCCGGCTCATGATGCATGCCTGCGTCATCTTTGAACGATAGGCCCCGCACCCCGTGCAAGTCCTGACCCTCCGCCAGTCGCTGGGCCAGTTCGAGCAAAGTCAGCTCGCCTTGGCCTCGCACGATGGCATCCACGAAATCCGGCTTGAGCGTTTGTTCTGGAACCAGCGTGGGATGCCAGCCGCCAAACACAATGGGCAGCTCCGGGCGATTCTGCCTCACTTTTTTCGCTATCCTGATCGCGGAACCGATCATCGGGCCGGTGAGGATTGAAATGCCCAGACAGAGCGCGTCCTCTGTCTCGCGCAGAATCACATTCTCGAAGTCGGGTGACATCAGATTGTCCACCAGCTTGACTTCGAAACCAGCCTCGAGCAACGGGGATGCCAGCGCCAGCAGACACAACGGCGCCCCCAACGGAGGTCCGTCATAGGGCGGATAAAACAGTACGACTTTTCTGCTCCGAGGCATTTCGCTCAATGCAATCGCGTGCGCGCTGGAATACCCAAGCTAGGATTCAGGTGAAAGGCATTTGTCATGCAATTGTCAAAAATCTGTCATTTTCTTGAAGGCACTAAGAAATTCAACAGCAACAAAGGGCGATAGTCACGTGGATTTTGCAGAATCTTGACAATTTAGAGACAACCGCTGCGAGGCGGGTTGGTACTTTTTGACTACTCGATTTCAAGTCTTACGCCCAAAGTTCCGTAATCTGCCCGGGCCGGGTTGCGAGATCGGGTTGAGCAATGCACGACTGGAACCCAATGCTCGATCAAAGCCGTAGGGCAAATAGCGCCTAGGTCTGGTCAAGATGAAACACTGAAAGGCACTCCCGTGAAATCGTCGAAGAAGATCGTGTTTTTTGTCGCTTCTTTTTCAAGCATCGAGGCGACGGCTCCCTTAGGCATCCTTGCTATCTCCACTCCCCTATTGAATGCGGGATACGACATTCGGATTATCGACTCGACGATTACCCCCGACTACAAGAAGCGGATCATGGAAGAAGTAAAAGATGCACTCTGCCTGGGCATTTCCGTCGTGACCGGGCCAATGATCCGCGAGACGGTGGACGTCGCCAAGGCAGTCAAGAAGTGGAATCCTGACTTCCCCGTGATTCTGGGAGGATGGCACCCGTCCCTGTTGCCCGGCCAGACACTCGAGGCGCCATACGTGGACATCATCGTTCGGGCACAGGGCGAAGACAGTATGCTCGAGGTTGCCGACCGCCTGCGTGACGACGCTCCTCTGGATGACGTCCTGGGCATTGGGTTCAAGCGCGATGGCAAGCTGCACCTCACGCCTGAACGTCCTCTGAAGACGCTCGACAAAATGCCCGCCAAGGCCTATCACCTTGCGGATTTCGACGCTTATGAGAAAGTTTGCGGGCGCCGCTGGACCATGTATGTTTCCAGTCTCGCTTGCCCCTTCAATTGTTTCTACTGCACCAATGCTGGAGTATACGGGCGCAAATGGAATGCACTGCCGGTCGAACAGGTCGTTGAAGAAACCATCGAGCTTACCAGACGTTACAGGCTCGATCTGCTGTGGATGGCTGACGATAATTTCCTGGTCGACCTTGACCGGTCGTTGCAGATTGCGGAAGGATTGGTTCGCGCAGGCAGCACTTTTAAGTGGAGTGTTCAAGCCACGACCAATCTGACGGCGCGTCTCAGTATCGGAGAGTTGACCCTGCTTCGCCGCTCCGGGCTGCACCAAATCTGCCAAGGCATCGAAACCGCCTCCCCGACCGTAATGAAGTTGATGAACAAAGATTTTCAGATCCTAGGGGACATCTACCAATCGACGGAGCGTTGCATAAGAGCCGGGGTCATCCCGTCCTTCAATATCATTTTTGGTTTCCCGGGTGAGGGTCCGAAAGAACGACGCGAGACAGTCAACTTCATGATGGATATCTGCCAAAAGTTTCCCGGCGCAGAGTTCTGGACCAACATTTTCACGCCCTATCCGGGCTCGCCAATTTTTCACCAGGCGGCAAAGCTGGGCATCGAAGTTCCCAAGTCCTTTGAGGGGTGGGTGGACTACTTCCCCCGTTATACAGTTCTGCCCTGGCTCAAAGGCAGGGACCATCAGCGTGTTCAAACCATGCGGGATTATCTGCGCATCGCCTTTGATCGTGCTCCAATCGCGACCACCGGCCACGGCCGCTTTGCGAAAGCGGTTCAACATCTCACCGCTTACCCCGCTCGTGTGCGTTTGAACCACGACTTCTACAATTTTCCGATTGAACTGTGGATCAATCGCCAGTTGAAGAACATCATCAAACTGCCGAAACCGAGCGTGGACGCGAAAAGACTGCAGCCGGAGACGGCACCGAGTTGCACTTGATGCGGGGTCTGCTGAGGGAGCGACTTCACAATCGTCGGGAAGCCGGTGGGCGGCAAATCTACAAGACAAAATGAGGCGTGGGCCGTGGCTTCCGGAAGCCGGCGCTCTTCTGCATCCATGTTGCTCCATCATATTCAGTTGGCCAAGCGAACATGCAGCGTGGAAAATTCTCCCTTGGGATGTTCCACTGTGCGCAATACTGGTACTGTCCCAGCCAAACGCCAATCAGCTCGGCAGCCTGCTGATGGTGGACCTCGGCGATGATGAGTGGCCGTTGACTTGCGAAAAGGTTGGTGCCGCCGCGCAGGACTTCGTACTCGCCGCCTTCCACGTCAATCTTGACCAGTTGCGGAACGGGTCCCCCAGCAGCGATGAAGTCGTCCAACGTGACCGCTGGCACACTTATGATTTCGCCCGTTCCCGCCACGGGGTGTTGTCCGTTCGCTTCCACTCCTCCCTGGGATCTTCGGGTTCCGCCGCGCCGGAAAGGAATTCCATGACTGGCGGTGTAAGACCAGACGGCGGCATGCACAACTGCAAGGCGCGCCTCCAGTCGGTTCCGCAGCCTGCTTTCCCCTAACGTCGCCGTGTTGTCGGGATCACCATCAAAAGCTACCACTCGGCCCAATTGACCCACGAGCCGTGCGACCCCAAGAGCGACAGTTCCTACATGAGAGCCAATGTCATAGACAACAGTACCCGGCCGAACCCCGGCACAAATTGCATCCTGCACCTCGGTTTCGTGTTCACCGCGCCAGTGGCGTGCTTCCTCGGGAAGACGAAGCCGCATCCACATTCCCTGAGATAGCCCAGCTTGCGCCTGAACCCAAACCTGCTTGTTCGGCAACGCGTAGCGTTCGATCAGCGCCTTAAACCGCCTAAGCGCTCGTACGGCCCAAGGCCACCTGCGCAACATATCCGGCACACCAAGGTCTTTGGCGGCGAAATACATCCGGTAACGA
Source organism: Terriglobales bacterium (assembly GCA_035601775.1). Taxonomy (GTDB): domain Bacteria; phylum Acidobacteriota; class Terriglobia; order Terriglobales; family Acidobacteriaceae; genus JABDBE01. Next base: position 195,130 of record DATNNO010000085.1, on the reverse strand, counting down.
AGGACGGAGAAGTTGGTCATCTCAAGCTGGCAAAACTTTCAAGGTCAGGTGCGAAAACTCGGATACAAGCGAACTCCCTCTTTCCGGTAAGCAGCTCAATGGAAGACGGTGAGTTCTGCCAGAGCGGTTAGTCCGAGACCGCGGCCGCAGTCTGTCGCGTAAACGATATGCTTGGAATCGGGCGTCCACGCAGGACTAATGGAGTTGCATTCACTATTGGTTAGTTGCGATTCTTCGCTCGTATGCAGGTTCATCACGTGAATCTGCCAGTTTCCGCGCTCTTCACAACTAAATGCCATCCACTGTCCATCCGGCGATATTGTAGGATAACGGGCAGAACAACTCGGAGCGTTCATCTCTTCTATGCTTCCCGACTGCTCTGCCATATACAGCGCGAACCGTCCCTTGCTTCTGGAGCTAAATACTAATCGGTGGTCGGGAGCGAAACTCATTTCTCTCACATCGTACCCAGTTCCTGCGATTTCACGTTCTCCAATTGCTTGAATCTTGTCCTCCTCCGTTCTGATTTGCCGAATCCACAAGCTATCTCGGCCGTTTGACTCTCGGATGAACGCAAGTAACTTGCCATCGGGCGACACTACCGGGTGCTCCGCGTTGTCAGCCTCAATTGTCATGTCGGCAGGGTTCCGAGGCGCATCCCAAGGAAAGAAACGCACGATACGCGAACCCCCCGGCAATGACTGCTCGGCCCAGCTTTCGTCCGTCTGCTCTCCAGCAGTCGGATGGAACCAATCGCCGCCAACCTCAGGAAAATCTGTTACCGCCCCCGTACTTAGGCGGCGCACTGCGTAGCCTCCCCTCACCAACCCAGTAAACAACACGCCTCGTGACGTAACTACAGGATCGGATGCAAACAGGGAATCAGGGATAGTGACCAAGCGTGTCTTGTAGTTATCGAACTGTCCCTTAAGATGTCTTGCGTTAAAGACGAACCCGACCGCGACCAATGCGAGCAAGGCAAGTGCAGCAAAGGCCGAGGCCTTTAGGTTGAAGCGGATTCTCGACGATTCCGGCGACACTGAGACTAGAATACAGAGCAATGCGCCCCCGAAAAAACTCATCAATGCGAGCCGGGGGAAAAACAGAAGATTGCGCCAGCCCGCTGCCTGTATCCAGTGTAGTTGGATCAGTGGACCACAAATTAGGGCATAGATGAAAACAACGACGGCCGCTCTGGTTGTTTGCTGATGAGCAAGCAGGTAATCGACGACCAAGACAGCCGTCAATATCATCGCCACAAAATGATAAGAGCCAGGCTGTGAGGACAGAAGTAACAGCAAAAACAAATAAGTCGCCCACTCCAGCTTCCTTCTGCCGTAGTCCGCGGCTCTCGAACTGATCGCCGACATGAAAACTACAAAAATGAGGCCGTGAGCCAGGGGGTGAAGAAGCGCGTAAAGCCACGGCAGGTGTGCGACCGGAGCGGGATTCAGTTCTGGTTCTGCAACGAAGAGTCGCCGCAATAGTGCGCTCAACGAGTTCCAAGCGACGCTGTAAGGATCAATGGTTTCCCCCCTCAAGCCTTGGGGCAAGACTTCTTGAACATAGAGCAGGCATGCGTTTCTTCCGAAAAGGTAGAGTGAAATCGTTGCCGCACTTGAGAGTCCAACAATAAGACCCATCGCGGCACGCCACTGCTTCTTGAATACAAAGAAGATCAGGAACAAAGCGGGATAGATCTTTATGGTTGCAGCGATCGCGAGAACTATGCCAGATAAGAAAAAGGAATCTTTGAAATACAAGCACGCAGCGAAGGTGAGCAAGAGTAAAACTAGAATGTGCATTTGCCCATAAAGAAAGCTGTCGCGGAGAGGAATAGTCGCCAGGAACATCACCAACGCAATCCGTGTCAAGCTTAACTTCGTAATCGCGGTCAGCAGGACAGCTATTACCAACAAGAACGCCAGGTTTACCACCAGCCACCAGCGCTTCGCCTGCAAGGGCGGAAGTGAGGACCAGGGCAGGACTATTAGTGCCGATGGAAGAGTGGAAGGAATAAAGCTAACTAGTGGCTGATCAATTCCTTGGTGATCTTTCTTCCGTTGCAACCAAGTCCATTCGTACACCCGCTCAAGCGGATAGCCCTCGCGGTACAGACGTGCAATTAGGTAGTAATTGGGAAAATCTGAATTGAGATGGGTCCATGCCGGAATGAATCCTGTAACTACAAAAACGAGGACCAGAATTGCCAGGAAAGCTCTTTCGCTCCACCCACTCCAACCAAGCCGATGACGAAGCCTTGGAGCAGATGCTCTGGGATCTGATGTCCGCAATGATTCCGTGGCTGTCATCTTGAAAGTTTATTAATGAGGCAACCCGGCTGACCTTAGTAGATACTTGGCAGCGCCTTTGCGGTCCTTTGTGAGTACGACACATAACTGGAACCGAAGGTCGTTCTCAGGTGAGCCTCATCGAGGGGGATCTTCCCCAAGCAAGAGGAGGGCCCAGGCTGCTGCCCTGGTTCACATCTTAGAAACTGAATTATCCTCGCTATTTGGAATCCAAATATTTGCTCCATCAAAAGCAGGAACAAGAGGTTCATTTCCCGTGGGGAAAGTCCCCAAAACCATACCATCACTGATACGCATTTTCATTACGGTACTGCTTCTGTAGTTTGTGACCCACATGCTTTGCCCATCGAATACGATGCCTGATGGAGTAGAACCAACGGAGAATGTTCCTAAGGTAAGACCATCTGACGCTCTTAATTCGGTGACGGTGTTGCTGTCACTATTTGTGATCCAGACATTAGAGCCGTCAAACGCGATTGCCTCTGCGCCTGCGCCAACCGGGAATTCTCCGAGATTTTTTCCATCGCTGCCGCGGAGTTTTGTAACACTGCCACTTGCAAAATTGTTCACCCAAACATTGGATCCATCAAAAGCGACGCACGCTGGTTCTTTACCAGTGGGGAATGTGCCGAGAACCTTGCCATCTATGGCCCGCAACTTTGTAACGGTATTTCCGAATCCATTGGCAACCCATATGTTTGCGCCATCGAAAGCAATGCCATCTGGGGTATTGCCAACGGAGAATGTCCCTACAACAGCGCCATTTCGGGCACGGATCTTAGTGGTGGAATTGCTTCCAGAATTGGCGACCCAAACATTCTCGCCATCAAACGCCATAGCGGTAGGACCGTTTCCAGTCTTAAAGGTCCCTAATCGCTGCCCATCACTAGCACGCAACTTGCTTACTGTATCATCGGTAAAGTTCGTCACCCAGATGCTTGATCCGTCAAAAGCGGTTCCCCATGGGGCTCGCCCTACTGAAAATGTTGCTGCCGTATTTGCCGGATACCACTTCAGAATGGCTACCTGATTGGGATTAATCTGGGAAAGAACCGGTGAAGAACACAGCAGGACGATGCCAAACCACGGTGCTATACCCTTCAGCATTAGCATATGACCCCCAATTTAGTTATACCTGCTCAGCTTCAGCAAATCACCCTGGCAACATGCTAATTATGCTACTTTTCACGAGCTCTGGTTGCTCAGGTCGTGAGTGTAAAACCCTTCCTCATTTCTTCGGGTGCGAGAGATACATGATTCTCGCATGTGAAGTCACAGCCATATGACGGCTCCGCTAATAGACTCCTGGAATTACCCTGGCGGTTCGTTGTGCATACGACTTGTACTTGGGGCCAAATAACCTCTGCAAGTGTGCCTCCTCTACTGCCATCTTCCGCAGAAGGACAACTCCCCAACAGGCGGCCAGCAGCCAGCCGAACGCACTCGCCAACACCAGTGCGAATGCGATCTTCCCCACGATGGCAGCGGCGTAACGGGGATGGCGGACGTAACGATAAGGCCCATAATCCATTGGCATCGCTTCAGGTCGTTCTTGACTGAAGTATCTGGCAAGATGGGCGTCTGTCCAGGTTTGCCAAATCGCGTCCGCAACGTACAGTCCTAATCCAAAGCTTTGAAGCAACGGTCGCTCAAGGCTGGGAATCAACTGCCAGTGCCCGTAGTCGAGAAAGACAGCCAAGTCGGCTACCATGAGAAGAACGACCATGTGCGGCGCTGACTGGTCTGATTCCAGTGCCCACCACTCCCGCATGACAGGCTTTGAATGAAAGACTCCTCGACTTGAAATCAGGGAGTGAATTGAACCCAAGAATCTTAACGCCAGGTAGCCACCCGAGAAACAATCTACCCGCAGCCATGGATGAGCAGTCCTCCACAGGACTAGACAGGCAAGGGCCAAAACCAAATAGCCCAGTGAAAATGTTAGCGTGATCCAAAAAGTCTTCTTCATAATCTTAGCTATCAGCACGCTAGCTCGGATTGATCCATCAATATCTTCCGTAAAGAAGTGGCAGCTACGGCGGGGTCGCTGCCGTAGGACAGATGATAAGCCGGTAATCTTTCGAGAGCTTTAAAAACCGTGGTGTGTTGCTGGGCGAACCGATCATCGTCCTTAAAAAGCACATCTTCGGCGAGCCGCCGGGATAACTCGATGCGAGCAAGCGGCGACAGACAGGGGACATTTGCGGCTTGTCTCTCGAGAAAGACGCAGCAAACGGGGGTTACAGGGCGCGCCTGATTGGACTGAAACCGAGGCTTCTCCACATGATAGAAAGTGAAGTCAAGGTAGGAGAGCGGACGGGCGCAACCCTGAAGCTCCGGGAGAAACTGAAGCGCGTCAGGGCGAAAGGCCACCGGCCAAAAACCACCCCAGGCCCGCAACCTTCCGGCTTCGAGTTCAACGAACACTCCCTCATCCGCGTGGAATTCGAGACCAAGTTTCGCGGCCACGTAACTCGCGGTGGTCTTGCCGCTATTTGGCGGCCCGAACACCAGAAGACCCTTTTGGCCGAGAGCCACACAGTCCGCCCGCAACGAAACCAGCCCCAGACTTCCCGCGCTCATGCAGAACATATTGTCAAGAAACAGGCTCGTCAGACCAAGCTCATCCTCTGCTAACCCTTCCGCAAGGAAACCAATGCCTTCGCGAGCATCCAGATCGACTGCCAGAAAATTCCTCTGCCCAAACTCGGCGAAACGGAGGCTATGGTCTGAAAAAGCAGACCTCTTTGGCCAAGGGGGATTCATTTGAGGATGGGATTGGATCACGATCCTCCAAAGGAATTCAGGATGTCCGTCCGGCGATCCTGGATAAGGGGCAAACAGTTCCGCCGCGTGCTCCAAGATCCTCAAACTATTGGTTTCCAATTGCACGGTGCGCCCCATAACTGGCAAACCGGCTGTGTATGGAGTTGGTGTGAAACGACGCAGAGGATCCCGTCGCTGACTCCCCGCAGGAATATCCTCGCACCTGGGCACTGTGCTGCGGGGAGAATCCACTCCCTCCAGCGGCACAGTGTCTTCCATGCGTTTCATATATGCGTCATCCTGGCCAGACTCTTTCCCTCTCCATTTGCGGGGTGATTGGTCAGGCAAGATCCCTCAAAACGGTCCGCGATTTTACGGGCGATCGTCAACGGGTCTCCACCATATTGGAGAAGCCAGCATGGAATCTCGACCAATTTTGCGATTGTCTCAGACTGCCTTGCGACTGCTTCCGGCAACTCCGCCATCAGGTCTCTATCCAGGCGGTTCATTGCCTCAACGGACGACACCTGAGTGAGGTGGAATTCCGAGGTTTCCAACTGTTCCAAAAAGATCACCGCACTCGGTTGGCAACATCGTACGCGGTCGACACCGAGGGCGTGTTCTGGCTCGAGCCAAAAAACCAGCTCCCCTTTTTGTAAGTCCGTCGGTTGCCCGTCCCGCAGCTGTCGAAACCATGCTCCGGCCTCGCGGCGCAATTTGAGCCGCGTCGGCAAACCCCAAGCGAGCACTTTGTCGTTGCCTCGCGAACAATAGGTACGGTCGTCCGAGAGGAAGCCGAATCCGGTTTGACACAGCGCCAGTGCGAGCGTCGACTTTCCCGAGCCTGACGGTCCCGCTAGGAGAAGTCCATTCTCGTCTTTCGCGACACAGGCGCAGTGCAACTCCGTAATCCCCACCGAACCACCCAAAACCGAGAGGAGCATTGGAAGGATCACGGTTTTCCAGTAGGCGCGATCACCGGCAATGCCCGCCGAAAAGCGCCCGATCACACGGTGCGTGCGAAGATCCGCCAGCAGCGAACTTCCGGAATCAAATCCCGCAAAGACGAGATGGTTCAGCCCTCTAACATAGGGCTTCGGCCAAGGTGGCGACGAGTTAGTATGATCCACCCAGAATCGGACGGAGAAGTCCACAGAAACCGGCGGTCCCTCGACCGGTAGAAAGCTCTCACGCGCTGCCTCGAGGAGGGCCTCGCAGTTCGTCGAAAAACTGCAAACGGCACCGGCTGCGGTGAAGTGCTCGCACAGGGGTGTCGCGGCGTCCTTGCAGAGAAAATCTCCGGCGCTCATAACAGCGCAAACTCGTTGAGCAGATTCAGACTCCTAAGGCGCAAGTCGCATTCGATGAAGCCCACAACAGAACCAGACAATGCTCGTCACTAATGCTCGTCAATGTGGACGAAAATCTTGTCAATTTCTTGTCAATAAGTTGTAAAGATTTCCACCTGGGAAGACAGCACGGCTGACACCGACAGTACCAAACACCATTCGGCCTGGCCTCGGACTCATTCCCGCCCTCCACAATCCACTTTCGTTTCACACAAAGCCATGTACAAAAGTTTGGGCTCCGGCTGAACGCTTCGCGGGATATCTGATTTGATCAAGCGTAACGCAGCCAGAGCCCGGATCTTGCAAATGGCCAGCAATCTCTACTTAAAGTTGATCACGCCGAACAGACCGTTCGCATATCCGTTCGGGCCGGCGGCGAAGAATAGCTGATTGGGCTTGCCGCTCACCCCGCCCCCACCGAAGGTCAGTCCCCATAGACCATCGATGCGGATAACTTTGTTCGTTGTATCTTTGAGTGGCCCCATGAACTTCCCGGTTTTGGCGTTGAACGCGTTGATGCGGCCATCGCCGAGGTTTCCAACCAGCAGGGCATTGCTTGCGGGGCCAAAGTTATTCGGCGCCAGCGCCAATCCCCAGGGTCCGTTGAGATGGGGACTCTTTGTGAGAGTCTTAATGAGTTTGCCGGTGGTGTCGAAGATATCCACGGCGCCCGGTCCGACAAAATTCGAGAAAGTTACGAACAAACGGCCGTTGATGTTCTGAATGCCGTAAGCAGCGAGGCCGAGCTTTTTGTCAGTGAACGAGCCCACAAGCTTGAACGTCCCGTCATAGATGTCCACTTTGTTGTTGGCATTGTCGGCCGCAAAGAGGAAGTTTGCGCTCTTACTCTTCCCGATCGCCAAGCCAGTGTAGCTTGTGCCCGAGGGAGCCGTGACCGCAATCACAGCGCTACTGCCGGCGTTCCAGCCACTGATCGTGCCATCGAACGTGGCGAAAATGAACAGGGCTGGGTTTCCTGAAACCTTGAAGTCTGTAGTGCCATTTGCGACCTGCCCGGTCGGCGACCCCAGGCCGGTCCCTGAGGCAGGGGGGATCGTGACCACGAGACCCTGCTTCACCCCGTGGTTATCGTAGAGAGTGGATTTGCCAGTGCCAGCATCACTGACCCAAAAGGGGTTTCCCGCGAAAAAGGATATTCCCCAAGCATTCACGAGATCTGTGTCCTGATGTTTCGCCTTTCCTGTTTGGTTCGACACCAGCTTGGTGATTGCGTATTGAGCGGCGGCAGGGTTTGGAATCAACCCCACCATGACCACCAGTGAAGTCAGGAATGCGAGTGTGCGGCGTGACCGGTCTTGAGACACCATTATTCTTCTCCTTGTAATCGCGAAAATTGAGGGGAGTGGCTGATGAGGCGGCAACCGGGACCCGAGTGGGATTCAAACGAGACCATCTACTCACCCCGAGATCACGGGCATTCTCGGCGATCTGGCCAGCCCTTGTGTCAAGGGAGTGTCTCTGAATTGTAAAAACTTGAGCAATCTTGGCACCACTTGTTGGTATTGTCTGAACTGAGGCGCGGCTAGAGAAGGCGAGTTGACCCGCACCCAAAGAGCAAGAACTTCAGAAGAATTCTCTGGCGCCTGTCATCGTAGTCATTATCGAAGTCATTGGAATCGTCCTACTGCGGTGTCCATCGTGCATGGGTCGTGAAAAGGCCGTTAACAAAGCAGATCTGGTAAGCGACCAGAAGACCGAAGCCGAGGCTGAGCAGACCCGAAGCCAATGCCAGTCGATGGGAGAACTTCTGACGACCCTTTCCCACCAGCGTGAACGCCGAGGCCATGCTCATTGTGATAAGCATCATGCCTGCAATGGTCCCCACGCCAAAGACCAACAGGTAAACGATCGCATAATGGAAGTTTCGGATCGTCGTCAAGACCAACAAAGCCACAGCCGCTGAACCGGCAAGTCCGTGAACGACGCCCACTACGAACGGCCGAAGATATTGATACGGACCGATCCTTCCAAATGCCCGGTCCAGCCAGGCCAGCGGCGTCTGGTCGGGCCGGTGGGGGTGGGCCTCGGGGTGATGAGCGTGCGGGTGGTTATGGATGTAGTCTCCGTGGCCGTGGGGATGAGAGTGGATGACTTTCTCTCCACCATCGTTGTGGATTGATCCGGCAGGCATCGAGCGCAGAAACCCGGCTACATTTATCAGGCCCAGGACAATCAGCATCACTGCGACGGACAACTCCATACTGAGCCCGACCCGCACCGGAATGACGAGATTGAAGAGAATGATTGCAGCGCCGACCAGGAATATGGTGAGGGTGTGGCCAACGCCCCAAAATGCCCCAATCAGGGCCGCCCGCATGCTGTTGCGCTGATTACTGACAATGGTTGTGACCGCAATGACGTGGTCGGGATCCGTGGCATGGCGCATCCCCAGAAAAAATCCCACCGCGATGATGGAGAGAAAGCTGATCATTCATCCGACTTGGATTGCTTAGACTGCTGCTGCCTGACGCAACTCTATCAGGCGCATCGTCAGAAATCCCGAATACTCTTCCATTCCCCCGGTCCAGTAATTACACGCTCGCCCGCGCCCCTGCTTACTGAATGGGTCGGATGGTGCCCGGGGACGGAATCGAACCGTCACGCCCCTTTCGGGGCTCGGGATTTTAAGTCCCGTGCGTCTGCCAGTTTCGCCACCCGGGCGGGCAGGGAAGTCGTTGAAGCCAATATATCAGTTCACTGGGGCGGCTTTGGTCGGGTATCAGTGCACTGGAACGTGACTTATCTGACGGTCACGTTCGACTTTTGGTGTGCTTTAAGGCTTCAAGTTGGTGCATCGCATCGGCAAATATGTTTCTGCGTTACGACGTTGTATCTCCCGAAGACGCTGTGAGTCTTGCAAACTCCGACGCGTGGGATCACGACCTCAGCGACTCGCGCACACCCTATTGATTTTGACTTCCTCGAATGGCTGCATCAGGGAAGTGCGCGGTTTGTAAGTAAATAGTTCCCGGCGTTCTCGGCTACAACGTGCAAGGTGGTCCGGCCGACGAGTTGTTCCAAATGCGGCATTTCCGTGCCGTAGGCCAGAAGGTACCATCTAGACCCTCCCGTCCACAGCGATATGAAACTGTTGTCATCAATGAATATGTTGGGAGCGCCGGGCGCGTATGAGCCATACTCAAGGTTGTTGTTGCGGCCGTTCAGGAGCAGCGCTGTCCGATTCGCATAGAAGAAGACGGAGGAAAAGGCATAGTAAGAGTCAGCTTCGATCAACTGGCCCGGTGGGCTCTGTTGCAGATGTTCCGCCAATGGGTAGGAGCCGAGATACGAGTCGAAGCGGATGAGGGCGATCCGGGCGGCCTGGAAGAAGACGATCATACTGGCAGCGACGACCAGCACAGTTCTCCGGATGTTGTTCGGCGAGAACACCAGGGCTAGGGCGCACCCTCCGAAAGCAAGGGCTGCAAGTCCCAACGGCAACTTCAGGTAGGCGAAGGCGTTGAGGGTCAAGTCCCGAATATGGCCCAGGGAGAGCGTGTACAGATCGGGATGTTGGGTCAAGGCTTGGTAGATGTCACCCTCGGCAGGAAGGCGCCAGACGAGTAGAAGCACGACTGAAAGCACGGCAAACAGAATCGTACATGTAGCGAGGAGAGCATAGGTGCCCGCGCGTACCCAACGGCCGCCGTCGCTGAGGACGGATCCAACCAGCAGCGCCAGCGCGGGATAGATTGGCATGGAATAGTATTCCTGCGTGGTCGAGAATGTGAAAAACAACATCACCACGCCGATCCAGCAAGCCGCCATCAACCTGGTTCTGCCCGCCCGCGAAGTCGGCCTGTAGTCGAGTGCCGGCGCGGAGAGCAGATAGAACGACCAGGGAAAGATCCAGACCAAGTTCAGGACCCAGAACCAGAACCTGGGGACAGTGTTGTAGTCGCGCGGGTATCTCAAGTTCAGAAAACGCAGAAGGTGTTCGTTGAAGAAGTAGAACCAAAAGAATCCGCGATACTGACCCGGCCCACTGTGCAGGGAAAACACAAAATAGGGCGGATTGCGCAGAGTTGCCATCACGTACCAGGGCACAGCGATGGCTAACGCAACTGCAATCGCGAGCCCGAGATGGAGACGACGCCATGCGGTCAAAGAGAAAAGGCGGCGGGTTAGAGCCATGTAGGCCAGAGTTGCCATCACGGGAAATACCACGGCGATCAGGCCCTTCAGCAGCAGACCAACTCCTAAGCAAGAGCCCAGCGTGAAGGACCAGCGCAGCGGAAGTTCCGAGCCAGGTTCGAGCAGACGCAGCCACGCCCAGATGGCTCCAGTGATGGCCAAGGTCAGGATGGCGTCGGGTATCAGGATTCGTGTGAAGAGGAACAGGCCGACCGAAGTGCTGAGAGCGATCCCTGCGTAAAGCCCTGCGGTCTCATCAAAAGCCCAACACGCGAAGCGGTAGGTAACCCAGCACAAGAGCACGACCGCGAGGGCATGGGGAAGGCGTGCGACCCAGTCATGGACGCCGAAGATCCGGTACGCTACCGCCATCATCCAATAGTTGAGCGGCGACTTCTCGAGATAGGCGACACCGTCGAGCCGGGCGGTCACCCAGTCTCCGGATGCCAGCATGTTGCGGGCGATTTGCGCCTGGACTGCATCCACGTCGTCCATGAGGCGTGGAGGGCTGGCGATGTTTACCAGAAAGACGAAGCAAGCCGCTGCTACAACGATCCAACCTGGTCGAGCACTTCGGAGTGCAGGGTTGGCACCCTGATCTCCTTCTGCGCCGGCTCGATGTTCCATCGCTTCATCCAGATCAACAACGTCATCAAACCCCATAAGTGATACCCCACGTTTGCTCTCCTCTCCAAGTGTTCGCGAAGCAGGTGCTGCACGGCAGGCCAACAGAACAGCTTACTGGCCGACACGGCCTCCTGCGAGAGGGTGTCCAATAGGAAAGGCCGGAGGATTCCTCGGAACCACTCATGGATAGGGATGTCGAAACCGATTTTGGGCCGCCGCAATACAGCGGGCGGCAATTTGTCCTTCATCAGCCGGCGCAACACGTACTTGGACTTGGACCCGCGCAGTTTGAAGTGCTCCGGCAGGCGGGCGGCGAAGTCGACGATACGCGGATCGAGGAACGGAGGCCGGACCTCGAGCGAATGAGCCATGCTTATTCGATCCACTTTGTAGAGAATATCGTCGGGTAAGTAATAGCGCTGGTCGAAATCGAGATAGCGCTGTAAGCCAGGGCCGCGCGGCATCTCGGCGAGCACGGTAGCCAGTGGATTGGGATCCGCGAAGAGAAACAGTCGCCGCTTTTCAGCTTCGGAAAAAGTTCCATTCCAGAATACGTGTGCCAACTCCGGCGAAAGCAAGGAGCCTTGCAGGAATCGCTTGAGCTTGTATTCGAAGCTGATTTTCTCGTCGGATACAGGCAGGCGCATGGCACAAGCTAGCGCCGCTCTGCGCAAGAAGGATGGAATCTTGCGGATGGCTGAGTGGTAGCGATCGGCTTCGTACGTGAGATAGCCCGCGAACAGTTCGTCGGATCCCTCACCCGTCAGGACCACGGTAACGTCCCGGCTGGTCATCTGAGCAAGGAACCAGAGCGGCAAGGCACCTGCGTCGGCGCTGGGTTCGTCGGAGTAGTAGGCGATCTGTTCGATTGCATTTACCAGGTCGGCACTCGGGTTCAGGTCGATCTCGGAGTGCTGCGTGCCGAAGTGACTGCTGACTTGCCTAATATAACTGCTTTCATCGAAAGAGCGCCCTTGGAAAGTTATGGAGAAGGTTCGCAACTGACTCAAGTTTGAGTTCGCCGCGTAGTGCAAGATGGTGGAAGAGTCTAACCCTCCACTGAGCCAGATGCCCACCGGGACGTCAGCAACAAGTTGCTCCTTGACCGATTGCTCTAGCAGGCCATCCAGTTCGTGGCACGCATCGTCGATCGTGCCAGGGGCGGACATGCTACGCGGAGCGGGTAGATAGGACTGCACACTGCAGCGGCCTTTCCGCCAATCCAGCAAGTGACCCGGCGTGAGCTTCGTGATGCCCTCCACCAAGGTGAGAGGACCAGGAACGTAATTCAGGCTGAGAAAGCAATTTAGTCCGGAGAGGCAGACCCTGCGGCGCACTTCCGGATGCGCAAGGATGCACTTCAACTCGGAACCGAAATAGATTTCGCCGTCCTGAAGGCAGTAATACAAGGGCTTGATGCCCATGCGGTCGCGGGCGAGAATGAGACGGCTCTCGGACTGCACCCAGATTGCTATTGCAAACATCCCCCGCAGTCGCGAAAAGCATGCCCTACCCCAGCGCAGAAAAGCCTGAAGAACCACCTCGGTGTCGCAATTCGTCTGAAATCTGAATCCCTCGGCTTCAAGATCAATACGGAGTTCGTGGTGATTGAAAACCTCGCCGTTGAATACGACCACAACGTCACGGTCAGGACTGAAGAGAGGCTGGTCCCCGCCTTTCAGATCGAGGATACGCAGGCGGGTGGCGCCCAGCGAAATCTGCTCGCATTCAAAACGCCCCTCATGGTCAGGTCCTCGATGCGCAAGGGAACCCAGAGCCGAAGTGAGAATGCCGGGCTGCAGGTTTTTCGAAATATGTGAATACCCGAGGATGCCACACATCTACATCGCCCCATTTCAAAGTACGCCAAAATGTCGGTGCCTCAGATCGTATACGTACCACAGCACAAGTTCAAAGAAATCGATCAGAAAGCCGGTGACTCGCGCTTTCGACAATACGAGTCCGGGCCAATGACGAAAATTCCCAAACCGATGAGCCATGGAATTCCTACCGTCGAAGAACTTCCTCGTCCGTCTTGTGAGGATTGTTATCGCGCTGGTGAAATGCCCCTGTAGACGCTTGAAGTACGTGCACGGCCTCGGTTGCTTCGGGTGCGCTCCCCACGAATTGAAACCGGCCGTCCCGCAAAAGATTGTATCGGCGCCCCCGCCAATCGATCATGTTGCCGAAGAAACCTGAGACCCACACCGACAGGCTAATTAGGTCCTGAATCGGAATGAGCCACCATCTCCGGCGGGTGAGCGGGTCGTGCAGAACCCACTTGGCCGTGCTCCATGCGGCCAGCGCACGGAAGAGGGCAGTCACCACTACTAACGGCCACAGCCTTGGCGCAACCAGCCAAAGGAGCAGTGCGAGCGGAAGAGGATTCGTGAAGATCTCCCCCCAGTACCCCGCCGGGCGCGAGCGCCTTGTGCTTCGTGCCCAGCGCAGACGATGCTGCAGGTTCCCCTTGAGCGTCTGGCTGCCGATGCGGTGCTCAATAACGCAGGAAGAGAGGACCACGCGGTATCCGAGTCGGGGTGCGCGGTTGCCGATTACAAAATCTTCGGCAAGGTAATGGCCAAGTTCGGCGAAGCCGCCCATGGCTTCGATCACTTCACGGCGCGCGGCGAGGGTTGGACCGAGGGCAAAATCCATCTCCCCGACCAGCCATGCCACCAGCACGCCCGCCAGAAATTCCGTGTTCATTCCGATGGCCTCAAGCCGCGACCAAAACCCCTGTCCAGGCACAGCGCGGCAGGGACACGTGACTACACCCACGGCCGGGTCTCGGATTTCGGCTGGCTGGAACTCGGCTGCGATGCGCCGCAGCAGGCCAGGAGGGACGTACACGTCGCTATCGCTCATGACCAGGATGCTGTGTTGGGCCCGTGCAACCAGATGCCCCAGACTGTGCGCCTTTGCATTGGGCACAGTCGGCTCGCCGGTCTCGACCAGATGGACTTTCGGCCCCTGCGGAAACTCACGACATACTTTGTCCACGACCGCGACAGCCGGGTCGGCAAGCGCGTGGACGGCAAACAGGATTTCGTAGTCTGGATAATCCTGGGTGAAAAAACTGCGCAGATTCTCCTCCAGGTGATCGTCTTGTCCACAAAGCGGCTTCAGGACGCTGATTGGCGGCAGCGCCGTGAGCGCGGGCGGAGAAATGGCCAGGTAACGGCGTGCCGCGACGCCGGTCAGCACGCAATAAACCCACGAGCCAACCAGCAGCAAAACAAGCAAAGCCACAAGAGCCGATGTCAGCAGCGCCATATCAGTTTCCACGGGACTTCGCTTGCCGGGCGGCAAAGCGTCGAACCGTTTTCATCTAACCGCATCCGGCCCAGGTTCGACCAAGCCACGACATTGCCACATCGGGACTGGAATTGGCAAGATTTCTGCTGGTTCCCCTAAAGAATGAACGGTATTCTCGCTACAAATTATTGGGGTGATCCCGCATCGAAAGCGGGGGGATGCAAATATTAACTGCTATCCTTCTCGCATTTTGCAGCGAAACCATATATCCTTGGGTGAAATTAAAAGGCTTTCATTTTACGGAGAGCACCGAATCGCGTGAGGGGCGCACGCGAAGGTGTAGAGGTTCGTTATGTCTGATTCGGTCGAGACTGTTCAAGTTTTCATATTGGCGGAGAACCGGCTTTTGCGCGAAGCCCTTACGCGCATTTTGAGTAAGAAAAGCGACATCCAGGTCGTCGGGGCATCCGCTTTCTCGCATGACGTCGTAGGGCAAATCAGCAGCGCCGCTCCGGATGTTCTGCTGTCCGACTCTGCTGCGGTCGCGCTGTCGGACTTGCGGTTGGTCTCGGAAGTGCGTGCGGTGATCCCCGGTCTCAAGGTGGTCATGATCGGTATGGATGCCGACCCGGAGATCTTTCTGCGTGCGGTGCGGGACGGGATTGTGGGCTTCGTGCTGAAGGACGCTTCCGCAATGGAAGTGGCGGCTGCGGTTCGTTCTGTGGCGAGCGATGAAGCGGTTTGCCCGCCAAGTCTCTGTCTGGCGTTGTTCGAACGCGTGGCCACTCAGAATACCCACCCTTCCAACTTTGTGATCAGACACAATCTCGGCCTCACGCGGCGGGAACAGCAACTCGTTCAAATGATTAGCCATGGACTGACCAACAAGGAAATAGCTTCGCAGTTGAACCTCTCGGAACAGACGGTGAAGAACCACATTCATCGGATCTTGCGCAAGCTGGGGGCAACTGACCGGCTTGGCGCGGTGGAGCTGTGCCGGATGCCCGGAGCAGTCGCATGACCCAATGCCGCGGTTTGGCGTTGGTACTTTTTGGGTACCGATCTGTCACGAAGGCGGGCCAGATTGCCTACGTTACACGGAACCTTCTTGGTACTACCTGCCTTGAATCTCTGGATCCGATTTGAGCCTTACTTTTTTGGGGAGAACAGGAGACACTGCCCAGCACGGAGAGGATTGTGCAAAAAATCAGAGTGTTGGTTGCAAACCGGCCGCGCTTGATGAAGGATTTGGTCCTTGCGACGATTGGGGATCAACCCGACATCGAAGTCGTCGGCGAAACCCAGGACGAAGCCGAGATCACCGAGTTGGTCGAGCGTACGCGTCCTGACTACTTGATCATTGCGTTGGAGGATCCCGAAGTCCGGCCCGGCCTAAGCGGGTTTTTGCTCGGACGCTATCCGGAAATGAAGATCCTGGCACTGGCCGCGGAACGGAACCGTGGCGTTTTCTACTGGGCTTTTGTCGATATCCGTTCCATCCGCGTCGAGTCCTCGGAGCACGCCATCTTGAGCGTGTTGCGAAATAAACCGGAATTAGTCGCGAGTTAGTGCATGCTGCGAATCCGACGCCCGCGGGGTTTGAAGGATAGACCGGCCTGCGAGCTGAGTTTGGCTGTCGATGGATACTCGCGGAGAAAAGGGCTGCCGGACAAGCTCTCCGCGACTTTGCGCGTTCGAGAGGGTTTGCATAGGGCGCTGGCTTGACGGCCTGCTATTGATCATCGTCCGTCGGATGTGTTGCGATTCGCGTTGAAAGTTCTGAAGGTACTGTAAATTTAATGGGTTAGCTCACAAATGCCCTGTAAGTGAGGGGGCGAAGCTGTGGCAAGCAGGCCAGATGGAATCACTTGAGACGACTCGGAGAAGCCAAGGCTCACTGGTTCTTGATGCATCCATCCCAGCGCCACGACCGGGGACGTCGCTGCAAGTCCACTGGTACGCAACCTACGTCCGTTCGCGGCATGAGAAGCAGGTCATATCGCAGTTGCAGGAACGAAACGTAGATTGTCTCTTGCCGGTGTACCGCAGTGTTCGCCGATGGAAGGACCGGCGCAAAGAGCTGGAGCTGGTTTTGTTCCCTGGATACGTCTTTGTACACATGGATTTGAAGGACCGCCTGCGGGTTCTGCAGTTACCCAGCGTAGTGCGGTTCATAAGTTTCAACGGACATCCGGTGCCACTGCCCGACGGCGAGATTGAGAGTCTCAGCAACGGATTGGCGAGCGGGATCCGAGCGGAGCCGCACCCGTACTTGAAGGTTGGCCATCGGGTTCAGGTCAGGTCTGGACCGATGACTGGTGCCCAAGGCATCCTGATTCGAAGAAAAGACAAGTTTCGTATCGTACTTTCGATCGATCTCATCATGCGCTCGGTAGCAGTGGAAGTGGACGAGGCAGATGTCGAACCCTGCTGACCCTAATTGCGGAAGCTGTGGTTCCTAATGGATTCTTATCCCGTTCAGTTTAAGAGCGATTCTAGCACGATGCAGACCTCGGTTCTGGCTGCTTAGATATTTTCGATTCAACCAAGCCAGCGCTCAATTGCTGTCGAAGGTCATTGAGGTGTTATGAAAATCCGATTGTCAAACACGCGATGGGGCAATTTCGCCGCGATGATATCGTTTGCCTTCTTGCTCACGGTGGGAACCAGGTCGCTGGCAGCCCAGGACCAGACATCCCAACAAGACCGACCGTTCACCCAATCGTACGATAGATCGTCCGGGAATATTTACTATGATCGGACCAGAGCAGTTCCCCGCAATGAGTCTCGCGCCGAACAGGAGGCCAACCGATTGGTCTCGCTTTCGGCGGACAAGATCATTTCCCTCCTCACTGCGGAACCTGGGCTGCTTTTGGAATGTAAGAAGGCGCTTGTTCGCGCCGCTTTCGAGCAGGGACGTTTGCTCGACCGGGAAGATCTCACCGATGATGCCGTCTTCAGCTTGGTTCGGGGGGATGAGAATGTCCGGAGCATGTTTACTCAAGAAATCTCGGACCGTAACTACATCCATGCCAAACCTACCAAAGAAGAATTGCAGCAAGACTGGATGGCTGGACTGGTTCCGGCTACCGGAGCGAACGCACAGGCGTCAGCCGCCGCGAGCGCAGCTTCGGCAGCCCAAAACGCCCAGGCAAAATCCCTGGGTCAGGAGGACGTGTATTGGTTACGGCATGAGGACGACTTGCTACGCACTCCGAACCCTCTGCTGAGTGCTCCTGGTTTCGGTACTTCACCGCCCAATACGCAGCCCGGTGCAGCGCCTTCCGCCGCAGGCGTCAACAACTCGCCTGGAATAGGGCCACAACAGCAAGGTCCACTACAGAATTCGCCGCAAGCGTACCCTAGCTATGACCCACGTCGCGCCCTCCTGCAGGCGCAGTCTTCCGGGGCATTTGGGGACTATTCCGATTCTGGCAGTTCGAACGGATTGCTCGGCATGGGATCCGGCGGCCAGATGTCGTCACTACTAAGTGCACGCATGAGCAGTGCGGGTGGTGGCATGAATGGCAGCATGGGCGGCCTTGGTGGATCGATGTCGGGCAATCAGAGTTCACTCTTCGGCGGTCATGCCGGCATGGGTGGCTTTGGACAAGGCGGATTGTCGTCTCCCTTTGGCGGAATGACGTCTGGCCTTGGAGGCTTGGGAGTCGGATCCAGCCTCTTCGGGGGGTCTGCGCAGTTCCCGCAACCGGCTAGTCTGAATGCGGGTCAGATTGCGCAATTGCCCCCAACTTACGGAACAAATTCATTTCCCAATTCGCAGTTGGATGTGCCGCGGCAGCCACCGATAACGCGCCGGCCCAACCCGTACGCTGACATACCTTCACTTTATGATCTTTATCAACAATACTCACGCATCTCGCCGACGCTGGATCGGTTTGGTATTGACGTATTCCAAAATGGCACCGGGAATTTTGATGAACTTCCGATGGATATGCCGGTAGGGCCGGAGTACGTGCTGGGACCGGGGGATGACCTGAGTATTGAATTGACCGGCAGCGTTTCTGACCACATGCAGAGGGTTGTCGATCGTGAGGGACGAGTGGTTTTCCCCGACTACGGAGCAGTGCAGATTGCGGGCAAGAGTCTGGGCGACGCCCAGCGAATGGTCCAGAGCGTACTGCGTACTCAATACCGTGACGTTCAGGTCGACCTCTCGCTGGCGCGGGTTCGTACCGTCCGGGTCTATGTGGTCGGCGATGTGGAGCGTCCTGGCCCATACGACGTGAGTTCACTTTCTACGCCGTTGAATGCTGTCTACGAGGCTGGTGGTCCCACTTCGGGCGGCAGTCTGCGTATCTTCAAACACTATCGTGGCAAGGATCTTATCGAGGAGGTAGACGTTTACAATCTCTTGCTGCATGGTGTTCCTACAGGCATGCACAGGCTGGAATCAGGCGACACAGTTCTTGTGCCTCCGCTCGGTGCCCAAGTTACTTTGGAAGGGATGGTGCGCCGGCCTGCCATTTATGAGCTCAACCAAGAGACAAGCCTAGCGGAAGTGCTGCAGACTGCGGGAGGCGTTTTGCCCTCCGGGACGCTCCGTCACGTTGATGTCGAACGCGTGGTGGCACATGATACCCGCTCGATGTTACGGCTGGACATTCCGGAAAACAACAATGCGGCCGATGTGACCAAAGCGTTGCAGGATTTCCAGATACAGGATGGTGACAAGATCAAGATTTCGCCCATCCTGCCGTACGCTGACAAAACCGTTTACTTGGAGGGCCATGTTTTCCGGCCGGGGAAGTTTGCCTATCGCGACGGGATGAAGGTAACGGATCTGGTTAAGTCCTACAAAGACCTGCTACCGGAACCCTATAAACAGCACGCCGAAATTATCCGTCTGAAGAAGCCCGATAACACTCCTGAGGTATTCGCCTTCAACCTTGAAGATGCTCTCGCGGGAAAGGATCAGGACCTGGTACTGCAGCCATTCGACACCGTTCGAGTGTTCGGACGGTTTGATTTCGAAGATACTCCAGTGATCACAGTGACAGGAGCGGTCAGGGATCCGGGCGATCACATCACGAACGGTACCGCCTATTTGCGCGATGCGGTCTATCTGGCGGGAGGAACCTCACCCGAGGCTTCGCTGAGCGACGCCCAGGTCTTCCGCAAAACTGACAATGGCAAACTGAAGGTATTCAGCGTCGACCTGCGGAGAGCCTTGGACGGCGATCCGAAGGACAACATCGTGCTGGAACCGAAAGACCGCATCTTTGTGCATAAAGATCTCAACAAGGTGGACCCGCCCACGGTCACGATCCAAGGCGAGGTTGCGCGCCCGGGTAAATATCCACTGGGCGACGCAATGACAGCTGCGGACTTGGTTCGATTTGCCGGTGGCCTCAAGCGCGGCGCTTATGCGGACGAAGCCGATCTTACAAGCTATATGGTCGAGCACGGGAGCAAGATGGTCTCCGACCATCAAACGGTCCAGATCGCCAAAGCTCTCGAGGGCGAGCCCGACACAGACGTCCGTTTGCACGACGGCGATGTTCTCGCCATCCGGCAATTGTCGGGATGGGAGGATATGGGTGCGACCATCCAAGTCAAGGGTGAAGTGGCGCATCCAGGTGGTTATGGTATTCAGCCGGGTGAGCGCTTGAGTTCCGTCATTGCTCGCGCCGGCGGGTTCCTATCCAATGCTTACCCCTACGGTGCGATTCTTGAGAGAGCTCAAGTTAGAGAGTTGGAAGAGAAGAACCGCGCCGACTTGATCCAGAGAGTCCAAGTTGAAGCGCTGCAAGTGAAGCTTCTTCCGGGGATGGACGGGGACCAGCAGATCCAGACAAAAGCCGCTGTGTTGCAATACCAGAAAACCATTGAGCAGTTGCAAAATATCCCGCCCGCGGGGCGCTTGGTTATCCACATCTCTTCCGATGTCAAGCGGTGGGCCAATACCTCAGCCGATATTCAGGTGCGCGCTGGGGACGTAGTTCGCATTCCCAAGAGGCCCGGCATCGTGTTGGTTGACGGCGCTGTCTTCAATCCGACTGCGATCACCTACAAGCCCGGAAAGAGCGCTGGCTGGTATTTGAAGCAAGCCGGTGGACCGACAGACTTGGCGAACAAGAGGGAAATGTTTGTTGTTCGAGCTGATGGTTCAGTCGCTGGAGGACGTGGTGGTCTGTTTAGCGGTAGCGTCCAAACCGCGGAACTGCGGCCAGGTGACATGATAGTCGTGCCGGAGCAGACCTATTCATTTAGTACGAAATTCAAGACAGTTTTGCAGGCTGCACAGCTCGCGACCGCAGTGGGCCTCTCGTCCTACTATATTAGCCATTTCTAAGTTTGGGGCTGATGATCTCACTGATGGCCCGATGTTTTCTGGCAGTCTTGCTCCTGCTGAACGCTCTTACTGCGGTCAGCCAAACGCAAGGCAGTTTGGAGGCGTTCAATCCGCAAAGTGGGGGTAGCGCTCAAGAAGCGCGGAATCGAGACTCTGCGGCATCAAGTGGGGAGAGCAGAGGCTGGCTGCAGCCGGGTCAAGATCCTGAGAACCGTTTAGTTTTGCCGTTTCTCAAGCACGTTGCCGCCGACCAAAAGGATTTTTGGACGGCCCCAACGCGGTTCCGGGTGAAGGATCTGAAATGGATTGCACCCTCAGTTGGCTTGCTGAGTGCTTTCATTGCTAGCGATAGCTGGTGGGCCAAGCAGGTACCGGTCAACCATGTCTCGACGAGCACGACAATCTCGGATTACGGCACATACTCTCTGATCGGCCTGGGAGGAGCTTCGTTTGTTCTCGGTCACCTGTCGGGGAATGACCACCTGGGAGAAACTGGACTGCTTGGTGCAGAGGCTGCGATCAACAGTACTGCGGTAACCTACTTGTTCAAAGAGATCACGCAAAGACAGCGCCCGATGGAAGGCAATGGCCATGGCGACTTTTTCAAAGGAGGGGTCTCGTTTCCTTCCGAACATTCTGCCATAGCGTGGTCAGTCGCCAGCGTCTGGGCTCACGAGTACCCGGGCACTCTGAGCCAGATAGCAGCGTACGGGTTGGCGTCGACAATCACAATCACCCGCGTAACCGCCAAACAGCATTTTCCGTCCGACGTGATCGTGGGCAGCGCTTTGGGCTGGTACTTTGGGCGTCAGGTCTATCGCGCACATCACGATCCCGAATTGGGAGGGACGGCATGGGGTAGCCTCACGGAAAGGGATACGGGGGAGCGCAGTCGCAATCCAAATTATATGGCCTCTCCGTACGTGCCGCTGGACAGTTGGATTTATCCCGCGCTGCAGCGGCTTATCGCTCTGGGCTATCTGCAATCACCGATACTTGGTATGCGACCGTGGACTCGAATGCAATGTGCCCGCCTTCTGGACGACGCGGCTCAGAAGGTTCCTGACAACGTGATTAACGAGGGCGAAGCCGGCGGCCTCTACAGGACTTTGAGCCGAGAATTCACGCAAGAGATCGCGAGGCTGGACGGTGCTCCCAATGTCGCGGCCCGCTTGGAGTCTTTGTACACACGATCAATGGGGATTTCTGGCACACCTCTCCGTGACGCATTCCACTTCGGACAAACACTGATCGATGATTACGGCCGGCCCTACTGGACTGGCTACAATAACGTCACAGGCGTGACTGCCGACGCCGAGCTTGGGCCGGTGGCTTTTTCTTTTCAGGGGGAATATCAGCACGCGCCCGCCATGCCAACCAGTTCGCCCCAGGTCTTGGCGGCTATCGCGGCGGCCGATGCAAATCCTCCCCTGGCGAACGGGACCAGCGAGGCAAACCAATTTAATGTGCTCAACAGCATGGCTTCTGTCAACATCAATAACGTCCAGATTTCTTTTGGAGTCCAAAGCGTCTGGCTCGGCCCCGGAGAATCGGGTCCGCTGCTGATGAGCGACAATGCCCCTGCCTTTCCGATGGTCAGAGTTGACGACGTCATGCCCCATGAGATACCGGGTTTGTCCCGTTTGCTCGGCCCCTTCCGTACGGAGTTCTTCATTGGGCAGCTTTCGGGGCAACACTGGGAGCGATGTGTGGTGTCAAGCTGCCAGTCTTATCCGGGACATCCCGGGGTGGTTGGCCCGACAATCTCGCCACAGCCTTTCATTCATGGAGAAAAGATCAGCTTTCAGCCCACTCCCAACCTTGAATTCGGCATGGGAATTACCGCCATGTTCGGAGGGCCGGGTTTGCCGGTTACATTTGGCACTTTCTTTGATTCTTACTACGTACACACGACCAACTTGGCGAAGAATCCCGGCAAGCGGGTCTCGGCCGCCGATTTTTCCTACCGGATACCAGGTCTAAGGAATTGGCTTACGCTTTACATGGACGCCATGGCGTGGGACGAGGTTTCCCCTATCGGTTCTACGCGTGCTAACGTAAATCCAGGTATCTACATGCCCCAGATACCGAAACTCCCCAAGATGGAGTTTCGTGCTGAGGGAATAAACGAATCTCGAAACCATGTTCTGCGGGGTACCATTTACTACAACGGTGATCGCTATCGTTCAGGTTATATCAACGACGGCACTTTGATGGGGAGTTGGATCGGCCGGGAGGGCCGAGGCGGGCAAGGTTGGTTGACCTACTCGTTTTCTCCCCGCAATATGCTGCAGCTAGGCTACCGCCTGCAGACCGTATCCCCCTCTTTTATCGGGGGCGGTCGGCTGGCTGATTACTCTGTGCGCGGTGAATTCATGGTTGGGCGCAATATTTCCGTCTCCGGATTGCTCCAAGAAGAACAGTGGAAGTTCCCGGTGCTCTCGCCCACCCCGCAATCGAATTTCACCGCATCACTCCAGCTCACGTTGTATTCAAACTGGCGGCTCAAGAAATGAGAAACACGTCACAGATGACCCCAACACGGCAAGAGGAAGACGTCGCGAGAAGGGCGACAGACGAAATCGCATCCCCAGACTTTGGAGCCATTGAATCCCGCGACCGATCCATTGAGCGTCTGCGCCTTCTTTGGGATGAGCGCCGCTTCCTCACGAAAGTAGCGGGCTTGGGGATCGCGCTAGGTGCTGTGCTGGCGCTGTTGATTCCGAATCATTATGCGTCCACGGTCCAACTGATGCCCCCGGAGTCAGAAGGCTCGGCCATGGGGATGATGACTGCGATGATGGCAGGAGGCGGAACGGCAGGAGGAAAGTCAGGAGGAGGTGGCGGCGGCGGTGGTGGTGGACTGGGAGCTATTGCGGGAGATCTCTTGGGCCTTAAGAACGTGGGTGCAGAGTACGTCGGAATTCTAAAAAGCCACACCATCGAAGAGAGGCTGGTGGACCGGTTCGGCCTCCAGAAGGTGTACGGAAACAAGTACAAAGAGGACGCTTGCAAGAACCTATCGGACAACAGCAGCGTCTCAGAAGACCGAAAAAGCGGCCTCATCACGATTGAGGTTACTGACAAGGACCGACAACGCGCCGCCGCCCTCGGCCAAGGCTACGTCGACGAATTGAACAGATTGATGGCCGAGATCAACAACTCAACAGCCCACCGCCAGCGGATCTTCCTTGAACAGCGGCTCCGGACCGTTAAAGAACAGTTGGACGCAGCCTCCTTGGCGTTCAGCCAGTTTGCCAGCAAGAACACAGCGATTGACATCGAAGAGCAAGGAAAAGCGATGGTGGAAGCGGCTGCTTCCGTCCAGGGACAGCTGATTGCAATGGAATCGGACTTGAAGGGATTAGAGCAGATCTATACGCCCAACAACCCACGCGTGCAGTCCACCAAGAGTAGCATTGCAGAACTACGCACCCAACTGGAAAAGCTCGGAGGAGGACAACCTGGCAAATCGCTTCAAAACGGGGAGATTTATCCTTCAATCCGCCAACTTCCCGTCCTCGGTGTGACGTACTATGATCTTTATCGCAACGTCAAGGTTCAAGAAGCGGTTTACGAAACCTTGACTGCACAGTACGAAATAGAAAAGCTTGAAGAGGTCAAGGATACCCCGAGTGTGAAAGTTCTGGATTCGCCGAACCTTCCGGAAAGAAAATCCTTCCCTCCACGTACGCTCATCACTTTACTGGTCGCGTTGTTTACGCTCTCGGGAGGCATCGGTTGGGTGTTTCTGGACGAGCGATGGCAGCGGATCGACCCGAACGATCCCGGAAAGGTTTTGGCGCTGGAGGTTTTTCAATCCGTCAACGCAAAGATGCCCTGGAGTACGCCTAATGGCTCTCGTCTGCACGCGATGACGCACAAAGCTTGGACTCGACTCGCTCGGGGCGTGCATCGGGAAGACCCTGACGTGACCGATGATGACCCGAAAGAATCCTGAGAATGGGGCAACTCAACCGCTGGCTGAACTTGCGCACATGGCCGTTGTTTCCTTGGACCAGACTGAATCGCGTTGCTCTTGGTATCGCGGACCAAGGGTTCACGGTCGGCGGAATATTTGTCGCCAATGTAGTTCTGGCTCGGGTCGCGACCAAGGAAGAGTACGGAATGTTTGCCGTTGTCTATTCCGTATTCAACTTCCTGACCGGACTGCAGAATGCCGCCATCCTCGAACCTTACAGCGTCTATGGCGCTGGCCGGTACAGGAATTACAGCGCGGCGTATCGCTGGCTGATATGGCGCAGCAACGCATGGCTTGGGTTTGTTCTAACCACACTGTTGCTCTTGATCTCGCGGCTGCTGTCGTGGACTGCTCCTAACCTCAGATTGCGCTCACTAGTGGGTTTGGCCCTAAGCAGCGCGATCATGCTGACAGCCTCCCTTTTGCGTCGGATGTTATATGTGGAGCGAAAGGTTCGCTGTGCGGCCAAGATGTCGTTCGTTTTTTTCTTGACGGTGCTGATCCTGTTCGGTGTCGCGACGCGGGCGGGCGCCTTGGACGGCCTTTCAGTTTTTTTGATTTTCGCGCTCGGCTCGATAGCCGGGGGAATGGTCGTCATCCAGGAAGTGCCCCGGGAGGTCTCACTCGAAACCTTCGTTGCGCTGCAACCCGACCATTGGTCACAACATTGGATTTACGCCCGCTGGGTTCTAGCCACCGCGTTTGTGTGTCAGTTGATGACCCAGGCGTACTACTGGCTCGCTGCAGGACTCCTCTCCCTCAAGGATGTTGCAGAGTTGAGATCCCTGGTTATGCTAGCGGTGCCGGTGGATCAGGTCTTTACCGCCATTACCCAACTCGTCTTACCTGTGATGGCCGCCCACTACGCCTCGAATCGAATCAGTGAGTTGTTGTCCCTGTGGAAAACGTACTCGCTGGTCTTCCTGGCCATCAGCGCGGCCTTTGTTTTGGGAATCCGAATGGTGGGAAGGCCTTTGATGCATTGGATCTATGGAGGTAAGTTCGACGACGTTTCCTCCCTGTTGGGCACTCTGGCTCTGCTTCCCCTGTTGATGGGAGTCGGCAACACGATGAATGCCACGCTAAAAGCAGTGGAGAAACCTAACATGACTTTTTACGCTTATGTGGCGAGTGGCACGGCCACGTTGGTGGCTGGCGTCCCGCTGATGATACATTTCGGGCTGCGCGGAGCGGTGTACGGAATGTTGCTGTCCGCCGGCGTGTATACGGCAACCCTCGCAATCGGATTCCTGTCCCAAATCCCCCGACTGCGTAGTCTGCGAATGGCACCTTGTCGAGACGAAGCCGCAGTTGGCTAGAGTGCAACTCCCTATTAAGGACATGTCACCGATATCTGCTGCCCGCTTGAGCGAACCACCGAATCGCAGTCGACAGCGGATTCTGCTGGTCGCTGGCATAGTCGCCTATGTTGCTTGCTCGCAGTGGATGTATGTCAACTATCTTTACCCCAACTGGGCGTACTTCGGGTTTGACTACAATGCTCCGACTGCAAAATATCTCGTGCTCGCCTGGACCTTGAGTTTGCTGCCCAGCTTGTGGATGCCGATTGAACTTGCTCGGCCTTCGCAACTGGCTTATTGGGTGCTCTACATCGTTACCTACATCCCTTCGATGTTTATCCCCCTGTACATAAACATCAACCCGCCCTCGGAGATCAGTTTTGTGATGATCGTATTCTTCGTGGGGTTTGTCTTGACCGGGCTGAGCTACCTCCTTCCGTTGCTGCCGCTTCGGCCGGTAAGGATTTCGCGGAAAACGTTCTGGTGGACCTTTGGATGCCTGGCAGCAGGATTCACGATCTGGATGATCGCTGTCTTCCATGGTCACATGCAGATTGTTTCCTTCGGGGACATATACACTCAGCGAAACGCAGCTGGTGAGTTGGCCGAGGGTAGCGCGGTCTTTTTCGCAATCATGGGGCTGACTGGAGCGATCAATCCTTTTCTCATGGGCTGCGGACTTTACTACCGGCGTCGATGGTTGTTCCTTGCCGGGGTTGCGGGCCAGCTTCTCGTTTTCAGTGTTCTCGGAACGAAGGGCTCAATCCTTTCTATAGTGTTTGTTCCCGGCGTGTACGCCGTGTTAAGGATAGGCCGTAGTCCCTTCGGTCTGAAAATCACATATGCGTGTCTGGCTCTGCTGGTCGGATCCTGTCTGGCTTATGTCTTTGCCGGAGAGGATCCCGGGCCCTTCCTCTTCGTGGTCTTATTCCTGGTTTTGATGCGCACCCTGCCCATGGGTGGGCTAGTGACTGCCTGGTACTACAATTTCTTTCAGCAGAATCCCCTGACCTATTACTCCCATGTCACCGGAGTGAATTGGTTTGTGCATTATCCCTACGCGAATTTCATAGGCTTGGAGATCGGTTCCTTCTATCAGACTGGCTCCGACCTAGATGCCACAGCTCACTTCTGGGCGATGGATGGCTTAGAAGCACTGGGGCTGCCGGGAGTGTTGGTGATTTCCGTGTTTTGCGCGCTGGTCTTCTGGGCGCTCGACTCGGCGGCGCAACGGCATGATCCCCGCCTTGCGGCTCTGGTCATTACCTACGCGACTTACAACCTGGCCAATATCTCGATGTTTACTAGCTTGTTCTCGGGAGGGTTGATCCTCCTGATTCTATTTCTCTATATGCTGCAGCCACGGAAAGGAATGGAATTCGCTTCCTCGCTGGCGGGAGCCGGTGTGCTCACATCCGTTCCGCCTGCCGCTCCGTCGTTTCCAGGGTGATGATCGCGGCTGGAACTGACGGCAACCCCACCATGAACGGCCTGCGTCACTCTTACCAGCGCATCCGGCGAATAGTCCATGTCCTCGGTGGGAAGGATCTTTGGCGGAGTGTGCAGCACAATTGCACCAAACTTTCACTGGGGAGCGAAGGCGCACGTTGGTGCATATGCCCTGACGATTTTTCAAAGACCAGCGTGGTTTATTCCGTGGGTGTTGGCGAAGAGATCTCTTTCGATTTGGAACTGATGAGGCGATTTGGAACTCGAGTACATGCCTTCGATCCAACGCCGCGCTCGATTCAATGGGTGCAATCGAAAACCCTCCCAGACGGGTTTGTGTTTCATGCGTATGGAGTGGCCGATTTCGACGGCACGTGTCGCTTTCTCCCTCCCAAGGATCCGAGGCATGTTTCGTACACAGTTTTGCCGCGCCACACTCCTGGGCCGGCCGTTCAAGCGCCGGTTTACCGCTTATCTACGATTATGAAAATGCTGGGACACAGTGAGATCGATCTTCTGAAGATGGATATCGAAGGGGCTGAATACGACGTGCTGGCCGATTTACTGGCCTGCAAAATCAGGCCGCAACAGATATTGGTGGAGTTTCATCATCGCTGGCCGGAGGTTGGATCCAAGAAAACGCGCGCGGCGATCCGAGCACTCAACTGCGCGGGTTACCGTATATTTCATGTGTCGCCCAGCGGAGAAGAATACAGCTTTAGGATTCGGAGCTGATGCAGAACTGTCATGTCGATCATAGACGTTAATCGCCGGCTGTATTACCGTTTGCGGCGGCGCTTCCCGCATGTGAAATGCAATGTTTCTGCCGCTTACCCGGTTGTCGTCGGGGAGTTCGCGAGAGGCGGCGGCGTAATTGTGGACGTCGGCGGAGGAGCACGGTGTGCGTTCGCTAAGGAGTGTTCTGGGTCTCATATCATTGCGGTGGACATCTCCGCCTCGGAACTGGAGAAGAACCACGATGTTTCCGACCGTAAGGTTGCGGACGTTACTCAGCAAATTCCGGTACCAGACAATTCTTCCGATATCGTCTCTTCGAGATATGTGCTGGAGCACCTAAAGGGTGTCGATCGCTTTGCCCGCGAGGCTTACCGCGTTTTGAAACCGGGTGGAGTCTTTATTACTCTTTTCCCCAACAAGTATGCCCCCTTTAGTCTGATTAACCGCCTTCTTCCGATCTCGGTCGCGCGCCGGGTCGCTTACGCGCTTAAAGAGCAAGCTGCGGAGTTCGGGATATTCCCAGCCTATTACGAGCGCTGTTCGCCTGGGGCTTTTCGCCGGCTGCTTGAATCGCAGGGCTTTACCTCGGTGGACGTGAAAGTCGCGTATTCACAGTCGAGTTACTTCAACTTTCTCTTGCCGCTGGCGCTGGCGTTTCTCCTTTACGAATCGATGATCAGTCGCTTGAATTTGGTGAGTCTATCTGCCCACGTCCTCATCTGTGCACGTAAACCAACTGCGAATTAGTTTGGCCTTGTCAATTGTAGCGCTGAATTCTGAATCAGGCTTCGCGAATTATGATCTCATCGCTCCTTCAGAGTCCCATCGGGCCTCCAGCTTTCTAACATCCATTCACTGCGTTGGTTGTAATTAAAGGCGTCCTAAATGCGAGTGGTTCTGCTTACGGGAACGTTTTGCAAAGGCATGGGCTACTTAGAGAACATGTTGCCCCGATATCTCGCCCGCGCGGGAATCGAAACCCACGTGGTGGCCATGGACCTTCCGCCCTACTACTGGCTGCCGGATTCTCAAGACACCTACGGAGACTTCTCGGGACAACACCAGGCTGGGACGGTTGAAGGTCTGGACGGCTACACCCTCCACATTCTTGGCCACAAGAAGATTGCAGGCTACATGCGGATGGTGGGTTTACGAGAGAAGTTATCAACCCTCCGTCCTGATATCGTGCAATGCTCGGCTGTCATCGGTTGGATTCCGCTGGATGCCGCGCTGAACAAGCGTTTTCTCGGTTACCGGTTGTTCACTGGCAATCATTACCACGCATCGGTTTTCCCTCTGGCCAACAAAGCCTCGTCGTGGTGGAACCTCGAGCGCCTGCGCTGCACGATCACCAGAACCCTGCCCGGATGGGTGGCAAGCTTGTTCACCGAAAAGTGCTATGCGATCGCGCCGGACTGCGCCGATGTAGCGGTGCGCTTCTTTGGCATTCCACGAAAAAAGATCGAGGTTTGCTCCCTGGGCGTGGACACGGAGCTGTTTAGTCCTGTCTCAACCGAAAAAGACCAAACGGCAAGACTTGAGTTGCGCAAAAAGCTGGGCTTCGCTGAATCCGACATTGTCTGCATCTATACCGGTCGCCTCGGTGAGGATAAGAATCCGTTGCTGTTAGCGCAGTCCGTCGCGCATCTTGTAAGCAAGGGGGAGCCTTTCCGCGCCCTCTTTGTGGGAAAGGGCACACAGGGCCAAGCTATCCAATCGTGTGCTGGGTGCACCACTCATCCTTTCGTGCCGGTTCACGAGTTGGGCGACTTCTTTCGCGCTGCGGACATCGGAGTTTGGCCGGCGCAGGAATCCCTGTCCATGTTAGATGCTGCCGCTTGCGGTCTTCCGATTGTTGCGAACCACACCATGACGGCAAAGGAGCGTATCGAGGGGAACGGTTTGTTTTGTAGGCTAGATGATCGAGAGGACCTGATTCGAGTTTTGCTTCAGCTCCGCGATCCTCATACCCGGCTGCGGCTCGGGGCTTTCGGTGCGCGCAAGATGGGACGGGAGTTCAGTTGGGAGTCAATGGCTAAGCGACGTCTGCAGGACTACCAGGCCGCACTGAGCGTGGGACGCTCATCAGGAAAGCGTGCTGAGCCAAATGAATTGTTCGGAAGAGCTGACTAGCAACTCCCGAAGAGAGTCATGCATTCCGCTATCCACCCAGGATCTTGCCAGGAACCATGACGTCGCCCGGCCAGAATTGCCGTCCGGGCGATCGTCTGACAGGGCCTCGGTTTCTTCATTGGGGACGCCAAATCGCATACCGCAGGCTTACCACGAATGGCCACCCCTATGGTGGACAGGACACCGTCCCGCAGGGCAAGAAGCGGCCGCCAAAATGCGAGTCTGGCATATGCATGGTCGGAGTTTTTCCTCCTCCCGTGCATGGCATGGCAATGGTTAATGCTGGGATGTACGAGCATCTCTGTAGTCGTGGAGTGGTGCCGCTTGTGTTGGACTTGGCCCCTGCGTCGCTGAGAAGGAGCTGGTTCAATCGGTTGGGCCGCATTCGCAAGGTTGCAAAGGCGTTCCTGCGATACTTGCGGGAGATCCTCCACGGACGCGGAAGCACTCTGTACGTTGGACTCTCGGGCGGATGGGGCCAGTTGTATGAGGCTCTGTTTGTGGCTGTCGCTCGCCTAAGAGGTGTCCGCATCTTCCTTCATCATCATAGTTTCGCCTACCTGGATCGAAGGCAATTACCGGCGTGGCTGCTGGTGCGATTGGCAGGTCCATCTGCCACACACATTGTGTTATGTGAAACCCAAGGCCGGAGACTTAAACAATGCTATCCGACAGCTTCTCCGACGAGAGTGGTGTCAAATGCGGCGATCATGTGTCGTGCGGTGGGGCCAAAGCATCGGACGCGAACCTGCGTCAAGAGAATTGGGTTTCTCGGTAACATCTCGCGCGAAAAAGGCATCATGGAAATTCTTGCGATTGCTGATCGGCTCGAAGGTCAGGGTGCCGGTTTTGAAGTGTACATCGCCGGTCCGTTCGAAAATAGCACGGTAGCAAACGCAGTCAGGCAAGCAACCGCACGTCTGCGGACGGTAAAGTACCTAGGCCCACTTTACGGACCCGAGAAGGAATCCTTTTGGGAACTGATTGATGTGTTGCTGTTTCCGTCAAAGTATCAAAACGAGTCTGCGCCTTTGGTAGTTTACGAAGCGATGGCGAACGGCATACCGGTAGTCGCTTGGGACCGCGGATGTTTGTCCGATATGCTGCCGCCGAACGCTGGACTACTCGTGCGATCGGATCAGGATTTTGCGGCCGTTGCTGTGGAGCAGTTACTGAAGTGGCAGAGCGATCCCGCGGGGTTCGCTGAAATGCCGGAGGTGGCCGCGAAGGATTTCATCAGGCAGCGCGAAAAGTATAGCGACAATCTGGAAGCCCTTCTGGATGAGCTGTGGCCGAGCCCGGGCTGCACTGATCTGACCACAGACCTTGCGAATTCGTGCTGATATGCGATACCAAAGCCAAGAGGCCTCCGCGGTTGCAATAGCGCCGGAGGTTCCGGACACCGGACGAGCCTGCGTCACCTGCGGCGCGGAAACAACCGAGGTTCTGCCCCAAGTCATGGACACCCGCTTCGGGGTTCCGGGAGAATATGTCATTTGTCGATGTTCAGAATGCGGATTAGAACAAACCTTACCGCGTCCACTGCCGGATGATCTGAAGCGACTGTATGAAACCTATTACAACTTCGGAGGGGAACAGGGAACTATCTACACTCGTTTGCGGGAGTGGTTTTTCGCGTCACGGCTTTATCGACTCTGGTTGGCAGTGGACGGAGACGGCTCATTTCACACTCGGAAGGGTAGCGGCAGGTTGCTTGATATTGGGTGCAATGAAGGTCGCGGACTCAAGATTTATAGACGTAACGGTTTTTCCCCGGAAGGGCTGGAGCTGAACCCGAAGGCGGCAGAAATTGCTCGATCCGCAGGGTTTACCGTGTGCGGAACCCTATTGGAAGACTTTCACCCGGCCACGCCCTACGATGTAGCGGTGCTTTCAAACGTACTGGAGCACTCTCTTGATCCCAAACGCATGCTACAGGATGTAGCCCGCATCCTAAAGCCAGGGGGTCAAGTTTGGATCAGTTGCCCCAACAGCGAAAGCTGGCTGCGGAGTGTATTTGGGCGTGTCTGGATTAACTGGCACGTACCTTTTCACATTGTTCACTTTTCGCCGTCGACGGTACGAGATCTGCTGGTTGAGACTAGTTTCACGGGCGTGAAAATCCGCCAGGTTACACCCGCCCTGTGGGTGGCCTCTTCCACTATCACGTACATATTCGCGCGTGCTGCCAGATCAACGAGGCAACTTCGGAATCCCTTCCTAGTTTTGGCGCTCATCTGTTTCGCCAGGATGGTGCTGTTTCCCCTGCTTTGCCTTGGGAACCACCTGGGCCGGGGAGATTGCCTGGTTGTGGTCGCGAATATTCCAATGGTCTCCCGAGTGTGAGTTGGAGAATGAATTGTCGCCTCCATGTCCCTTGGGATCGCGTTCTTGCTTTCCAAAATCCGTGTGCTCCGAGTCACCCGGCAACCTAACCGTAGGGACCCGGCGATGCCACGAACACCGAAAGTCGCTTATCTTAGCGGTTAAATCGTATGTCCCGAGCGTGCGCGAGAGAGGTTAGTCTGATCGGAATGGCTGTTTCATCGAACCCATGAAGAAGGCATTGATTACCGGTATCACCGGACAAGACGGTTCCTACCTGGCTGAGTTTCTCCTCGGGAAGGGATACGAAGTGCACGGGATTAAGCGGCGCACCTCTCTGCTCAATACCGAACGCGTGGACCATCTCTATCAGGACCCGCACGTTCTTGATCGCCGGTTTGTCCTCCACTATGGTGACATGACAGATTCGAACAGTCTCATCCAGGTACTGCAGAAGGTACAGCCCGACGAGATCTACAATCTGGCAGCGCAAAGCCACGTAGCGGTCTCTTTTGAGCAGCCGGAATTCACTGCTGACACAGATGCGCTGGGTACACTGCGTCTGCTCGAGGGTGTCCGCATTCTAGGTATGCTGCACCGGGTGCGTTTCTATCAGGCGTCCAGTTCCGAACTCTACGGTCTGATTCAGGAGAGTCCGCAGACCGAACATACGCCATTTCATCCTCGTTCGCCTTACGGTGTGGCCAAACTGTACGCTTTTTGGATCACTGTGAACTACCGCGAAGCGTACGGCGCGTACGCCTGCAATGGGATTCTTTTCAATCACGAGTCACCGGTTCGCGGCGAGACCTTCGTCAGCCGCAAGATTACCCGTGATCTGGCGCGCATCAAGGTCGGCCTTCAGAGTTGCCTCTATCTCGGCAACCTCGATGCCAGGAGAGACTGGGGCCACGCCAAAGATTACGTCGAAATGCAGTGGCTCATGTTGCAGCAAGACCAACCTGAGGACTTTGTAATTGCCACTGGCGAACAACACTCGGTGCGCGAGTTCGTGAATACCGCTGCCGCTGAATTGGGTATTTCGCTTTCTTGGGAGGGAGCGGGAGCCGACGAAAAGGGCTACGACGCCCAGGGAAATTGCATTGTGCAGGTCGACCCACGCTATTTTCGTCCCGCAGAGGTTGATTCTTTGGTGGGAGATGCCACCAAGGCCAGAGTCAAACTCGGCTGGCGGCCCCGTGTCAATTTCCAGCAACTGGTACGGGAAATGGCGATCTCCGATCTGCACGGCGCCGAGCGCGATCAACTGGTTAAGGCCTCAGGTTACAAAGTGTACGAGTACCGCGATTGAAACATGCGCACATCTGACACCATTTACGTGGCTGGCCATACCGGCCTGCTGGGTTCCGCCTTGGTTCGACGCTTGCGGGCAATAGGCTACAACAACCTTCTCCTGCCAAAGCATCGCGATTTGGATCTCACCGATTCGGCGGCTGTGCGAAAGTTCTTTGCCCAGGAACGGCCGCAATATGTATTCCTGGCGGCTGGTAAGGTCGGCGGCATTCTGGCAAATAGCTCCTTCCCGGCGAATTTCATTTTCGAGAACCTGAGCATCCAGACAAACGTCATTCACGAGGCTTATCGTAGTGGGGCGGAGCGATTGCTGTTCGCCGGTTCCAGCTGCATCTACCCGAAACTCGCTTCTCAGCCCTTGACCGAGGATTCTCTCCTCACCGGTCCCCTGGAGTTTACCAATCGTCCCTATGCGGTTGCCAAGATCGCCGGCATAGAAATGTGCTGGGCGTATAACCGCCAGTACAAGACCCAGTTCCTAGCTGCAATGCTCACCAACCTCTATGGTCCCGGCGACAATTACCACTCAACCAATTCCCATCTGATTCCTGCCCTAATCCGCCGAATGCACGAAGCCAAGGTTAGTGGTGCGGAGCAAGCCGTGGTCTGGGGTACCGGCACCCCGAGACGGGAGTTGCTCTACTGTGATGATGCAGCCGATGCGTGCATTTTCCTGCTCAATTTGTCCGAGGAGCGGTTCGCCGACTTAGTGGGGAGTGTTGAAAACCCGCCTTTGATTAACGTCGGTTGGGGCATGGACATGACCGTCCGAGAAGTCGCGGAACTTGTCGCGGAAGTGATCGGGCTGGAGCATGCCTCAACATTTGATCCCACAAAACCCGACGGAACACCGCGCAAGCTAATGAACACTAGCCGCCTTACCTCGCTTGGATGGCGACCACGAACCAGCCTTCGCGAAGGCCTGCGGGAGACCTATAAAGACTTTTGCTCTCACCTCACGGAGAGTCGTTCCACCCTTGAAGTTGGGACATAGGAAAATTGACCCTATGCGTATCCTGATCCATGGCCTCAATTTCGCGCCGGAGCTGGTGGGAGTCGGCAAATTCACGGGGGAAATGGCGGAATGGTTGGCCGAGAGCGGCCATGACGTTCGAGCGGTGACGGCACCACCCTTCAATCCGGCATCGAGAGTAGCTCCAGGCTACTCGTCCTGGCTCTATCGGCGCGAAAATCGTGTTTACCACCGTGCTGCCGATGTTTCTGGGCAGGGCTGGATCCAATGCGAGAGCGGTTGTGTCGAAGCTTCCCATGCATTGCCGACAGGGTCTGGGACTGCATCGGCCACGGCTGAGGGTGGGCTACTCGTTTCGGAAGCAGGTTCGAGAAGTGAAACGAGGCCAGTTGGCCGGCTCTCTATCTTCCGCTGTCCCTTGTGGGTTCCGCGAACTCCATCGGCTGGAAAGCGTGCCTTGCATTTGGCGAGCTTTGCGGTCAGTAGCTTCTGGAGCATGCTGCTTCAAGTCCCCTGGCGACCTCAGGTGGTGCTGGTAATCGAACCGACATTGTTCTGTGCGCCCAGCGCTTGGCTCACAGCCCGCTGGTCGGGAGCGAAGACCTGGTTTCATATCCAGGACTTCGAGGCCGACGCGGCCTTCGAGCTGGGACTGTTGAGTTCCTCGCAGCTTCGGCGCTTGGTCTGCGCGCTGGAAAAAAAGTGCATGCAGAGCTTCGACCGGGTTTCGACTATTTCGGAGAAGATGTGGCTTCGTCTGGCCCAAAAAGGCCTCGAACCGTCTCGTTGTCTGGTGTTTCCCAACTGGGTAGATACTTCCGCCATTTTCCCATTACCGAATTCCAACCCCTTGCGCGCCGAATTAGGCATCCCCCGCGATGCTGTTGTAGCCCTCTACTCTGGGACTATGGCTCAAAAGCAAGGGTTAGACATGCTGGCAGGAGTCGCGCGTACCCTGTCATCGAGCAGTGAAATACAGTTCGTATTCTGCGGCGATGGGCCAGCCAAGCCGATCTTGGCAAATCTGGCCGCGCAGATGAAGAATGTCCGTTTGTTGCCCTTGCAACCCTCCAACCGTTTGAATGAGTTGCTCAATCTTGCCGACATCCACTTGCTGCCACAGCGGGCGAATGCCGCCGACTTGGTGATGCCTTCCAAGTTGACGGGCATGCTTGCCAGTGGCCGTCCGGTAGTGGCCAGCGCGCCCAGTGGCACCCAACTGGCCGAGGTCGTCGACGGCCGTGGTATCGTGGTGCCTCCGGAAAATGGTGCAGCATTCGCGGAGGCTATCGACCAACTGGCGAGCTGCGCGGGTTTGCGCGAAGAACTGGGACGAAACGCCCGCGCCTATGCGGTGTCCAACCTAGAAAAGAATACGGTGTTGCGACGATTTGAGCACGAATTACTGAAACTGGTGTCTGGTATGTCCGAAGAACCAGCGTTATCGAGTTAGGTTCTCTGGTGTGTCGGGGGTTTCGATTCGATGGCTCTGAGAATGAGGTAATCGGTTAGCATGAGATGCCATTCTGACTGGGTATGACGGCTGTGGTAACTTGGTTCTCGCGTGCTATGACAGTTCAGTCAATCCCGCTTCAGCAGTTGGTCCTTTCGCCTTCTTGGCGCAGCCCGATTCGCCTGGCGATTAAGGGTGTGCTTGATGCAGTGGGGTCCGCTATTTTATTGTCGTTACTTTCGCCAGTCTTTCTCGTTCTCGCGATTGCCGTCAAACTCAGTTCCCCAGGGCCCGTATTTTATCGATGGAAGGTAGTGGGACAGTCCGGCCGACCGTTCGTGAGCTACAAGTTCCGTTCGATGGTAGCCGATGCGGATGCGCTCCGCTCCCAGTTAGCTTCGCTCAATGAAATGCGTGGGCCTGTCTTCAAAATGACGCATGATCCCCGCGTCACTAAAGTTGGGTCTTGGATGCGCCGCCACAGTTTGGATGAACTACCTCAACTGTACAGTGTTCTCAAGGGAGACATGAGCCTGGTCGGCCCTCGCCCCCCGTTGGTTACCGAGTACGCGCAATTCACCGAATTCCAAAAGCAGAAGCTTGCCGTGAAACCCGGTATTACGTGCCTGTGGCAAGTTGGCGGCCGAAACCAGGTCAGCGACTTTGACGAATGGGTCAGGCTGGATCTGGAGTACATCCGGAATTGGTCTCTCTATCTGGACTTAAAAATCCTGCTGCGAACAGTGAAGGAGGTTTTTAGTGCGTCTGGTAAGTAGCAGTTCCGGGATCTCGCTCTGCGCACGAGTACCGGCCTCGAGGACCGCGCTCACGGAACAGAATCTTCACTTCTTTCAGGAGTTCTTCTACTCATGCGAGTGCTCGTAACTGGCGGTGGCGGTTTTATTGGATCTCACCTCGTCGACCGCTTCTTGCAGGACGGATTTCAGGTCCGCGTGCTGGACAGTTTACACGGCAAGGTTCATCCCCATGGACGGCCTACGTATCTACCGGCTGGCATTGAATTTATTCACGGCAGCGTAACCGACCGGGAGACTCTGTGGAAAGCTCTGCAGGGTGTTGATGTGGTTTCGCACCAGGCAGCCTACCAAGACTACATGCCGGACTTTTCTCATTTCCTTCAAGTGAACGCGGTAAGCACTGCGCTGATCTATGAACTCATCGTGCAGTATCGACTTCCGGTCATGAAGGTAATTGTGGCATCCTCGCAGGCTGTATACGGGGAAGGACAGTACACGTGCCCACAAGATGGTTTCATTTTGCCGCAACCGCGGTCGCAGCAAGAACTCGCATGGGGAGATTGGGAAGTAAGCTGCCCGCAGTGTGGGCGGAAGGCAAACCCCCTGCCACTTCAAGAACAACACAGCAACCCTTACAACCAGTACGCGGTTTCCAAGCTGGCAGGGGAGAAGGCCGCCCTCGGTCTGGGCTGGCTGCACGGAATTCCCACTGTCGCGCTCCGCTATTCCATCACCCAAGGTGCGCGGCAATCGCTGTACAATCACTATTCTGGGATATGCCGGATATTCTTCAGCCGCGCCATGCAGCGCCGTCCACTGATCATCTATGAGGACGGTCGACAGACCCGGGACTTTATCCATGTGCAAGATGTTGTGGATGCCAACATGTTGGTCCTGGAGAAGGATGAAGCCAATTTTCAGACGTTTAATGTCGGAAGTGGTAATCCGACAACCGTGATCGATTACGCGGGCGCCGTTCTCCGCAAGGTGCCCTCTGCTGCAGGCGTCCAGATTTCTGGGGAGTATCGCCGTGGGGACAATCGACATAGTGTTTCCAGCATCCAAAAGCTGAGCCACCTGGGGTGGCGAGCCCGCCGGGATCTGTCCACGATCATGGACGACTTCCTCGCGTGGATTGAGAGCATTGGCGGGGTGCCCGAGCAAATTTCCGATGCTGACGCGCATATGCGGAATGCGGGTGTAGTGCTAAGCGTCAGCTGAGTTCTCATCGCTCATCACCAGTTCAGTCCAAATCAGGAAACCGACATGACAGGGATCTACGATGTCAACAGCTACTTTGGATGTCTCTCGCTGACGGCGAAGAGACTTCCATTTGAAACCATCGACCAAATCGCCAGCATCCTTCTTGGCGCTTATGATGCTGGTCACATGGTCTATCTCTTCGGCAACGGCGGCAGTGCAGCCCTGGCCTCGCACTTTGCCTGCGACCTCGGCAAGAACACGTTGAACGGCACCGGAAAGCGGTTTCGGGTGCTGGCCCTCACGGACAACGTTCCCTTGATGACCGCATGGGCCAACGACTCCAGATACGAGGATATCTTTGCCGAACAGCTGGCAAACCTAGTGCGCCGGGACGACGTCGCCTTCGCCATCAGCGGAAGCGGAAATTCACCGAACGTCCTGCGTGCATTGGCCGTCGCTCGTGAAGCAGGCGCGATCACGGTGGGACTCAGTGGCTTCCAGGGCGGCAAGATGAAGGAACTCTGCGATGTGTGCATGGTCGTTCCTTCTGACAACATGCAGATCATCGAAGACTTGCACGTGTGCGCGGCGCATGCTCTTTTCACCTCTATAAAGACGAAGATTTGCAAGACGACTGGAGCAGTTGCCTGATTTTCTGCAGGAGAGATAGAATCTCCTGCACTCGAGTATTCATGAAGCCACGTCACCTGCATCGCTGGATTCTGCTGGCAGATCTCTGCTGGGCATCAGCAGCATTACTTTGCGCCGAGGTCCTGCGCTATGGCATCACCTGGAATTCAACGGATCGTATTTCGGCCCACCGTTTGTTGCCGTTTCTCGCGGCAACCTGGATTCTCTGGGCAGTCTTCTCTTCCTGGATGAAGCTGGACTGTTTCAGCGGGGGCTGGCACTTTCCTGCGGTGATCTCGCATCTCTTTCTGGCGGTTTGTGGTTTGATGGGTCTGCTGCTAGGAGCCGGCTACCTGGCGCAGCGGTTCGTGTCCCGTTTAGCCTTGGGATACTTTGGATTTTTGCTGTTTCTGGGTTTCCTGGGTATTCGTTATGCTGCCCGTTCGATGGTCCGGGCACGATATCTCGCTGGCGACGTGCGGAGGGTAGCGATTGTCGGAACCGGAAGGGTAGCCCGCGAACTGGCGATCAAGATCGAGCGTCATCCTGAAATGTTGTGCAAGGTGGTTGGTTTTCTATTCCCGGCAGACGATGGCATGCATCTGAACGTGACGCCAGCAAGCGCGAAGGCCAGTACAACCGTCCCAACCTTGGGGGTGGTAGACCTGCTTCGCGCTCAGCAGATTGATGAACTAATATTGGCCTTGGCCAAGCCGGCATGGCCTGAGATCCTAAATTTGACAGGGCAATGCCGCGAGCACGGAATTAATGTCAGCTTTGTCCCCGAGCCGTACGAGCTATATCTTTCCAAACTGGACCTGCTCGACGTAGATGGGCTTCCCCTGCTGCAATTGCAAGATCCGGCCAGATCGTATGCGCTCTGGGGACACTGGAAGCGGGGGTTGGACATCGTGTTGGGCTCGCTCCTGCTGGTCATTGCGCTGCCTATGTTGTTGCCTGCAGTGATGAGACTTCGCAGGATCAAGGGCAGAGGGCTTCGCGAGGAGACGCGCTGCGGCAAGAATGGCCAGCCATTTTCGATGCTGCGCCTGAACGTGGACCGTCCGGCCAACCATGCGTCCAGATTCGAGCGTATCTTGGAGAAGCTCAGCTTGACGGAACTACCCCAGTTGTGGAACGTGGTGCGTGGCGAAATGGCCCTGGTCGGACCACGTCCGGAATCCCCGCAGCGCGTGCAGTGTTACTCCGAATGGCAGCGGCAACGCCTGATTGTGAAGCCTGGCATCACCGGACTCGCCCAGGTGCATGGCCTGCGCGAGCAACATTCTTCAGAGGAGAAAGCTCGTTTTGACCTCCAGTATCTTCTGAATCCGTCGCCGCTGATCGACGTTTCTCTGCTACTGCAAACTCTTTGGACTCTGGCCATCCGGTTCATGCGTTACTCCCGGCTCTCCCCCGCCGCCACGACCCCGACGACAGAGTTGGCATTCAGCGAATCTACATCGCCGTTCCTTCAGGAGACCTTACAAGGTGTTCATCGTTCGCAGTCCAGTGCGGATTAGTTTCGCCGGCGGAGGCACCGATCTTCCGGCCTACTATCAACAATTTGGCGGCGCCGTCCTCAGTGCTGCCATCAATAAGTACTTCTACACCATTCTGGGCAAGCGTACTGATGGCCGCATTCAGGTTATTTCTTCTGACCTGCGGATTTTCGAAAACTGGTCAGACATTGCCACCATGGAAGTGAACGGCAGCGGGCTAGAAATCCCACTGGCCACCCTGAAAGGATTGGGATTCCGAATCTCTGTCGATCTCTTCTTAGCCTCAGAAATTCCACCAGGCACAGGGTTGGGTTC
The DNA here is from genome assembly GCA_035601775.1 of Terriglobales bacterium. Lineage (GTDB taxonomy): Bacteria > Acidobacteriota > Terriglobia > Terriglobales > Acidobacteriaceae > JABDBE01. The sequence continues at coordinate 154,271 of DATNNO010000085.1, read as the reverse complement.
CTCGGCCAGTGTCTGCGTCAACATTCTGAAAACCTTGACATCTTACTTGCAAATGCCGATCTCCAAGCACGAACTTGCCGAGCGCGCCTTCCAAATCGCCCACAGCACTTTGGGACGCCACGTCGGGAAGCAAGACGAATATGCCGCCGCTTTTGGAGGCCTAAACTTCATTACCTTCGACCGCGATGGCTCTGTGCAAGTCGAGTCCATGGACCTCGAACCCCAGGTCATGAGTCAACTCCAGGCTAATCTTAGACTCTTCTTCACGGGGTCCTCCCACCACTCCTGGTCGATCCTGGAGGAACAGGAGCAATTTACTCGGAGGCACACAGGTTCCACGATTGATGCCTTGCACGAAGTGCGTTTGCTGGCTGAGCGCATGCGCCAGGCGCTGCTCAGGAGCGATTTGTCCAGCTTCGGGGCGCTGCTGGATGAAGCCTGGCATGCCAAGAAGAAGTTCTCCAGCAGAATCTCGAATGCACGCATAGATCAACTCTACGCCCTAGCTCGGCAGCACGGCGCGTCGGGTGGCAAAATCACTGGTGCCGGCGGAGGCGGGTTCTTATTGCTCTATTGCGAGCCATCGTGTCAGGAGGCGGTGCGAAACGCGATGGCCGCCGAAGGCATCCACGAGATGACTTTGGGCTTCGACTTCCAGGGAGCTCAGGTGATCGTCAACGACCCTTTTATTGATGGCGATCAGCAGGGCGGTTCGCGTTGGACTTTCGTTCCTGTTTGTTCTCCGGAGACGGCCCGTTGAACTATTCCAGCCTCCGGCAGCAATCCACGAGGATCGGGTGAAGGCCTTCCTGCTTGCGGCCGGACACGGCACGCGCTTGCGACCCCTCACCGACAGGGTCCCCAAGTGTCTCGTCCCGATTCGGAACGTGCCCGTTCTGGGCATCTGGCTGGAACTCTTCCGCCGTTTCGGCATTGACGAAGTCTTAGTCAATCTTCACTCGCACTCCGAACTGGTCCAGGAGTACGTCAGGAGCAACAACTCAGGTGTAAAGGTGCACCTGTCACACGAGTCAGTCCTGCTTGGCAGTGCAGGGACGCTCCGCGCTAACCGCGATTGGGTGGATGGTCAACCATGTTTCTGGGTTTTATATGCGGACGTTTTGACTACGGCCGATCTGGCGCGAATGCTTGAGTTTCACCAGCTTCGAAAGCCAACAGCGACGCTAGGGTTGTACCGCGTTCCTGACCCGCGACGTTGCGGGGTGGTCCGATTCGATGAAGGCGGCATTGTCCGAGAGTTCGTCGAAAAGCCGGCTAATCCTTCGAGCCAGTGGGTTTTTTCTGGACTAATGATCGGCACTCCTGAATTGCTTAACGCCATCCCCAGTTTCCAGCCCGCGGATCTCGGCTTTGACGTTCTGCCTCGTCTAGTAGGTCAAATGGTTGCATATCCTGTGCACGATTATCTTTTGGATGTAGGAACGATGGAGAACTATCGCGCAGCCCAGACCAGTTGGCCTGGGTTTCTGGAGGACGGCGAGAAACCCTATGCTGCAAGCAATCATCTTTGATATGGATGGGGTGATCATCGATAGCCACCCCGTTCACAGGCAGGCATGGCAGAATTTTCTGCTCACGTTGGGTAAGCACGTCTCGGAGGCGGACCTTGACTGCATCCTGGAAGGCTGGAGACGGGAAGATATACTGCACCATTTCCTGGGCGATCTTACCAAGTCTCAGGTTGTGGAGTATGGAAACCGGAAAGATGAATTCTTCCAGCAGGTCGGAGTCCCGATAAAACTGGTTTCAGGCTTGTGCGAATTCCTCGATCACCTCCAACTGCTGGGTATTCGTAAAGCGGTTGCTACTTCGGCAAGCGAGAAGCGAACCCGTTTCACGCTGGATCGGCTGCAGCTTACTCGACACTTTGCTGCTATTGTCACCGCCAAAGACGTCCTCAAGGGCAAACCGGACCCTGCTATTTACTATCTTGCTGCTGAACAGATGGAGGTTCGTCCGGAGCATGTCGTGGTGATTGAGGATTCGGTTTCCGGAGTGAAAGCGGCGAAATCCGCCGGCATGAAGTGCCTGGGCATCGCCAGCAATTCCAGGTGCGAGGTACTCCGGCGGGCGGGCGCAAACAATGTTATCCCGGATTTTGTTGGCTTAACCCTGGAGCGTTTGGAGCTTCTGATGATGTCCTCGAGGTGTGATCACAAGCCAGAAGGTCGGAGCGTGCTGGAGTGCGATTGAGCAGCGTCTGCCTTAGCATGTCACTGGCACGACCCGTCCTTTTCAATCAAGACTCTCTCAGCTACCAGTCTCGCTATAGGGCGGCAAACTAGAAACGCGAACAAGTGCTTCAGTCATCCTGAACCAGTTGCTAATCAGCTTTAACATCTGGCTCGGGCCGAAGGAACCTCAAGGGGGACGAATGAGACTATCTTCTAACACGACGATGCTGTTGAAACTGATCGTGATTGCCGCAGCGGCTCTTGCGCAAGCGGGCAGTACATGGGCGAATGCGGTCACGCCCCGAGATTTCGGGGGCAAGGGCGATGTGGTTACCCTGCGAGACGGTGCAATCACCGCCGCCACACCTTCCTTTCATTCGGGCTCTGCAGCGTTCACTGCGGCCGATGTGGGGAAGGCGATTGTAGTCACCGGAGCCGCCGAAAGAGGTGTTGCTCTGGTAACCAAGATTAAAGGCTTTGTCTCCCCCAAGGAGTTGACATTGGAGGCCAACGCCAGCGCGACGGTGAGGGACGCGCTCACCTACTATGGCACAGATGACACCAAGGCGATTCGCTCTTGCGTATTCGAAGGAACTGCAAAAGGGGGAGAGTGCATCATCAACGACGGCGTGACATTTATGGTGAGCAATACAACGAGCATAATGTCTCCATTCCAGGCGGGACATAACCCAATCCCGAAAGGTACGATCGGCGGTTACGGCAGAATTATCTTTGCGCCGCAGGAACCGTTCACCGCGGCAACCAACGATCGACTGTTTTACATCTCGTCGCAGGAGACACGTCCCATGCAAATCGCCGGCGCGATCGCAATCGGGGCGACCTCTTTTAGGGCACAAGACCCTTCCGATGCCGCCACGCTCACCATGGGTGACTGGTTGCTGGTTACCGAGAGGGATCCCACAGTCAAAGATCATGTATACGCGGATTGGATGCAAGTTGCTGGCGTCGAGGGCACGGTGATCCAAACCAAAAAACCATTTCGCACCCAATTTCCGAACGTTCGTTCCTGGTCGGGTCCGCCGGCCTACTGGGGCTTAAGCTTCCGGAAGGTCGGACCGCTAACCTCGAACATTACGATCCGCGACCTCACGATCATTGTTCCTAAAAGGACGCGCGGCCCTGGCGCGATCTCTACACGCGACTCGATGAGGACGGTGATTTCCAATGTGAGGTGCCAGAATGCTTCGGGAAGTTGTTTCTTCGGTTACATGGACCAGGGCATGATTTTCCGACATAACAACATCAATGGGGCGCTTTATCCGGAATTCGCCGCCGCAGTTGATGCAGAAATATCTGGAAACCATTTCAACGAACAAGGTACCGCCCTGAGTCTCCCAGGGCCCCCAACTGCCGGGGGACTGGAGGTAGATTTTGGCACAGCTTTTACCAGTATTACGGACAACGTTATCGGCCCCAGCCACCAGGTGTGCATTATGCTCTGGCCTGCTGTTCATGACACCATCGTCAAAGGGAATACCTGCGGGGTGGTGACTTTTGGAACCGGCGCCGCTTGCATCCTGGCCCGTGGCGGCTATCGCATCACGGCTACTGAGAACACTTGCATGGGAGGAACCGGAGCAAGCAGAGGCATTGATTTCATGGATGCTCTCATTCCCAACACCCCCATCTACAGCAATAGCAACAAAATTTTCAACAACAGAGTGCAAGGCTTCGCGACGCCTTACGCTTGTGAGGGCGGGCGATTGCGGACGGATGCGTGCGACCATCGCAAGTAGCGTCCCTCAACGGCCAACGAGATCGAGAGCCGAGCAGCTACGGAAGGCGAATGCCGACCGATTGGGTCTCGCATAATAGCGTCGTTCTGGTTACGAAGAAATCTTGTCGCTAAAGGCAGTGATCCAATCGCGGACGGCGACTGCGACGCTAGGTGCGACGCGCAGCTTCACTGCCTTGGTAATGGTCCTCCGGTCGAACGTTGGGCGTTCATGGTGCCTCCCGTAGACACCAGTGCCAAGCCACTCAAAACAAACTTAGCCTTCGCAAGCTTCTGCCCTCAGTTAACCTAGGTCAATCGGGAAATTTCCGTTCCCGCCGTTATTCCCACCTCCGGCCTCCTCAGAATCGGCCCGCATTATACGCTTGACCTCTGCGGGCGGAGGGGAGGGTCGGTTCGGGCCTTGCGAATTCTCTGCGTCAGCCGACCTTAGATCCCAGATTTCCCCGTCCCCGACCAGAGAAACCATGTTAACAACGGCCACCCGGGGCCGTGGTCGGGATCCGAATTCTGGCTGACTAATGAGTACAGGTACGCCATCTCTGCGTCGGCGAGCGACGACTCGGCAGGGAAAAGAGAAAGGGTCGCATACATCATATGCGGCATTCCCGCCATGTGGGTGTGGGCTAAGTAATCCACGGATGAATCAGTTTTTTGGCTCTTCTGATTCTCCGCAAGCCACCGCAGTACGAACTTCATCTGCTGCAAAGCTACAGATTCACGCGGCGTACCCATCTCATACGGCAATGCTCGAGCGTAAAACTCTCCGCAGTAAAATACGACGACCGGCGCGTCTTGGGCGAAAGAAGGATAGGCAGCATTGGCAAGGCCATGCTTTACTAACCAGTCGAACGCATTCTGCGCTCGGATTAGATATTCAGTATTCCCGGTTTCTCGGTACAACATGAAAGCCAGTGCACCGAAATTTGCCGTGGAGCACCACCAGGAGCTTTTGTAGGTTCCCCAGATGCCGTCGGAAATGCCCCCGTCAGGGTTGGCATAGTTCGCGAAGACCAGCGCGGCAAACGACTGAACAGAGTCCAAATACCGCGCATGTTCTTGAGGGGAAACGAACTCAGATGTTCGCAGAATCGCGGCCGCTATATTTGCCGCGTCCGCAATGTACCAATCTCCGTGATCCTGTCCCGGCTGCCTGCCATAGTTCATGTAGTACGCACCCCTTGGTGTCATTCGATTCTGATAGGCAATCATCTGTTCTGACCAAGACATGGCTGTACTCAGGTATTTGGCGTTGTGAGTGAGTTTGTATGCCTCGCATAACGCGCTAACCCCATACGCGTCCTCGAAAAACGGCTGATGATGGGTAGTGGTCCCGGTCGTCGGTGGCATGTACGAAGCGAGTGGTTTAGTCAACTCAGCCTCGACCTTGTCACTCAGTTGCAAGAATATTTCGGAAGTCGGTGCAGCAGAACATGCTAGCAACGCGGAGGTGAAAACCACGACTGCCGCAAGAGCGATTTTGTTCATTGGGCTCCTCCACGTTCGTTTTGTAGAACAAAGTGCTTAACGCATGATTCTTCAGCACGGTTTGCGAACACAGACCAATTGCAATGGTACCATTTCGCAATTCTCCTAAGTCTTTGTTCTTCGGTGTCGTCGATGAACTTTCTGTCTTGATTGAGATCCTCGAATCAAGTCAATGTTTGTGCGGCCTGCGGCGCGCGGAGAATTGCGGAGAAATGAATTCTCGTTCTGACCCGCCCTATTAACGAGATGCCAAGACGGTAACGATGGCATTGGCCTAGCGATCTTAGGACGCTAACGGGTTGTGGTACGGAGCGCGGATTGTCGAATGGCAAACACGAATCATCGACCCCAATTTGCACAGCGACACCAGGGACTCGGAAGCGTGTTAAATTCAACTACTTGAAACGTCAAGATGAGGACTAGCTGATGAGACTTACAACAAGAACCTGGATCGCGCTCGCTGTGCTGGTATTTGCCGCTTCGTTTGCTATCCGGGCAGCCGCGATTAGGTGGTTTCCGCAGTACGATTACCATGATGACCTGGAGATTTACCGCGCTAGCGGCGCTCTGATCGCGGACGGTGCTAACCCTTACGACTTTGCCGACCACGTTCCGCTGCGCACCGAACTCCGTATGCAAGCGCACAACCCTGAGATACGGGACCTTAGCCAGGCTCGATGGGACTATTACGTTAGCGGCAATTTACCAATGAACGTGCTGTTCTTCGGAGCACTGAGTGCCATCCGCGACACTCCGCATTTTTACCGCTACGTCTTCGGATTCTTCGATAGCCTCCTATCGACACTGGTGGTCTGGTTCGTGATACGGTACTGGCCGCCAACCCCCAGTTGGATCGGTTCGACCTTGTCTTCGGCAGGCATGTCATCGAAGGCGTCGATGTTTGCCGGACGATTCGGGATCGGTTTGGTGCTGGGATGCTTCTCTCCCGTGCTTTTCAAGCACGGAGCAGCTATTCCAGAGGACAAGGGCATTCAAATCTTGCTCATGCTGGCAGCTATTGCGTGCTACATGTCCTCCGATGAACGTTTGTGGTATTGGGGTGGGGCAGCACTCCTTGGCCTGTCTATTGCGTTCAAGGGCCTTGGTATTTTTCTCGTGCCGCTATTCGCGAGCCGGCTACTGGCAAAGCACGATCGAGTTTGGGCACGGTCCTTTGGGTTCGCAGCCGTTTGCGGAGTTGTGGCCGGGGTTTGGCTTATACCGTTTGGGTCAAGCGTGGCAGCCATGGTTAGGACGCGGTTGATGTTCGGTAGCACCCTACCGCCCCAGCATGCTTCTATATGGGTCGTTCCCAGTATGTATCTTCCTTCGGGCTGGAACGTGCTTCGCTTCGGCTTGTTGCTTGCCATGCTTGGTGCTGCTCTCGTTGGGTATCGGCGAAAGCGAGTTGGTCTCGACATGTTGTGCATGACGCTTCTGCTCGGGTTCACGGTAGTTTGGCTGATCAACGGTGCCCTGGATCGTCAGAACATCGCGTTACTGCTGATGCTTTTGCTGCTCGGGTCTCGGAGTCCGAAAGCCGCTCTTGTGTGTTTAGTCCCCTACCTGCTGGCCGGCTTTGGCGGTTTCGTTAAACACGGAATCCACGGACAGCCAGTGAATTTCGAAGTGCGTGAAACCCTGGAAAGTATCGGAATTCTGTTGTTTACGGTAGTCTATCTGTCCATTTTGGGTTGGTTTTCCCTTTGGTCGCAAAGTTTCACGCTGATACATGCGCCGATAGCCAACTCTTCTGCAACCTCGAGCACGCCCGCCGGGGTGACATGGGTGAGAGTCCAACGGAATCGGATGTTATGACCACTCTGAAGAGCCAGTCGGAGCGAAGGCCGGGCGTGAGCCAAGATAAATCCAGAGAAATCAGCTTCTTCAACCGGCACGCCGCCGCGAGCGAATACAACGTTTTTTCTGACCGCAGCAGTCGCAAGCTGATCGACCAGTGCTTGCAACTGGCGCAATTGCGTCCTCCCGGCCGCGTGGCCGATCTGGGATGTGGTTCGGGGATATTCAGTTCCATCCTGGTGGAGAAAGGCTTTGAGTGTTTCGGTGTGGACATTGCACACGGTCTTACCGCACTGGGGCACAAGCTCTATCCGGAGGTCACGTTTCTTACCGCCGATATTGAGGCTCTGCCGTTGCCCTCGGCTTCATTTGATGGCGTCCTGCTCAGCGGTGTGATTCATCACCTGCCCGACCCCCGAGCATGCGCTCGGGAAGTACACCGAGTGCTGAAGCCAGGCGGCGTTTTCATGGCATTCGATCCCAACCGCATGAATCCTTTCATGTACCTCTACCGCGACCGCACCTCGCCGTTTTACAGCCATAAAGGGGTGACCGAAAACGAACGCCCGGTACTGGCCTGGCGGGTCCGGCAGGTTTTTTCGGAATTCGGATTTGATGTCAGAACGGCCTTTGTTTCCGGACTCACCTATCGCTACGTTGCTTCTGCCGTTGCCCAGGTGCTTCTCCCGGCATACAATGTTGTCGACTCCGTGTTCTTGTTGCCCTTTCTTAGGAGATTTGGATCCTTTGTGCTAACGGCAGGCGTCCGGCGGACCTAATCCTCGTCGAAATGAAAGTCTCCAAAACCCGGGTAGGCATTGTAGGGATCGGGTTCGGGCAGCGGATTCTCGCCCCTGCTTTTGCGCTCCAACCCAACTGTGAAGTGATCGCAATTTGCGCCAGTACGTTAAAACGTGCTGAGGTCGTTGCCAAGCGACTCGGCATCCAAAAAGCGTACGGCGACTGGCGCTGCCTGCTTGATGATGCACAGGTTGATGCGATAGCAATCGCCACGCCCCCGAAGGTACAGCCAGAGGTCGCCATCGCAGCTCTCGGTCGCAGCAAGCCAGTCTTTTGTGAGAAGCCGCTCGCGACTTCCACAGAAGCGGCGAGCGCGATGGTAGCAGCCGCCAAAACGGCGGGTGTGGCTAATATGGTGGATTTTGAATTTCCTGAGATTCCAACCTGGCGGCAAGCAAAGGCGATCTTGGATGGTGGTGCCCTGGGCCGTATCCGCCACGTGAGCGTCAACTGGAACGTTGAAACCTACGCCGTCAGGATGGGGTTGAATTCCTGGAAGACCCGACCCTGCGACGGGGGCGGCACCCTGTTTTCGTTCGTTTCCCACACTTTTCACTACCTGGAATGGCTGATTGGTCCGATCGCGGAACTCTCCTGTTGCACGTTCCCCAGCGATGCCCGCAGAACACAGGAAACAGGCGACACCTTTGTGACGCTGTCATTGCGGACCGACGCGGACATACCGGTATCCGTGGCGGTGAGCACAGATGCTTTTCTGGGAAATGGTCATCTACTGGAAGTGTATGGCGAATCGGGCACCTTGATTTTGCGTAACAAGACGTCGGACTACGTAAACGGTTTCCGATTATTCCACGGGACTAGGGAGTCAGATCGGTTACAGGAGATCCTTGTTGGGGAAGAGGATACGCCGGCGGGTAGCGACGGCCGACTGCAGGCTGTCGGCCAGATGGCTGGCCGTTTCCTGAATTGGATAGCTTCTGCGCAGTCGAGCCAACCCAATTTCGAACAAGGTTTGCGGGTGCACAACCTGCTGGACTGTGCGCTCGTTTCGCACCGTGAGGCTAGACGTGTTAGTTGCGGCCGGTGACAGGCCGTGTCGTTTCGACCCCGATTGAACCCATGGCGAAACTGGACATCGTAATTCCGGTATACAACGAGGGCGCTAACATCATCGCCGTACTAGACGCTCTTCAAAGCTCCGTCCGCACACCGTTTCGCGTGCTCATCTGTTACGACAGCGAGAATGACGACACCCTGGAGGCCTTAAAACGCTATACTCCCGGGACATTCGAGATCGAGTTGGTGCCAAACCGCGGGCAGGGAGTACACAGCGCCATCATGAGCGGATTTAGTGCCAGCATCGCTCCCGCAGTGGTTGTCTATCCTGCCGACGACGCCTACAACGCGGGCATCCTCGATTCCATGTATCAGAAGTTTGAATGCGGCTGCGACATCGTGGCTGCGAGTCGTTTCATCCCCGGCGGTTGCATGGAGCGCTGTCCCTGGCTGAAAGAAGTTTTGGTTAGAGTCTCTGCTTTCACTCTCTACCATCTGGCAAGACTATCCACACACGATTCCAGCAACGGCTTCCGCTTGTTTTCGCGCCGGGTATTGGAGCAGATAGAGATCGAATCCACGCTAGGCTTCACCTACAGCATCGAACTGCTGGTGAAGGCGCACCGCCTTGGTCGGAAAACCTGCGAGGTGCCCGCGCGCTGGTTCGAGAGAAGCCACGGCAGCAGCCGTTTCCGTGTGCTGCGATGGCTGCCCGCTTACCTCCGGTGGTATCTCTACGCGTTTGAAACCACCTACCTGAGGCGTGGCCCGGACACTGTCTCACTGCGGAAATGACCGGCCGCTGCGATCAACGGGATTAGCCTAAAGCTCATCCAACAGTCTCGGCAGGATCCTCTCTAAAAAACGCCCCGCAATCACCTTGCGCGTGAACTGGGAATCACGTTGGGGGCGGGCAGAGGGACAATGAATCCTCCCTGGTATCCTTTCGCTCTGAGGTTCGACATCAGTTCGTCTGCGATATGCCAGGACAACAGCAGAGCATAGTCGGGTTGGTCCGCGTAGAGCTTGGATTCCTCGAGCACCGGGATCAACGTTCCCGGAAGATACTTTCCGATCTTGTAGGAGCCCTTGATTTCAACAACGCAGTCTAGAATGCCGTCATCCAAGCCTACGTAGTTCACCAGCGTACTCGCCCTGCTGGGGGCGCCGACGCCATAGACTCTTTTGCCCTCGGCCTTCACATCCCTGAGTAATGCGTGCAGCGCAAGCTTGGAATCCACCACTCGGGCGCGGAAGGACTGCAGCTTGGCATCGGTGATTTCCCGGGCTTCGGATGCCAGAATCGGAGCAATCGTGTCGCGCGCCGGATATTTGTCCTTGCGCGCGGCGTACACCCGGATTGAACCACCATGCGTGGGAATGCGTCGGGCGTTGATGATTTCCAGTCCGTGCATGGCCAAAAGATGTTTCAGGCTGGTGAGTGTGTAGTAGCGAAGGTGCTCGTGGTAAATGGTGTCGTACTGAAGAGTTTCGAGCAGTCCCAGGAAATAGTGGGACTCGGAAATAAAGATCCCATCGTCGCGAAGGAGCTCCAGAATGGAGTCCACAATTTCGTGAACATCTTCGATGTGCGCGAAAACATTGGTTGCAGTGATGACTTTCGCCTGGCCATGTTGCGCGATTGCCCGTCTAGCCGCAGCGCGATTGAAGAACGAGATGTCGGTTGCGATACCCCGAGCATTTGCCAGGGTTCCCGCGTTAGTGGGTTCGATTCCGAAAACCCGATGTCCGCCGTTTTGGAAGTTACTCAGCAACGTGCCATCATTCGAGCCGACATCGATCACAAGGTCCTGGGCGGACAGCGGGTAAAGGCCCTTCACTTCCCGGTAGAGCTCCGCAAAGTTTTCGCGCAAGATTTTGGTTGTGCCACTCGTGTACGGGTAGGTCGGGGGAAACAAAATAGCTGGGTCAACGATCAGTCCCAGTTGCACCAACTGGCATTGGCGGCAGCGCAATAATTGCGCCGGATACGCGGGCTGTTCCACGGGACGGCTGCCAATCGCCGGCATCGTGTTGACCGGAGGCAGGTAGCCCACAAAAATAACTGGATCTAGTTCAGCAGAATTGCACACCTGGCAGCGTTCGACTGCGACACTGCTGTTCGAGCCCATTGCCAGTTTCTTTGCTTGCGGGGTTTCTAAATGCATCAGTCACCTTGCAGTTGTACGGTTTTCTGGCTGGCGGCGCAATACCAGCGCAGAGTTTCAGTTAGGCCGTCCCGTAATGAAATACGGGGTTCGTAACCCAGGCCGCGGATTTTTGTAATGTCGGGACAACGACGTAGGGTTGCGCCCGCATGTTTCTCGCCGGGAATGACCTCGACCTCCCGGCCAAAATATTCGCCCATCAGCTTCGCCAGGCTTTCGACCGTGATCTCCTCCTGGGTTCCGATGTGGTAGATGCCGAGGTGGTCGCCCTTTTCGATAACCCGCAGCACGCCCTGTACGAGGTCATTAATATAGACGAATGCTCGTTGCTCCTGGCCGGTTCCACGAATGGGCAGACGTATCGGGCCTTCGCTGGTTCGGCTCAACTCGTCCATACGCCGGGCTAGCTGGGGGATCACATGCTCGGTGCCCATATCCGGCCCATACACATTGTGCGGGCGGAAAATGGTCACGTGCTCAAAATATTTCCTCCCAAAAGCGATCGTCATCAGCTCGCTCAGGATTTTGCCTCCACCGTAGCTGTACCGCGGGTTCAAGGGATCGGGCACCGAGAGCGGAACTCTCTCATCGGTTGGAAAGGAAGGCGGGGTCTGGTACACCTCAGAACTGGAAGCCAGGGTCAGAGCCGGCACCTCGTGCTTCAGGCAAGCATCAATTACGTTGGCCATCCCTTTAACCGCAACCTCCAATACTAGCTCCGGCTGCGAATAAAAGAATTCCGTTCCGTTGATGTACGCCAGGTGACAAACACAATCGATGCCTCGTGCCGCACGAAGCACAGCCTCTTGATCCCGGATATCGCCACTCACAACCTCGACATCCGCGGCAACCTCTCCAAGCCGGCTCTTGGAGCCGCGCGAGTCGTTATCAAGAGAGCGTACCCGCGCTCCCGCCCGCACCAGTGCCTTAACCAGCGCGCTACCGATAAAACCATGCCCGCCGGTAACCAGAAAGGAGGAGTGAGCGATGGTCGGCCTACTGATAGGTTCTTCTCCCGTTCGCGATGTCAGGCAACTGCCGCCTCTCTATTGGCGGTAATGTCCCATAAATCGATGACCTCAACGCCGTCGGGAAAGGCGAGGTCCTTATATGCGGAGTGGGGGACGGCGACCACCACTACATCGCAGGAGGATATTAGCTGCTCCTTCTTCACCAGGTCGGGATTCCTGACAAATTCATCGGAGCAGAGCACCTCGGCCCCGTAGAAACGCAGGATCTTCCCCAGTTTGTAGGACAAAGATTCCCTCGTGTCGTCGATATCCGCCTTGAACGCCATGCCCAGAATGCCGACCCGGGTACGCGTCAGGTCATAGCGGACCTTGAGCTTCTCGACCAGGAAGTCAGGCAAACCCTCATTCGTGATCATCGCGATGTGGCCCAACATGAACTTGCTGTTGCTGAACGCGAAAAGCTGCATCGTGTCCTTCATCAGGCAAGGGCCGGCAGCGAACCCCGGACCGGGCAGGTCGCGCATCCGGGGATAATCTTGTTTCATGCCTTCAAGAATACGGGCATAGCTCACGCTGGCCGATTCGGCAATCATGTAGAACTGGTTGGTAGCGGCAAACTGGATGTAGCGGTACGCGTTACAGAACAGTTTCGCAAACTCCGCTTCCATCGGCTGCATACGAACGATTTTCGGCGCAATCCTGGAGAACAATTGTGCCGCCTCCGCCTCTGCCTCCGGCGTCGTGCCACTTACGATTTGGGGAAGGGTGGTCATTTCCTTGACTGCGTGGCCTTGCACTATGCGCTCCGGGCAAAACGCAACCTTGGGCCTCTTGCCGCGGGATTCAAGGTACCGTTGAAGGAAGCTGGTGACTCCGGGAAACACCGTGGAGCGCAAGAGGATGGTCTGGTTGTCAGAGATGTAAGGGAGAAGGGTGTCGATGCAATCGGTAATGGCTCGCAATACGGGATTGTGAAATTCATCGATCGGGGTCCCGACTGTCAGCACCACATGACGGACATTCTTAACGTCTGCGGCATTGTCAGTGAAACATAGAAGACCGTCCGCCAAAACCCTCTTTAACAGCGGCTCGCCGTCCTCCTCGAAAAATGGCAAGTCCCCTGCCGCCAAATGTTTCATGGCGTCGCGGTTAATGTCGTAGATCAGCGTCCGCAACCCCTTCGACGCCATAACGATCGCTAGCGGCGCCCCCACATGCCCAGCCCCGCCCACAATGCAAACGTCGAACTTTCCGCTCGGGGCGAAAGTTCGCCTCCCATTATTATTCGTCTTCTTGTTAGGCATTTGGCTCGAACGAGGTATGGACACAGCGTTTAGAATACACGTTTTGTCTGGATGTGCTCAAGTTCCTGTGCTTGTTCGAGAGATTAGCGACATTTTCATTCCGCCGCGGAACCTTTCGGACAGAGTTGGGTTTGCGACCTTGGAAGCCTAGGCTTGGAAGGGGTGGTCGTATGTTCAAGACAAGTACTGGTCTCGATCGCTGGTCAGGCATTTTCCGAGGGTTAGCCATCGCTTTGACGATCGTTGTCGTGACGGCTGGGGCACTGTTTTCGCCGCCGATAGCCCCGTCCCCTACATTGACCTCCGCACCGTGCCCTCGGCTGCGGTTCCCGGTGCAGGTGGATTTACGCTGTCTTCGCGCGGGAAGTTGTGAAACGCACGGACACGCTGGTGCTGCGGGAGGAGAAAGGCAATCCAGTCTGAAACTGGCGCCATTGGGCAGGTTTGCCGCGCAGGACGCCTCTCCATTCGTCTTGCTAACAGAGGGAAGAGATTCGGCGCGCCTAAGTCCTCAGCTGCGATGCACGCCGGCGTGGCATGTAGTGCAGAGCGTAATCAGGTTCGGCTCGGAATCGTCGCCTGATTGGCTGCGAAACTCTTTGTGGTGAACCTCAAGGTTGGACATTGTGCCGCACGACTGACATCTCCACCCATCGCGACGTAGCACATGGTTGCGGAGATTGTCGTACTGCGCGGTATCGAGCCGAACGCGTGCACGTTGCGGTCGGATTCGCTTCACGACACCTTCTCGGTCACGTGGTGCAGAAACGTCTGCCTCTCTTCGCCTGGGAGGAACTTGAAAAACCGTAAGGCCGACTGCAAGAGAACTCCGGAGTTTTCGTTCTCCAGGTTCGCTCCCGCCAAGAAGTCCGCGCAGATCATCTCCAGGCAGTAGCCGCGTGATTTATCGCTGCCCAGCATCAGAGCCGCCGTTTCGATCGCCTGCTCGACGACCGGCATCTGGCTCTTGTACAGCTTGAAGTAGATAATCTCCCACGGTTCTGTTTCTCGCCCAGTTAACTCCTTCTCGACCTCCTGCTTAAACTGCTCCTTCGGCATCTCGCGGGCTTTGTGCAACCAGGTTGCACAATCGAAGTGCTGCCCGTCCCTTCTCGCAATCTTCGCCAATTCCAGTCCTTTGGTCCAGCCAACTTCCTTCAGTTCCCGTCGTGCCTGCGGTGGCAGGTGCTCATGGATGGACATCAGGTAGTAGGCCTTTCTCCTCGACTCCGGGAATCGCCTCTCCAGAAATTCATCAAAGGATTTCAGAGTCTCCAGCCGCCAGTATTGTCCCGCCCGAACTTCACACAGGTACCTGCCGAGTTCGACAAAGCGAGTGTCCCGCTCCGCCTCGTTCTTCTTTTCCCAAGCCAGGATCTCATCGATCTTGGTGAGCACGAACATGGCTCGGCGGCGATTGAGCTTGGGCAGCATGGGCGGATTCCTAGTAAGCAAGCTCGTCAAGCCAACCAAGGTTTTCAGCTCCAGGCCGGCGCGTGAGCGCGGCATCGACCAACTCTTGCTGTCCCAGGCAAAGCCCGACATACGGGCAGCTGCTGCAGGGATTCTGCGGGAAGCGAATGCCGCTGTGGGGCAGGAACTGGGCCGACTCGATCCGCCGCACGGTGTCTTCCACCAACTGGCCAAATTCCTGGCGTTGCTCGTCCGTGATGGCGGTCTGAAAATATTGAATTTCGACCAGTCGCTTGCGGACGAAAACGACCTGGGCGACTTCGGAGATACCAGTTACCCAGGAGTAGCAGAGGAGTTGGGGATCCAGAGCCAGCAGCCCGTGCGGTTCCTCCGAATAGCGATTCGAGGTTGTCTTCCATTCGAGCAGATACCGCGTCCCGTCCAGTTTTCCGATGGCATCGACGTAGGCCACGAAGTCATTCTTTTCTGAGACCGTCCGCGTGAACTTGATCTGCAGGTTTCGTCGCGGCTGACGAATGCGAATACGGTCGTCCTGACAGAAGCGGTCCAGAAGCTGGATCCCTTGCTGCAGCATGCGGTCCCAGGTGTCTCGCTCCGCGTACTTTAAGTCTTGGTTCTGGCAGAGTGACCACTCGCGGAATAGCGCTGCGGCTGCGTCTTCGCGGAGGAAGTAGGCGGCCAGGGCCTTCTCAAACGCTCGCCCGAAGAGCATGGCGGCCCGAGTATCTTTCTCCTGCCAGCCGTCAAGGTAGCGGTGGCGGTAGCGACGAGGGCAGGTTAGGTACTGGCTGATCTGGGTGTAGCTGTAAGTCATCGCGCCACCTCCGAGCTGGCCTTTGATGGTGGGGTGATCGACACTTCTTCCCATTGGCCTGTCGGCGCGAAGCCATCGAGGTTGAGCAGGGTAGTGCCATTTATGACCGCGTGGCTGATTTTGACCACGCCCTGAAGTCCGGCCAGGTTCTTCTCGTCGATCTCATCGCGCCCCAGCGATTCGGTGTCATAACCAAAGTCGCGCAGGAACCAGCTGAGTTTCCACAGCGCTTTTGGCGTGCAGTAGAGACGGCCGGAAATGGAGTGTCCGGCGCTTTCCTTGGGCTCAATCACCGCGAAGCACAGAATGTAGAACGGTTTCTGTGCGTGCCAGCGATACTGGGCTCGGGTCACCCGGACCAGGTACAGACCGTCCGGGACTTCGTCCGCAGCAGACCGATCAGCGTTGTGCAAACCTTGGATGCGCCGCCTCATGCTGCACCTTCTTTCGCGCCGAGATAGCTGTTGAGTTGGCAAAGCAGGGCATTTCTGTCTTTCTCGGCCCAGTCAGCCAGATGAGCGACAAAATTCTCGACTTGCTCGCGGGTTGCGTCTCGCAGTGCCTTGGTGCCGCAGAAATCCGTCGCGTAGGCCTTGACCAGGGCTGGATCGAGTTGATTCTGGCGAATGATCTGGCAGAGGCGGTCGCGGACTTTGGGACCGCCGTAGTTCCCATTGGCAGGTTGTACGGGAGGTTTCTTCGACTCACCGGAGGGCTGGCGCGGCTCGGTCATGGAACCGAGTTCCTCGACCGAGCAGAGGCCGATGCCGTAAGCCTTGCGCAGGGCACGGTTGACAGCCCGAGTCTCAGCGACCCGCATTTCCGCGCCTCGAACCAGAGCGGAGACATTGGAAGGGTCAGCGTCTCCATAACCAACAAATCCTTTGCACCGAAAGGATTTGTAGACCGTCGCCATGAATGCCCATCGCGAAGCAGCGGGATCGGAAAGTTGCGCTGACGGACTCACATGAATGCCGAAGCAGCGATTACGGCGGGCTAACCGCAATAATCCGGCATGCGTGACGTACCACCCGTGATCCAAGAGAAACAGATCACCGTTGCCGATTGAGAATTGGAAGTCCTCTGTGTACATCTTGAGAGCCTGAAGGGCAAGTGGATTCAGACGTTCAGCCCACTTCAGGCGCGCGAGTCGGAGGTTGTGGCGGAGAAGTCTGTCCATGGTTTTCACCTACCTTCACGATGGCCGAGGTTTTCACGGTAAATAGAAACACATACATGCTAATACATATAACTAGATTGTCAAGAGCCTAGTCTAGGAAAGTGGAAGAGTATCGCCTACAATTTGAGCGTTATGAAGAAGAATGCGCCCTTAGCATTTCGAATCCCGAGCGAGCTTAAAAAGACGCTCCAACAAATCGCTGAGGGAGAAGCCCGGAGCATCTCCCAGATTTGCGAACTATTGCTGACAATCGGGGCAGATGCCTACCGAAAGGAAGGGTCGGCGTATTTCAAACGTTATCTTGACCGGCAGAAGGGAAGCTGAGATGTTTGCTCGGAAGAGGCCCACGATGCGTTGTCATTGCGCGAGTGGCTATCGCAGCCCGTGCCAACGACTGCACACTGTGTTGAACCATCCCGAGCGCACGTCGCGGGCGGTGTACTGGATCTTCAAACACCCGTTCCTCCAATCGACATCGCCGAGTGAGACGTACGCGACCTCTTCAGCGCGCAGTCCGAGACGCAGGAGAACCAGCAGGAGGGCACGGTCACGCAGATGCGGGACTTCCCGCCCTCACTGCTGACCAAAGCGCCCACACCTGTTCCTGAAGAGTGCCCGCGGCAGAGAAACGTGTTTCCGAGTGGCGATCGAGGGTAGCGCGACGCCCCAGCCCGGAGGGAGGCGGCCCTCACGGGACAAATAGCGCGCAACAGGCTGCGAAGGATGCTCAGGCAAAGGCTGCCATTCGGAATCGATTTCCACTTAAGTATCGCCTCACGACATATTCTTCGCAACAAATTCCTTGTCACAGCACCACTCAGCTCCAAGTCTTCCGGTATAATTCCGGGCGTTTTCGCTCAAAATGATGCGAAATTGACTGGTTTTACCACGATTGATGGGATACACTAAGGGGATTCAGACGTGTGTGAAGGCCCGACTCCGGTCGGGCTGTTGCTTTTTGGGCCTCAATCAACACGAGGAATTTGGTCGTAGCACCGTCGATGCATACGCCGGATAAAGCGTT
Organism: Terriglobales bacterium; assembly: GCA_035601775.1. Classification (GTDB taxonomy): domain Bacteria; phylum Acidobacteriota; class Terriglobia; order Terriglobales; family Acidobacteriaceae; genus JABDBE01. The sequence continues at coordinate 136,319 of DATNNO010000085.1, read as the reverse complement.
AGCTTATTTCCACGTGGTGAGAAGTGCCCGATCCGAACTACGTGCCTGTGCACGGGTGCGTCCTGCACTGGTCGAGGGAACGATGGCGAAGCTTCCATTTCGAGGTGATCCACGAGTCGTGAAGACCGTCGGCGAAACCTTCGCTGACGGCTCGGCGCTCGAACTGGTTACCTCGGCCTCTTCCGGTCGACCCGCTCTGCTCTTACGGAACGCGGACAGGAGAACCATCGCACCGCAGATTGAGTATTCCGGCCATATCTACCAGCCGCCCGATTTGGACGAAGCGATGTGGCGAGCGATCCGCTTCCCGCATGACACGAAAAGCTACGGCTCGACTGGGAAACTTCTTCGCCGAATCCGAGAGCTTTTCGAACGGCACGCAGGTCTGACCCAACCGGATTCTGCGTTGATGACTGCTTGGGCGGCGAGCTCATGGTTCCCGGATTGTCTGTCGAGTCCACCGACTCTGCTGATTGCGGGACCAGACATGGAACATGCGATCACTCTTTTTCGGCTGTTGCACTGCCTGTGCCGCCGCCCTGTGGTGCTGGGCGACCTCAACCGCACCGCTTTCTTATCACTTGCATCATTGGGAGCTACGCTCCTCGTAAACCAGCCAGGCTTGTCGGCCAGGATTCGCGATCTGTGGAGCACTTCCAACTACCGTGGCGTGTACGTTTTTGGAAACGGCAAAGTCCGCTCGGTGGCCAGCTCGAAGGCTGTCTTTTTGGGCATGGCAGATGCGCGGGGCGAGGAAGGCATGCACTTCGCGCTTCCGCCCGCACATTGTGATCTCTCTCTGTTGGACGAGCAGCAACAGTCCGGGATTGCGGAGGAGCTGCAGCCGCAGCTCCTGATGTACCGCCTGCGAAACTTCGACAGAGTGCGCAACTTCTCCGCCAGGGAGCACGGTTCGACATTCGTGGGTACAGAAGTTGCTCGCAATCTGGCGGCTAGCGTACTAGGCGAAGCCGAGATTGTAGAGCCCATTGCTCCGCTCCTTCGATGCTTGGAGCAAGACAAGATCGCACAACGCGGTTGTGATGTCCACCTCGCCATGATCCAGGTGACCTGGGCCCCCTCCCATGAAGAGCGGGAGATCACCCTTGCCCGGCTGACAGAGCTTAGCAACGCGTTTTTGCGTTGCCACGGCGAAATTTTGGAATACAGCGCGGCCGAGATCGGGTGGAAACTGAGAAACTTCGGTTTCCATCGTCATCGGAATGGGCGGGGCATGGTCTTGAAGTTCTCGCACGAGCACCGCCTTCTTCTTCACCAGCTTGCGGCGCGGTGGAGCTTGAATTTACGCACTGTTGCCGGCTGTGCGCTTTGTTCTCCGCGGGAAGCTGTTGTTGCGCAAAGACTTGTGTAGAGTTTGTAGCATTTGTAGCTTTTGCTGAATTGAGGAGGTCATATGCCCGTGAAAAGGACTCGACTGGTTCCGGCACAACAGGCCAGGTATCTGGCGCGGGCACAGGAACTGCAGGCCGCGCTGCTTGACTGCGAAATCCCAGGCCAATGGCAGGAGAACTCCCGTAGTCTGGATATCGTCGTGGCTCCGCCCCCAGGAAACATCCTGATCGAGCTCCCGACTGGAGTTACCGCGTGTGCGATCTGGGTGCAACTGGTTGCTCTGAGTAGTAATTTGTCTCTGGAGAATTTCAGGATCGTGTCCGAGTGGGATTCGGAATTTATTGTTCTGTGCGGCAACCAGACAGGACTGTATGGTGTCGGGGCTGCATTCGAGTTTACCGCAGACGAGGCACTCAACCACCGGATTGAAAACCGGCTACACTTTCGTCGTCGCGGAGATGTCGCTGAGGGTTGGTTGCTCGCGAGCGATCACAAGCCAATTCCGGACAAGTATCGAACTTGGATGACCATGGAACTTCGCCTCACGTTCACCGATCAGTTCGGGCACGATCACTCTGCGCAAGCGAAGGCTACCCTGCAGAGAAGCGCGTGCTTTGGGAACTCCCTCTTCCGAGCGCGGAAGTCGCCGGGGCTGTTTGAGAGCGGGCGTCCCGAAAATCAGATCAGGTTTCGTGAAACGACTGAAACCACGCTCAAATCGCAACCTCATGGTCGTGCGGGGACGCAGCATCAACGGGGCCGACAGCATGACGACGACAGATCTATGCCGCCAGCCTGGTTGCCCTCGGTTCCTTCAGGGTGATTCCGAACAGCCCGGTGCTGAAGCAGAACATGTTCGACAAGATCTTAACTCTGTTCCGCGCTCATCAATCCTAATCGTGTCCGCATACCTACGATATAAAGTTACACGATATAATGGGAAATTCAACTCGCCGGGAAGCCCCAAGAGACGCGCAGGCACACGTCCAGCAGCCAGCAGCCCCCTAGCAGGCTGCGGAAAAACTCGATTCTGATACCTCAGCGGCTAAAGCCTCCACTGATTTGAGGGCATTTACCGCAGCGCTGGAAGCGCTGCGCCACCCAAAACCAGAGTTTTTCCGCAAGCTCCTAGAGAGAATTGGTTCGAACTCCCCACCACCTAGACAACCTTTAGGCCACGGGCTTCAGATCGTCATCATACGAAACGAAGCCCGTATGACTTGTTTTCAGCTTGGCGGCAAGACATATTGGACAACCGATTCAAGAGGAGTAGGATGATTGCTACTTACGAACTGGCGTAATCCTACCTAACAAATTGGGAACCGAGAGCTGGTCCGCTTGCTGCTGGTCTACTGGTAGCGGTTTCTCGTTCCTCCATGAGGAGGGAGCCTTGTCTGGTTCAAGTGAGTCCGCGTCGAGTTGTTTGAACAGGATATTCTTTCCGGTCGCCACATTCGCGTTCGCGTGGAGCGCCCTGTTGAGCGCTCAGACCGGCCCGCCCAAGTATGACCTGCATACCGAGACCAAGATGAAAGCCACAGTGGACGAGGTCAAGCTACCTCCGAAAGGGAATGAGAAGGATGTGGTCCACTTGATGATGAAGAATGGCGAGGATATCGTTGACCTGTACTTCTGCCCAAAATCGTTTATGGACGACATGGGTGTGAGCTTCGCTAAGGGCGACGAGCTTGCCTTTACTGGATCGAAGGTGAAATATGGCGGAGCCGACCTCATCCTCGCACGGGAAGTTGTGAAAGGCTCGGACACTCTGGTGCTGCGGGATGAGAAAGGCAATCCGGTCTGGACCTGGCGGCATTAGGTAGGAGAACGTCCATCCCCGCCAGAGCCGTATGTCCGGAGTCGCTGGTCGCGGATGTGCGGGCTACGCATACCTGGACAGAAATTCTTCCACTGTCAAGTTCTAGAGATCTGAGGAATGGTTTGGCGAGGGCTAGGAAAGGTGTTTCCGGACGGCGGAGCTGGCCAAACGGTTGGCCTCAGTGTTGTGCTCGCGGCGGACGTGCGAGATAGAGAAGTCGAATGACCGGGCCAGCTTGCGGCAGATCCAGTTCAGGGAATAGAGACGCGGACTGCGGCAAACGTACTCTCCTTTCATCTGCCGGACTACCACCTCGGAGTCGGAGTAGATATGAAGCTTCCCGGCTTTGAGTGTCAAAGCACATTGGAGCGCTTCCAGCAGGGCAACATACTCGGCCACGTTGTTGTCCTGGCGCCCAATCCACTTGGCGATTCTGATGGTGCGGCCCGCAGAGCTGTCAAGCACCACTCCAATCCCAGACGGCCCCGGATTTCCCAGGGAGCCGCCGTCTACGTAGGCCACCAGATCCGACATTCTGTCCCCTAACCAACAATGCGTTACATACCCCTTCGTCGTCAAGATGTTTTGTTGGTTCGAGCCGCTTGTATGGTCTGTTGCGGCGTGCGGTGTCAGCGTGACTGTGCATAATATTGTGGAAAAACAGGAAATACAATTTTCACATTCTATAAACACTGGCTCTTCAATGAGCTGCATTCTTCATGTTTGAGGTTATTGAGTTCGCAGTTTGCACCAATAATCGGCATTGACAAATGTCGGCTAACTGTTTACCTTTGCCCCCGTCGACGGCTGAAAGGGTTAGCTAAAATAAACGTTGGCTAGTCCAAAGTAAGCTGGGTGATCAGTCCGCTGGGGCGACCCAGTGAACCGACCAGACCCGAAAAAACCGACTGCCCTGCGAGGGGTAGTTGGGGTTTGGAACTGCGAAAGCAGTGATCGCATCAAGGGCCGTGATGGTGCATACTCCACGCTGATGGCTCCCTCGCAGGAGCTGGCGGCTAGAGCATAACCAATATCACGGCCTTTACCTTTTCCAGCCTTCTTCCTCCCGCCATGGTTCTTCCCTAACGCGCGTACGATCTATACTCTCGCTGATGGTGCGTCAAATGTCAGAGAAAGCATTCGGACTCGGCGTAAATGAAGTCATCGCGTATGCGGCCGTCGCCAACGTGCTGCTCGTCCTGGTTCTTACCGCGATCAACATTTACTATGCATGGCACGCCAAACGGCAGGCGGATGCCAGTCGCGCCCAGGTGGACACCTCAAACCTGCAGAAGGAAATTGCCGCGGAAACCCTCTCGATTCTGCGCAAACAGATTGACCAGCAACGGACCGCAGACCTGGCAACCGTGGCCTTGCAGCTTAAGGTTGCAATCCACACCATTGAGGATTGGCTCAAGAGAATCGGTTCGGGAGCGTTCCCGCAGCTGCCGGATGAGATCAGGATTCTCTCTACCGACTTCGGCATCGCGACGCAACGAGCGAATGCTATCGACCCGATTGTTGCAGAGAACATGGGGGGCGCCACGCTCTATGCTGGAGAGGCAGAAACCAACATCCGAATCCTGCGGACTGGGAACCCCGCCAAGCCCGAAAGCTGGAAGGAGATACAAGACAAGGCCACGAAAAATCTGAACATTGCAAAATACAAGCTCAATGTGGCTCGAACACGCTGGGAGTCGATGACCGCCTGACCAGCGAAGCCGGCCTAGAGCAAGCCAGTTATGCGATTCCAAGCGATGCTGTCAGTTTTTGGCGTCGGCACTTTGCATGGGGACAAATCCTGTCGAGAACCTTGACCCCCAGGAATGAGCGGAGGATAATTGCGCACTGAAGTTCGATCTTCAGTGAGATCATCAGGCGGCGAGTGATCCGGCCGAACGGCAGGGATTGAATGCACGGTTCATACGAGTGCAGCAAGCAAGAGAGGGGTTCCGTCCATGAGCGAAGAAACCAATAAGCGAATTGGCGACTACCAAATTCTCAACGAGTTGGGCAGCGGAGGAATGGGCAGGGTTTACCGGGTGCGAAACGTTATTTCCGATCGCATCGAAGCCATGAAAGTTCTGCTGCCTGACCTCGCGGGACGGCAGGAGTTAGCCACTCGTTTCCTGCGCGAGATCAAGCTCATGGCCAGCCTCAACCATCCCAATATTGCCGCGCTTCGAACTGCGTTCACCGCGGATAACCAGCTGGTGATGATTATGGAGTATGTCGAAGGCACCACCCTGGCCGACCGCCTGGAACATGGGCCGATCCCGGCGCCCGAGGCGCTGAATTACATCGGCCAGGTGCTTAATGCGCTGAGTTACGCACACCGCCAGCATGTGATCCATCGCGATATTAAACCTGCCAACATCATGCTGACCCATGAGGGAGTGGTGAAGCTCATGGACTTTGGGATAGCACGCGCTGGCGACGATCGCGGCCTGACCATGACCGGCACTACGCTGGGGTCGTTGGGCTATATGTCACCGGAGCAGGTGAAAGGAGAAGCCACGGACGCGCGCTCGGACCTTTATTCAGTAGGCGTGTCTCTGTACGAAATGGTGACAGGGCAGCGGCCCTTCCGCGCGGATAGCGACTATTCCCTCATGACAGCCCATGTCAGAGAGGCGCCGAAACCGCCGGTTGAGCTCCAGCCAGGACTGCCTGCGGCGCTGAATGAAATCATTCTCATGGCCATTTCCAAAGACCCGGCGCAACGCTTCCAGTCAGCGGACGCTTTCGGAAATGCCCTGAGCAGCGTGGGCCTGGATACCTCCGCGCCGCAGGTTGCGGCACTGAAGGCGTCCGAGGCTGCCACCGCAGACTATGCTGTGCCCACTGCGGTCCTCGTGGGTGCACCTGCCACTCCGCCAAGACATCAAGTCTTTGCGCCGGTTCGCACGCCGACAGATGCCAAGACGGCTGCCGTTCCAAACCCGCCATCCGTTCCTGCCCTGCCGCCTCCGTCGCCGAGCGGTCATCGGGGCTTGTACATGACGCTCGGCGCGTTGATCGTGCTGGCCGTGTTGGTCGCCGGTGGAATCTACTTGCCGCGTAACAGCAAGACCGAAGCCCAGCAAGGGGAAGCCCAGCAAACCCCTTCTCCCGCGTCACCGTCGAATGCGGGAATCCCGAATACGATGCAGCAGGAAACTCCGCCCGCGGCAACTGTCCCTAACCCTCAAACTCCAGATTCGACGCAACCGGCCCCGCCTGCGACTGCTCCTGAAGTGGAAAACTCGAATTCGATGCAAAGCAATCTAGCGCCCGGTCGATCACCCGATCCTCACACCCGGAAACTCAATGCCCACAGGAGTGGTACAGAGCAGGCACCATCCGTGTCTCCCGAGTCCCCACCTGCGCAGAACGCCGAGGTGGGCGCCAATCCCGGCGAGACAGCAAGCAATTCGATCAATCGGGACGAAGTGGAGCATCAGATCGATCAGCTTTCCAGCCGGGCGGCCGCGGTGAATAGCAGTCTGGACAGGCTACAACAGCAGCAGAGCATTGCCGGGTATGGGCTTCGCGGCGACATGGCCGCCAAGCAGGCGAGCATGAAGACAAACCTGTCAAAGGCGGAAAGCGCAGTTGAACGCGGAGATTTGCCGGCTGCCAAGAAACGCGCGGACATGGCCGAGAGCGATGTTGAAGCGCTTGAGCACTTCCTCGGCCACTGACCGCGTCACGGACGCAGGGATCGACGGCCCTCGAAAAGGGCAGGCAGCCCGGGTAACCGCTTGGCCAGATTAAAGCCACGCCCCTTACTCAAACAGTTCCATGCAGCCGGCTGTGGTCAGGCCGAAGGTGCGCTGCGTCCCGCTACTGCGTCACCGTCTTGACGGCATCACCAGTCTTGAACCCCGATCCCGAAACCGGTGTGGCGACCGAGGAAATATCGTCCACATCCGTGACTTTGACCACTCCCACCGCCGTACTTAGGCGGCGAAGCACCTGCCCGGTCGATGGGTCTTTGATTTCCTTGGTCACGCGTTCAACGTTGAGCTGATCGCCGACCTTCACGCCCGCTTTGGCTCCCACATTGAGGATAACCTGCCCCCCGTCCACGGCCGCGACCAACCCCTGCACCACGACTGTGCGTGCCTGAAGTTTATCCTTGCCGGCGATCACTTCCGTGCTCGTCTGCTCCACGGCGGCTTTCACCGCTTCCCCGATGATGGTGCCCTGGAAGTCGCTGCTGCCGAAGTCGGCATTTCCAGAGCCGAATCCGTGCCAGTTGCTACCGCCGCCCAGCAGGGAAGTGCTTTCCCGTTGCGATTCTCCCTTGCCTTCGGCTACGGCAAGAATCTCGCCGGTATCGATGTCGACGATACGCGCCGTAAGTGCCACGATGGCTTTAGACTTCTTGTGGCCAAATCCCCCTACGCCGAGGCCCGTCCAGCCCCCGCCCGCGCCACCCACGTTCGTGTTCTTGGTCTCGTTGCCGAATTGCGTGATACTGCCCACGATAATCGCGTCCACCCCCAGCAACTTCCCAATCTTGGCGGCGGAAGTGGGGTTGGCGCGGTCGCTGTTGGAGAAGTTCTGCTCCGCCAGAATCTTGTCCATCGCCTTCCGCTCAATCACGGAATAGCTGCCATCTTTGACGAGGTAAGTCACCAAGAGATCGGAGATGCCCTTCCCGATGTCTACGTCCTGACCAAAAATGGCCGACACCCCGCTGTGCACCGTGGCGTAATCGAAATCGAAAATGGCCACGCGTTTCTTGCGGCCCTGCGCCGGAGGCGCCGCGGACGTCTGCGCTGTTCCTGTAGCTTGTGCTGGACGGGGAGAAGCCGCCCTCACGTTGGTTCCCGCCAGGCAAATGAAAACTGACAACGCCAACAAGCACACTCCATGGTTCTTCATGCGCCCCCTTTTCGAAGACAGAATTAACCATCCGTCAGGACTTTCGCCCGAGGCTAACTCGGGATGCAATTCTTGTCAACTCAAGGTTTGTCCCGTATCTGCAGGAATTTATCCAAGCAATGCAGTCGTGCTGAATGAAAAAGGAGTCCTCGTTGGCGGACTCCTGCTTGTGAACTTGTTGTGAATTCCGGGTTCGTAGTCACCTTACCCCACCCGTGCTACCAATTACCACCAAGAGGCCATTTACCAAATCCCTGGAGAAAAGTATTTTGGCGGCGAAGAGTTATTGGGCAGCCGTTTGACGAGATTGCCGTGACCCGAGGATTTTGCGGTGTTCTCATTCGAGGGCAAACATGCTTGCCCGTTCGAATCTCCTCCTAGGAAATCAGAAATGACAAACAACTCTGACCGTTCATTCGCGATCATTCGGTTCAACGAGAGAACCTACAAGTCTGGCGGGGTTATGGCCGTGGTCAAAGGAACCGAGAGTGGGCAAAGAGCTCTCAACGATTTCGAATGGTCTCAGAGCCAGGAAGACCGAAGCGCGGGTTGGCGCTACTTCTTGGAAGAAACCGATCTGCAGCCCGGAATTGACCCAGAGAAGGCCACCAAACTTCGACAATTGCGGCTTGATCTTCAGGAGTCCCAAGCTTAGCAGTTATCGAAATGGCCGGAAGCTGGAATCCCTCATGCGGGGGATTTGTTTCCAAGTTATTCTGGGGCAGCGATTGCGGGCTCAATCAAACCTCCCTGGCTGATCGGAAGAACCAAGTCATTCCCCATGAGTAGAAGGCGATGATGATCAGAATGTTTATGGGCATGCCGAAGATAATGTAGAGCACGGGCATGAAGAGAACCGTTTTTTGCAGAAACAGAGCCTGCAGAAGGACTTGCAGAGGCAGGAACAGTGCCAGGTGAGTCATGGTGATGGCGGTGAGGAATGCCTTTTTCAGCAAACCGAAATCAAAGATGTAATAAGTCAATGCGAATAAAAGCGGAACCGTGGAAATCAATGCTATTCCAGCAGTGACGAGTCCTTCCATATAGCTGTCCGGAGTGTGGGGAAAACGCGCCGGCAGAAGCGTAAAATACAACAGGGCCGTCCCCAATACCAGCAAAATTCCACGTAGCAGATACATGACGGGGATGAGTTTGCCGGACAAAAGAAAGCTGGCTGCAAAGAGCGCTAACGTGGCGGCACAAGTCAACCACCAGGCTTGAGAGCTTGGTAGCACAGGCTCCATACGAAGGTAGGGAATGTCGAAGCGGATGAAAGGGGTCAGGTGATGTTCCGCCAGACCGAGTTCAGCGCGCAAAGGTAAGATCCAAATCCCAAGTGCCAGAACACGACTCCAGAACTGGCAAACCTTGGGCAGAAATACCAACCAGATAGACGAAAAGAATACAAAAAGAAAGATGGCGATAACCAGGTTCATGGGACCGAGGCGGAAGTGGGCGAGCGCGCGGTGCATGGGGATGACGCCGCCGCGATGTCCGCGAGTACGGACAGGATCCGCCAGCTTCGAGACATCAAGTCCCCTGGCAGATCGCTCGCGGCGCTCAAAAATCCCGGAAGAATCCAAAGCTTGCTCCGCCTCTGTGGTAGAAGGGACTGTGATAGTAGTCCCCCACCAGATTTACACCCCAGTTTGTACCCACCCACTGTCGCCACGTAACGGTTAAAGTCTGACTGTCGAAATCGGTAAGGGTCACGATCGGCCCGACGAGTTGATACGCCTCCTTGCCAAAACCAGCGCGAAGCGTAATGTAGTGCTGCTGGTTTCGTCCCTGGGTCACGGCCACAAAAGCTGCCGGCGAGAAGACCGATCCCGGATTGCTGATGTTAAAGCGAATTCCTTCTTCAAGAATCCAGGGCTTGGTGAAGTAATAAGTGCTGCCTATGAAGAAGCTGTGATCGCGGTGAACGTCCTTGGCAGCGTAGTAACCGAAACCGAAAGTGGAGATTAACTGCTTGCGACCCATCCACTTCTTATTGATGAATCCATCGGCCCGGAAGCGGGGCCAGAAAAAGCCGCCGACACTGGAACCAGCCGTCAGCGAGCCGAACCAGTCGGGATTAAAGTTGTAGGTATCGCCAGCAGCCAGGTATACGCCAGCGTCGCCGAATTCGTGCTGACCGTTGACCTCAGCATTCCAGATATTGTTGCCCCTGGTGACCACACCGCGAGCATGTCCACCTGCCCAGTGGCCGAAGCCGTTGGTCAGACCCAGATAGTCGCCGCCAGCTTCAACATAGTTGCTCAACTGCTTCGGCCCAGCTGGCGGCGGGACATCAGCGCCAGGCTGCTGTGGAGAGGCTTGCGCGGGATTATCCGAAGTAAGATTGGCCGAAATAGAACTGGCCGATGCTGGGTCGACTGAAGCTGGGTTGACGGAACGGGGACTGACAGAAGCAGCACTGTCCTGGGCCCGTGAGCCCGGCAAAATCGCAAAGCTCAAGAGCAAAGGCACCGCCGCAAATCGCCACCGGCGTTGGTTCTTGATCGTCATTTGGTCAGTGCCTCGGTCTCGAATCGGAGGTCTTTCCCCTCGTCGGCAATAATCATCCAGGCGTCGTTATCTCGAACCACCTTGGCCGAGCCCTCGACGATTCTCGGTTGGGCAAACCTGGCTGGAATCCTCCACGTCTCGTGATCAAGGGTCTGGGGATGAGTTGCTTCGACCGTGATCAGGCCACGGTTGTCCGACATTTTCCATTTCACTTGCTTGCGGGAATTCAAGAAGTTGGCGAGCTCGGTCATGGTGTACCAGCGAAATCGGCCGCTTGCTTTCAAGCGACCCGTTTGTTCCACCCACCGATCCACCAGATCGTGATATTGCAGAATTCCGGGAGGATGGAAGTAGACCAGCCTCACGGACCGGTGTTCGGTCGCAAAGTCGGTGATAGCTGCAAGCCAGCGCTCGATTTCAGAGTTGGAATATCCTTCCGTACTCATTTCCTCGAAACCTGCGGCCCGATCCAGATGCAGGATTGGAAAAGCCCAGACGTTGTGGCCTTCGCGCTCGCCGTTGCGATAACCCTGGGTAGGACCCATTCCGGTATCGCCAGTGAAGTAGTAGGCCACAAAGCCGTGAGCCTCCAGCCAGTGAGTAACCCAGGGCGGCTGATTGCCATTGGGGGCGGAATATTCGGCAACCGGTTTCCCGGTAACTCGCTCCAGCGAACTCTTGTTTAGCGCGAGAAACTGTTCGAGGTCTTTCGGATTGTCGGTTTCCACGTGGGCAGAAAAGTAGTCGTGAATCCAGCCGCCGTGGCTGCCAATTTCATAACCCAGGCCCATGTATTTGCGGATCAGGTCCTGGCTGACGGGATTGTGGTCAACGTCAAAGCCCTTCCTGTCCCCGGCTTTCGAATCATCGGGCCCGGCGGTAATGTGAATCGAATACGGTCCCTGTTGCAGCAATGTCCACGAACTCATCTCCTGAATCGGCTTGATTGCGGCATTGGAGTCAATGTGCCAGTTCAAGACCAGCCCTCCGACTCCATCAGGGACGGGCATTAAATAGGGTAAAGACAGCACATGCCCCGCGAAGTACCTCAGAAAGACGTGCAGCAGCAACCCGTCGGTGCTGCCTTTCAGATATCCGAGAGGCAGGTTTACAAACAAGACCGAACCTTTTCGATAGGCCTGTTCCCCGGCTACGAGTCCATTAGTGGAGTGAAACAGAACCTCACCGGCGTAGTTGCCTGAAGTTACGAAGCTGGGATACTGCAGATCGCCATACTTGTAGCGCCTGAGCCCAATCTCGAAAGTTCCGTCGGCAGAGGCAGGGGAACCATCTTTCGGAGCGGAGGCGCCGGTCTCCGCATGGAACGGAGAGTACTTTCCGGGCGGTATTTCCATCTGACTAACAATTGCATTGGTGCTGGTGACCTTGCTCCATTGAATCGTCTTATCTTCAAGCTTGTCGTAGAGAGCATAATCCACACCCGCCAGGTCCGACAGCCGCGAACGGCCGGCTGCATAAGTGCCATTCAGCGAGAACGTACCGGCATCGTAGACCAGCATGAGTTTCCCGCCTTCGGCAACAAAACGATGCAGAGTGGCGATGAAGAGATCACTAGCCTGCTGGTGGATGGAATCCGGCAGAATCACTCCCGCGCACTTGGACTCTCCCCATAGAGGCCGGAGAAATTCGGAGTCATGCACCGGGACCACATGAAGTCCTTCTTCGCTGCCTGCGTCAAGCCACATGGTTACTTTGGGATTGGAGAAACTGATGCCGTCGGGCACCAACAGGAGCAAGCGGTCGGCAGTGGAGCGAAAGCGGTCGTGCGTCGCCCAAGACCATGCGATCAGGGCCACAAGAATGACGCTGCTGGTTGCGAGGATGGTTCGACGGCGCTTCATTGGCTGATCACCACCTGACCGTGCTCCCGGGCCCACAGCGTGCCAAACACCGCTACGCCTTCCTCTACCTCGATAAGTGGCGCGCTGACCGTTGTCGGATGTTCCAGGGTGCCGCATCGAGCTCCGGTTGCGATGGCTAGCTCGCGTTCGGCAACCACCGGTCCGTGAATCGCGCAGTGCGGGCCAATGCGCATCTTGCCTGCGCTGATCAGGCTTCCTTCCACCGAAACGCCGTCCTCGAGCGCCATGTCCTTAACGCTCTTCACGCTGCCGCAAATCCGCGCACCGGAATGAATGTGCAGCTTGCCTCGGATTACGATGTCGTTGGTGATGACCTGGCCGGACTGAACCTCGAAGTCACCGTCATGCAAGAAACGACGGGACATCCCCGAGCCCGTGTTTGCGGGAATGATCGAGTTCGACGGGACTGCATCCCCGCTAATGGCCACGCGCCCGATCTCAATGCGGGGAGCGTTCAGCCGCAGAAAAGTGCAATCGGCGTGCAGTCGTATGAGCGAGTCCGAGGAAATACGCCCGTAGAGCCTGCACCCGAGGTCGGCCGTGAACTCCCCTACAGCATGAACCCAACGCATCGCACGACTGGAAGCGCCCAGGTGAACATCTTTTTCTCCCAGGATCGCCCGGTAGTTGTTCTGGTCTCCACCCGTGAATTGGCCGCCCGCATAGATGTCCTTCGAGAAAGTAGCCTCAGGAGGCACGATAAGGTCAAGGCCGGCCGCGATCACTACCGGGTGGGTTGCGTCTCGCTGCTGGAGCGCAAGCACCAGCGGTTTGTCGGCGCGGCCTAGCACAACGTATTCCTCGCCGTCAGGAAGGGAGGCGGTAGCCGTGGTCCCGGCGGCCACGCAGCGCTGCATGATTGGCTCAAGTCCTTTGAGATAGGTTCGAAAGCTATTGGCAAAATGGCGGATCTCTCCGGAGTTTTGCTGAACGACGTTCAGCGGCCGCGCGTCCGACTTGCGTCGCAACTCCACCAACGCGGGGACGAGAGGCAGCGTGAACATCAGGCTGACCACAAAGACCAAAGCGGCCACTGCGAGATAGGGATTCACAAGACCTTCCGAAAGCGCTCGGTCTTATCCCAGTGGAACTCGGCTCCGGTCACAAGATCGCTTACTTGCGACACTGCGGCGCGAGAAACAGAAAAGATGCTCACGCCAAATCCCAGAATGAGGAATGGCAACAGGGAGATTCGTTTGCGCGTCCCATCCAGCCGGGCGGCGGCGGCTATCTCGAAGAAAGCGGCAAGATTGCCGAGCGCGGCATAGGCGGTCAGGGAGAGTAGGGCTATAACGCCGTGCAGTGGAGCTACACCCTGGTAGAACACACCAAGCGCCAGCGCCCAGCCGACCAGCGTGATCGGCGCCATGGCATACACTCCCAACAACAATGTCCCATCAATCCGTTCCCGCAGGGTAGCGCGATGTTTTCCCAGCAGCAGGCGCGGGCCGTAGGCCATCATGGCCTGGTTATGGCCCTTGGCCCAGCGCATAATCTGCTTGATGCGAACCGGCCAAACTTCGGGGACTTCCTCGTAGCACTCGGACCGATTCTGATACACGGTTTTCCAGCCGTTCAGCAATAAGCGATAGGTCAGGTCAGTGTCTTCGGTCAGTGAATTCTCATTCCATCCGCCAACCTCCCGCAAGGCACTCAATCTCACTCCCGCCACCGTGCCGCCATGTTGGGGCACGAGGCGGAGGTTCATGCGGGCCTGCTGGTCCACCTGGTAGCCGCCCGACCGTTCCAGATCCAACAGACGTGTGAGCAAGTTCGTGCCGGCATTCAGCGGTACCACCCGGCCCATGACGCCGCCGACTTCCAGATCAAAGAACGGCGCCACGAGTTGCTTAATCAGTCCCGCACCTGGGATGTAATCGGCATCGAAAATCAGGATGACCTCGGTATTCACCAACTGCATGGCATCTTTTAGGGCCGCAGCCTTGCCGCCTTTGCCCTCGACGCGATGGAACGGCTGAATGCGCCCGGGGAAGTCCTGCACAAACTTGTCGATAATCTCGCGGGTGCGGTCGGTCGAACGGTCGTTCACCGGAATCACCAGCATCTTGTCCTCGGGATACTTGACCGTCATCAAGGCGTCGAGAATGTGCGCGATGACCTTTTCCTCGTTGTGAGCAGCTACCAGCACGGTGACAGGCGGCCAGTCCGCTGTGTCAATGTCGATGTAAGGGTGCCTCTGGAAGCCGAATAGGCGATTTAGCGTGAACCAGTAGTGGCGGCCGGTGTAGACGCAGATGACGAAAACAATGATGTAGAGAACATAAATCATGGCGCGCAACCACAACCGGGACGCAGGTTCTGCGTGGTCACTCCTTGCCTGCCGCGGCAGCCTTGCGTGCACTTTCCTCGGAGTCGCTCTTCCGGCGAAGAGGCTGCGGCCGGGGCGCCAGCTTGAACTGCTTGTCGGCCTCTAACAATGGAGTCTTCTTCGCATACCAGCGGGCGACGGCCTCCACGATTCGCTCCGAACTATGACCGTCTCCGTAAGGGTTCTCGCCCTCCGACATATCCTGATACGCATCCGCGTCGTTGAGCAGGTGCGTGGTCTCATTGAATATTCCCTCACGCGACATGCCGATGATTTTGGCCATGCCAAACTGCGAGGCTTCCGGACGCTCCGTCAGCTTGCGCAGCACCAGCACTGGTTTTCCGAACGTGGGCGCCTCCTCCTGAATGCCGCCCGAATCGGTTAGCACCAGAAAACAACGCCGCAGCAGGCTGACGAACGTAATGTAGTCGAGCGGTTCCGTCAGGTGGATTCTGTCCGTGTTCTGCAGCAGCGAATTCACCGTACTTCGCACATTGGGATTCATGTGCACGGGATATACGACACGAATGTCGGGATGCTGCTTAACCAGATCTTTAAGCGCCATACACATATTTTCCTGGTCTTTGCCCCAGGATTCCCGCCGATGGGAGGTAACTAGCACCAGCCGGGAATTGTCGTTCGGGATACCGGCAAGGGGAGTGTTTTCCCAGGAATGTGGCAGTATGCTGAGGGCGCGCAGGGTATCAATCACGGTGTTGCCCGTAACCACGATTTTCTCGGCAGCTACTCCCTCGGCTAGCAGATTGTCCCGCGACAATGCAGTAGGCGCAAAGTGAATCTCGGTCAGCACGGAAGCCAGCCGCCGGTTGGCTTCTTCCGGAAACGGGTCGTAAAGGTTATGACTTCGCAGGCCGGCCTCGATGTGACCCACGGCAATCTTGCAGTAGTAAGCAGCCAGGGCGGAGGCAAAAGCAGTGGTGGTGTCGCCTTGCACCAGCACCATGTTCGGCTCAAAGCGGCGGCACGCATTCTCCACCGTGTCCAGTACGCGTGCGGTCAGGGAGTTGAGCGTCTGATTTGGACGCATTACATCCAGGTCAAAGTCGGGCTTGATCTTGAAAAATTGCAGGGCATGGTCGAGCATCGTGCGATGCTGACCGGTATGAACCACGGCAGTCTCAAATTCTTGCGAGCGCTGGCGCAAGGCGTGAATTACCAACGCTAATTTGATTGCTTCCGGCCTCGTGCCGAGGACCGCGATAATCCGACACTTCATGACGATCGCCCGTTATTTCTAGTCGCTTAGAGTTCACCATCCGAGCCTTTAGAAACAGGTTCCGGCACGGATTTGGCGGACAAGATTGGAACTTCCACCGATGAACTTCTCATTGTGTATTGCGTAAGTGGGTTCGGGAAAGATCACGAAGGTCGCTGAAAGCACGCTATGGGGAAGGTGAGGTAGTCCATGTCGCGGGAAGAAACTACGGTGACAGAGCAGCTTTGCAGTGTGTCGATCAAATACACTTTGGCGAACCCAAACTCAGACTGCAATCGAGTATTGGGATGCAGTTAGGTTAAAATCCACTTATCTACGTCATAATATCGGGCAGCCACTTTTATGCAATGGCTCGCCGTTTGACGCGGCTCCGATGAACTTCAAGAACATAGTCCGGGAAGCAACCGCTGCGCTAAGGCGTAACTGGGTCAGAAGTGTGCTTACGATTCTCGGCATCTCTGTGGGAGTGGGCGCGTTCATCTGCGTGGTCGCGATTGGAAACGCCGGCAGCAGCAGCATCGAGAAGCAACTGCAAAACCTGGGTGACAACTTTATTTGGATAGAGGCCGGAAGCCGCGCCAGAAATGGTGTCCGCTACGGAGCCCGGGGCGATCGCACCTTGATTCTCGCCGACGCCACGGCAATCGTGCAGCAGGTCCCCTTAATCAAAACTATGTCTCCCAACGCGGACGGACACCTGCAGGTTATTTACGAGGGGGAAAACTGGGCGACCCAGTTTCGAGGTGTCACCCCCGCGTTTTTGCAGATTCGAAGATGGAACATGAGATTAGGGGCTTTCTTCACCGACGCTGACGTAGATGCGGCTGCGCCGGTTTGTGTCCTTGGCCAGACGGTCGTGGACAATCTACTGGGCAACGAAGATCCAATCGGCAAGGTCGTCCGTCTGCAGAGTATGCCGTGTAAGGTAGTCGGAGTTTTGCAGGCCAAGGGCTTTTCCGCGACCGGGCAGGATCAGGACGACTTTATCGTGATGCCGTTTACGACGGTGCAGAAAAGGATTACGGGAACATTCTGGCTGGACGATATCTTCTGCTCGGCTGTCTCCCGAGAAGCCATGCCGGAGGCCACCAAGCAGATCGTGGGCCTGTTGCGGGAACGGCACCATCTCAATCCAGCAGAAGACAACGATTTCAACATCCGCCGGCCGGAAGATGTAGTTCAGGCGCAGCTCGCGACCAGCCGGATTATGACCATACTGTTGGCCAGCGTAGCGTCTCTATCCTTGCTCGTGGGTGGCATCGGCATCATGAATATCATGCTGGTGTCAGTCACCCAACGCACACGGGAAATCGGGCTGCGGCTGGCTGTTGGGGCTACCGAATCGGATGTGCAACTACAATTCCTCAGCGAGGCCATTGCACTGAGCCTGCTCGGAGGCCTGCTCGGCCTGTTAGCTGGCTTCTTCTCGTCCGCATTGGTGGAAAATCTCTTTCAAATGCCAACCAAACTTTCTTACGAGATATTTGCCATTGGTGGGCTGTTCTCCGCCGGAATAGGAATTCTGTTTGGCTTCTATCCTGCTCGCAAGGCATCACAGCTCGATCCAATCCAGGGTCTCCGTTACGAATAAGCTGGGGTCGCACAAGAAACTTTTTGACCTGCCGCTCCACTTCGGAAGGAAAACGATGGGCTCTCATTCGTAGCGAAGAGCCTCAATCGGATCCAACTGGGCTGCCTTGCGGGCGGGATAGAATCCAAAAAAGACTCCCACCGCCATCGAGAACACGACTGCGATGGCGATCACGATTGGTGAAACCAGAACCGGCCAGCCGAGCGTCTGCGTAATCACGTACGAAGCGCCTAACCCGAACAGGATGCCCAACGTTCCTCCCATCAGGCTGAGGACCACCGCCTCGATGAGGAACTGCTGCTGCACGTTGCCCTCGGTTGCGCCAATCGCCATGCGAAGACCGATTTCGCGAGTGCGCTCGGTCACGGAAACCAGCATGATATTCATGATGCCGATGCCGCCAACGATGAGCGACACGCTAGCGATTGAAGCCAGCAACAACGTCATGACGCGGCCTGCTTCGTCGGCGACGTCAGCCATGTCGGCGAGATTTCGCACGAAAAAATCAGGATCGTCCCCCGCGCGGATGCGATGACGTTCGCGGAGGAGCGCCGCAATCTGCTCCTGCGCCGCATAACTGCCCTGCCGCGACACGGCTGAAACCATGATCCAGCGCAACCAGGGTTGGCCGGTAATCTTTTTCTGCAGCGTCGTGAGCGGAACCAGGATGATGTCGTCCTGGTCATCGCCCATGGCAGCGGATGTTCCTTTGGGAACGAGAATGCCGGTCACACGGAATGGCAGGTTGTTGATGCGGATAGTCTGTCCGATGGGATCGGTCGCGCCGAAGAGGTTCTTGCGAACGGTTTCGCCGATTACTGCGACGTTGGCAGACATCTCTACATCATTTTGCGTGAAAGGAGATCCCTCCTGAAACGGCCAACTGCGAATATCGAAATATTGTGGCTCGGTGCCGTTCAGGCGTGTGGCCCAATTATCGTTGCCAAAGACGACCTGCCCGCTGGAAGTGCTGCCTGGGGCCGCCGCATGGGCCGCTGGGCATTCCCGCATTATGGCCAGCATGTCATCGTAGATCAGGCTCTTGGTCGAGCCCCAGCCCATGTGCATGCCGCTGCGGGTGACCGTTCCTGCGCCTACAAACAACAGGTTCGAGCCCATCGCTTGAATCTGTTCCTGCATCGTTTGCTGCGCACCTTGCCCTACCCCCAGCATGGCGATCACAGCCCCCACGCCGATGATGATGCCCAGCATGGTCAGTACCGAGCGCATCTTGTTGCGCGCCAGGGCCCGCATCGCGATTCGGATGATTGCGAGCAGATCCATAATTCGGTTCAGTCCTCCAACGTTGGCAGGTTCTTGATAACCTCAGATGCCCGAGGCCGATTCTGGATGCGCTCATCGCGACGGATTTTGCCGTCACGAAACTGAATGCTGCGTTTGGCGAACTGCGCGATGTCGGGTTCGTGCGTCACCAGCACAATCGTCAAGCCCTCATCGTTTAGTTTCTGGAAAATGTCCATAATCTCGACTGAGGTGCGGCTATCGAGATTGCCTGTGGGTTCGTCCGCTAGCAGAATCGAGGGTCGATTCACCAAGGCACGGGCGATCGCTACTCGCTGCTGTTGACCGCCGGAAAGCTGTGAAGGGAAATGCGCGACGCGGTCTGCGAGTCCGACGAGCGCAAGCGCCTCGCGCGACCGCTTTTCGCCTTCTGACTTACTGATGCGGGCGTACAGGGTAGGCAGTTCGACGTTCTCGAGGGCGGTAGTCCGAGATAGCAGGTTGAACCCTTGAAAAACGAATCCTATTTTGTGGTTGCGGATGGCGGCCAGTTCCTTCTTGCTGAGGCTGGAAACCTCGACGCCTTCGAGCAGATAGCGTCCGGTGCTGGGTTTGTCGAGGCAGCCCAGGATATTCATGAACGTCGACTTGCCGCTGCCGCTGGCGCCCATGATGGTCACGAACTCGCCGCGCGCAATTTCGACGCTCACGCCGCGCAAGGCGTGCACGCGCGTTTCCCCTAACTCGTAGTATTTGTGAATCTCCTGGACCAGGATTACCGTTTCGCTATCCGGCTTGGCCGTGAGATTTGCCTCGGGTTGTGAGGTTGTCGCCATGTGGAATTACTTCTGTCAGCCGCTTTGTAATGCGGTTCACCGATTACCGGCGTGCTGCACCCATGCCCGGACCCGAGGTCTTGCTGGCAGTCATCGAACCCGTGACCAGTTCGTCACCTTCCTTTACTTGTCCTTTGAGAATCTCGGCGACCTCTGTGACCGTGTGGTCGGTGATGCCGGTGCGGATTCTAACTGGTTCGAGCGTGTTGTCTGCATGCAGCTTCCAAAGTACCGCGATATCAAGGCGCGGCGTCCGTGCAGGGCCGGCAGCGCTTCCGCCACCCTCTTGACCGGGCGCATGGGCACGATATTGTTTGCCCGCAGCACCGCTCCCTGGGCTGTCGCTGGCAACTTCCGCATTGGCTTTATCATCCAGTCCATACTTTTGATACAGCGCGCGGATTTCTTCCGCTTTCAGATCGGGTTTGTAGCGCAATGCGCCATTCGGCACGCTCAAGACATTGCTCGTCGAAGCCACTGGAATCGTGATGTAAGCAGTCATGCCGGGGAAGAGCTTCAGATCGGGGTTGTCGAAATCAATCACCGTATTGTAAGTAACGACGTTCTGCACGGTAGTCGCGTTCATTCGGATTTGGGAGACCCGCCCGGTAAACGTATCGCGGGGAAATGCGTCCACTTTGAATGTGACGACCTGCCCGGTCTTGATCATGCCCACATCCGACTCGTCTGTACTGGCATAAACCTGCATCTTGGTCAGGTCTTGCGCGATCGTGAAGAGCGTCGGCGCCTGTAGCGATGCCGCCACAGTCTGGCCGACGTCCACGTTCCGAGCGATTACGGTACCGTCAATCGGAGCGTGAATCGTGGTGTAGTCGAGATTCGTCTGGGCCACGGTCAGGGCAGCTTCTTTCTGCTGTACCTGAGCCAAAGCTTGCGTGACTTGAGCGTCGGCCGCGGAAACGGCTGCCACCGCAGAGTCGTAGTTGGCTTTCGCCAGATCGAGTTGCTGCTGGCTCATCACCGCTTCTTTGGCCAGGCCGACCGTACGTTCGTAATCCGCCTTGGTCTGAATTTCGGCTGCCTTCGCCTTTTCCAGATTGGCTCTGGCCGAGGCCACGTTGGCCTTCGCATTGGCGAGGTCTCCCTTGGCTTGCAGCACAGCGCCTTCGAATAGAGCAGGATCAATCTGCGCGACCACTTGCCCCTTTTTGACCCGGGAGTTGAAGTCTACGAAGAGATGAGAAATCGTTCCCGAATCCTGCGAGCCGACCTGGACCGTGATGACGGCATTGATCGTGCCCGTCGCTTCCACGACCTCGCGAATGTCCCCGCGCTCGGCCTTTGCCGCGAAGTACTGCGGTTTCTCCTGCCCTCTGAACTCGAAAGCGGCGAAGACGGAGACTAGGATTATCGTTCCGATTGCGATTAGCCAGTGACGCTTAAGCACTTTTTCCTCGTTCTTGAAAACTCCAACCCCTTCTTATCCAAACTCACCTTAATCAAAGCTGAAGGGAAATCACGAGTCTCACCTTCCTCGGTCCTCTTGCGCACCCTCAGGGTCAGAGAAGGAACGTCAGTCTAGAGGCCTTCCACTGGCTGAGGCTTGGCCAAAAGCGAGGCCACGAGACCGCAGGCGGCCGCGAATGACAACCACAACCCCGGAACCGCCCGATTCCCGGTGACGTGAATCAAATACGTGTTTATCGCAGGCGTAAATCCGCCAAAGACCGCGGTGGCCAGGCTGTAGGCAAGCGCGAAACCCGATGTCCGCACCGTGACCGGCATGATCTCCGTCAGGAAAACGACCATAGCTCCATTGTAGCTGCCGAAGATGAAAGAGAGCCAGAGTTCGACCGTCAGCAATCGCGAAAAAGATGGCGCGCCAACCAGCCATAACATCACCGGATAGGCCGTGACCAACATCAGCGTTGTGCAAACGACGAGTAAGGGCCGGCGCCCCACCCTGTCGGACAGCGTTCCCATTACCGGGAGCCAGAAGAGATTAGAGCCACCAACGCAAAGGGTGACGATCAGACTGTCCATCGTCGCCAGATGAAGCACCGAGTTGCCGAACGTTGGCGTATAAGCCGTGATCATGTAGAAAGACACGGTCGTCATCGTCGCCATCATGGTTCCAATGACCACGATCCCCCAGTTGGCAGTAAGCGAGCGCAGGATTTCCGACGTGCTCGGCCTGTGCTTGCGGGCGATGAACTCATCCGTCTCCTGCAGGGATCGCCTGAGCCTGAAGAGGAACGGAAGAATCACGCAACCGAGGAGCAGCGGAACACGCCATCCCCACAGCATCATTTTCTGCGGCGGCAGAATCGAACTCAGCACGACTCCCATCAGTGCGGCGAACATGACGGCCACCTGCTGGCTCGCCGATTGCCAGCTGACATAAAAGCCCTTGTGCCCCGGCGTTGCGATCTCGGACAAGTAAACCGAGACGCCGCCCAATTCCATTCCTGCCGAAAAACCCTGAAGCAGACGGCCGACCAGTACAAGCAATGGTGCCAACAGGCCAATGGTCGCGTATCCGGGCATGCAGGCTATGGAAACGATCCCAACAGACATCAGGCCCAACGTCAGAATGAGGCCGGCGCGGCGTCCATGGCGATCGGTGTACGCCCCGAGCACAATGGCTCCGAGGGGGCGCATCAGAAACCCGGCCCCAAAGGTCATCAGCGACAACATCAGCGACACGAATGGATTTCCGCTGGGAAAGAACGCATTGCCGATCGCGGAGGCGTAGTAGCCAAAGACCATGAAGTCGTACATCTCCAGAAAATTTCCGCTGGAGACGCGTACTACCGACCAGATCTTAGATTTCCGATCACTGGGAGTGATCATAGGACTTTAGGTATTCTCAGTAATCGCTTTCTTCCTCGCTTTCAAGGAAGGATTGAAAGAATGCTGCAAGGCTGATTCCGGCCGCCGAGTTGACCTACTTTTTCCTGCTCACCTCCGAGGCGATCGCTGCTCCCATATCTTTGGTCGTCGCGTTTCCTCCTATATCCGTAGTACGAATTTCAGATCGCGCCAGGGTTTCCGTGATCGCGTTTTCGACTGCATCCGCGGCGTCCGGAACACCAAGATGTCTAAGCATCATGGCGCCCGACCAGATCTGCCCTATGGGATTCGCGATTCCTTTCCCGGCAATATCGGGCGCCGAGCCGTGGACGGGCTCGAACATGGATGGATATTCCTTTTCCGGATTGAGATTCGCGGAGGGAGCGATACCGATCGATCCGACTACTGCCGGGCCCAGATCGGAGAGAATGTCTCCGAAAAGATTGGAGCCTACGACCACATCAAACCAGTCCGGGTGGCGTACAAAATGAGCCGTCAAGATGTCGATGTGATACTGGTCCGTACGTACATCTGGATATTCCGCCGCCATCTCATGAAAGCATTCGTCCCAGAACGGCATGGTATGGATGATCCCGTTTGATTTTGTAGCAGAGGTCAGATGCTTGTTTCGCTTGCGGGCCAACTCGAAGGCGAAGCGCAGGACGCGGTTTACTCCACGCCGCGTAAAAACTGTCTGTTGAACCGCAATCTCATCATCGGTTCCCTCATAGAGACGCCCGCCAATATTTGAATACTCACCTTCGTTGTTCTCCCGGACGATACAGAAATCAATTTGACCCGGCCTCCAATTCTTCAGCGGAGTTTCAATGCCTTGAAAAAGGCGCACCGGCCGCAGATTGACGTATTGCCGGAAACTGCGACGGATGGGAATCAAGAGTCCCCAAAGCGAGATGTGATCGGGAACGCTGGGATGCCCCACAGCGCCCAGAAAGATCGAATCGAAAGGCCGCAGTTGCTGGATACCGTCTGCGGGCATCATCTTCCCGGTCTTGACGTAAGTTTCACAACTCCAATCGAAAGCGTGCCAGTTGAATCGGAATCCAAAGCGCTGCCCCGCCGCTTCCAGCACCCGGATGCCTTCCGGCACCACTTCTTTCCCGATACCGTCGCCCGCAATGACTGCAATATTGAAAGTTTTCATCTGTGTCAAACTTTATCCCTTCTCGGCTGACAGCAACGGCGAAAGCGCACCCACATCTGGAGCCGAATCCAACGCTCTGACGAACGCGATAATTTTCTCAGCCTTGACCTTTGGCCAGTCCGCGTATTCGGCACACCCGCGGAATTTTGTTGCTGCTTCTTCAAAAGTCATGGGGTTCGCAGGACTGCCCTTGGCAAAATCAGCCCGGCCTGCGATGACTTTTCCGTCCTTCAAGTGGATCTTCAGCAGGGATGTCATTTTGTCGTAACCGGCGCTCTCAGCCTCGGGATCCACATAAAAGTTTATCCTTCGGATCATCTCCCGAACGTCGGCTCTCTGCACTGCTTTGTCCGAGAACTCGCCCAGTCCAGCCTTTCGTTCCAGGAGCAAGATTGCCATGCAGAATTCCATGCTGAACTTGGCCTCCAGTCCGGTTTTCGGTTGGTGACGGAGAAGAGTCGTCGTCACGTTGTGATTGGCGCCGACATCGACCTTCTCGACTTGATCCGCTTGTATGTTGTTGGCCTCGATGAGGCGCATCATTTCGGTCATCGCAGGATGAGCGAGGGATCCCGATGGATAGGGCTTCAATGAAATCCCTGGAGATGCGAAGGTCCACGGCTTACCTAGACGGTCCATGATGGCCGCCGCATCATACGATCCTCCGAAAGCGTGGAAAAAACCCCGGTCCGCTTCCAGAATTTGCTCTGCCGCAGTCCAGCCCAGAGCGACTAGTTCAGCTGATACAAGCCCGCTTTCCGCCGCGTGCCCAGCCTGAAATGGCTTGGTCATGGTGCCGAAGTTTTCTCTCAGCCCTCCCGACTGGCTCGCCACCAGACCGAACGCATTCAGGATTTGCGAAAGTTCGAAGCGAAGCAGTTTGGCGCAGGCCGCCGCCGAACCGAATGGTCCGCAGGTCCCCGTGGAATGGAATCCGTCTTGGTAATGGCGGGGGGAGATTGATTCCGCGATCTTGCATTCCACCTCGACCCCCAAGTGATAGGCCAGCATCAAGTCTTTGCCCGAGACGCCTCCACGTTCAGCCAGCGCAAAGATCGCGGGAAGCACAGGCACAGTCGGGTGCACCAGCAGCCCATAAACGCGGTCCTTCGCAGCGGAGAGTTGGGTGTCGTCGAAATCATCGGCGTGAATCGACACACCATTCGCGAAAGCAGCGAAACGCGGAGAAGTTTTTCGTGCTGAGCCGATGATGGTGGCTTTCCCTTCGCGGATGCCGAGATTCTCAACATACTGACGGCACAGAGTGCCGGTCTGCGCCATCGATCCGGCCAGCGCCAATCCCACGCTGTCAAGGATCGATTTCTTGCCCAGTTCGATTACGTCTTCCGGAATATCTTCGTACTTCGTTGTCGCGACAAATCTGCCGACGTAATCTGTGAGGCCGCTGGTTTTGGGGAAATCAGCACAGGGCACAACTCCCGCACCTTTTGCGGAATTAAGGAGCGCGGTTGAAGCAATCGCGCCCAAAGCGGCTTTCCCAAAGTCACGCCTTAACATTTTCCAACCCTGATATTCTGAAGACTTACTTCTGGCTGCATCCCTTGCCACCCGGTGAGGTCAGATCATTGCGTACGATTTGACCTCCCTTCATAACGAACTTCACGCGCTCGAGTTCCGTGATATCGGCCAGCGGGTCGCCACAGACCGCGACGAAGTCGGCGAATTTCCCGCGTTCGATCGAGCCGATGTTGGCGTCCCATCCCATCATTTGCGCATCCACGATGGTTGCAGCGCGTAGGACCTGTGCCGGCGTCATCCCAAATTTGACCATGTATCCGAATTCTTTTGCCTGGGTACCGTGGGGAAAGGGGCCAACACCAGTCCCGAAAGCAACTTTGACACCGGCGGCGACGGCGCGCCGGAAGTTTGCCTCGGATACGTCGGCTACGGTATGGCCACCGTATTTCTTGGCGTCGTGTTCCCGGTCCAATTGGTAGTGGTAGAGAGTCGGAACCAGGTAGATGCCTTTTGCCTTGAATTGTTGGATGTCGTCATCGGACAGATCCACTCCGTGTTCAATGGTGTCCACACCCGCGGTCAGACAGTTGCGCAGCCCTTTCCCGCCAAACGCGTGACAGGAAACCTTGTGACCCTTATCGTGCGCCTCTTCGACGAACGCCTGGACCTCCTCTAGGGTGAACGTCGGGGGGACCACCATTTTGCCGTCCGGCGTAAAAGTAAAATCATAAGCGGCGTAAAATTTGATCCAGTCCGCGCCGTTCATAAGCTGTTCGCGGACCGCTTTGCGCGCTTCCCACGGCGAATCGACCGTCTCCAGCATCGCGGGCAACGGAATATCGCGCGAATAACCTTTGGGGCGGAATCCACCCGTGGTCTGAAAACCCCGCCCGGAAACCTGCATGCGGGGGCCTTGCACCAACCCCTTGTTGATGGCATTTCGCAGATCGACGTCTCCGTACATGCCCCCCAGTGTCTTCAGGTCGCGCAGAGTCGTGAACCCGATATAAAGATCGCGCTGGGCATTGACGAGCGCTTCCAGGGTGCGATACGACAAAGGCTCTTTCAACATCTGCTCATCCAGGTCGGGGCCGCTGGCGAAGACGTGAGTGTGCCCATCGATCAACCCGGGCAGCACCGTCGCATTCGTCAGATCGAGCACATCAGTGCCCGGGGGAATGTGTATGTCACTCGCCGACCCCACCTGCACGATTCGCGTCCCTTCGATGAGGATGATCTGCTGTTTTCTGAGATCGTCTGATTTCCCGTCAAACATGCGTCCCGCGCGAATCGCTACTCGCTCATTCGTTCGGGCCTGCGGCGGAGGAAGTGGCGGCGGAGGCGGCGTCTGGGGTTCCTGCGCCAGCAAACAATAAGAAGAGAAGAGAGCGAGAACAATCATGGCGGCGACACAAAGCGATCTACAGCCCAGCCGACTTGCCTTGGACACCATTGTTCCTCCGACGAACTAGTTTCCGGTGCCGTCCTTACGGCTGTACGTCGTACACCCGCACCTCGGCCTGCTGATCCCCATGATGTGGAACGGCAAGGTAATAGCGACTCAGTTCCGGGACAAGAATTCCCGTCTTTGCGCGAAAGCTTCCGGGAATCTTCGCCAGTAGAACGTAATGGTCAGGATCCGTCTGTTCGAAAACGTCCACAAATTGATCTCCCGCCAAATAGATGCGCTTATGCTGGGCGTCGTAACTCATATCGTCGACCATGCCCACCGCCTGCAAACTAGTGACCACCTTTCCGCTGTCGGAATTAAGCACGATCAACTTTCCCGGTTCTCTCGTGACCACAAACAGGCGGTGATCCGCCTCATCAAAAGCCATCGCAACGTTGGCCTTGTCGCCTGCTGGCAGAGGCCAAGTAGCAGTGAGGGTCGATTTGTTCCGGTCGAAGACTCCTACCGCGCTTTCCCCCGTGAGGTTGCAAAACATGCGCATTCCCGACTTTTCGAGCATGATCGCTTCAACGTGGTTGGTGTTGATCTTGATATCGCGCAACGTCTTCGAGCTGTTCGTATCAATAACAGTGATCAACGAGTACGGAGTATGTGCCTCTCTCCCGCCAGCGACGACATAGAGGTAGTTGGTAGCAGGATCGTAGGCGATGGAATCGGCATCGATGGCGACTTTGATTTCCCCGACCTTTTGATAGCTTTCACTGTCATAGACTTTGACCGCGGAAGCGTCGCCATCCACGATAAAAAGCTTCTTCAAATCCTTGCGGTAGAGAATTGCGTGGGGCGCTTCGAGATCTTCAATGGTGTGGACCACCTTGTTCGCGCTGGTGCCGATAACCACGACTTTCCCATTCGCTTCAGCGGTAAGGAAAAGCCGGTGTCCATCGATATCTGGAGTAAAGTGGTCGAAATCTCCATCGTGGAGTCCGGGCAACGGGATGGTTTCCACAAGCTTCAAGGGCGCGTGATCTTGAGCTTTGGAGCTGACCGTCAGCGCCAAGAACAGCGCGAAAATGGCGACTTGCATTCGCTTCATATGTCTCTCCAACAGTACCGCGGCATTTCAGCGGGCCAATAAGATTTGCAGGCATCCGGCGGACAATCGATCATCTGCCAGAGTTCGCACATCAGGATTCGAGCGCTCGAAAAAAATGGCGCTTGACCGGGCGGATGTTACGCCACCGCGGTGGTCGAGTCAACGAACCATCCAACCAGTGAGCGGAAAGTGAAGCCGACAGTGGATTTAAGGTGTCTGTTTTCAAGCAAGATTAGTATCCTGTCGTTTTTCAGTTAAATAGAAATTAATGTTGTTTTAAGTCCGCATCGCGGTGAATGAATTAAGCTGGGTCACGCCGGTTTCGACAGGCATTCTTGGTGCTTCTTGGTGCCTCGAACTCAAAGGGAGAGAAAATGAACAAACGACTTTTAATCCTCATGACGGTGTTCATAGCATTCGGAGTCCAAGCCCAGGGTCAGGAGCGCGCGCCCCTCAAGCTCGCCCAGACCTTCAAGCTGCCTGCGGAAGTTAAAGGGAATTTCGATCATTTCGAGATCGACCTAAAGAGTAACCGACTCTTCGCTACCCCGGAGGACTACAAGGCGGTGCTCGTCTTTGACGTCAAGACCGGCAAAATGAT
The DNA here is from genome assembly GCA_035601775.1 of Terriglobales bacterium. Classification (GTDB taxonomy): domain Bacteria; phylum Acidobacteriota; class Terriglobia; order Terriglobales; family Acidobacteriaceae; genus JABDBE01. The sequence continues at coordinate 108,083 of DATNNO010000085.1, read as the reverse complement.
CCGCACGATAGGTGGGGTCGGGAGGCCGCACGCCGTGCTGTATCGCGAAGACCTCAACCGCATATACATAACGGATGGCGACGCAGGGGACGTGAAGATTTTCGACGGCACAACGTACAGTCTGCTATCGAGCGTGAAGTTGCTGGAGGACTCAGATTCGATTGGTTACGATCCAACAACAAAATACCTCTACGTAGACAACGGCGGCGGCGATGTCCATCAGACTTATTCGATGTTCAGCGTCGTCGACACCACCGCAGGCAAGAAGGTGACCGATATCAAGATTGACGGGGACACACTGGAAGCGATGGCACTCGAGAAATTGAGCCCGAAGATATATGTCAACAACAAAGCCAAGAATCAGGTCGAAGTGGTTGATCGCGACAAACGAGAAGTCCTGGCTAGTTGGCCAGTGACCAAATGCAAGGGCAACGTTGCCATGGGCCTCGATGAAGCCAACCATCGGTTGTTTGTGGCTTGCCGCAGCGGAGAGATGGTCGTGTTTCACACGCAAACCGGAAAGGAACTCACCGCCTTGCCAATTACGAAAGGTGTCGACGACCTGACTTACGACCCCTCTAGCAAACGTATTTATGCCGCGGGTGACGGCAGCGCAGATGTTTATTTGCAGAACGGCCCAGACGGCTACAAGCTTCTTGGGAAGGTTCCCACAGGTCCCGTCGGGAGAACTGCGCGCCTTGTTCCTGAGCTAAACCGATACTTCGTGGCCGTACCACAGCACGGAACTACGAACGCCGAGATCCTTGTCTTCGAGGTCCAGTGAAGAAGGCGAAGAGGGCGCCTTTGGTATCGAGGCACGAGCCAAGTCGCCACGCAAGTTGGTCCCGCTGCTCGCGTCTTTGATAGCGACCCTGGTTATGCGATGATACTTGACAGGGTTTATGCGGATCCTCTTAGTCGAAGACGAACGAAAGGTTGCCAGCTTTATTGCCCGTGCCCTGAAAGAAAATACCTACGCCGTAGATGTAGCGGAAACGGGTGAGAAGGCGTTGGAGTTGGGTACGGATGTCGCTTACGACGCCATTCTTCTCGACGTCCGGCTGCCTGGTCTCAGCGGCATCGAAGTCTGCCGCGAGTTACGCCAGCGGGGGATCGAGGCTCCGGTCCTGATGCTCACGGCTCGAGCTTTGATCGAGCAAAGGGTGGAAGGACTGGACGCCGGGGCCGACGACTACCTCACCAAACCTTTTGTCTTGGCAGAACTTCTGGCGCGTGTGCGGGCGCTAGTTCGGCGTGGCTTTCATGGCGGCAACGCAAGACTCCGCTACGCAGATCTGGCTCTGGACCGTCACCGGCGCCGCGCGACCCGCGGCCAAGAGATAATTCCCCTCACTGCCAAAGAATTCGCCCTGCTCGAACTGTTCCTGCTTCGCGCCCCCGCGCTGGTCACGCGCAGTGAAATCGTCGAGCATGTGTGGGATTGCCATTTTGATAGCGAGACCAACCTGGTTGAGGTTTACATCAACCGTCTGCGCCAGAAACTTGACCAGAATCGATCGGCCAAGCTGATTCATACCGTTCGCGGAGCCGGCTACCGCCTGGGAGTGCCGGAATCATGAGGACGAAGACGCTTCGTTTTCGCATGATGTTGCTCTTCACCACTGTGGTTGGGGTACTCCTTGCAGGGTCCTACCTTGCAGTCTGGGGCTTGCTCGCTCACGAGGTTCCTACTCAACTCAACCGCCAGTTGCTCGATACGGCCCGCCCCCTCGTGGCCGACATTATTACTGAGCCCAATGCGCAGGACGTAAACAGGCTGGACATCCCGGGCGAGTTTTTTGAAGTCCTGGATGCGACGGGCCATGTTCTTCAACATTCGAAAAACCTTACAACTCTAATCAATTTGAGCGGAATCAGCCCTGCGGTCTCACGCCCCACCTTCGGAATTGCAGCCATCGGAGACGCACAATCCGTGCGCGTCGCACTCATCCCTTTTCAGCAAGCGAACCAGTTGCGTGTTTTGGTGGTGGCCATTCCGACCCTGGGCACCAACCGTGTGCTCACAAGCTTTGGAAGGGTTGCTCTGCTGCTCTTGCCACTGAGTCTCTTGGTCACAGCGGGGATTTCAGCTTTTTATGTAGGGCGAAGCCTCGCGCCTATCAACGCACTTACCCAACACGCGGCCCTGATGGCAAAGCGGGTAACGAACCGGCAAGGATTCTGGACGCCGCTACCCGTATCCTCTCCTTATGACGAACTGGGTCGCCTGGCAGAGACGTTTAATCAGCTCTTGCAAGGCGTCGATTCAGCCGTCCGCCAATTGCGTCAGTTTGTGACGGATGCCTCGCACGAACTGCGCACACCGCTCGCCGTTCTTCACGGCGAGACAGAACTACTGCTCTCCAAACCCCGGAGTGCCGAAGAATATCAAAAGAATCTCTTCGTCTTTGACGAGGAGTTCAAGAAGCTGACTCGGATCGTGGAAGGGCTGTTTACGCTTTCGATGGCTGATGCGGGACAGCTACATCTGATGTGCGAGCCGCTCTACATCAACGAGGTTCTGGAAGAGGCTTGCGCCCTGGTGACCTCACGGGCACGCACCAAGAATATTGTCATCGTACGGGAGCTGAACCAGGAGATTGCCTACTCTGGGGATGAAGCTTTTCTTCATCAAATGTTTCTGATCTTTCTCGATAACGCGATCAAGTATTCCTCTGAGGCCACTCAAGTTCGCGTAACTCTGGCGCAGCAGGACGGTACGATTCGTGTTGTTTTCGAAGACCAGGGCATCGGAATCTCAAGCAAGCACCTGCCTTTCATCTTTGAGCGGTTCTACCGTGCCGCGCCGTCTAGCAGCGGGGAGGTCCATAGCGGCGGGCTAGGCCTTGCCATTGCTCAAGCCATCGCCCGCGCCCAGGGCGGCTCTATCGAGTGCCAGAGCACTCCGGGAGCCGGCTCAACCTTCACTGTGATTCTGCCTTTGATCTCCGCCGAGCCTAACCTCGGAAGTCAACCTAAACAAAAATTAATGTTGGCTTAAGGCAGCCCCAGAGGTACATTGGGCTGCGCCACAATTGTGGAGGTGATCCGGTGTCCTTTCGAAAAAGTTCTACCGTCTATTCGATGGGCCGCGCGACAGCCGTAGTTGTGATTATAGGAGTTCTCCTTTCAGTTTCAGCTAGCGGGCAAGTGGCGGGAGCCACTCTTTCAGGAACCATAAAGGACTCGTCCGGTGCAGTTGTTCCTCAGGCAACGGTGGTAATCAAGAACGTGGCCACCGGGGTGACCACTCAGCTTGCGACTAACCCAGACGGTTTCTATACCGCCGCAAACCTGCTACCCGGAGACTACGAAGTCACTATCTCAGCTAGGGGTTTCAATACGGAGAGAAGGACCGGGATCTCGCTCACTGTGGGGGCGCAGCAAGTGTTTGATCTTGCCCTGCACGTGGGGAGCGCGACCAAAGAAGTGATAGTGGTTACCGCCGAGGCCCCCGCCGTGCAGCTCTCCAGTTCAGACATCAGCGCGGTGGTGAACGCGACCACGGTTCGCGAACTGCCTCTCAACGGCCGCAGCTGGACAGACTTGGCCGAACTGCAGCCGGGTGTGAATGCCATCCAGACCCAGCCCAGCTTCGCGTCGGGGACGGATCGAGGAAATCGCGGTTTCGGGCAACAGTTGACTATTTCAGGCGCACGGCCCCAACAGAACAACTATCGTTTGGACGGCGTTAGTCTCAACGATTACGCCAACGGAGCGCCCGGCAGCGTTCTGGGAGGAAGCCTGGGCGTCGACGCCATTCAAGAGTTCTCCGTGCTGACCAGCAACTACTCGGCGGAGTACGGCAAGACCTCCGGAGGAGTCGTTAACGCTATTACGCGCTCCGGAACCAATCAATTTCACGGCAGTGGTTACGAGTTCCTCCGCAATAGCGCACTGGACGCCAGAAATTTCTTCGATGGAGCCACAATTCCGCCGTTCAAGCGGAACCAGTTTGGCGGAGCGATTGGCGGACCTATATTCAAGAACCGAACGTTCTTCTTTGCTGACTACGAAGGCATCCGGCAGTCAAAGGGCATCACGACGCTTACATTCGTGCCATCGCAGAACGCGCGTAACGGGCTGTTGTGCTCGCTCCCGCAAGGCGCGGACCCCAGTAGTCCTTGCACGACTACTCAGCTGCTCCCCGGACCGAAAACAGACGCGAATGGCGTCGACTTGGCGGCCAAGGCGTATTTCCCCTTCTACCATCTGCCTAACGGACCTATCATCGGGAACGGCGACACCGGAGAATACACTTTCGCCGGACAGCAGATAGTCAACGAGAACTTTGTTACCACACGTGTCGACCACAGGATTTCCGAGAAGGATAGCCTGTTCGGGACGTATATGTTTGACAAGACTCCCTATTCGTCTCCTGATGGCCTGAATAACGTTGAATTCACCACTCTGACTGCGAGACAGTTCGTTTCCGTAGAAGAGACTCACATGTTCGCGCCCGGTTTTGTGAATTCAATCCGTATTGGCGGCAACCACGAAGCTGTGAACAATAACCAGAGCCTGAAAGCGATCAATCCGGACGCAGCCAGAACGGATTTGGGCGTCGGGGGTTCGGCGTTTGCGGGGCGGGATGCGCCCCAGGTTCTAATCGGTAGCGTTACCGATTTTACAGGTGGAGTTGGAGGTAGCCCGACCTATTTCTTTCATTGGAATTCGCTTCAACTCTACGACGACGCGTTCTTCACCAAGGGGAAGCATTCGGTGAAATTCGGCGGCACTGTGGAGCGCATGATGCTTAATGTAGTGGCTGATACCGATCCCAATGGAATCTGGCGGTTCGCCAACTTACATGACTTTCTCATCAACAATCCCAGCAAATTCCAAGGTGGAATTGCCAGCACCCTTTCACCCCGCAATCTTCGTCAGACTCTGTTCGGTCTGTATGTGCAGGACGACTGGCGCTGGCAACCGAACCTGACTCTCAATCTGGGCCTGCGGTACGAGATGTCTTCGGTCCCCACAGAGACCGCCGGCAAGCTCGCGAATCTAAGAAACCTTTCTGACGCCGCCCCCCATCTGGGCAGTCCATTTTTCAGTAATCCAACGTTGAAGGACCTTGAACCGAGGGTTGGCTTTGCATGGGATCCCTTGGGCAACGGGAAAACGGCAGTTCGCGGCGGATTTGGAATGTTCGATGTGCAGCCGCTGCCCTATCAGTTCATACTCCTGACCACCCAAGCGGCTCCGTTTTTCTCATATACCTCGATCAACAGCCCCGGGCAGGGTACTTTTTTTTCGGGGATCAAATCGTTCCCCAACAATACGCTGCGCTCAACCTATGTTGATTCCAACGCCCGGCGCAATTACGTCATGCAGTGGAACCTTAATGTGCAGCAGGAAATTACTCCGACTTTGGCTGCAATGGTTGCCTACGTAGGGTCGCGTGGAGTGCATCAACCCTTCCGCGTCGATGAGGCTGACCTCGTTCTTCCCACCAAGACCCCTTACGGATATCTCTGGCCGCAAGTGGATGCCGCCGGCAATCTCACCACAGGCCCCAATGCCGGGAATCCTCCCAGCACCCTCAACCCCAATTTTGGATCGATTCGGGGAATGTTTTATGTAGGCCGCTCTTACTACAATGCCCTTGAAGCGCAGTTGGCCAAACGCATGAGCCACGGTTTTCAGGTACAAGGCACCTTTACCTGGAGCAAGAGCGTTGACACCAGCTCGGCGTCGGTTGCGGGCGACTCTTTCGGGAACTCCATCTCCAGTCTCCCCTGGTTCGACCCGAGATTGAGCCGCGGCCTGTCTGATTTCAACGTAGGGCGCACGTTTGTCCTGAATGGCACCTGGGAGGTTCCATCGCCTAAGTCGCTCTATGCACCGGCCCAATGGGCATTGAGCGGATGGGAGCTCGGGCTTATCTTCACGGCCAGTGATGGGGTACCGTTCACTCCTACTTTCGGAACCGGGTCGGACCCCCTCGGTTCGCTTAGCAGTGATGACTGGGACGTCCCAAACCGGCTGGGCGGCTCCGGCTGCAACACGCTGACGAATCCGGGGAATCCTAATAATTACATCAAAACAAATTGCTTCGCTGTTCCCACCGCTCCTACCTTGGGCGGCCCGGCGGAACAAATGGCCTTTTGGAAAGCAAACTGCGACCCAGCCCCACCGAGTGTAGGAGGGCCCGTCCCGTTCCCGCTATGTTTCAACCTTCGCGGCAACGCTGGCCGCAATATCTTGATCGGTCCGGGCTTGACCGAGCTGGACTTCTCCGTATTCAAGAACAACCACATCAAGAGCATCTCAGAGCGGTTCAACGTGCAGTTCCGCGCCGAGATCTTCAATATTCTCAATCACGCCAACTTTGCTCCGCCCGCCATGCCCACTAACACGGACATCTTCGATGGAACAGGCACGCTGTCGTCCGTGGCGGGTGCGCTGACCAGGACCACCACAACGGCGCGGGAAATTCAGTTCGCAGTCAAAGTGATTTTCTAGTCAGCGTCGAACAGGTGAAAGTGGATACCGAAGATCGCTTCCCAGAGATGCTGCGTAAAGGCCGCCAGCAGGGCCTGACGCGACGCAGGTGGTTGCAGCAAGCAGCCTGGATTACCGCTGCTGCAGCGTTTCCAAACCTGGCGGCGGCCGTCGCCCAGGAAGTCAGCCCGGCAATCGGTCCGGTCGTGAGCCCGGTCGTCAGTCCGGTGATGGAAAAGCTCAGCACCTATATGGCCGAGGCCCGCAACCGCGCGCTGCCGGACAATGTGGTGCAGGAGACAAAGCACCACATCCTCGACACCATCGCCGCCATGGTTTCCGGATCCGAACTGCCCCCCGGACGCTTGGCGATCCAGTTCGCTCAGACCTACGGTGGAGAGAAGATTGCCACTGTGGTCACCTCGCAAATCCTCTGCGGACCGATTGAGGCGGCATTGGCGAACGGGGAGCTTGCTCATTCGGACGAAAGCGACGACGATTTCACCACGGGCGGAGCGCACCCGGGCTGCGCCGTAGTGCCTGCGGGGCTGGCCTCGGGAGAGCAGTTCGGCATCAGCGGAACGCATTTCTTGCGCGCCGTGGCGCTTGGGTATGACATCGCTATGCGGGCTATGAGGACCGTGGGTCCGGGAATGAAAGAAACACACAACCTGGTTGGAACCATGGGCGCGACTGCGGCTGCCGGGTGCGCCGCCAGTCTAAATCCCCAGCAGATGCGCTGGCTAATTGATTACGCCGCACAGCAGGCTGGCGCCGGCATCGGCTCCTGGCGACGCGACACCGACCATATCGAAAAGGCTTTCGTGTTTGGCGCTATGGGCGCGCGTAACGGGGTCAACGCCGCATTGGTGGTTCACTCGGGGTGGACTGGCGTCAATGATGTTCTGTCCGGCCCTAACAATTTCTTGGAGTCCTATAATCCTAAGGCCGATCCGGCGGGCCTCATCGAGCAACTCGGCGAGCTCTACGGGGTGACGCAGACAACCCTCAAGAAGTGGACCACGGGAGGTCCGATTCAGGCGCCGCTGGACGCGCTGGACAATCTGCAAAAGCGGCACCGCTTTCAAGCCGATCAGGTGCAGCAGGTGGTGGTACGTGCCGCCACCAGCGCGGCCTACACCGTGAACAACCGCGACATGCCGGATATCTGTCTTCAGCATCTGGTTGCGGTGATGCTCATCGACAAAACGGTCTCCTTCCGCGCGGCGCACGACAAGGCATGCATGCAGGATCCGGTCGTGCTCCGCGAGCGTGCTAAGGTGCAACTCGTTCCAGACGACCAACTCGAGCGACTGATACCGCTGCGAGTGGCCATCGTTGAGGTCACGCTAACCGACGGTACGCGCCTCAGCGAGCGGGTCGAGCATGTGCGCGGGACTCCTGAGAACCCGATGTCTCGCGACGAGGTGGTCGCTAAGGCGCGCGAGTTGATGACGCCCGTCCTCGGCGCTGAGACATGCTCGAACTTGATCGAACGCGTGCTCGGACTCGATAACGTGAAGGACATTCGAGAGCTTCGCCCCGTGCTTCACGGATTGGACCGGGCGAAACAATCTTCCACGACTCCAACCTTTGCGGGGGACACACAAGGTTGATTGGACAAGAGAAGCGGCGGGGCGACCTGTGCAGGTACAAACCTGATCAGATTGGAGCGAAGATGAAAAACATAACGACACTTTGTCTCGCAGCATTGATTTGTGGATCTGTTGCACGATCGCAGGATCAGCCCCGCGCGCCTGAAAGAGCGCCTTTGCTTCTGGTCCAGGAAATCCCACTACCTAATGTGGGAGGACGGATCGATCATTTCACCTTCGACGCAAAACGCAAGCGCGTCATTGGCGCTGCCTTGGGCAATAACACGGTCGAAGTGGTGGACACATTTGCCGGTCGTGACGCACACAGCATAACCGGGGCTGCCGCACCGCAAGGTGTGGTCTATGTAAGCGAGTTTAATCAGCTCTTCGTCGCGAACGGCACAGATGGAAAGCTCAGAGTTTACGACGGAGACACTTTTAAACTGCTGAACACGCTTGATATCGGAGAGGACGCCGATAATGTGCGCTACGATCCGGCAGAAAAGCGAGTGTATGTCGCCTATGGCGGAGACGAGGAGGGTGGGATTGCAGTCATCGATGCCGCAAGCGGCAAACGCCTGAGTGACGTCGCCAAGCTCGACGCACACCCGGAATCGTTCCAGATTGCCGCCTCCAAACCGTTGATCTACGCCAATATCGCAACCAAAGCGAAAGTTGTTCTTATCGATCGCAATACGCACAAGGTCACGGATTGGCTTTTGACGACCGGGAAGGCCAATTATCCTATGGCGCTGGACGAAGCTGACCACCGCCTCTTCGTGGTGACCCGAAAGCCGGCACAACTTATAGTTCTCGACTCCGATAGCGGCGCGATGGTTGCCAGCGTCCCCTGTGTCAACGACTCCGACGATGTGTATTATGACATTGGCCGGAAACGTATCTACGCCCCTGGGGGCGAGGGTTTCATCACGGTTGTCCAACAAACCGACGCCGATCACTATCAATCCCTAGCGAAAATCCCCACCACAATCGGAGCACGCACGGGTCTGTGGTATGAGAAACGAGACCGGTTCTATTTGGCTGTGCCCGCAAGCTCCAAGCAGGGGGCTGCTTTGTGGGTGTACGCCCCCGAGGATTGATGAACACGATGAACCGGTTCTCTCCCATCTGGTTGACTGCTGTCGTTTTCCTGATTGGATGCGCCACGCGGTTGGCAAACGCTCAAGAGGGAGAAAAGCAGCCCCTACGGCTCGTCCAGACGATTCCCATGCCGAACGTAAAAGGACGCATTGACCACATGGAAGTGGATGTCCGAGGCAAGCGTCTATTTATTCCGGGGTTGGAAAACGGCACTTTGGAAGTTGTGGATCTGCAGGCCGGGAAATGGATGCGCAGCATTCCCGGATTCAAAAAGCCGCAAGGGATCTTATACGTTGCTGAACTCAACAAGTTGTTTGTCGCAAGTGGGGATGATGGGATGCTCAGAGTTTTTCGCGGAGACACGCTGCAGCTTCTCGACTCGATCCGGCTTGAGCCGGGACCCAACCGCGTTGTCTACGATCCTCATTCGAAGCTTGTTTACGTCGGCTACGGTGGTAAGGATGCAGGAAAGGACTACGGGGAGGCCGGAATCATCGACGCGAAGAATGACAAGCACATCGGCGACATCAAAGTTGCAGCCCATCCCTCAGAGCTTTTGTTGAACAAGTCAGGGACGACGCTTTTTGTTTTCATTTCCATCGCTAATCAGCTTCAGGTAATCGACACGAACAAACGACAGGTGGTTTCGACTTGGCAAGTAAGCAGCCAACACCCAGGCGACGCGGCCTTCGACGAGTCAACCTCTCGCCTGTTCATCGGCACTCGCACTCCTCCCGAAATGATTGCCATGGACTCCAACTCGGGCAAGGAAGTCGCTCACTTTCCAACTGCGGACGGCATGGACGGCGTCTATTTTGACGCGCCGCGGAAGCGTGTGTACGTCTCTGGAGGAAGAGAGTTGCCGTCCGGTTTCGTGTATATCTATCAACAGAAGGATGCCGATCACTACGAGATCGTGGGGAGAGTGACAACGCGGGGAGGTGCTGGCACCTCTCTTTGGTCACCCGAGCTCAATCGCTATTACGTCGCCGCTCCAGCGAATGAAGGGGCAGATGCGGCGGTTCTGGTATACGCGCCTCAGGACTGAAAGCGGTTTCTCATAAGGGGCTGAAGCCTCGTCACGATTCGCAATTTCGATTGTCCCAAGTAAGAATATTCTAGGGGATCTTGGGAATGGAGCATCTAGGGAAAGCGAAGCTGGTGCTGTTGGTCACTGCTCTTTGTGGCTTGCTTCTCGGACGAGGGTCAGCCGAAGCGCGTCGCACAGCGCGTGGCGATCAATCGGGCAGAGACGCAGGGCAGGTACCGTCGTCTCTTGATTTTGAAACCTACCGACTTCGCATCGAACCCATTTTCCTCAAGCAGCGGCAAGACGGTGTACGCTGTTACGATTGCCATTCGATTTTAGCCACACGCTTGCGGCTGGAGCCGCTGTCACCGGGAAGTTCCTCGTGGAACGAGGAACAATCGCGTCGAAACTTCGAGGTCGTCTCCCAACTGGTCACGCCCTCCGATCCGCTGAATAGCCGCTTGCTGCTTCACCCTTTGGCGAAAGAAGCGGGTGGCGATCCGACCCACACGGGTGGCAAGTTCTGGGCTTCGAAGAACGACCCGGAATGGAAAATGCTCGCCGATTGGGTCGGCCATAACACCGACGTGCCTTCCACCGCTCAAGCAGCAACTCATCCCATCGCAACCGAAGCTCTTGACTTCCAATTCTTTAAAACGAAGGTCGAGCCGATTTTCTTGAAGCAGCGCCCAGGACACGCCCGCTGCTACGGTTGCCACATCCTATCGAACAGAGGTTTCCATCTCGACACGTTGTCCCCTGGAAGCGCGGATTGGACCGACGACCAATCGCAGCGCAACTTCCAGAGCGCTCTCCAGCAGGTCGTTCCCGGAGATCCCGCTTCCAGCAGACTCTTGATCCACCCGCTCGCGCCCGAAGCGGGAGGAGATCCGTTTCATTCCGGCGGCAGGCAGTTCATGTCCCAGAACGATCCCGACTGGCTTGCCATGGCGGAATGGGTGCGCGGCGTTCGCACCGGCGCTGCTTCTGAGTCTCCGTCGGCTTCGACCGCCCTGATCTATGTCACCAACAGCGCCGGCGATACGGTCGATGTGATTGATTCCACGACCAACCGCGTCGTGCAGGTCATACGCGGCATGGAATTACCGCATGGTATCGCTTTCTCTCCTGATGGAACCCGAGTCTACATCAGCAACGAATCGGAGAGCGCGCTCGACGTGGTGGATCGAAAGAGCGGCGAAATTCTGAGCAAAATATCTCTCAGCGGCCGGCCGAACAACCTCGCCATCACTAGAGATGGAGGCCGCGTGCTGGTGGGGATCCGCACGCAGCCGGGCGTCATAGATGTCATTGATACAACTTCGCTCAGGCGGGTGAAGAGCATTCCCGTCGACGGCAGTGTGCACAACGTCTTCGTCACACCGGACGGCAAGTATGCGGTCAGCGGTTCGATAGAAAATAAAGCTGCCTCAGTCGTTGATCTCCAGACCGAGCAAGCAGTATGGGAAGTCAAGTTCGACCGCCCAGTACGCCCCATGACCTTCGAGACAAACTCTGACGGCTCGACCAGCCGCATTTTCGTTCAGCTCTCCGGGCTCAACGGATTTGCCGTCGTGGATTTTGCCAAGCGGGCCGAGGTTGCCAGAATCAAGCTGCCCGATCAACCCGGTGGATTCGGAATTGCCGAGGGTCGAACCGGCACGCCTTCCCACGGCATCGGCATAACCCCGGATGGGAAATCGCTCTGGATCAACAGCACGTTCGCCAATGCCGTCTTCAAGTACTCACTCCCGGACCTCAAGTTGATCGGATATGCAGCTCTGCCCGAGGTTCACCCTCCGGGACATTCCCCGACCGGCTCCGTGCCCGAGTGGATCACCTTCACGCCAGACAGCAAGATTGTCTATGTCTCGAACTCTGGGGCTGGATCGGTCTCTGCCATCGACACAAATACCCTGAAAGAAATAGCGGTCATCCCAGTAGGAGAAGTCCCTAAGCGGATCAATACATTAGTCCTTCACTGAATAAGCCACTCCCGGAATTTGTGATCCAGTCCAAGAGTGAATTTCCGGCACAATCGAAGCACTCAAAGAACGCAGATTTGCCGTGAAGCGGAAGCGTGCCGAGGCGGGGCCTGCCTGGATACCAACAGTGCCTACTCTGTCACCGGAAAACCTGCAGATTCCGAGTAATATTGCAACGAAGCGGTTCGCGCCTCATGCAGAAGCCACGGCAATCCGGGCGACCAAGATCAATGTCGAGCTGCCAATTGCTTGTGCCTGAGGTATGGATAGGGATTCTCCCTGTTAGGCGCACGAAGCGCATGGCGGAGGGTTCGATCAAAGCGGCACGGGCGGGTACCGCGTGAAACAAGTTCTGCAGCAAGCGCATACGGGCGAGATTGCGGTGATGGAGGTTCCTGCTCCCAAACTGCTTCCGGGATGCGTCCTAGTGCGTATGGCGGCATCGCTGGTTTCAGCCGGCACGGAGCGTGCCTCTTGCGAGTTTGCCAACAAAAATCTTCTGCAAAAAGCGCAGGCTCGTCCTGATCTGGTTCGCGAAGTCGTCAGCAAGATTCGACGAGATGGCGTGTTGTCCGCAGTCGCGGCGGTTCGCGGCCGTCTCGATCAGCCCAATGCTCTGGGCTACAGCAGTTCTGGCACAGTCGTTGGTGTTGGGGAAGGCATCACCGATCTCAACGTGGGTGATCGTGTTGCCTGCGCGGGAGCAAGCTACGCGGTACACGCCGAATTTGCCTGTATCCCTCGTCTGCTGGCCGCGAGGGTCCGTCCAGATTCAGCGGTGAGCTTTGAGGAAGCGGCTTTCACGACGCTGGGCGCGGTGGCTCTGCACGGCATTCGCACGGCGGATGTGAAACTGGGAGATGTCATCGCGGTCATCGGACTCGGGCTCCTCGGGCAGTTGACAGTTCAGATACTCAAAGCAGCGGGTTGCCGCGTGTTGGGAATGGATATCGCCGCCGAGCGCGCCGACCTTGCGTTACGCCTGGGTGCGGATGGTGTCAGCATCTCTCGCGATGGCTTGCGCGATTTATGTCTGCGGCACTCCAGCGGGCATGGCGCCGACGCGGTCCTAATTGCCGCGGAGACAGCCAGTAGCGAACCGGTGGACCTGGCGGGGCAAGTAGCGCGCGATCGCGGCGTCGTGGTTGCGGTCGGAACGGTTGGCATGGACATCCAACGCAAACTCTATTTTGAAAAAGAGCTTGATTTCCGGATTTCGCGTTCTTACGGGCCGGGCCGATACGATTCCGCGTATGAGCAGAAGGGCCGCGATTATCCCATCGGCTACGTGCGTTGGACCGAAACTCGAAACATGGAAGCGTTCCTTCAACTCCTGGGGGAAGGCAAGCTCGATGTGAAATCGCTGGTTACTCACCGCTTTCCCATCGAACGCGCTCAAGGTGCCTACGATCTAATAATGGGAAGGGTGGGCCAACCATTCCTCGGCGTGTTGATCACGTATCCCGAGCAGGCTGAAGCGAGCCACGAAATTCTATTGGTCGGGAAGGGAACTGCGCCAGCCCTTGTCGGCGAGAAGGCGATGGCGATCGGGGTTCTGGGTGCGGGCAACTTTGCCATGAGTACGCTACTACCTGCGATCAAGCGGATTCGCGGGGTGGAGTGGGTTGGAGTGTGTGCCGCCAATGGCTCAAACGCCCGTCACGCAGCGGAAAAGTTTGGCTTCCGGTACTGCGCAACCGAAGAGGAGAGAATCCTCAACGACTCCGGCCTCAACACGGTTGTGATTGCCACCCGTCATCATTTGCATGCGACCCAGGTACTGGCCGCGATCGCTGCCGGCAAGAACATCTTCTGCGAGAAGCCGCTTTGCCTGAGCGAAATCGAGTTAGCGGAAATTGTTCGCGCTCACGCAAACCGCATCTCCGGCCGCGATCCCATACTGATGGTCGGGTTCAACCGTCGGTTCGCTCCCATGGCAATAAAGATGAAAGCGTTTCTCAAGCCGATCCAGGAACCGTTGGTCTTGCACTGCCGCGTCAACGCTGGTTTCATCTCGCGCGATCATTGGGTGAACGATCCCGAGCAAGGTGGCGGACGAATTCTCGGGGAAGTTTGCCATTTTGTAGACTTCCTAACTTTTCTGACCGGTGCTCTGCCGATCGAAGTGCAAGCACGAAGCTTGACCAATCTCGAACCGTACTCCGACGACAACGCTGTCATTTCACTGCGATTTGCGAATGGATCACAAGGCACGATCAGCTATCTGGCGAACGGCGACCGATCTTACTCCAAGGAACGAGTGGAAGTCTTTGGCGGAGGCGCCGTGGCCGTGCTGGAAGATTTCCGGTGCCTGGAACTCGTGCGCCAGGGCCGCAAACAAACATTCCGCTCACGATTCCGCCAGGACAAAGGGCATCGCGCCGAGTTGGAAGCTTTTGCCGCTGCGGTCCGCAGCCGAGGCGAACCTCCAATCCCGTTTGATGAGATTGTGTCCACCACGCTGGCAACCTTGCGAGCAGCAGAGTCGCGTTCTGCAGGACAGTCTGTCGAACTGAATACGACCGATTTCATAAGTTCCAATTTACAATCGCGCCGTGCTGTCTCGTGATCCACTTGAACCGAGGTATTGCTCAGTTGTCGCCGCGAAGATCTTGCGACCGCGGCAGAAATTGTAATAGGCATGAGTTGCCCCTGCAGCGTCTTTCCTCGTGAACAGACCGTGCCACAAACAAAAATGGCTGCCAGTTCCTGTTGCCAGTCATATAGCAGCCTACAACTGTATTCACAGTTGATTGTGCCCCGACTCTTTTCAACGAGGCGCAGCTACTTTATTCTTTGTACCAGTCTCAAGCAAGAGGTCTAATTACCCAAGCAGTTTGGACTCACAGGCGATGCGTCTGTGGGAACTCGGCATCCATTCCTCGCAAAAAACGGGGTTAGGACCCAAGGTCCCAGGGCGGGTGCAAACCGGTTGACTCCCGAACGGAGCAGAGGGATAATGGCCACCTGCTTCGAGGAGGACTCCCATGAAGCAATTTCCTCGGTTCAGCAAGACGCCCGTCAGTCTTCCCGGTTCGTTTCATCAGCGACTCAGTGCCTATGCGCTCGCAGTCAGCGCGGCTGGAGTAGGGATTGCATCGATGCAGCCAGCCCAAGCGAAGATCATCTACAAACCCACGCACCACACGTTGACCAACGGGACGCTCCCGATTCCTATAGACGGGACGCACGATTTCACCCTGAGCGACAAGTTCTACATCATCACGGGCTCCTGGAGCACTCAGCTTCTCGATATCAATGTGGCGGCACGCGCGTTTGTGGTCGGGAGCAAAGGGTCGGCAGCGGCACTGAAACGCGGAGCCGTTATCGGCCCTACGGATAAGTTTCAGACCGGTAAGGTGCTGATGGCCGGAGGATTCTGCGAGACCCAGATTTCTTCAAGCAGGGTGTTTGGACCTTTTGCCAACACCACTCAACGTTATTTGGGCTTGAAGTTCAAATTGAACGGCAAGCTTCATTACGGATGGGCCAGGTTTGCTAGTGTTATAGCCTCCGCCTGTAATGGCGGGCCTGCGGTTTCCGCCACGTTGACCGGCTACGCTTACGAGACCATTCCTGGCAAGTCGATCAAA
Source organism: Terriglobales bacterium (assembly GCA_035601775.1). Classification (GTDB taxonomy): domain Bacteria; phylum Acidobacteriota; class Terriglobia; order Terriglobales; family Acidobacteriaceae; genus JABDBE01. Next base: position 92,332 of record DATNNO010000085.1, on the reverse strand, counting down.
GCTGGCCAGACCAAGGGGCCAGACGATTCCACACTCAACCCGGACTCGTCGACTCCAGAAGATCCCGGCCCGGATGCTTCCCTGACCAATCCCATTCCCGACGAGCCGCAACCCGCATCGCTCGGTCTGCTTGCTCTCGGCGCTCAGGGCGTCCCGCTCTGGCGGCGGAAGGAGTCGGTAGGCGCTACACAGTAGGTGGCTCTGCATGGAGGACTTTATGAAACGCTCTCCACGACCCTCTAGGACGTCCGTCAACCTTTCCGCGTCAGTCCATCACCAGCTCAGCATGTATGCACTTGCGGCTGGCGCAGCAGGAGTGGGGATGTTGGCATTGGCACAGCCAGTTGAAGCAAAGATCATCTACACGCCAGCGGATATCCCCATTCTTAACAACACGACAGTCCAATTGGATCTCAACCAAGACGGTTACATTGACCTTCAGATCGGCTTCGAGTATTCAGGTAGAAATCTGAATTTGTGGGCGTCTGCGTATCAAAAGAATGGGATCATGGGTTATCAGTCGCACAAGAAGGGACGATGGCTAGCGTCGGCCTTGAGAGCATGCGATCAAATCGGGCCAAAGGGCAGGTTTCGGCACGGCAGGGATGTGATGTGGTCATTCTTCGAGACTGTTTCCGGGTCGAGCAAGGGCAGCGCCGGACAATGGAAGAACGCAAAGAACCGCTACCTCGGGGTGCGATTCAGGATCTACGGGAAAATCCACTACGGCTGGGTTCGACTCAGCACCCCCGCATTTCGTCCCGGTGTTGTGACAGGCTACGCCTACGAGACGATCCCCGGCAAATCCATCATCGCGGGCAAGACTCACGGGAAGCCGAACGATCCGGGTGAAGAAGATTTCTCCCCCGGTGCTTCCCTGAGCACTCCCATTCCCGATACTCCGCAACCCGCATCGCTCGGAATGCTTGCACTCGGTGCCAAGGGCGTCCCGCTCTGGCGGCGGAAGGAGTCGGTAGGCGCTACACAGTAGGTGGCTCTGCAAGGAGGACTTTATGAAACGCTCTCCACGGCCCTCTAGGACGTCCGTCAACCTTTCCGAGTCAGTCCATCAGCAACTCAACATGTATGCACTCGCGGCTGGAGCAGCTGGAGTGGGGATGATTGCATTGGCTCGGCCTGCTGAGGCCAAAATTGTTTATACCCCAGCCAACGTCCACATTTCTAGCAACATGACATACGCCCTGAATTTCAACCAGAAAACCGACTTCCTATTCCTACCGAGCGGCTACGTATCAAGCAACGCTCACGGATCGTCTCAACTGGTGGCGCAGACCCAGGGCCGCAACGGTGTGGAGGGCTTCGGGGGGAATGCCTCGGCGCTAACCTCGGGCGCGGTAATCGGCCCGAAGCAGCGCTTTTCCGGCAAACTCCTGGAGCACTGCACGTGGGCGGATATCCCCGTCTGCGATGGGAATTGGTATTGGGTATCGGGGCCGCATTACCTCGGGCTCAAATTCTACATTCACGGGAAGACCCACTACGGATGGGCACGCTTGACAGTCACTTCTCCTTGGGACGCTATGCTGACCGGCTACGCTTATGAGACCATCCCGAACAAGACGATCGTTGCAGGCAAGACCAAAGGGCCAGAGGACGAGAGTAATCTCGCGCAGCCTGACCACGCAACTATGACTGCTCCCATTCCCAAACCAGCCAGCCTGGGCCTGCTAGCCATGGGATCGCCCGGACTGTCCATCTGGCGGCGAGAAGCATCAGTGGGCTCTCTGCCGTAGGGAATTAGAGCATTTTTGCATACAATCCCATCATCCGCTATCCTGCTTTTCTAATAAATGTCTGCTGGAGGCAGCATGAAACTCCCACGCCTATTCGAGATTAGCGCCGGATTCGCTTTGGTCGCCCTGTCGCTGTTGGCGACACCGGCTGCGACAGCCCGAACCATCATCAGCAACGAAACCCTGGTGACCACAACTTTCGTGGTTAACAAGACGGCTGCGACAGCCAAGTGCAGAACAATTGGCTGTTCTGCAAAAACATCTATGTTCGCCCCTATCCCGGTCACCTGTCCGGCTCCACCGGGCCAGACTTGCACCTTCCATATCTCACTTGACACGAAGACTTCAATCAAGTTCCCAGGTGGGGGAGGGGGAGCAGGACCTACAGGTTCTTACCAGTTCCTAGTCGACGGCGTTGCGCCGACGATAGGACCCACCGACAAGAACGGCGAATATCTCTTTGAGAAGAACGCCTTCACATCTGGCGATGTTCCCCACGCCGCTCGTCAGAGCTACCCCGCTTCGGTATTGGCGACCGTGAGGAATTCCAACTCAAACAGTCACACGATAGTGGTGAATGTTGGCTGTAAAGATTTCATTAAACAAGGTGGTTGCGCAGTGACGGCCCACTGGAGCACGATGAGAGTGGACGTGTTCGAGCCTTGAGGGGAGGGGTTTGAGGTGTCGCTGTTTTTGGGATCACCCTCGATTTCCAGTCTTGCGGCGGAAGGGAGTTAGTGGACGCTACCGGCTCTTCTTCCTAGCTCTGGTTTTTTGTCTTAGACGCTTCCTGTATCGCGCTTTGGCGTGAAGATAACCCGGGCGACTGTTGTGGCAACGACTGCAACCGGTACTATGTTGGCCATTCCGCCAACTGCTGGGCTGGATAGGTCGGTGGTGCTTACGACAGAGCCGCTTTTCCGGCGGTGGAACTTTGAAGCAAAGTACGCAACCCTTATTGCGATACCCAGACCACCACCGCCTCCGTAAGATCGGACGCCCATGTTTTTTGCAGAGTCGTTTCTTGGGGGGTGGCACTTCCTTGGTCCGATAGCATTCGCTGCAGCCCGTGGTGCGGTGGCCAGCGCGCCAATAGCTCGGTCGGATTGGCCTGCCGTGAACCTTGCAAAGCCGTTTCTTGGGCGAACGTGCTCGTTTCCCGAGAGTTCGTTTTGCGCTCACACCCTTAGCATAACCCAGCGACTGTTCATTTTTCCGTTTTTCCGGGTGAACGGTTCCTTCTTCCGCAATTCCACGAAATGCCTAGCCCGCGAGCGTCAGTAGGCGCTGCGGAGCTCAAGGCGATTTTGAAGACGCAGGACTCCTCATGTCCCCATTGCGCAGCCTCTTTGGGCTCGGCGTCACACCCGAAGTCGCGCAGACGATTCTTCGCCACAGTGACGCCTCGACCACGAGGAAGCACTCCATTCTGTTAAAATCGCTGGACGAAGGGCGCGACGCGATGCGCCGGTTGGAGCAGCCAGTTGGGCAAGGAATGGGCAAGGGATCGCAACCGGAGAAATCGCAAAACTTCCCGCAAACGTTAAATCAAAGCCGACGTAGCTCAGTTGGTAGAGCAGCCGATTCGTAATCGGCAGGTCACCAGTTCAACTCTGGTCGTCGGCTCCATCTTTTCAACCACATGCTCGTGCTTCTCACTGCACCCTCAAGTCGCTGTGACGTGGATTGTGACGTAGATTGCGCCGATCGATGGCTTCGCGAATCGACTCAAGCCCTGGATGCTGATACCGCATAGAGGTACGTACATCCGTGTGGCCCATGACTTTCATCACCATCGCCAGGTTGCCGTTTGCTTCATACGCTGCCGTACCGAAAGTATGGCGGGCGCAGTACAAAACCAACGACTCGGGTAGACCAGCTTCGCGACGTGCTCCACGAAACTGTTTGGCCACCGTTGTCAGATGGCCACATGCTGCCTTGGACGCAGGAAACAACCAGCCTTCCGGTTTGCCGACACTGCGAATCATCAAGAGATTGCTCATGTGTTCGCTGATTGGCACCCTCCGCCGCGATCCACGGGTCTTGCTGTAAGGATTGAAGATCAGCCGCCGCGTGTGTTGTGGGGGAGAATGGCAGAGCTGGCTGGGTGAAAAATCGACGGCGTCGGACAGTCCCACTATTACCAAAACTCAGGAGTGAGAACAATATTCCCGTTTATTTCCTGCCGAACGGCAATTCTTGCGGAATGAAGCCCCGGACACAGGTGGCTTCCGGTTTGGCAAGCGACTCGGGCATTGTGGGGCCAGCTTGGAATAAAAGATCAGAAAATCCGTTATTTCCGGTGAGACTCATTTCGCAGGAGGCGGATTGTGAACACAATCAGAAGAGGCAAGTTCGTTAAATTCAGCTCGTTGGTCTTGGCAGCCTGAACAGACCGAGTCCTCGATCTCCTATGGAGGGTGAGGAATACCACGGGGAGCAAGACCGATAGGCGGCGGAGGCCGCAGGATCCCCGCAGCAAGCTACGCGAAATCGTAGAAGGGGTAGGGCGATGGTAAATCCTTTCGATCTCAAGACCGCACTCTTGGCCAAACATGCACAACATGTGGTGCTGATCCATTTTCCAATCGCGCTGTTCATTTCGGCAGTGGCCTTCGACCTCATCGCACACTGGACGAAGCGACGTGGCCTGGCGGACACAGCCTACTACAACCTGATTGGGGCAGCGATTTCAACGTTCCCAGTCCTCGCCACGGGATTTCTGGCGTGGCAGTTCCAACTCGAGGGCCAAAAACTGAAGGGCATCCTATTGCTGCACCTTGTGCTTGCGTGCGTCTCGAGTGTGCTGATCTGGCTGGTCTGGTGGGTGCATTTTCGCGCGCGACGGCGGGCAGAAGCGTTGCCGATCTACCGCCTGGCGGCCGAACTTCTGGGCGTCGGTATCGTCACGCTGACAGGGCACTTGGGGGGCTTCCTGAGCGGCGTAAACGGACCCGGTTAGACGCGCCAGGCGCTCCGCTCCCAACTCGGGAGTAAACCGAGAGCAAATCTCTGAAGGAACTTTCAGAGACGTCAACAATCACCAAATGTTCTCGATCGTCACCTCAACTTGACCGGGAATAAAAACGACTCGTGCCAGTTATCAACTGAGAGCGTTACAAACCACGGAGGGCAAATGCCGGACAAGAAGCAAGATTTTATCGATCAGAAGTTGCAAGACCTCAACAATGATGGCGTCGACCGTCGCGGGTTCCTGAAGTGCATGGCATGGGCGGGTACAGGCCTGGTCTGGACCTTGAGCGGTGGCATCCCGGTATCTCGGGCATTCGCCAAAGGCTACGGCAAAGATGCCGGCAAAGGCGCTGACTTCAGCTTCGTGCAGATCAGCGACAGCCACATCGGTTTTAACAAGCCAGCCAATCCGGACGTCACCGCTACGCTGCAGACGGCAATCAACAAGATCAATGCCATGCCCCACAAACCGGACTTCATCATTCACACCGGTGATCTGAGCCAGCTCTCTAAGCCGAGTGAATTCGACACGCTTGACCAGGCATTGAAAGGAGCGTCCGCGAAACAGATCTACTTTGTCCCGGGTGAGCATGACATGCTCAGTGACAACGGCGAGCAATATCTCCAGCGCTATGGGAAGGGAACAAAGGGCGCCGGGTGGTACAGCTTCGATCACAAGGGTGTGCATTTCGTGGGGCTCGTGAATGTCGCTAATTTGAAAGCTGGAGGCATGGGGTCGCTCGGTCACGAACAGCTGGAGTGGCTCGAGGACGATCTCAAGGGCCGCTCTGCTAGCACTCCGATTGTGCTCTTTGCGCACATTCCGCTGTGGACCATCTATCCAGATTGGGGCTGGGGAACCGACGACAGTGAACAAGCCTTGTCCCACGTCAAGCGTTTCGGTTCGGTGACTGTTTTAAACGGCCACATACACCAGATCATGCAGAAGATCGAAGGTAAGGTTTCGTTCCACACCGCGATGTCGACCGCTTTCCCTCAACCTGCGCCCGGAACAGCTTCCTCAGCAGGACCCATGAAGGTGCCAGCCGACCAGTTGCAGAAGGTCTTGGGCATCACGGATGTGAACTACCTGGTCAGCGGGAAGAGTCTTGCCATTGTCGATTCGCCACTCGGTGCCTCGGGCTCTTCGGCTTCAGGGAATGGAGGCGGCTCCTGGCGGTAGTTGACTCAACCCTTGGGTGGACTGCCAAGGATCCGGTCCAAACAAGCTGGTCCAAACGAGGAAGATCAAGTACGAAAATCAAACCTAGAAGGGAAACAGAAAAATGATGAGGAGAAATGTGCGGATTGCGGGTTTGGCGACGCCGGCCATGATTGCTGTGCTGCTGCTGTTAGCGGGATCACCGAGCGTCACGGCGAATGACCAGCCCTCCGCGGCAAACGCGGAGGTCAAAATTGACAATTTCAGTTTTGGGCCACAGACGCTCACGGTACCCGTCGGAGCTACAGTTATCTGGACCAATCATGATGACATTCCCCATACGGTGGTGAGCACCGACGGTGTGTTCAAGTCCAAAGTGCGGGATACGGACGAAAAGTTTTCCTACACGTTTGACAAGGCGGGAACGTATCCCTACTACTGCACGATCCATCCGAAGATGACCGGCAAGGTCGTGGTGCAGTAAGACTCGGAATTCTAGATGGCATTGCAGCGTAAACGGATTTCCGCTCCTGGCAGCACCGAATTGTTTCCAAAGCTGTTGTTGTTCAAAGCGCTTGAACGATTCTCAGATGATCGAGACTGGGAGTGCACGGTTGCGGGGGACAGTTGGCAAGCAACAGGGAAACTTCCCCCGGCGTCCTTGCTGCAAATAACATCCCCCGCTGAAACAGGCCCCGGCGCCATTTGTATCGATGGTTTTCAAAGGGATCGCGGGCAAGTAGAGGTTTTTAATGGCTGACGCGGCTGCCTCTGTGCTGGCACAACACGAGCACTCCATGCCGCTCCTGGCCCATCTGGAGGAGTTGAGGAAACGAATCATCTTTTCAGTACTTGGGGTACTCGTCGGTTTTCTCTCGTGCTGGTCCTATGCTGACCGTATCTTCGGTCTAATGCAGCAACCCATCATTCAAGCACTACGTCACCAAGGGCTCGGCGGCGGGTTAGTGTATTTAAACCCAACTGAGCCCTTCAACCTCTATTTGGAGGTTGGGTTGGTCGCTGGACTATTTGCGGCCTCTCCATTTGTGTTCTATCAATTATGGTTGTTCATCGCTCCTGGACTGTATCGCAAGGAAAAACGCTATGTTCTTCCGTTCTTGCTTAGTACGGTTGGTTTGTTCATAGCCGGAGGGTTTTTCGGTTACAGGATGGTCTACCCGGCGTCGCTGGACTTCTTGATCGGTTACGGACAACGCTTCCAGCCGATGATTACGATTGGGGAATATACCAAGTTGTTTTTGACAATCATCATCGGTCTCGGACTGATTTTCGAAATGCCGATTCTCGTGTTTTTTCTCGCCTTGATGCGTGTGATTACGGCTCGCTGGATGTGGCGGAATCTGCGATATTCCATTCTCGCGATTTTTGTTGTCGCGGCAATGGTCACACCAACTACCGACATCTTGAACATGTGTCTTTTCGCGGCCCCGATGGTCGCGCTCTACGCTATCAGTATCGGAGTAGCTTGGCTGGTGAATTCGGCGCGCAAGCGCGGAGCGGGCACCGTCTAGTCTGCGCTTAGCTGCCGTGAGCGAGAAGCGACGCGAACCGAGGAGACTCAGGCATCGTCGATTCGATTTAGTGCTTCGGGTTTCTCCGGTGTAAAACGCGACGCCAGTCTTTCAGATACGGGAAAAACGGCGTTTGTTCAAACAAGGGATGGTCCACACGGTTCCAAATGACAGGCAGCAAGTCCCAGGGCCGGCGCTGTAGACGCTCTGCTTCCCTCGCTTCATTCTGCTGCGTAACCAAAACGTAATCGCTAGATTTGTTCTATGGCACGTATTGCTATTGTTGACAGAAATGTGACACCGCAGTGACAAGTGAAATTTCCGCAGGCAGTAGCGTGGGTGTGCCGCGAGAAATATTTCTTGTAGTTGGGGAATATCGCTCGCATGGCGAAGTTTCACATAGTGCTGGAACAAAATCATAAGGAAAAGGAATGGATCGTAAACTATGAAAGAAGAGAATTCTCCATCTACCGTGGTGTGCGAGGCAAACTTAGCTGAAGCAAGCCACTCTTCGGCGGAAGAAGGCGTTCAACGTCACTGGCAGGGTGTGGTCAAGAGACGTTCATTTCTCAAGGGCCTAGGGATTGCCAGTGCAACGTTGTCGGCTGGCGCTTTATTGGCGACTGAGGGCAATGCGCAGGCCACTCGGAGTCCAGGCAAGCTTTCCAAAGGCGATGCTGCGCTCCTGCGGTTCGCGGCGGCGGCAGAACTCATAGAGGCTGATCTGTGGCAGCAATACAACGAACTGGGCGGAGTCCAAGGAGGCAATCCCGCCTACATGGCCGCGCTCAGCAACCTTGATGGCGATATGCCTCAATACATCGCTGATAACACCGACGATGAATTGAGCCACGCAGCCTTCCTGAACGCTTACCTAATCTCTAAGGGAGTAGAGCCGGTCGATCTCGACGTGTTCCGGACCTTGCCCAGTAGTCAAGCGTCGGGTGCCAAGGACATCGGAAGGCTGACCAACCTGATGAAGCTCAACGTTGACCTTAGCTGGTACACGCGTTATCGCAGCGGACAGAACCCCGATTTAGGCGCACACTTCAAAGGCCCGTTTAGCATCAGGCACGAACCGGCCATTCCCTTGAACGACACTGACACTCCTCCCAACCAGCCCCAACCGGTTCCGCCTGCGACCCCGCAAGAGGCTCGCATGCAAGCGATCGCCAACACGGCGGGATTTCACTTTGCCTTCATCGAGCAGGGTGGGGCGAGCTTGTATCCCACGCTGGCCTTCAAGGCGACGGACGCTGAAGTCCTGCGAATCCTGGTGAGCATTGGCGGAGTCGAGATCGACCACTTCGGGCTCTGGCATGACAAAGCGGGCAACGCAGTAAACGCGCCTTTGGCGGGGGTAACTGATCCCGAAACCGGGCTAACGTTCCCTAATCTAAATAATCCTCCGACCGAGCTAACTCAGACCAACCTGATCTTGGCTGAGCCGTGCGAATTCATCAGCAAGACGCTGCCCCAGTGCTCCGTGATCCGGCCAACGTCAACCCAGAACGGGGGAGCAGTCGCCACGATCAAGGCTTTCACGGATGACCTCTTGTTCCAGGGTCAATCGCGGGCGTTCTTTACTCTGGTTAACCGACTGGCTGTCGAAGCTGATTCAGTCCGACGCGGCTTTTGATTGTTGCAAGCTCTCCCCCGCTGTTTGGGCAGGCGCTGTATCGGGTTACCGGTTGCAGCGCCTGCATTTTTACTAACAGGGTTTTGAGATTTTCTCACTCGATCTAAGGAGGCCGTATGTTTGAAGGATTGTTTCAACCCATGCATCTGCTGGTCGTTTTTGGAATTGCGCTGCTCGTGTTCGGGCCCAAAAAACTTCCGGAGCTGGGCAAAGGAATCGGAGAGGGCATCCGCGGCTTCAAGTCAGCGATGAAAGCTGAGGAAGAGAAGCCGGTCAGCACAACAACCACCATTGCCAACGACCAAGGCCTGACCAAGGAGTGAATCGTGAGTTTTGGCACGGAAATACTGTTCGTGCTCATGCTCGGACTCGTGGTATTGGGACCGAAGCGGCTGCACGCAATGCTGGGACACGTGGCGCGGGCTAAAGCTGAACTCGAGAATGCGACGCGTGGCATAAAGTCTCAGCTCGGCGCGGAACTCGACGCTGCGCCTCAGGAGGGTAAGACTGACGCCTCGCATGAATTGGTTGCAGACCAGTGAACCATCCTCGGCTCCTCGGTATCGGAACCGCGAACCCGCCGGTCAAGGTCACCCAAGAGCAAAGCTTTCATGCTGCGGGCTACCATGACTCTCATGTCCGCGCGCATCTGAACTGGAAGACAAATGTTTGCGGTGTTCGTCTAGTTCGGCTCGCGACACAAACCACACACAGGAGTTGGAAAATGCGCAAGGTAGTTCACATTCTCTGGATGATCGCAATCGTTATCGTGTCACCCACCCGTAGCAACGCAGAGGACGATCATTCCAAAGGTGCAGGAGCAGTGTTCGTCATGACGAATGCCGCTGACCGAAATGAAATCATCTCTTTGAAGCGAGCTGCGGATGGCTCATTGCAAGAAGGCCGGAGATCTGCAACCGGCGGGCGGGGCTGGAGGCGTGACCGATCCTCTGGAATCTCAAGGCTCCCTTACTCTCAGCCGCGATCACTCTTTTCTCTTCGCGGTTAACGGCGGCAGCGGAGAGATTTCCGTGTTTGTTGTGCATGGCTCCGATCTCGCGCTGGTGGACAAGGTAGTGTCCGGCGGAGGCGAGCCGAATGCCGTGGCCCAGCACGGAAACTTCGTCTACGTACTCAATGTCGGTGGCAGCAGCAACGTGGTGGGATTCAGATTGAATGCGGGCGGTCAGCTCAAGCAAATCCCCAATTCAATCCATTTCCTCACCGCCAACAATTCGGAGGCGGCGTCGCTGGCCTTCAGCCCTGATGGGCAGTTTCTTCTGGTCACTGAACGTGCAACTAACAACATTGACGCCTTCCACGTGCAGGACGATGGCACACTGGGACCAATTGTGGTCAACCCGAGTCTAGACCCGGGTGCGTTCGCCGTCACATTCGCGCCCAACGGTGCGGCACTGGTTTCCGAAACTGGCCCCGCCGAGGGTAATGACGCCTCGACTATCTCGTCCTACGCGGTTGTTCCCAACGGAACGCTTTCTGCAATTAGCACTGGCGTTCCGACGCTTGGAAACGCAAACTGCTGGAACGCCGTCACGCCGGATGGCCGATGGGTTTACACCTCGAACGCTGCATCCTCCACAATCTCTGGGTTCGCGATCAGCGCCACAGGGGCGCTGACACCGCTGCTTGGAGCTGTCGTAGGAACCAACCCCAGCGGAAGCGCGAACCTCGATATTGCTGTCAGTGCTGATAGCAAGTTCCTGTACACTCTGGATTCGGGAACCGGCACGATCAGTATCTTTGGCATCCGGCAAGATGGAAGCCTTAACAGCCTTGGCGAGGCCGACGGTCTTTCCGAAGCCGCCGGTTTCAATGGGATCGCCGCACTCTAACGTCTACTTTTGTGGGTTGCGGCTTAAACGCCGCAACTCACATTTTCGACAATCTCAGTCGTGGTCTGAGCCAATTACGAGGAGCATGAAATGGCCGTGAAGTTAGTAGTACTCTACCCGCATCCGAAGGTCGAAGCCTTCGAAACAGTTTATAACCGCGACCATGTGCCAATGGCTGTCGACAAACTGGCCGGCAAAACCAAGATTGTCGCGACCAAGGTGCTAGGCTCTCCGCAAGGGACGCCTGCCTTCCACCGCATCGCGGAGATTCATTTCCCTTCGATGGAGGCCCTGGAAGCTTGCGCATCTTCCGAGGGTGGCAAACAGACAATCGCTCACGCGGTGTCCATCTCCTCGGGAGGCGCCCCAACCTTCCTCGTAGCTGAAGAGGAGACATTCGTGTTTCCGGAAGTGGAGAGCACCGCAAGAAATAACGCCATTTTCAGAACCTAGATACCTACTCGTGGCAGCGATTTCGACCCTCCCAATTATTGCCACAGGCATTCTTGCCTGGCAGTTGCAGCTCGAAGGGCAGAAATTGAAGGGGGTCTTGCTCCTGCACCTGGTTCGCACGGTCCAGGTGAGCCTAGGTGCGTCGGTGACAAAACGCCCAGGCACATTGCAGTAAACATGGCAGTTTTCCACAGAATATTTTCTCCCTCCTCCAGTTACACAGTCAGGTATCTAAGCCCTCCAGCGAGGCGGTCGTCCCGCCTGCTGCAGGACCACTGTTTTCAGCACCCTCCTGGGTGTTCATCACGAAAACATCTTCGCAACAAAATGCAACTCCCACGCAACTGGAGACGGAGGAAATCGACGAGTCCGATCATGGTCTTCGGAACTGATTGATTACGCTGAGAATGTTGGTGGGCCCTAGGGACTCGAACCTACAACCAACAGATTACGAGTCAGATCGCTGACTCTGAAAACAAAGAGAATCCAGCACTTCCGTCTGCGGGTTCCGGCAAAGTCCTGCAAAATCCGCAACCCCGCAGCCCCCCGCGCAACAAGAAAGGCGGTGAGTGATGGTCCTGACTTCTTGCATCATCGGTGCAAACGCCGAACTTTGCCGACGACAAAGCGTTGGGAAAAACACAGAGGAATGCGCAGGTTCCCGACCACAGAGTCAGGACGGATTGCTAGTCGCCAAAGCTTCTCGACACGTCTGCGCAGGCAAGCGCCCGCCAGGCGGCGCATGGCGCCGGATGCCGGGTGCGGATGTCATTGCCTGCCCTCCGACACGAACAGGCTCGACACCTGGAGTAGGCCGTGCACGCGTACGACCGCAGGTCGTCCGTGACGAAGATCTCTCGCACGGACAGGTCGAGACCACCATTTGACTCTGGGTAACCAAAAGGTATAGAACCGCAGCGTAGCGTAGGGAGATTGTCATGAAGCACAAGAAAAAGCAGAACGCTCCCGCTTGGGTCACAATGCCGATCAATGGGGAAACGCTTGATGTGCTTAGAGTTTGGCAACTTAACGACGCCGGTCATAAATGGCCGCAGGCCGCGATCCTGCGAGCGCTAACCACGGGCGCGAAGCAACTGGCAGAGGACCACACGGTACTGCTGCAATTTCTGAACGACAACGACGTTTTCTCGAAAGACGTAAAGGTTGTTAGTCCTCAGGTTTCAGTCCCACCCGGACCAGCGCCCTGTAACCCTCCCCACTGGGATTTCATAGTGGTTCACGGCAGGGCGAGCACTGCGCGTGTGATCCAAGTGCCCTGTTTTGAGAACTGAAACAAGAGACGTGCAGTTTCGCGCGGAGTTACGGGCAGCCTGTATCAAAAACAGAAGCCTGCGAGAGGGACCGGATCCGTGATTCGGTTGTCCTATCTTAATTCGCCAGGCCTACACGTCGCAGTAATATCTTAAAGCGCGCATCAGACCGCAACGGATCCATGGCAACGTCAACTCTCAGCCTGGCGAGGTAAGGATCACGGCCATTGAACCCCTTTTCCAGCCAGGCGAACGCCTGGTCTTTTTCTCCCAGCGCGCCCTCAATGATGGCGAAGAAATATGGTGCTATGTATTCGGTTTTCGAAGCCTTGTTCAGCTCGGCAAGGATCTTCCGAGCATCCGATTTCCTCCCTGCCAGCGCGTAACTGCGCCCCAATCCGGCAAGACGCACCGGATCCTCACCGGAACCGGTTGCTGCCTGTTGGCACTCTGCGATCGCCTGCGGGAAGTTTCCCTTCGCTGCATAAGCATCGCCAAGACACTCGTGGGCCGGACTCCAATTGGGGTCTAGTTCAAGCACGCCCCGGCATTGTTGCAGGGCGCGATCATATTGGCGGGCGTAATAAGAGATCCACCCGGCGGTCACGCTGGTTATAAGCGAGAGAGGATCCAGCCGCTGGGCGGTTTGTATCTCGCCGAACGCATCCTCCGCCCGCCCCAATGCCGACAGATACACGGAATACATGCGGTGGCCTTCGGAATAGCTTGGGTTCAATGCGAGAGCGCGATTGAACTCTTTCTCTGCGGCTACCCAATCCCAATCGCCATAGAATTTGATAATCGCCAATGTTTTGTGGGCGTCGGCTAAGCCGTCGTCGAGCGCTAGCGCTTTTAGAACGTTTTCCCTGGCCCATGGCATTGCCACACGCGGCTGCAATTCGTCCGTGGCCCAAAAATAGTCCGCTAAACCCGCATAGGCTGGTGCGTAGTTGGGGTCGAGTGCGATGGCTTCCTCGAAGTAGTTCCTGGCGTCCCGGTAATGCTCCTCGGTTCCCTTATTCCAGTGGTAGAGACCTTTGAGATAGGCCTCATGGGAACCCGGGTCGACGGTTCGAGTGGTTGCTAAACGGAGTTCCTCCTGAGGCGTGACTTTGATTTTGATCTGCTCTGCGATGTCATGCGCCAGTTCACCTTGCAACTGCAGAACATCCTTCAACTCGCGTTGATAACTGTGCGCCCACAGTTCCTTGTCCGCTTGCGCCTGCACCAATTGGGTGTTGATACGGACGGACCCATCTGAACGCAACACCGAACCCTCAATCACACCGTCGACCTGCAGCTCTCGCGCAATTTGCGGCAACGTCTTGGTAGTCCGTTTATAACGCATGGAAGAGGTGCGCGAGACAACCCGCAAAGCGCTGATGTGCGCCAACTCAGTTGTCAGCTCATCAGTCATCCCATCCGCGAAGTACTCCTGTTCCGGATCACGCGACAGATTTTCCAGCGGCAGCACCGCCAAAGACCTGATGCTGGGAATTTGACTCGTGGCCCTCGTGCGTGCCTGCCAGGCACGGACCTTAAGAAAGGAAATTGGCACTGCGACCACCAGTATTGCCATCAGCGAAGCAATGAGCACCCAGTGGGCGCGAACCCTGGCCGACTTCCGGCCAGCACTTATGTCGGCGCTGGCTGTTCGCAGCCGTCGGAGGTCGACGGACAACTCTCGAGCCGTCTGATAACGGGTTGCGGGTTCCTTTTGCAGACACTTCAAAATGACTGATTCGAGGGCTGATGAAATTGTCGGACTCAACTGGCGTGGGGAGACCGGGTTTGTGTGCAGTATGGCTTCCGAGATGGCGGTCAGGACTTTTCCTTGAAAAGGACGCTGACCAGTAGCCATTTCGTAGAGCACCGCACCGGCCGAATAAATATCACTTCGGCAGTCGGGAGGTTTTCCCCGTAGTTGCTCGGGCGGCATGTAAGGAACCGTACCGGCCAGCCCGTGTATGCCGGTCAATGTTTCGGTGGGAGCAGATTCATCAATCGTCAGTAGTTTGGCAAGGCCGAAATCAACCACCTTAAGCTGACCATCAGACCGAATGATCACGTTCCCTGGCTTTAGATCGCGATGAACTACTCCGTGCCCGTGAGCGTGCTCCAGGGCCAGTGCGATCTGCTGGCCGAACTGCGAAACTTTTTCCTCCGAAAGAGCTCCGCTGGCGAGCTTCGAGGCCAGGGTGACACCCGTTATAAGCTCCATGACCAGGAAATCAACCCCAGCGTCAAAGTCGAAGTCATAAATGGTGGCGATATTGGGATGGTTTAGGCGAGAGAGGGCCAACGCCTCCTTACGGAAAAGTCTCCGAGCCGCATCATTCCCCAGCCCACTCGGAGGCAACACTTTGAGAGCGACGTCGCGATCCAACCGTTCGTCGTGGGCACGATAGACCGTACCCATCCCCCCAGCCCCGATTTTCTCAAGGATGCGGTAATGCCCGAGCGCCTGGCCGATCGTGACCGTGAGGGCTGACATGGCATCAATCTTATGAGATCGACCCTCTTCCCACAAGGCAGCTTCAGGCTGCGAATGAGCGAAGAGTCCCTCTTGACTTCCGTTCCGGACGGGGGAGGAGAATTGGGCGCTCGGTCGCATCTCCTTGCAGTTGCCCAGCCGAGCGTCGGGGACCACGATTCGGGTTGGCTGCCATTTGATTATTTCGTATCACGATGACGCCTTTTCCGGCGCGTTTGCGTAATGCGTGGTAGAGGTTCTAACGACTCAACCTCTCATACATTTGCAGGCACCATCTTTCCCACAATAACCCGAATCACCTCCGGCCGATGTTCCCCTGAGCTACCCTCCAACGTATAAGACCGCTCAAAACCATTGGGACCGGCAATCTTCATCTCCCACCGGTCATTCGCCTGCGACCCAATAAGCGAAACCCGGTAGTCCCCTGGACGATCCGCAAACACATGCTCAATGGCTGCTACGACGTCCGCCCGCACCACGGGATCGCCCGCATTGTGCATCTCGACCGTCACGGCCATGTCGGCGAACATATCACCGCTTAACTGGGCGCCGCAAACCTCGCGCCGCCATGCGAGATTCCAACTCCGGAAGGTTGGACCTTTTCGTAATCGGCGGGTCACCAGTTCACTTCAGTCGTCGGCTCCCTCTTCGCGCCCTACGCTTCCTGCCGCGCTCGCGAGCCTCTCGACCGTTTGGGCTCGTGCCGCACGCTGCGGCCTTCCACCAGATGAACCAACTCTTCGCCCAGGTTCTTAGCGTGATCTCCGGCGCGCTCGAAGGCTTGCGCCATCAGCAGCAGATTGGTGCTGTAGTCGCGGCGCCGCTCTTTGCTTTTGCTTTCCAGGTGCCGCTGAAAGACCGCCCGGCAGACTTGGTCAATCTGGGAGTCCGTCTTCAATATCCAATTTGCCGACTCCAGATCGCGGTTCACAAACCCCTTGTGCACGACCTCCAGCATTCTTTCCAGGATGTCCGCCATCGCGATCAAGTCCCGGCGGTCGTCGCGCAGGATCTTCGGGGTTAAGCGCTGCAGGCGTTGGGTCACCGACCACGTCAGATCTCCGATGCGTTCCAGATCGATGATGAACTTCAGGCAGGCAAGCAGTTCGCGCGCTTCCACTTCAGTCACTTGAGTGATGGCATGCGTAATCCCGTCATCGATCTTGCGTTCCGCCCGATCCAGTTCTTTCTCGCAATCCTGTACCGCGATGAACGCCATGTTGGACGAATTTTCGAGGAAGTCCCGCAGATTAAATGCGGCGTCCTTCGCGACCAGGCAAGCCTGCTGCACCAGCCCGGTCATTTCCTTCGTGGACTCCAGCTCTTGAACGGTTTTGCGTCTCATTGGCTGATCGTTCGAACGGTTCTGGCTGACGATCAATGATATCGCTGGAATGTCAAAGTTTCGTGCTTGCCGAACATTAAAAGTTCGTGACCGACTCGGCCAGTCGGTCTCGATTTGGAATATCCTTTCCCTCGAAGTTGCACCAGTAGCGATGCAAGTTGCTGCTTCAGATTCCCTTAGAGGCTTATTTCCACTTGCCAACACAACCCGAGCTTCCGGATAATGAGCACTGAACGATTCCTATCACTGTGTATCGATATAGTCGAGCAGACCTGCTCCGGATTCTTCGGCTCACGGCGCGTCAGTTGGCGGCTTGGGAAAAAGCCGAACTGGTCGCCGCCGCTGAGAGCTATTCCTTTTTTGACCTCCTGCAAATCAAGAAAGTACGCGACCTGTGCGCTCACAAAGTGCGGCCCGCGGTGATCCGGCAGTCTCTCGAGGCCATGCAGAAGCAGGCGGCCGGGATGGAGAATCCATTGCTCGAGGCCAGCGCTTTTAGCACCGGCCATCGCATCGCCTTCCGCCACCAGGGCAGAGTGGTCGAACCGATCGCCGGCCAGTTCATCTTCGATTTCTCCTCCCGAGACAATGTAGTCACTAGTACGACGACTCCGCTACTCAGGCCGAAGCCTGTTCCAGCCGATGTGGCGGGGCTGTTCGCCCAGGGCATTGGGCTCGAGGAAGATCCCAATACTCAAGTTCAGGCAATCACGGCCTATCAAAGGGTGCTGGAACTGGATCCCGAGCACGCGGCCGCGCACATCAACTTGGGCACGCTGCATTACAACCGGCAGGATTACACACTGGCGGAGAAGCATTACCGCGCCGCAGTCGAAATTGATCCACGCTATGCCTTGGCCTATTTTGATCTGGGCAACGTGCTGGATGAAACTGGCCGGGTCGCAGAGGCGATCCAGGCTTACAACACCGCGCTGCAACTCGCCCCCACCTACGGCGATGCTCATTACAATGTGGCTCTCGCCTATGAGAAGGTCAGGGAACCCCGCAAGGCTTTGAAGCACTGGCGCGCGTATGTCAAGCTAGATACCAGCGGTCCGTGGGCGGTACACGCACGCAATCAAATCCAGCGAATTCTGCAGGCCGATGGCCTCAAGCTGGTATACAAGCAAAGCTGATGTTTGTGCAGCGCCGCCGTCCCGGCGACTGTCGTGGGGGCGTCCCGCCCGCAGTGGCGAGGGGAGGATGCCCTCGCGACAGACGGCAAGATGCCGGCGCTACAAATTCCCCGCCGTAAAGATGCTAGAATTCTTGGTTCGTCATACTCATCTGAAGGTGCTTTCATGCCTGACGTTCTGCAGCTTCCCTCGCCGACTCCTCTGACCAGCTTTACGGAAGACGAGATCCTCTTCCGCGACAACATCCGCCAGTTCGCCGAAGAGAAAGTTCGCCCGCTGGTGAAGGAGATGGACGAAAAGGGCGTGTTCGACAAAGACCTCATTCACCAGTTCTTCCAGCTTGGGCTGATGGGGATTGAGGTGCCCGAGCAATATGGTGGTGCGGGCGGCAAGTTCTTTGAGGCGATTCTTGCGGTTGAGGAACTTTCGCGCGTGGATGCTTCGGCGGGCGTGATCGTGGACGTGCAAAACACCCTCGTCAACAACGCATTGCTGCGCTGGACGACCGAGGAGCAGAAGAAGCGCTATCTGCCGCGAATGGTTGCGGACTTGTGCGGCGCCTACGCATTGAGCGAGGCGGGTTCGGGCTCGGACGCGTTTGCGTTGCAGACTAAAGCGGAACTGAAGGGCAGCGATTACGTCCTCAACGGACGCAAGTTGTGGATCACGAATGGCAAAGAAGCCGGCGTCTTTATTCTGTTTGCCACCGTCGATCCAGCCGCGGGATATAAGGGCATCACGGCTTTTATCATCGAGAAGGAGTTTCCCGGATTCACCGTCGGCAAGAAGGAAGATAAGCTCGGCATCCGCGCTTCCTCGACCTGCGAGTTGATTCTGGAGGATTGCCGCGTCCCCAAGTCGAACGTTCTAGGCGAAGTGGGCAAGGGATACAAAATCGCTATTGAAACTTTGAACGAAGGCCGCATCGGGATCGGCGCGCAGATGGCGGGCGTGGCTCGCGGCGCCTGGGAATACGCCGCGAAATATGCGCAAGAACGCAAGCAATTCGGAAAGGCGATTGCCGATTTCCAGGGCATCCAGTTTCAGATCGCACAGATGGCCACGGAAATCGAGGCCGCTCGGCTCATGGTGTACAACGCCGCCCGCATGAAAGATGCCGGCATTCCGTTCGTCAAAGAGGCCGCCATGACCAAGCTGTTCTGTTCCCAGGTGGCCGAGCGGGTCACATCGCTGGCCATCGAGATTTATGGCGGCTACGGATTCACCAAAGATTATCCCGTGGAGAAGTACTGGCGCGATTCGAAGATTGGCAAAATCTACGAAGGCACGTCGAACATGCAGCTAGCCACCATCGCCAAGTTGGTAATGAGCGGCAAGTAAGCTTTCCTCGTTAAATCTGGAGCGGGAGACGGGATTTGAACCCGCGACTTCGACCTTGGCAAGGTCGCACTCTACCACTGAGTTACTCCCGCTCGTTAAAACTTCGCACCGACCAGATCCCTCGGCTTCGCTCGGGATTTCGGCGCGCGGCTCGGACGCCGCGCAAACGCCTCAAGTTACCCCCGCTCGGCAGTTCCGATTATAAACAAGCAGTAACTTCACAGCAACGGCGGGCGCTTTTCGTGACTTAGTACGCACAACCCGTCTTAGGCTTCTGCATGGCTTCGTTGGCTTTGGCCGTGATGTGGTTTCGCACGTCCCAAAGCTCCTTGTAGAACAGATGCTCCATCCGTTGATGAAGAACCTCGACCGGCGTTCCCATCGTGCCAATTACGCCGCCGCCAATAATCCTCTGCGCCAGCTTCAGATGATGAAAGCGGAAGAGGTGTACGCGTTCGTCAAAATCCAGCAGTCGTTCCGCCACATCGTGCAAGCCAAAGAATTCATCATGCCGCCGATAGATGTCATCCACGCTGAGGTTAGCCTTGCGCAGCTGGGCGTAAAACGCCTCGCCAAGGCGTGGGCCAACATGAAGCATAGAGAGGAAGCCCGGCGAATCCAGGCCGCTGCCGTGTCCTAGTCCGGCGCGGATAATGTGGTAGTCGTACGGTGTAATCGTTTCCAGCACGTGCAGCATGGAGATCGGATAATCGAGCATGTGGTTGGCGCGCCGGATTAACCGCGCGGCATTCGAGAAGTCGCCTTCTTCGATATGGGTGCGAGCGCGTCCCAGTTCCCAGGCAACGCCTTTCAGCAGCAACTCCGAACTCTGATGGACGACCTGGAAGGTCATCTCGTCCTTATGCAGAAACTCTTCGGGAGGCTTTTGCAGCGACAGCAGTTCGTCGGTGTGCAGGTACCGTTCGTAGTCGGACGCTCCCTTGCCCGGCAAAATCGGTTTTTTCAGGTCATCCATGCTGCTTGTCTCCAGATGGTGGCGAATGAGTTCGCGAGACCGTTTACTTTTGTGACCCGGTCCACTGCGGATCATTTTCCGGCGCCACGATCTCGCCATCGCGCATGTGAATAATACGGTCCCCGTAGCTTGCGGCTTCCGGGTTATGGGTGATCATGAGCACGGTCTGGCCCAGTTCACGGTTGGAGTGCCGCAGCATGTCCAGTACGATTACCGAGTTCTTCGAATCCAGGTTGCCGGTGGGCTCGTCAGCCAGCACAATCGCCGGTTTGTTGATCAGCGCCCGGGCCAGCGCAACCCGCTGCTGCTCACCTCCGGACAGCTCGGAAGGCCGGTGCGGAAGTCGTCTCTCCAGTCCAAGCAAGCCCACAATCTTGTCGAAGTACGCGGCGTCGCGATTCCCATTGGCTCCGGCAATGTCCAGGGCAATATTGATGTTTGAACGCGCATCGAGGGTCGGCAGCAGGTTGAATTTCTGGAATACGAATCCGATCTTGCGCTTGCGCATGCGGGTACGTTCGGCGTCGGAGAGCTGCGCGAAGTCGTCCCCGTCGATGACGACGCGCCCCGAATCGGCCCGAGCCAGTCCACCCAAAAGATAAAAAAGCGTAGACTTGCCGCTTCCCGAAGGGCCAACTACGCTCACAAACTCGCCCTTCTGCACGCTAAAGGAAATCCCGCGCAACGCGGGCACTTCGATCTTGCCCACGCGGTAAGTCTTGCGCACATCCACGGCTTCGATGAGGACTGGCATCCAAATAATCGATATTACACGAAGGCTCGATTGCCAGCACTCATGGCCTCTCTAATGTAGGGGCGGGCATCCGTCCACGCCCGTGCGGGCGCCAGTCTGAAATTTCCACTTAGTCAGCGTTTCGCGAGATCACGCAGCGCTCGTGCGCGGAGGAGATTGCACCACGTGCGGCTGCGCGCGCTTCGGACCGCGCTTCCGAACCAGCAACACGCGGATACGCTCCAGCAACTCGACCGGTGCGAACATTCCTTTAGGTAGAAAAACGTCGGCCTTGGTGTCGCGGTCGTAGGTTTTGACTCTGCCCGACAGAAGAATAGCCGGAGTCTGGGGCGACAGGCTTTTGATCTCTTCGATGAGCTTGCTTCCATCCAGGCCGGGCATCGTCAGATCGGTCAGCACCAGGTCGACGCCGCCCTTCTTAAAACGCTCCAGGGCTTCCTGGCCGCCGGTGCAGGTGATCACGTGATAGCCCCGGGTCTCCAGCATGACTTTGCGGATGGAGAGCGATTGTTCGTTGTCGTCAACGCAGAGGATCGTTCTTTTTGGTTTCATTCTTGTTTCCGAAATGGCGAACCGGCCCAAACCGTGCGCCGGGGGAAATCCGAAAACTTTCTTGATAGAGAATTTAGAGCGAGATGAATCCTAAAGGCGAACCTGAGAGATGTAAAGTGCCGCCGATGCTAATGGGAGATTTACCCCATTGAAAAATTTCTGCAGTTGTGCATGGGAGCATTTTTCCTGTGCATTCGTGCATCAAACTCTCAGAAATGGACTTCTCCGCGGAGGACCTCGACAACATTTCCACCGACCCGCACGTTAACCACTCTGTCATCCCGGCGCGAGGCGCGGACAAAAATCCGGCTGGGGCGCTTCATCTCGATTCCCTGTTCGATCAGTACGCGCTCCTCGGGCTGAGCGATGCCATGGGCGACCATCCAGGCGGCCGCGCATCCCGCCGCCGAGCCGGTCGCCGGGTCCTCGCCGTTATAGAACATCATGCGAGCGTGCAGTCGGGCTGCGGGATCCACGGTCTGGCGACTGACAAAGTAGAAAAACTTTCCTCCCGAACGCCCCAGATATTCCTCGGAGCCTCTCATGTCCACACGCAGATTGCGCATGATTTCCAGCCCGCGCAGAGGAACTATCGTGAAGGGCACGCCGGTCGAAACTGTTTGGATGGGCAAGGAAAGATCGATATCACCATCCCGCAAACCGGAGGCACGCGCCACCGCCTCGCGATCATGCTGCTTCCCGAACTCGGGGTTGACTTGGGTCATTTCGCCGAACACCGGCTGCCCCGGCTTTTCCTCGAACTGAACTGGAACTTTGCCCACATTGAGATCCAGCACAATTTCCCGCGCGCCCGTCGACCCGCGTAATTGAAATGCGGTTCCCAGCGTTGGGTGACCGGCGAACGGCAGCTCTTCCTGCACGGTGAAGATTCGGACCCGCACCCCGCGCTCGCGTTCGACGGATGATTCACGCGGCAGGACAAACGTGGTCTCGGAAAGATTCATCTCCCGCGCCAATGCTTGCATTTCCTGGTCGCTGAGTCCCCGGCCATCGAGGAATACCGCCAGGGGATTGCCCTCAAAAGGCTGTGAGGAGAAGACGTCCAACTGCACGAAGGGAAGCCGCCGGAGTTCTCTTGCCATGGTGCGTTATTGTAGCGCCTGCTCTTGGTTAGCGGCGCGACAGGTTTTCCTTCGTGTACCTTGGTGTCCTTTGTGCTTATTGAATTCTCGCGCCCGTCATCCGGTTCCGCAAGCGGGAGTGAAAACTGTATCGTCCCGCCGGTTGACTCAATTTTCACTGCCGCGTATCCTAGAAAATGTATGCGCATACGCTCCACGCCGTGCCCGATGTGCTGTTGTACGCGGGCCCCAGCGTGTGGGTAGAGCGAAAAGGTTTTACTATACCCACCCGGCGATCTGAGGGTGGGTTTTGTTCTTCTACGAGACGCCACCTTTTGAAAGCCGCGGTGGGTGCCGACTAACCTCTCGGACCTTCCGGGAAAATTTTAGCGAGGAGAGACTTATGAGCACCGCAACCCTAACCGAAACCACACCGAAAATGCTCCGTATCAATGACACGGCCCCCAACTTTACTGCCGAAACCACGCAAGGCACCATCAACTTTCACGAATGGATCGGCGACGGCTGGGCGGTCTTGTTTTCGCATCCGAAAGACTTCACACCTGTCTGCACGACTGAACTCGGGTACATGGCCGGTCTCCAGCCGGAATTCGCAAAACGAAACACCAAAATCATCGGACTGAGCGTGGACCCGGTGAGCAATCACAGCAAGTGGGCAGCCGACATCGAAGAGACTCAAGGCCACAAGGTCAACTACCCGATGATTGGCGACACCGACCTCAAGGTTGCCAAACTCTACGGCATGTTGCCCGCCGAGAGCGGGCATACCTCCGAGGGCCGCACAGCCGCTGACAATGCCACCGTGCGCACAGTATTCGTAATCGGTCCGGACAAGAAGATCAAGCTGATGCTCATCTATCCGATGAGCACCGGCCGCAACTTCGACGAAGTCCTGCGAGTCCTCGATTCGATGCAGCTCACGGCCAAACACAAAGTCGCTACCCCGGTGAACTGGAAGCAGGGCGATGATGTCATCATCGTGCCGGCGGTCTCGAACGAGGAAGCGCAACAGAAGTACCCTGGGGGCTGGAAGTCGCCCAAGCCGTATCTGCGCATCGTCCCCCAGCCGAGGTAGCTGTGTGTCGCGTGGGCACATTCGCCCGCGAGGTTTGTCGCCACGGATCGGCCCGGATGAACACGGATCTGTGTTGAGGCCTGGGGTTTAGTCCTCATCCGTGAAAATCGGTTCCAATCCGTGGCCGCTTTTTTTGATGCCCCGCTTCCGGGCTATTGTGGAGCTATCCCCCCTGCCATTTTCCCTTCGCCAGTTGGGGTGTGCCACACAACTCCTCTGTCCGGCCTCCGATCTAGGGAGAAGTGGCCTCTAATGGAAATCGCTGAACGGACGATAGATCACTAGATGAAGAGGGACTGGTGTGCCCGCGACATGGAACCACACCCACCCAAGGGAGGTACGCTTCAAGAGGCGCGAGAAGACACGCAGCGACAGATAGGTTGCCAGCCTATTGGAAATCACTCCCAATTTGGAAAGGAACGGCAGCGATGAGCGACAGCGACAGCGACATCGTCCAAGATTTTCTAGTCGAAAGCTACGAGAACCTGGATCGGCTGGACCGGGAACTGGTCGGGTTGGAGAAAAATCCCCAGGATCGCGACGCGCTGGCCAGCGTTTTTCGCACCATTCACACCATCAAGGGCACCTGCGGATTTCTGGGTTTCAACAAGCTGGAAAAGGTTGCCCACGTTGGAGAGAGCCTGCTGACTCGGCTCCGGGACGGACAACTCACGCTAAATCCGGAACTTACCACGGCGTTGCTGGGTATGGTGGATGCGGTGCGCCAGATGCTAGGCAGTATCGAAGCGAGCGGGGGGGAAGGGGAGCGCGACGACACGAAGCTGATTGCCACGCTGACCCGCCTGCAGCAGCCTCCCGATGTGCCGGCAAGGAGCGTGGCCCGTACCACACCGTCAGGGGCTTCCGAAGTCGCTTGCCCAGCCCCTCGACTCGGCGACATTTTGATACAGCAGGCCGGAGTCGCACCTTCAGAAATCAGCCGTGCAATCGAGCTACAGAAAAACGGTGACCCGCGTCATTTAGGCGAGATTCTGGTGGAACAAGGCGCGGCGCGGCCGGCCGATGTAGTAGATGCGCTTCGCATCCAGCAGTTATCACGCGGGCCGGGCGGGGCCTCGGACAGCACCATTCGAGTGGATGTGGGCTTGCTTGACAAGGTGATGAATTTGGTGGGCGAGTTGGTTTTGGCACGCAATCAGCTTCTGCAAATCTCGAATACGGTCGAAGACACCGGCCTTCAGGCCGTCTCCCAGCGCATGAACCTCATTGCCACCGAACTACAGGAAGCAGTCATGAGGACCCGCATGCAGCCCATCGGGAATATCTGGGCCCAGTTTCCGCGGACGGTGCGCGACGTCGCACTCGGTTGCGGCAAGGAAGTGGGCATCGAGATGGAGGGTAAAGAGACTGAACTGGACAAAACCATCATCGAGGCGATCAAGGATCCACTCACTCATCTGGTGCGCAATTCGGTGGACCATGGGATCGAACTTCCCGAAGACCGCGTGAAGGCCGGTAAGGATCGAAGCGGACGCCTGATTCTGCGCGCCTTCCATGAAGGTGGGCAGGTCAATATCGAGATCAGCGACGATGGCGCCGGCTTGAACGGCGAGCGCATCCGCAAGAAGGCTGTCGAACGCGCACTGATCACCGCCGAACAGGCGGCGCGCATGAGCGAGCGGGAAATCTTCAATTTGATCTTCCTGCCCGGATTTTCCACGGCGGAAAAGGTGAGCAACGTGTCGGGCCGCGGCGTGGGCATGGATGTGGTGAAGACGAATGTCGAAAAGATTGGCGGCACCGTGGACGTTCAGTCCACCCTGGGCCGAGGCACGACGGTCCGGGTGAAGATTCCGTTGACCTTGGCCATCATCCCCGCGCTGGTTATAACCTGCGGCGGCGATCGTTACGCCATTCCCCGGGTGAGCTTGCTCGAACTGGTGCGGCTCGAGGCCGACGAGGTGGGCAAGGGCATCGAATTGGTCCATGGCGTACCGGTTTACCGGCTGCGCGGACGACTACTGCCTCTGGTGTATCTCAGCCGGGAGCTGAAACTGGCCGCCGATGTGCGCCCCGCAACGGAAAAGGACGGCGCGGTCAACATCGTTGTTCTGCAAGCCGATGGGCGGCAATTCGGATTGGTAGTGGATCAGATCAACGACACCGAAGAAATTGTGGTGAAGCCGTTGCGGAAACAACTCAAGACGGTTAAGACATTTGCCGGTTCGAGCATCATGGGTGACGGCAAAGTAGCCCTCATTTTGGACGTGCTCGGGCTGGCGCAGCGCGCCAGCGTGGTTACCGAAACCCGGGATCGCGCCCTGACTGAAAAAGCCACGGAATCGGCGGCGACCGCTGGAGAAAAACAAGTCTTCCTGCTGTTCGCGGGGCCGGGCGATTCCCGCATGGCCATACCGCTCAGCACTCTGGCGCGCCTGGAGGAGTTTCCGGTGGCGCAAGTGGAAATGTCGGGCAGCCAGTGGGTCACTCAGTATCGGGGCCAGATCCTGCCCTTAATTCGCCTCAATGTAGTGCTGGAAGAGTGCCGCAACAAACTGCCAACCTTGCAAGCTCCGCCGGCGCCGGATTCGGGACCGATTCAGGTGCTGGTATTGAATCATGATGGACGCTCCTTCGGCTTGGTGGTGGAACGGATTCTGGACATCGTCGAAGACCGGGCGGACGTGAGATCGGCGGCGACCCGGGCGGCGGTTCTCTATTCCGTCGTGATCGGCGACCGGGTCACGGAATTGCTCGACATCCCGGCGATTCTGCGAAGCGCGGATATGAGGACGGCGCGGCCCGGCCCTTTGACGAGATCAGCGGCGGTTGCGAACTAAGCCATGGCCCACACTTCACAGTTTTGCACGTTCTATCTGGACAAGTTGCTGTTCGGAGTCGAATTGAAAGGCGTGCAGGAAGTCATCCGCTCGCTGGAGATGACCAAGGTTCCGCTGGCGCCTGCGGTGGTCAGTGGCCTGATCAACCTGCGCGGCCAAATTGTCACCGCAGTCGATCTGCGGCGGCGGCTTGAACTGGAGTCTCGCCCGGCGGGCATGCTTGCCATGAACGTGGTCGTGCGCTCTGAGGACGGCGCGGTCAGCCTGCTGGTCGACGAAATCGGTGATGTGGTCGAAGTCGAGGAGACTACCTTCGAGCCCGCGCCCGAAACCCTGCGCGGCTCAATCCGGACCATGATCCTGGGTGTCCACAAACTGAATGACCGTCTCATGCATGTGCTGGACATCGAAAAAGCTTGCCAGATGACCGAAGTGCCGGAAACCGTGGCCGCAAGCCCATAGCTGGCTCACGATTCTGTGGGTGGGCCTCTGTAGAGGCAAGGGATAACACGCCCGCCACTTTCTCTCCACACCCAGCGCGTCAACAAACCCGAGCAAACTTGCTGCACCCTGAAGGACAAGCCCGAAGGAGTCCCGGTTCGAATCTAGCTGCTCAAGCGGTAGAAAGCAGTGCCGATCTGTCAAGAAGCAACTGGAGGGGAATCCATGTTTCGACGAATCCTTATTCTGGCAGCTCTGTGCGGCTGCGCCGGTACTCTGCTGGCGCAGGATCTCCCAAATATTCAAGTCCTCGGATTTGTCGCCGGCAAGGTAATTACCGCGGGTTCGATTTCGCAAATTGTCGGGGGGAAAAGGAAATGAGATTGACACTGGGAAGGAAATTGGGTTTGGGCTTTGGAGTAATTCTCGGTTTGATCGTTGTCGACACCACGCTGACCTATCTACAAGCGAACGCAATCAAGATGAACCAGGATCGCGCCATGGGGGTGAGTATGCCCACGCTCGAAGCTTGCAGGAACTTGCAGAAGGACCTGAATCAGACACAGAGCAAGGGTCGTGAGGCTGTCCTTGCGGGAACAGAAACGGCCAGGAGAGAGTCCGCGAGGAAGCTTTTCGACGAGGCTTGGGGAGACATCGAGAAAGATGTGGCCCGAATGGACGAATTGGCGCCTCAATGGGCCTTGCAACAGAACCGCGACCTGCTTGTCGAGGTCAAGAAGCGACTTCCCGACCTCCGGCGGGTCCAGGAAGAAGCAATGGGTCGCGCGGCCAGCAGCGAACGCGATGCGATTCTTCACGCCGGGAACGAATTTGCCGACCACGCCACGATGATCGCCGAGGCGATCAAGAAACCCCTCGGAGATATGGCGGATTCCTTCATCGTTTTGCTGAAGCAGAACAAAGAAAGCTTGAATTCCGATACCCGGTTGATGAACCTGACCATGGCTGGAACGATGCTCATAGCTGTTGCCATCGGGATCTTCGTCGCGGTTTTCCTGAGCCGGCGTATTTCTGGCGCTACGCAATCGGTCCTAGCCCAGGCCGAGGCCATTGCGGCGGGTGATTTGACCCGGGACGAGATGAACATCCGCAGCGAGGACGAGCTCGGCGACCTGGCCAATGCGATCAATAAGATGAGTGTCAGCCTGAAACGCATGATCCTGGCCATCGCGGAAAATGCAGTTCAGGTAGCCAGCGCGAGCGAGGACCTGAATACCACCAGCCAGCAGATCACCGCCAACTCCGAGGAGACCTCGGCCCAAGCCGACGTGGTTTCCAAAGCGGCGGAACAGGTCAGCCAGAACCTACAGACCGTCGCCACTGGGGCGGAAGAGATGGGGGCCAGCATCCGGGAGATCGCCAAGAACGCCAGCGAAGCCGCCAAGGTTGCGACCTCCGCCGTCAAGGTGGCCGAAACCGCCACCGCCACCGTGTCCAAGCTGGGCGATTCCTCCACCGAGATTGGTCAGGTGATTAAAGTCATCACTTCGATTGCTCAGCAGACCAACCTGCTGGCGCTCAATGCCACGATTGAAGCGGCGCGCGCCGGCGAGGCGGGCAAAGGCTTCGCGGTGGTGGCAAACGAAGTCAAAGAGTTGGCCAAGGAGACCGCCAAGGCCACGGAGGACATCAGCCGCAAGATCGAGGCCATCCAGACTGACACCGAAGCGGCCGTGGATGCCATCGCATCGATCAGCGGAGTGATCCACCAGATCAACGATATCTCGAGCACCATTGCAACGGCAGTCGAGGAGCAAAACGCCACCACGAATGAGATGTCGCGCAACGTCAGCGAAGCGGCGCACGGCAGCGGCGAGATCACCAGCAGCATTACAGGCGTGGCGGAGGCGGCGCTGGGTACGACGCGCGGAGCCACCGATACTCAGAAAGCGTCGCAGCAACTGGTGGAGACATCCACACAACTCCGCCGCCTGGTGGAGCAATTCAAGATCAACGCCAGCGAAAACGGCCGCGGAAAGGGCGCGGCAGTGACTCGAGCGCAGAGCAGGGCAGCCGGTGCCGGCTCGTAAGCTCCGCGCACTCTCTGTCTGGCTGCTCGGTTGAGTGCTGTGTGCCTGAGTGTTTCGGCTGCGGTCCGGTGGCTGGATGCCTCGATCATGAAGCGGACAGACGCGGTTTGCTATGACTCCCATTCGCATCTTGGTGGTGGACGATTCGGTAGTGATTCGCAGGCTGCTGTCGGACACTTTGTCGGGAGACCGCGCGCTGGAGGTGGTTGGTACGGCCAGCGACGGTCGAATTGCTCTGGCCAAGATTCCACTCCTCAAACCCGACCTGATTACACTCGACATCGAAATGCCGGTGATGGACGGCCTGGAGACCCTTGCGGCAGTACGCAAGTTGTACCCCAAGCTGCCAGTCATCATGTTCAGCACGCTTACCGAGCGCGGGGCGGCGGCGACCCTTGACGCCCTCTCGCTGGGAGCGTCGGACTATGCCACCAAACCCAGCAATACCGGAAGTCCCGCGGGGGCGATTGAACGCATACGCATCGAACTCATCCCCAAGATCAAGGCGCTGTGTGGCGTCGCCCCCTTGAAACTGCCGCTGCTACCCGAGTCGCGTCCGGCATTGGTTCGAGTACGGTCTAACCCGCGCATCGGAATTGTGGCAATCGGCAGTTCGACCGGCGGCCCGAACGCCTTGGCGGAAGTCTTGCCGCGGATCCCGAACGACTTTCCTGTCCCGATTGTCGTGGTGCAGCACATGCCGCCCATTTTCACCCGCCTGCTGGCGGAGCGGCTTGCCAGCCGTTCGTCTATTCCCGTGGAAGAGGGCAGCGCGGGCGTGATTCTCAAACCTGGGCACGCCTGGATCGCGCCGGGAAATTTCCACATGAAGGTGATACGCGCGGGGGCGGACAGGCGTCTGAACTTGAATCAGGGACCCCAGGAGAACTCTTGCCGCCCGGCGGTCGATGTGCTGTTTCGCTCGGTGGCGCTGGCCTACGGGGCAAACGTTCTTGGAGTGGTGATGACCGGTATGGGTTCGGACGGCGTGCTCGGAGCGCAGGATATTCGCGACGCGGGCGGAGACGTCATCATCCAGGACGAGGATTCCTCCGTGGTCTGGGGAATGCCTGGCCTGGTGCACGCCTCCGGACTGGCCGATGCCGCATATCCTCTCGATCACCTGGCGACGGAGATCACTCGCCGCGTGCTACAGAGCCGTCGTTCTCAGGCCCACCGTGACCTGAAGAGTTATGCCGCCTTGGAACCTCCCGCAAAATGACGATTGTCATCCAACCTGCTACTCCGCCGCTTGCTCCAACCAAGAGCGGCGAAACTGTGGACCCGGTGTACCGGCAAATCCGCGACCTGGTGTACAAGGTTTCGGGTATCTACAAGGCCGAGGAAAAACTTTACCTTCTGGCCGACGGCTGCGGACGGCGGATGAAACAGCTGGGGGCGCGAAACCCGCGCGAGTATTGGGACCAGCTTACTGCGCAGCCCGGCCGCGATGGGGAACTCCGGCAACTGCTGAACGAAATCACTATCGGCGAGACTTGCCTGTTCCGCAGCCAGCCCCAGCTCGATGCGCTGCGGAAGGTAATCCTCCCGGAAATCGTGGCGGAAAAAACAAAGCAGATAACCAAGACGTTGCGCATCTGGAGCGCGGGCTGCTCGACCGGCGAAGAGTCCTATACCTTGGCCATGAATATGCTTGAGGAAAACGAACGTCTGCTGAAGGGCTGGACAGTTGAGATTCTCGCCACCGACCTCAACGACCGTTCCATCGAAACCGCCAAGGCTGGGATTTATGGCGACTATGCACTACGTTCGACCACGGACTATTTCAAGCGCAAATATTTCTCGACGGTCGATGAGAAGAGACTGGAGGTACGCCCGGACGTGAAAAAGCTGATCACGTTCAGCCGCCTGAACCTGCAGGATGACTCCAAGATGCTTTTCATGAAGGGCATGGATCTGGTGTTCTGCTGCAACGTGCTGATCTATTTTGACGGCGCCTCGAAGACGAAGGTGATCAACCATTTTTTCAGCAACCTTAATTTTGGTGGTTATTTCTTTCTCGGAACCTCGGAATCGCTTATGAAGTTGAATGACCAGTTTCACCTGGTCCATTTTCCCGGAACCATCGCTTACTGGAAACCATCCCTCAAGAGTGGCAAGTTATGACCGCATCCGTCGCCGCAACCATTCGTGAGCGCGTGCAGCACATCGAAACCATGCCCGCCATCCCGGCAGTTTTTCTCCCCTTGATGAAGCTGCTGGGCAATTCCGCGCAGGAAGTGAAGTTGGACGAAGTGGTGCGCCTGGTGTCTTACGACAACACCATTGCCGCGCAATGCCTACGCGTGGCTGGCTCACCCTTATTCGGCCTCGCGAAGCCACCCGAATCCATCAAGGCAGCGGTGCTCACCTTGGGGCTACGCCGGGTCGAAACCATACTGCTCACCTGTTCCCTGGGGCAGGCTTTCCCCGCAAAACAGTGGGTGCTGGACGCGGCTGTCTTTTGGAGGCATTCGCTGGGGTGCGCCATGGTATGCCGGAAATTCAGCGAGAAGTTGGCCACTGCGGATGGGGAGAAGGCCTATATGGCGGGGCTGCTGCATGATATCGGGTTCATGGTGAACTGCCTGGTTTTTCCCAAGGAATTTGCCACCGCGATGGAGCGCGCTTGCCAGGAGGAGATTCCGCTGGACGAGGCGGAACAGGCCACCATGGGATTCACGCATTGCGAGACCGGGCGCGCACTGGCCGACAAATGGAAACTGGCCGACGATATCGTCGAAGTGATCGCACATCATCATGCCATCGCGCAAGGCCAGAAGGCGCAGCCGCTGGTGGCTCTGGTGCACTTGAGCGATCTTCTCTGCCGCATGCGCGACCTGGGTTACGGGTACTATGAGCGCCACAAGGTGGACTTGATCGCCGACCCCGCATGGTCCATTCTCTTGAAGGAACACCGCGATCTCGAGGGTGTGGACCTGGTGCGGTTCACCTTTGAGCTCGATGAAGCCGTCGAAGAAATCCACGCCCTCGTATCCACCGTGTTCGGGGCATCGCCGACGCGCACAATGTAGGGGAACTCTGACGCAGTATGGACTTCGACTGCCGGGGGACACCAGCGCCTACATTGGCGCCCGTTCCCGGTCAGAGCGTCCTTTTAGCTGTGGATCTGGAGGGAAATGACGATGGGCATGCCTTCAAACAGCAGCCTGACGTCAAGGGCAGGGAAGTCTGCCAGGGAGTGCAGGTTATAGTCACTGCCGGTGATAACGGTGGGCGGGGAGAGCAAACAACCTTCCGCCAGCCCGGCAATCTTGTTCTTGAAGTTGCCAGCCACCATATTGCAGACTTCGCCGAGTGCGTCCGACATCTCGGGGCCGACCTTATCCAATTCCACGCCCAGCATCTTGGACGTCATGAGCGCGGCCGCCTTCCCATCGCAGCGGACGCTCAGCGCACCGCACAGTTGCCCCGCCAATCCCACCATGGCAGTAACGTCTGGGCTTGTCTCCTCCGCGGTGGCTGGCACAGTCAGTTGGCAGCCCAGCATGAGCTCGAAGACTTCCCGCGCCGCCACTTCGAGCACCGGAATCCAGTTTTCGTGGCTGCCGTTGGCGGCGAGCAACTCAACCACAGATTTCATGATTTACCCGCCAGAACGGGGACCACCTGTTCCTTCACTTGCTCCGCCGTGAATGGCTTGCGGATGTAGCCACGCGCACCGCAGGACAAGGCCTGCACCACATGAGACTCGCTGCCCTCGGTCGTAATCATGACCACGGGCACGTCTATCGCGTTCGCGACTCCCGGAAGCTGCTTGATAAACTCCAGCCCGTCCATGACTGGCATGTTGATGTCACAAAGGATTAGATCGACCGGGTTTTCCTGGAGGACAGCAAGCGCCTCGGCCCCGTTCCCGGCCTCGAACACCTTGGTCAAGTCGATGCCCGCGTGACGCAGCGAGCGCTCTACGATCTTGCGCATGACCGAGGAATCGTCGATGATCAGAGCACGTATGGGCATAGGCTTTACTCATTCTCCACTCGGGAAATGCTTGGTTGCTTCTTGCTCTTACGTCTTCTTTCGGGTATATCGGCACGGGGGTGATAGGACTTTAGGACAGCGGAACGGCACAGGATTCAACGAGGTCCGCACCTGGCCCGTGGTTTGGCAGTGGGGCGACACTCGCCGCACAAGTGACCTTCGGTTGACCACTGG
The DNA here is from genome assembly GCA_035601775.1 of Terriglobales bacterium. GTDB lineage: Bacteria > Acidobacteriota > Terriglobia > Terriglobales > Acidobacteriaceae > JABDBE01. The sequence goes on along the minus strand of DATNNO010000085.1, from coordinate 59,447 downwards.
TCTAGGATTACGTCTCACCTTTGTGAATCCGTAGTCGAATTTCTGAAGGAGGTAGTTCCGATGAATCGCGTTTTTTGGGCTTTGTCTTTGTTGGTGATGGCAGTGTCATCCATTGATTGTGCAGCGCAAGTGAACCCCTACAAGGATCCCACGCCCGGCATTTCCGGTTATCGGGCGGAGGTTTTGGCTGAGGTCAGGGTCCAGGAAGACAAATTCGCGCGACTGGCCGAGGCGATTCCCGCCGACAAGTACACTTGGCGCCCCGGCCCGGATGTTCGTTCTATATCGGAGGTGTTTCTGCACGTGGCAACAGCTAATTACAACCTTCCGAAACTCATCGGCACGCCTCCACCGACGGGCGTGGATATCCCCAAGCTGGAAAAAGCCACGACCGACAAGGCTAAGGTGGTTAGCATCCTGAAGGACTCGTTCGCGCATGAGCGCGATGCCATCATGAAAATGCCGGACACGGACCTGGAAAAGAGTCTCGATTGGTTTGGCGGCAAGAATACGGAGCGAGGGATATTGCTGTTTATGACTCGCCACACGGCCGAACATCTTGGACAGTCGATCGCTTACGCTCGCTTCATCGGTATCGTTCCGCCGTGGACCGAGGATCAGCAGCGCCAGCAGCCACCGCCGCCGAAAGGGAAGTGATCTTGAGCCGGTGACATCGCCTGACGAACCTTCGAGACTTGATCAAGCCTCGGTTGCACTCTGGCCTGGCGCAGGCTCAATGATCGAAAGCAAGCTGCTCGCTCGCGCTGTAGTATGCAGTCCGCACTCCGTCTTGTTGAACCCGGACCAGCGTCCCGCTCGCGCATCTTCTCCGGGCTGCACGCTTCTTGTGCAATGTGTGCAGCCAATGCTGGGATAGCCACGATCGTGCAGATGATTGTAGGGAAGGTCGTGGTCATGGATGTAGCGCCAGACTTTGCCGGCGGTCCAATCGGCGAGCGGGTTGATCTTGACCAGATGAAACTTCGCGTCCCACTCCACCTTGAGCGCGCTAGCTCGGGCCGGGGTCTGTTCACGGCGGATGCTGGTCACCCATGCCCGCAACTGAGAAAGCTTCTTTCGTAGTGGCTCTACCTTTCGGAGATTGCAGCAAGCATCCGGATCGCGGCCCCAGAGTGCCGGTCCGTGTAAACGTTTCTGGTCATCCGGCGTCAGAGTGGACCTAAGCCTCTCCACGCGGATCCCGTAGCGCTTTTCAATTCGCTCGATGAGATTGTAGGTCTCGGGAAACAAGAAATCGGTGTCGAGGGTGAAGATACGGAATTCTGGTTGCACCCTGGCCGCGATGTCAATGAGCACGACGCCCTCGGCGCCGAAGCCCGATGCAATTTCGATATAGCCTCCGAACGTTACGAACGCCCAACGCAACAAGTCTTCAGGACTCCACTGCTCGACCAACTGACGGATTCTTTCCACCCCCTCTTTCATGCTCCCTGCTCCTCATCTCCGAGTCCAGCGCTCGAACCCGGTGAAAGTTCTGGTTCCGCTTGCATCACAAGGGAAGGTTCGCTCGAAGGCCAACAATTCGGGAACCCGAACTTCGAGGCTCCGAGTTCTTCCGGTGAGAAGGGATGGCCGGCATGCCGCAGAACCTCTCCGATTACGAGCAGCGTCGGCGCGGGGAGGCGGGGAGCATCGCCCAGGGTCTTAACATTGGTTGAAAAGACTTGTTCTTCCGACGTCGTGGCCCGCGAAATAATCGCGCACGATGTTTCGTCCGACAGGCCAGCAGCCCGGAGCTTGTGGGCAATTTCCGAATAATGCTGGCCGGGCATGTAGATCACGATGGTGGCTCCCAAAGACACGAGCGCGTGCCAATTGGTTGGATCCGCTCTACTCGCTGAATGTCCCGCGAGGAAAACCAAGGCGTGGGAAGATTGGCGATGGGTCAAGGGAATTTGCGCGGTCGATGCAGCCCCCAGGGCCGCCGTGATGCCCGGAACAATCTCAAACTCGATGTTCGCTTTGCGCAGGGCTGCAATTTCTTCGCCGACGCGCCCGAAGATCAGGGGATCACCGCCCTTGAGCCGCACCACCTGCGATCCGGATGCAGCCAGCGTGACCATGAGGAAGTTGATCTCTTCCTGGCTGATGTTCTTTTTCCCACAGCGCTTGCCGACGTTACGGACTTGCGCGTGGGTTGGAACGAGGCGGAGTATCTGTGCGCCGACAAGCTCGTCATGCAACACGACATCTGCGTGTTTCAGCACGCGAGCGGCTTTGAGGGTCAGTAGTTCGGGATCGCCGGGTCCTGCGCCGACGAGGTACACCTTACCTGTCATACTGCAGCACTCCTTCCGTTCGTTTCCGAGCCAGCCATGATCGTGGCCTCGAAAGCTTCGACGCTTGCCAGCGACTGCAACAGAAACCGTTTGCGTTCTTGGTCAAGGTCGCTCGCCAGAACTTTTCGCCGAGTCTCGCCCAGTTCCGCGACCCAGCGCGCATATCCGGGTCCGAACTGCCGTTCCAGTTGCTGCCGAAGTTTTTGGGCGAGTGACGGACTCTGCCCTGAGGTTGAAATCGCAATCTGCAGATCGCCGCGCCGAACCACGGCCGGATAATAGAAATCACACTGCTCGGGAACATCCACTACGTTGCACAGAATGCGGCGAGACTCTGCCTCCCTGAATATGAGCTCATTCAGGTCACGCGAAGATGTCGCCACCACAACCAGGAAGACATTGTCCAGATCTGACGGAACGAAGCCGCGTTCTTCAAGTACGATTTCGCCGTTACGGGCCCACTCCCGCACCGCTGCGCTCGCCTCTCGCGCGACCACGCGAATCTTTGCCCCGGTCGGCAACAGTCCGCGAATCTTGGGCTCGCCGACTCGTCCGGCGCCCACCACGAGTATCTGGCGGCCATCCAGTTTCACGAAAATGGGAAATAGACTATTCACTTCAACTCACCTCTCCTCTCCTGCTAATAGCTAACCTTCGATTCCGTGAGGCACGCGCCCGGGCGACAGATCTCGGGGCACAGCTTCAACCACTTCTCCGGCCAGGAACCCACGCAACTCTGCATCGTCGTGGCGCGCGAAAAACTGACGCAGGTTCTCAGTGCTGACACGGTCGATCAAATAACGCCGCAACAAGCGCTCAATCGCGTCCGGCACTTCTTTGGCGAGGCAGCGATAACCGACGGGCCGCGCGATCGACTGATGCAGCCCCACCGCGCCGCCCAGGCAGAAGTAGTAGGCGTCTGCCATGCGGTCGCCGACTTTCAGCTTCTTGCCTTCGATCCCAATGTCGGCGATCCAGTGTTGACCGCAACTGTTGGGGCACCCCGTTACGTGCAGTTTCAAATGCTGCTCGAAGCCGGGGAGCCGCTCTTCCAATTCCTCGACCAGCCATCGGGAAAAGCTCTTGGTCTCGGTGATCGCCAGTTTGCAGAATTCGGTGCCGCTGCAGGCAACGGCTCCGCGCCAGAAAGGCGAGCCGCCGACGCGCAATCCGATCGCGTCCAGTTCTTTCGCCAGCGATTCCGCCTCCAACTGCGGCACGTTCACCACGAGCAGGTTTTGCATGTTCGTGGTCCGCAACTCGCCGTTGGCGAAATGATCGGCGAGGTCGGCTGCGTTGCGCATTTGTTCCGCCGTGATTCGCCCGCGTAATACCGCCGCCCCCAGATAGCAATAGCCAGGCTGTTTCTGAGCGTGGATTCCGATGTGGTCGCGGTACACGTCAGCCGGGGCCTCTTCACGCTCGGCGGGATCCAGACGGAATCCAACTCGTTGCTCCAGTTCTTTCTGGAAGTCGTCAGCGGTCCAGCCGTGCCGCAGGAACAGAAACTTGAGCCGCGCCCGCTCGCGATGCTCCCGCAATTCGCTCGACTCTCGGAAGAGTTCAGCGATGCCCTTGATGACTGGCTCGACCTGGTTCCAGTGCACGAATGCATTCAGACGGGTCGCGAGATGTGGTTCGGCCGATAGCCCGCCACCAACACGTAACGAGAAACCGCTTTCCGGTTTACCGTTGAGCGTGCGCGTGATCGCAGTCAAACCGATATCGTTGATCTCCGGGTAGGCGCACCAAACCCGGCAGCCGGTAATCGAGATCTTGAACTTGCGAGGCAGGTTGTAAAAGTCGGGATTACCAACCAACGTTTGCGTCGCAGCAAGCGCGAGCGGCGACGCATCACAGATTTCGTCGGCATCCACGCCTGCGACCGGGCAGCCGGTGATGTTTCGTGTGACATCACCGCAAGCGCCCATGGTGTTCAGGCCGCATTGCCACAGCGCTTCAAGAATCTCCGGAAGCGCTTCGATGGTTACCCAGTGAAGTTGGATGTTCTGCCGCACAGTGAGATCGGCAATCCCGCGAGCATGGTGCTGGGTTAGTTCAGCGATGATTCGCAGTTGAGAGGAATTCAGAATACCGTTGGCGATGCGGATGCGAACCATGAAGCAAGGCAACGCCTTGCCCTCGCCGCCTTGTCCGCCGACCACGCCTGCCCCGTCTCCCTGGGTGTAAACGCCCCACCAGCGGAAGTAGGTGCCCAGCCATTCGGGCGGGATAGAACCAAAGCCGTTTCGCGCGAAGCTCCGGATTTCGTCGAGTGCCTCCCACGGATTTTTCTCCCGCTTCAGGCGCTCGACTCGTTGTGCCTTCGTCTCTTTTGCCGTTTCAGTTTGTGCCATAAAAAAGAAAAACCCACCACCAGCTTTCTACTGGCGGTGGGTTCGATAAGTGCTGGGACTAAAAACTTTCTAGGTCAGCAACCTCCCGGCGCCAGAAGACACGACTGCGCAACAACAAGTACAACAGCACATGCAGTCGAAGTTTCTCTGGTACTGGTCCAACATTATGTCGTCGATTCTAGAGGCGCGCTCGCGCAACTGTCAAACATCGCTTTTTCAGTAGATGTAACCAGCTGACCATGCGATGCAAACATTCAGTAGTTTACAATGCGACTCAGGCCCGAGTCTGGCACGAATGCTATTCGACCTTCGCGCGGCTGCCCGGACGAGGCGTCCGGGCCTACGTACGCATAGCCTAAGCGTTGCGACGACAGGACACAATAAGTTGATAACATGACAGTTGTACTTTGTGAGGGGCGCGTAAGTTGCTTGGCTTTTCCGGCTTGAGCTATCTTTGGTCCGTGATCTGCGGTGATCTACGAACCATGGCATGCAATTTGCTAATGTTTGAAATTAGAGCAGACTATCCCTTCCTCTCCCCTTTTGTTCCCGACTTGTTCTAAATTGACATCTTAAGATCTCTCGTGCACGAACTCGAAAAATCACGGCCCGGTTTGCAGGACATCCTGAATAAACCAATTCGCGACCTTGGTCTGAAGATTGAGGGGTCGCCATTACAGCGTTTGGTACAACAGTTGTATCGTGAGCTCGAGCAAAAGAGGTTGATGAAGTTCCGTCCGCTCTGCTATCTCACCGACGAGTGGGGCTGCCCGTCCGGGGAGCCGGTGATCGGCATTCCTTTCTATCTCGCGAACGCGGACCTGGCTCATCTCGAGAAGGAGATGAATGACCTCGAGGATGCACGCGAGATCATGATGTATCTCAGGCATGAAGCCGGGCACGCGTTCAACTACGCCTACAAGCTCCACCAGACGCCAGAATGGAAACAGCTCTTTGGTCCCTTTCGCCGCCCCTATCACGACAACTATCGGCCCATTCCATTCTCGCGAAACTTTGTCCGCCACTTGGCAGGCTGGTATGCGCAGAAACATCCCGACGAAGACTTCGCTGAAACTTTCGCGGTGTGGCTGACTCCGCGTTCCGCCTGGCGCAAGCGCTACCGAGGCTGGGGCGCGATGGCGAAGCTGAAGTATATGAATCGGATCGCCAGAAAATTGGGCAACGTGGATCCGGTGCGCCGCCGTGGCCGCACGGACATCACGGTCGACGAAATGGAAGCCACGGTGTCCGAGTTCTACCAGCGGGTCAACGATGAGGTCCCGCTCGGGGATTTGGCGTTGGATACCGACTTGCGAGACATTTTCGATGCTTCCAAAAGACGCAAGACGGCGAAGCCCGCGCACGAATTCCTGCATGCGCAGAGGAAAGCAGTAGTCGACAAAGTTGCCTACTGGACTGGCGCCCAGCGCCCACTGATCAAGCGATTGATTGAGGTGATCGAGAAGAGAATCGATGAACTCGGTTTACTTGCCGATACCAGCCGGGAGTCCGAACACCTGATCCAGATCACTGTCTATGTAACGGCGTTGGCCATGAATTACATGGCGCGGGGAAAGTTTGTGCATCCATGATTTTGCAAATCAAGGATCTTGTGCGTCCAGTTTTGTATATCGCGATTTTGTGCGTCAAGGACACGAATGAAGAACTATGATTCGGTTAGAAGCTGGAGGCCGCAATGACCAGCGCGAAGCTGAAAGTCGCCGTGCTTTATGACGTTTGGGAAGACGAGACGGTGGCAGCCGAGGCCGTCGCGGAGGAGAAGACTTCCGCGCGCAAGCCAAAGCCCAAACGCAAGACGCGAACCGAAAAGGAAGATCGGGAAGAGATCTTCGAAGCACTCGAGAAGCTCGGCCATGAACCGTTCTATCAAGTGCTGGACGGCCGGCCGCAGTGTCTAACGTCCCTGGCAAAGTGCGATGCGGATTTGGTGTTCAATCTGACCGAGTCTTTTGCCGGCGACGACACCAAGGAAATGAATGTCGCGGCCTATATGGACCTGCTGGATATGCCGTACACGGGCGGTGGTCCCCATGCGCATTTCCTCGCTCAAGATAAGGGGACGGCCAAAAAGATGTTCGAGTTCCACGGCATCAAGACGCCGTTCTTTGCAACCTCCTATCGCGGACGGATCGAGCACGCGCATGACATCGCGTTCCCACTGATCGTGAAGCCGGTCTCGGAAGACGGTTCCATCGGCATCAGCGCCGACGCGGTCGTGAACAGCGTGAAGGAACTCATGGAGCGGGTGGAATACATTCAGAACGAGTTCGATTCACCAGCCTTGATCGAGGAGTACATCGAGGGTCGCGAGATCTACGCCGCCATCCTGGGCAGCTATGAGCACGCTCAAACCCTGCCGCTGGTCGAACTCGACCTCTCACGTCTGCCGAAAGGCACTCCGAAGATCGCCAGCTACGACGTGAAGTTCGACAAGGATACCCAGGCTCACAAGCTCACCAAATCGCATCTGGCTACCGACCTCGACGAGGAGACGATCACTCGGCTGCAAGAGACCGCGTTGGCGGCCTATCAGGCTGTGAAGCTGCGCGACTACGGCCGTATTGACATGCGCCTCACACCGAAAGGCGAGGTGTACGTAATCGAGGCAAACCCGAATCCGTGGCTTTCGAGCAAGCAGGAATTTGCCATGGCTGCCAAGGCTTCTGGCCGATCCTACACGCAACTGATTGGCGAGATCGTGGACATGGCAATGCAGAGATATGCCCCCCGAAGTGGCAGTGAGACCATCTCCTGAGAAACCGTCAGGCTATTTTCTTTTGTTTTTGTCTGGTTACCATTTGCACAACCGGCAAAGGAAGGCGCAGCGTCCGCGCTTGCGTCTCTCGTTTGGAAAACGCCCGGATGGCGATTCCATCCCCCTGAGGAAAGGGGTTGGAAACTACCTCAAATTCCTGACCATAGATGCGTATCCGCTTGGATTGCGCGTAGCCCATTCTCTGGAGCCGATCGCAGACTTCGTGGACTTCGATTGAATGCTGGCTGGTCGTGGGGGCATTGATATTCACGGTAGGTACATTGTATCGGATAAGCACCTCCTGTGTACCTACAGTGATTGAGGTACATAAGTGGGTGTGTTGGACGTGTGTGTTGCGGGGTTGCACAGGGGTTATAGCTCTTGCTTCAACTGCTAAGCGGCTTGTTGCCAAGCCCTTGAGAGCCCTGAAAAAAGGAGCTTAAGCCGATTTCGCCAAACTGATGCCAATGTCGTCGAGGGCGCGCTTCTTCAACAATTCAGCGATGCGATGTTTGACGTACCCGTCCTCGGTGAGATGGGCGGCGGCAGTGTCATCTAACTTTGATAGAACTAAGCGATCCATGGGGTCACGCTTGGTGAAATCCGGATCAACGCGGTAACAGAACTGGCAGTCGCGGCCAGTGGGCGTGTCCTTGCCCTGTGACTTGCGATGAAAGAGATCCATGATGACCTTTTTCTCCTCGCCTGAGGCGTATGGCTGTAATGAATGCGGCAGACATATATACCACAAACCATGGGTTCAGCCATCCGGGTGCGAGCGAATTGCCTGTGGAAAAACGGGGATTCTGAGAAATCATCCAGTCGACGGGAGCGAGCAAATGTGCGATGCCGCACAACCATTCCCACAAGCGAACACCCCGATCTCTCTCACGCTCCGTTACCGCCATGTTTTTCAGAAACTTAGCGTGTTTCTCGTGGCAGGAGAATTGCCATACTTAAGCCGAGGATTGACCGGTTGCACCAGGAGGCGAACCAATGCAAACGCTGTTCCAGGATCTTCGCTATGGGCTCCGCATTCTGTGGAAATCGCCTGGGTTCACAGCGGTCGCAGTACTGACGCTCGCCTTGGGCATTGGGGCGAACACCGCGATCTTCAGCATCGTAAACGGGGTTTTACTGCGCCCGCTCCCCTTTGCCAATCCCGGACAATTGATTTCGATCGGCGGGTTCGACGCGCGCAGTGCTCCGGCGATTCCCAACGAGAGCGTTTCTTATCCCAACTTTGCTGATGTTCGTGCCCGCAATCATTCCTTCACCGACATTGCGGCGTACCAGGACAACGAATACACCCTGACCGGTGCCGGGCCGTCCTTGCACGTGAATGCAGAGATCGTCTCCGCCAGCCTGTTTCATTTGCTGGGCACACAGCCTGCGGTGGGCCGGGGTTTTCTGGCGTCGGAAGATGAACCGGGACGCTTGGTCGTGGTGCTGAGCGACGTCTTCTGGCGACGGTACTTCAATGCCGACCGGAGTGTGGTGGGCCGAACGGTGAACCTGAACGGTCGGGTATACACGGTTGTAGGGGTCATGCCCGCCGGTTTTCAGTTCCCTGTGCGAGCCCAGGCACGCGACATCTGGCTGACATTTTCACGCATGGCCACGCCCGACGATCCCAAAGACACGCCGATGACCGCCCAGCGCGGCAATGATTCGTTGAATGTGATCGCCAGGCTCAGACCCGGAGTTACCCTCGACCAGGCGAACGCAGACCTGTCCTCGATCACCCATGCCCTTGCGACTGAGTATCCGACAAGCAATTCCCACGCAGGGATGGGAGCGCGGTCCCAGCTTGAGGACCTGGTGGGCGATACCCGCACTCCGCTGCTGGTGTTGTTCGGGGCCGTCGGGCTGGTCCTTCTGATCGCATGCGCCAATGTGGCTAATCTGCTGCTTGCCCGTGCCAGTGGTCGCGCGCGCGAAATCGCTATCCGCGCTGCGCTGGGCGCGACTCGAGGACGAGTGATCCGGCAACTGATAGCGGAGTCTTTGTCCCTTTCTCTCGCCGGCGCGGTCTTAGGCATTGCCGCAGCCAGCTTAAGCCTTGCGGCAATTCTGCGGTTGTATCCCAGCAATTTGCCGCGGGCGCAGGAAGTAAGCGTTGACTACCACGTCCTGCTCTTCACCGTGGGAATAGCCATTGTCACGGGCGTCATTTTCGGGCTGGTGCCTGCATTGCAGGTTTGGCAGCCGAACCTCTCCGTGGCGATGCGGGAAGGAGGCCGGAGCAGCACTGCGAGCCGCAGCCACAATCGGTTGCGCTCGGGTCTGGTTATCGCCGAGACTGCGTTTGGGGTTACGCTCCTGATAGGCGCCGGATTGCTGATCCGCAGTTTCAATCGCCTGTCCCACGTCGATCTCGGCTTCAATCCCGGGCACGTGCTTACCGCGAGTTTCGATTTGTCCGAAACTCGCTATAACCCCGACCAGCAGGACCGCTTCGTGCAAGACCTTTTCGGCCGGATCCGGGCGCTGCCGGGCGTCACCAGCGCGGCTGGCGCGATTCCATTGCCGCTCAGTGACGATCACTTTAACATCTCCTTTAATCTGCTCGACCACCCTGTTCCCAAAGCAAACGAACCCAGTTCGGGTTTTTATGTAGTAGCACCCGGCTTCTTCGAGACCATGGAGATGCCGCTGGTGCGCGGCCGCACGTTCGACGGGCGCGACCAGCGCAATTCAGCGCCCGTGATGATTGTGACCCGGGAGTTTGCCAAGAAATATTTTCCCAACGAAGATCCGGTTGGCAAGCGCGTGAAAATTGGCGCCGGCGAAGGCGCGGCGCGCGCCAGTTACAAGATACGCGAGATTGTAGGAATTGTCGGCGACATCCGCAACAGTGACGTCGTCAAACCTCCGGCCGCCGCCTACTATATCCCGCTCCCGCAACTCATGTGGGGACCGCCGACTCTGGCAATTCGCACGACGGGTGATCCCAATGCCATCACAGGTGAAATCCGCAAGATACTTGCTTCGATGGATCCGGATGCGCCACTGTACGACGTGCGTACGATGGAGGACTACCTGGCCCTCGACTTGGGCCGCGCCCGCTTCCAAACCGTGCTGCTCGGCCTGTTCGCCGGTATTGCCCTCCTGCTGACAGCAGTAGGTCTTTATGGGGTCATGTCTTATACGATTGTCCAGCGCACCCAAGAGATCGGGATTCGAATTGCTCTGGGCGCAACCCGCCGTGACGTGCTACGCATGATTCTTGCCAGAAGCTTCAGCATGACGGGCCTCGGTCTGCTGGTTGGAATTCTGGGAGCGGTCGCGCTCACACGCTTGCTGTCCGGCCTGTTATATGGGGTGAGGCCGATCGATCCACTGACCTTCGTCGCCGTTTCGCTGCTGCTTGGAGTTGTTAGCCTACTGGCCAGTTATATCCCGGCTTGGCGCGCGGCGCGCGTCGATCCCATGGTGGCGCTGCGTTGTGAATAACGTCTTGGGACGTCCGGCACATGAAGGCTTGTGCTTCTGCTGACCAAAAAACTTGTCGCGCACGTCCGGCCAGAACTCTTTTAGCACATTGAAAAAAGTGTCCAGCCCAATCTGTTGGCCCCATTTACTTGCCATGTTTCCGGATGACCGGTCGGCCGCCGGCGCATAAGCACTGGAAATACCTGCCGCTACCTCATTTCCCCCGAGTTCCGAAATATTGAAATGACTGTGGCCATCATCGCCGCGAGTAATCACCACCAAGCAGAAGCCGTGCTGAGACCAATCTTAAATGAGGCATCCCCAAATGATGCGCCGGTTCTTCGACTGGTTGCACTAATTACCTTCGAGGAACATGTCTATCCTCGAAATCATGAGCGGCTCCCACGCCCGAACGAAAAACTCCACGGTGGCGCTAATCGAACACCACAGTCTTGTTCCCGTAGAGCAGCACCCGGTTCTCGATGTGCCAACGCACGGCACGGGAGAGCACAACCTTTTCCAGATCGCGGCCTTTCTGCAGCAGGTCGTCAAGAGAATCACGGTGCGAGATGCGCACCACGTCCTGCTCGATGATCGGACCGTCGTCGAGTACCTCGGTGACGTAGTGGCTGGTCGCGCCGATCAGCTTCACCCCCCGTGTGAACGCTTGGTGATAGGGTTTGGCGCCAACGAAAGCGGGCAGAAAGGAGTGATGGATGTTGATGATGCGCTGCGGATACCGGTTCACGAATTCATTGGAGAGAATCTGCATGTAGCGCGCCAGCACCATGAAATCAGGATTGTGTTGCTGCAGGAGGTCCAGAATTGTCTCCTCTGCTTGACGCTTGTTGTCTCTTGGAACTGGAACCGTAAGGTAGGGAATTCCATAGAAATCCGCGATCGGCTGATTGTCCGCGTGGTTCGAAATAATCAGCGGAATGTCGCAAGCCAGTTCGCCGCTCCTGCGGCGATAAAGCAAGTCCACCAGGCAGTGGTCGTACTTCGAGACCAATATGATCATCTTCGGGCGGTAGTTCGACCGAGCCAGACGCCACTGCATCTCGAAGTTGTCGGCGATAGGAGTGAAGTGCCTGGAGAAGTGCGCCAAGTCTATATCAAACTCGGCCGGATCAAATTCCACGCGCATCAGGAACAGGTTCGATTCTTCATCGGCGTGCTCATCAGCGTGCAGGATGTTTCCGTTATGGCGGAAGACAAAATCGGAGATCGTGGCAACGATGCCCTTGCGGTCGGGACAACTAATCAGAAGTACGGCGGAGTTCTTCATTCTGTAGAGACGCAGCTTGCTGCGTCTTTCTGCTTATCTCTTCAGGTCCTTCAATATCTCCCGCGCCGCGTTGGCACCGGAACCCCCGGTCAACCCCGCCCCCGGATGCGTCCCCGAGCCGCACAAGTACAAGTTCTGAATTGGCATGCGGTACCGGGCCCAATCAAGCAGCGGACGCATGGTAAAGAACTGGTCGAGCGCAAGTTCACCGTGGAAAATGTGGCCTCCCGTGAGTCCGTAGGTATCTTCCAGATCCTGCGGCGTGATGATCTGGTGCGTCAGAATCAGTTCCGGAAGCCTCGGGGCGTACTGCGCCAGCGTCCTGACAACAGTGTCGCCCAGCGCGACGCGCTGGCTGTCCCAATCGGAGCCCTTCAGCTTGTAGGGCGCGTACTGCATATAAATTGACATCACGTGCTTGCCCGCCGGGGCAAGCGATGGATCGGTGACTGAAGGAATCGCAAGTTCCAGATACGGCTGCTTAGAAAAGTTGCCGTACTTCGATTCGTCGAAGGCGCGCTCCAGGTAGTCGATCTCCGGCCCAATGTGGATGCGTCCGCTCAAGGCGTTGCCATCACTCGCCCCGGTCAACGCCGTGAACTCAGGAAGATCCGAAAGCGCGAGGTTGACCTTGGCTACTGTCCCCGGCATGCGGTAGTGCTGCAGCTTCATCACGAAATCGGGCGAGAGGTGAATGGGATCAACCAGCTTCAGCAATGTCCGCTTGGGATCGGCATTGGAGACAATCGCTTTCGCGCTAATTTCCTCGCCGGTCGAAAGCACCACGCTGACGGCTGCACCGTCCTTCACTCGAACTTCAATAATTTCGGCGCCGCTGCGGATTTCAGCGCCGGCTTGCGTGGCCGCTGAAGCCATGGCCTGGGTTATGGACCCCATCCCACCTTGCGCGAAATACGCGGAGCCCGCGGGATGCGCGTCCCCCGCGCCGCGAATAAGAAGTACCAGGCTCGTACCAGCCGACCACGGACCGAGGAAAGTACCAAAGATGCCGCGAGCCGCGATGGTGGCGCGAAGCAGTTCAGTCTCAAAGTATTCGGCAACCAGATCTGCGACCGCCATCGGACCCCAGCGCAGAAGCCGATACAGGTCTTTTTTACCCAGGTTCCGAATCGAGCGCCCGGTCTTGAGCATGCCCCACAAATCGCCCCGGTTCGGATGGTCGATGTTCGGCGGCGCCAGCGTGAGCGCTTCGCCGATCACCTTGCCCAACTTGGCGAGCGATTCCTGGAATTCCGGATACTTGGCTGCGTCTTTCTGGGAAAACTTGGCAATCTCTTGCGCGGACTTCTTCGCATCGTTGTAGAGAATCAGAGCGCGCCCGTCCGGCGACAGCGAGACCACACCTACATCGGGCGTGATCAGCCTGAGTCCATGCTTCTCCAGTTGCATGTCACGGACAATGTCCGGCCGAAGCGGCCCCGCCGCGTGCGCGAGAATGGAACAGCGGAAGCCCGGATGAAATTCTTCCGTGATCGCAGCGCCGCCCGGCTGTGCCCGACGCTCCAGCACCAGCGGTTTGTATCCCGCTTTGGCGAGATAAAAAGCAGTGACCAGCCCGTTGTGGCCTGCGCCAATGATGACGACGTCGCGCGCGTCGGGCATGCTCTTTCTCTCAGACATCAGGCCGCTCCCTTGAAGTCCTTGAGGATTTCGAGCGCCGCCAGTCGCCCTGGCCCACCCATAATTCCGCCGCCCGGGTGCGTGGCTGATCCGCACATATAGAGGTTCTTGATCGGTGTACGGAACTGCGCGTATCCCGGCACCGGTCGCAGGAAGAAAAGTTGCTCGAGCGAAAGTTCGCCCTGAAAGATGTTGCCTTCCGTCAGGCCCCATTCGCGTTCCAGATCGAGCGGAGTGATCACCTGCTTGTGCAAGATGATGTCTTTGATGTTGGGCGCGTACTCGGCAATCGTATTGATGACATTGTTGCCGAAAGCTTCTTTTTGATCGTCCCAGTTGAGACCGGGCCGCAGTTTATAGGGCGCATACTGCACGAAGCAGGAAAGAATATGCTTCCCTGGCGGTGCGACTGAGGGATCGGTCAAGGTGGGAATCACCATGTCAATATAGGGACGCCGGGAGAAATTTCCGTACTTAGCGTCGTCGTAAGCCCGCTCCATGTACTCGACGCTGGGCGAGATGGAAATCGCGCCGCGCAGATGAGCACCCGGCCCGGGCATCGCTTTGAAATTCGGCAGGGCATCGAGGGCGAGATTCACTTTGCCGGAAGATCCACGGAATTTGTAACGATTGATCTCCTCGAGAAAATCGTCAGGCAAATTTCCCTTCTCGATCATCTTTACGAAAGTGAGTCGCGGATCGACGCTCGAAGAAATAATGTCGGCGCAGATCTCATCTCCATTGGCCAGCACCACACCCCTCGCTTTGCCGTTTTTCACGATGATCTGCGCAATCGCAGCCTGGGTGCGGATTTCAACTCCAGCCTCGCGTGCCGCATCTGCGATCGCATTGGAAATTGCGCCGGTGCCGCCGCGAGCGAATCCCCACGACCGGAACGCACCGTCGATTTCTCCCATGTAATGGTGCAGCAGAACGTAAGCTGTCCCCGGCGAGCGCACGCCCAGGAACGTGCCAATAATTCCGGAAGCCGACATGGTGGCCTTCAGCACGTCGGTTTCAAACCACTGATCCAGGAAGTCGATGGCGCTCATGGTCATCAACTGCACCTGGTTGTACTTGTCTTCGCTGGGAAGGCCCTGGAAGCGCCGGCCGAGGAAGATCAGCTTCATCAGTTCCTTCGGATTCAGCGTGGCCGGATCAGGCGGCACCATGCTGAGGATCGGCTTCACGAAGCGGCACATCGCCTGCATCGCCTTGCCGAACTCGTCGTAGGCCTCGGCATCAAGCTTGGAATGGCGCGCGATCTCGCGATGCGTTTTCCCGTGGTCGTTCACGCGCCACAAGTGGTCGCCGTTCGGCATCGGCGTGAACGTGCCATCGAGTGGCAGGATTTCCAATCCGTGGCGGGGAAGGTCGAGGTCGCGGATGATCTCCGGCCGTAGCAACGAGACCACGTAAGAACACACCGAGAACTTGAAGCCGGGAAACACTTCTTCGGTGCAGGCCGCTCCGCCGAGCACGTGGCGGCGTTCAAGCACGAGAACTTTCTTGCCCGCGCGCGCCAGATATGCGGCGTTGACCAGGCCGTTGTGGCCCCCGCCGATCACAATCACATCGTACTTTGAGCCTGAGGCAGCCATAAACCTCTCGAAGTGCGGCGTCGCCGTCCTCGGGCAACATGCCCTCGGGACAGTCGGCAAGATGCCGGCGCTACACTTGTTCAGGATTCCTGAGATGAACGCCAGGAAAAGGACTCCATATTCTACCGGGGAGGGCGTCTTTTTGTCTGCAATTCACGCACGAATGCTTGACTTGGAGTCATGCTTGAACACAGATGGTTTGCCGCCGAACCTCGCCGCTGCATATAATCCAGCGTGCGGGAGACGTTGCAAGCAAACGTCTCTACAGCACTGTAGAGACGCAGCTTGCTGCGTCTCTGCGCAACCAGAAATGTCGAGGGACTCCAGTGCCCGTAGGAACTGCGTTTCACGAAAGAACTTTCCCGCTCTGCCACAGCCTCAACTACCGCGAGTGGTCGGGATACTACACGGTCAGCGTTTACGAAGTGCATCACGAGCACGAGTACAACGCCATTCGCAACGCCGCCGCGCTGATCGATATCACGCCGCTGTACAAATATCTGATCACTGGCAAGGACGCGACCAAGCTGGTGAACCGCGTGATCACGCGCGACATCCGCAAGGTCTCCGTGGGCCAGGTTATTTACTGCTGCTGGTGCGACGAACAGGGCAAGGTCATCGACGATGGCACCGTCACCCGTCTCGAAGAGAACAAGTATCGCTGGACCGCCGCCGATCCCAGCCTGCGCTGGTTTCGCCAGAGCGGGACCAACATGGATGTCCAGATCGAAGACATCTCGGAGAAAGTCGCGGCGCTGGCTTTGCAGGGACCAACTTCTGGCAAGCTGCTGAAGTCGGTGGCGGAGGCGGAGATTGCGAATCTGAAATACTTTCGCATGACTCACGGCAAGATCGCGGGCGTTCCCGTGGACATTTCGCGTACCGGATACACCGGCGACCTGGGCTACGAAATCTGGGTGCCATGGAACGACGCGATGAAAGTCTGGGATGCGGTGATGGAAACCGGGAAACGCTTCGACATTCACGCCGCCGGCATGCTGGCGCTGGACGTGGCCCGCGTCGAAGCGGGATTGTTGCTGATCGAGGTCGATTACTCGAGCAGCAAGAAGGCACTGATCCCGTCGCAGAAGTATTCCCCCTACGAGTTGGGTTTTGGCAGGATGGTGCATCTCAACAAAGATAATTTTATTGGCAAGGCAGCTTTGGAGCAGGACCAGAAACAAGGAGTCGCGAGGCAGTTCGTAGGACTTGAAATCGATTGGACAGAAGTCGAGGAGCACTACGAAAAATTCGGCCTCACGCCCGCCGCGCCCAGCCAGGCCTCGCGCGTGGCGGTTCCCGTGTACTGCGGCGAAAAGCAGGTCGGCAAGGCCACGTCCACGACATGGTCGCCAGTTCTGAAAAAGATGATTGCCCTGGCCAGCATCGAAACCTCGCACGCCAAGCTCGGCACCCGGTTGCAAATGGAAGTCACCATTGAAGCCATCCGGCAGAAGGTGACCGCGAAGATCGTGAAGATGCCCTTCTTCAATCCCGCAAGGAAGACGGCGGTGCCGGTGTAGAAGTGGTCGTGTGGAGACGGGCGACTCGCCCGTCCGGGCCGAGCAAGGAAAGCTTCTGTGCGCAGCCTTCGGACAGTCTTCTACTCCACTGGAGTTACCTTTTTTCCACTCCGCTTCCAGTGCAAATATCCCGGCACACCGATCAGCACAATAATCGTACCCGCCAGCGCTTCCCGTGGCCGGGCGAAAATCATATTCAACGCCCAGGCGGCGCTGATGAGCACGTAAATCGCAGGCAACCACGGATATCCGGTGCAACGATAAGCGCGAGGAATATCCGGACGCTTCCACCTCAGGACGAACAATCCGACCACGGTGAACGTGTACGACAGCACCATCCCGAACATCACGTAGGTGTAGAGCTGATCGTAGCGGCCGCTGAGGGTGAGGACTCCCGCCCAAACTCCTTGTCCGATCAGCGCAAATGCGGGCGTTCGCCACTTGGGATGGACCTCCGCCATGCGCCGAAAGAAAACGCCGTCCACCGCCATGGCGTAATACACTCGCGCGCTGCTGAGGATGGCGCAGGCCATCGCGCCAAAGCAGGAGACGGCGATCATGGCCGACAGCCAGAGGGCGGCCGCAGGCGAGAACAGCGCCACAGCAGCGGCGTGCGCGATGGTCTCATGCTTGGCGATTTCGGAGAGCGGCATCGCGTACAAGTAGGTCATGTTCATGACCACGTAGACGACGCCGACGATCAGAACCCCGAGCACCATCGCCACAGGCACATTGCGGCGCGGTTCCTTCACTTCGCCGGCCACCCAGGTTATATAGACCCATCCGTCGTAAGCCCAGAAGACGGCGATCAAAGCGACACCGAACGCCGATAGGAGTTGACCAAGGCCTACGCCCATGGTCAGACCGTTTACCGTGCCCCACTCTTGTGTGGTGAAGTGATGCCAGTCGCCCTTGCCGATGGCGAAACCAAGAATCACGAATGCCGCCATTGCGCCAAACTTGGCCCAGGTGGCGGCGTTTTGCAGTAACGCACCCCTGCGCAGTCCGACGACATTGATCCAGGTGACCGCCGCAATCATGATCAAAGCCACGACGTGAGCCCGAGTCACGACGATGCCCGCGACCGACACAACCAGATGCTCCTGCGAAATGCTTGGGATGATCCCGCCCAGGTATGCGGCTGAACCCACGGCAAGCGCCGCGATCGAGCCGCCATTGGCCACGCTGAAGAGCATCCAGCCGTAGAGAAATGCGGGCAGGTCGCCGTAAGCTTCGCGCAGGTACACATATTGGCCGCCAGAAGCGGGGAACATCGATCCCAGTTCCGCGAAGGCGAAGCAGGCGCACATGGAAATCACGCCGCCGAGCACCCAGACCAGGAGAAAAAGCACGGGGTGGGGCAGAGGTCCGGCAATATCTTTTGCGGTCAGAAAAATGGACGAGCCGATAATCCCGCCGACCAGCAACAGGACCGAATCGAGCAACGAGAGGCCACGAATCAGGGTGGGCTCGGCGTCAGTTTTCACAGCCAGCGGTGGCGGTGCGACGGGAATCTCCATGGATCATCCCATCCCCAACTCGTCCGCTGATTCGAGCGGAGTGCCACAGCGGCGGCAGATGACGGCAGAGCAATCGCCGCAGGTCAGCGGATTGGAGACCTCAATGGCGCATTTCGGACAGTAGAGAGCTTCGGGCTCGGGTTCGGTGGGAGGCTGCGGATTTGGAGCCATGAAGAAGGCAAATGTAGCATAGACGTAGTGCCGCCGTCCCGATGGCCCGAAGGCAGGGAAGCAGCCGGCAAGCTGCCGGCGCTACAATGGATGAGCCTATGCCCGATCAAACGCCAGCCGCAGACGAGAAACTGCAAAACGAATTCAATCGCTGGGCCGAGCAGGGTGAAGGCGAAAAGATGGAACGCCATCACCTCGACATCACGGGGAAGACTATCCGGCTCATGGATCTTCGACCAGGTGAGCGCGTGCTTGATCTGGGATGCGGCGCTGGTTGGGCAACGCGGCTGCTGGCGCGACTGGTGACCGACGGGCCGGAAGGCTTCGGGCAGGTGGTGGGCATCGATGTTTCCGATGAGATGATCCGCCGGGCACGGGCGGCCTCGAAAGAATTTGAAAACATTCTGTATGTTTGGGGATCGGCGCAACAGATTCCGTGGGAAGAGAACTTCTTCGACAAGATGCTTTCGATCGAATCGTTCTACTATTATCCGGATCAAGAGCGGGCGTTGGCGGAGTTGTTCCGGGTCATGGCGCCGCATGGGCGCATGTTCATTCTGATTAACCTGTACAAAGACAATCCCTACTCGCTGCAATGGGTAGACAAGCTCAAAGTGCCGGTACACGTTCGCTCGGAAGCAGAATACATCGAACTGCTGAAGAGACATGCCTTTGAAAACGTTGAAGCCCGGCGAATCCCAGATGACACGCCTACGCCGGATGACTATCAGACGAAGTCATTTCACAGCCTGGAAGATTTGCGTGCATTCAAGCGGATTGGCGCGTTATTGCTGATGGCATCGAAGCCAGATCTAAGGACGCCCGCGCCGGGGTACGCGATCTACTGACGTCGGCGCGGAGGCGCAGCAAGCTGCGTCTCTACAGCCGTAGAAACGTTGCTTGCAACGTTTATGCTGCGCGGGCAGAAAACTGTAGCGGGCCTACTCGATACCCAGTTGCGTCCTGGCCTCGGGGCTCAGGCGCTCGGGCGTCCACGGCGGAGTCCAGACTACGTTCACGGTTGCGGTACGGATGCCGGGCAACTGTTCCAGTCTCGCTTTCACTTGCTCACCGATCATGACATGCGACGGACAGCCCGGAGAGGTAAGCGTCAGGTCCACCGAGACATCTTGATGGTCGTCCGCAGCGGGTTCAAAGCGGACTGCGTAAATCAAGCCCAGATCCACAATGTTCACGGGAATCTCCGGGTCATAGCACTGTTTGAGAGCGCTCAGAACTTCGTCTTCAGTCACGGCAGCCATGGTGTTCTCCTTGAAACAGGGCGCGGACAGAGTACCTCACCCACATATGAGTTTACCGCATCCGACCAGGTTCGGGACCCAGGTTCGCGATGCGTAGAGTCGAAACCTGATGCCCAGGCGCTGTCTTGGCCGCATAGTCTGGTAAGGTTACGCTTTATGCCGATCAGTCCTGAACTCAAGCAAAGGCTTCAGCTCGTAATGGTTGTGGCCATTCTGGTTTCTGGTTCCCGTCTCGCCTACATTTTGTATGAGCGGCATGAGAGCCAAGTCGAGCGGGCGAAGAAACAGCCGCCCCCGCTGAATCCCGACTATTATGTAATTCAGAAAAAGCTTTATCCCTATGATCTGAAGTCCGCCCGCCAACTAGCCCAGCGGCCGGTGTGGGTCAAGGTCGGCTATGCCTACACTTACTATCCCTACGATCCGGCCCGCCATCACGTGGACTTCTCGCATGAGTCCGGGAAACTCCTCCCCATTGAAAAGCTTCAGATCAAGGACGTCATCAGTGATGACGCGCCGCAATCGCCCGGCGAGCGGCAGGTGATGGCAGTATTTGAAAAAGATGGCAAGACTTATGCTTTTTCCATCGGATCAATCAGGGGGATTGACTACAAGTTTTACTCTGACGATATGCTCTTCATCCAGGATCCCCATGAACTCTACAAACATTGGCCCGCGGACGTTTGGGGGGCAATCGACAAACACCAAGTCAACCCGGGGATGAGCGAACTGCAAGCTGATTTTGCCATTGGCCTGGGGATTCCGGAAAAATCCGGTGGGCCGGGAAATCGCACGGTGAACTACTCGAACGGCGGCAACGCCCTCAGCGTTACCTACCGCAATGACAAGGCAGTGGAGATCAAACCGGGAGCTGCAAGTCCCGCACTGGATCAGTCCTGACGTACATGAAGTATGTGAGCCGGAAACCGTTGGTCTATTTATTGCCACTGCTCCACTTTTGCGCTTGCATAACAATCAAAGTCGCGGACTTGGAATCGGGAGTGCATTACCTGATATTAGTTGACTTCCCATTTTCATTCCTACTTGTAATGCTGGGGTGGCGTCGCGATAATTTCCTATTGTGGTTCAGCACTCTGGGAACGCTGTGGTGGTATTTCTTGAGTTATCTGGCGCAGCAGACGTTCGACGTTTTTGCGGCCAGCCGGCGGCGCTAGCTAAACCCTTCCCTGAGCCCGGACCGATGGCATATGCCGCTAAAACGCCCTCATTTCACCGTCGGCGAATTCTCATCGGCAGCTTTCTGCTCATCGGCGTGGATCACGCCATCCTCGTTGGCGTAGAACGAGCGATGCTCTCCATCCACTTGCTTGGGAGTCAGTGTCAGTTCGTAACCGTCTTTGCGGGAGTGAAAACTCACGGTGTAATCCCCCCGATCGGTCTGGGTCATGCGGCGGGTAAAGGAGCCGGTGTGGACCAGGTCTGCCAGGGTAGAGGCGTACTTGTCATTCTTTTTCTTGTATTGCTGCTGGGCCCGGATGACGGTACGCATGTAACCCAGTGCGTTGGCTTCGGAATCCGAACGGGCCGGGTCCCCCTTAAACTTTGGCTGATAGGCGGTCTGCGCCGCTGAAAACAGCGTAGCCGCGACCATCAACACCGCAATCCGGGCCATCGCTGTTGGGGACGGTAATCCGTAAGGTAATCTCATGAGCTTTCCCGCCTTTTCGCTAAGATTCTTTCTATGTTACCGCCGTAATTGCGAAACCGTTACCGAGCTTTCCATCCAGAGCCAATGCAGCTATGCTAGCTCCATCTACCCGAGTAGGAAGCTATGAAATCTGCAATGGCCGCGAAAGCTGCACCAGTAAAAAAATCGCCTATCCGTATTGCTGTAGTGGAAAGCGATCCACTGCGGTTCGTGGGATTCAGGGCCCTGTTCGACAATGAGTCGGATTTCGAACTGATCTCTGCCTCGCTTCCCGATATTGGCAGCTTGCAGGGCGTTGATCTGATCCTGCTGGGCAATCGCAATGGCCAGAACCTGTTCGATCTGATGGCCAGCCTGAAGGCCACGCGCCCCGACCTGCGCATTATTGTGACAGGTTCCGGCATCGATGAAGAGACCATTTTGAAGGCCATCGCCTCCGGAGCCAAAGGCTACGTGGACGAGGCCGCCTCGCCAGCCGAGTTCGTGCAAGCGATCCGGGTGGTGAATGAAGGCTCAGTATGGGCCCCCAGGCGCGTGCTTTCCATGTTCATCGAGCGCGTGTCGTCGTCCCCGGGACGCATCTTCCCCGCCGGCCGGGTGACCTTTACCGACCGCGAGAAGGAAGTTCTGGAAATGCTGGTGGCGGGCCGCTCCAACAAGGAGATTGGTTCCGCACTGGGCATCGAAGAGCGCACCGTGAAGGCTCACGTTGCCAAGTTGATGCGCAAAGTAGGGGTACAGAACCGGATTGCGCTTTCGGTGCATGCCATTACGCACAACATGGTTACGGCGAAATAGGCCAGCTTCTTCAAAGTTACTTAAGTACAATGCCCTCGGTAATCTTGCCGGCTTCGCGGCCCTGACGCATACTCGCTTCACCTACCACAGAACCTGGGAGACGGGGTTGGGAGCGGAGATTAGGGTCACCGCCGCCAACCCCGCATTTTTTTGTACGTGCCCGAATCATCAATAGACCAACCCACCTGCTTCACAACAACCCTTTTTCCACCGTCAGAATCCTTTAGAATCAATTGCAAGTGATTTTCCAGGAATCCTGTATAGGAAAGCTGAAGAAAAATGAAGAGACTTCTGCTCTTATGGGTTGTGGTCGGTTTGGCAGCTACGGCATTTGCCGCCGATGACAAGGCAAGCGAGAAGGCGAGCAAGGCTCAGGACCGGGTCCAGGCCGCTGCCGACGTGCTAAATGAAATCCAAGGGGCGCCTGACCAAGGCATTCCCGCGGAGGTACTGGGCTCGGCCGAATGTGTGGCCGTGGTGCCTTCTATGCTGAAGGGTGGATTCGTGGTCGGTGCCCACTATGGCCGCGGCGTCGCCAGCTGCCGTACCCCCAAAGGGTGGAGTGCGCCGGCGTTCTTCAGTGTTAAAGGCGGGAGCTTCGGGCTGCAGATCGGCGGCCAGGCGGTCGATTTGGTCATGCTCATCATGAATGATGACGGCATGCACAAGCTTCTCTCCAGCCAGTTCAAGCTTGGTGCCGACGCCAGCGTTGCCGCCGGTCCGGTCGGTCGCCATGCTGCAGCCGATACCGACTGGAAGATGCGCGCCCAGATCCTGAGCTACTCCCGCGCCCGCGGCATTTTTGCCGGATTAGAGCTGAGCGGCGCCGTCATCAGTCAGGACAAAGACAGCACCAGAGAGTTTTATGGGCATATGGTAACTTCTAAGGCCTCGCTTCAGGGCGAGATCGAACCACCTCCAGGTGCGTATCCATTCCTGCAGACGCTGGCCAAATGGGCCAAGGAGGCCAGCAAGTAAGGCAAAATCATTCCTCCACGGGACGTTTGCGTGATGCCGGGATTGGTTTGACGTAGGGTTTTCCCGGTGCTACCGTCACCATTTCCTCCTACATGCGTCAGCGACTCGAGTACGCGCTCGCCTGGCTGATCATCAAATTCATAGGAGCGTTGCCTCGTCCGTTGGCTCGCGCCGCGGGGATCACTCTTGCTTGGACGGTTTACCTGCTGCATGTCCGGCTGAGGCGCGTAGGCATGCACAACCTTGCGCTGGCATTTCCGGACAAGAGCCACCACCAGCGCGCCAGGATCCTGCGAGGCGTTTTCACCTCCTTCGGACGCCAGTTGGCGGAGGTCTGTCTTTTCCCCAAATACACGCGTGAAAATGTCAGCAAGGTTGTGGTATACGACGGATTCGAGAACTTCGAACGTGCCTTGGCACGAGGCAAGGGTGTGCTGTTTCTAACCGCGCACCTGGGAGCGTGGGAACTTTCGGCATTTGCTCATTCCATCCACGGACATCCGCTGCACGTCGTTATGCGCCCCCTCGACAACGAGTACCTCGATCGCCTGACCCGCCAATATCGCACCATGCATGGCAATTCCATGGTCGACAAAGACGATTTTGTCCGCGGCTTGCTCTCCGCCATGAAGGCCGGAGAAACCGTGGGAATTCTCATGGACACGAACATGACTCCGCCGCAGGGCGTGTTCGTCGACTTTTTCGGAATCCCGGCGTGCACGGCAAGCGGCCTGGCGAGAATCGCATTGCGCACCGATGCTGCCGTCATCCCCGGCTTCACTATTTGGGATCCCGCTCTGCGAAAATACCGTCTGCGCTTTGACCCAGCAATAACCCTGGTGCGCACCGGCAATAATGATGCCGATGCCGACGCCGTTGCCAACACAGCGTTGTTCACGAAAGTGATCGAGGATTACGTGCGGCGATATCCGGATCAATGGCTATGGGTACATCGCCGCTGGAAAACCCGCCCCGAAGGCCAGCCATCGCTCTACTAGCCAAACAAGACGCAGCAAGCTGCATTGCACAATGCTGACACAACTCACGATTCGTATCAGGATATGGCTTCAGCCATATCGTAAGTGTTCTCGGATAAGCCCGGCTTCAGCCACTGCGTCTCTACAGAGATCTAGACTCAAAACCAGTCACTCCGATACGCGATCCACCAACTTACGTAAATAATGGGTATGGTTGCCCCCAAGGCCCACCATAGCGGCAAAATGAAATCCGCCGCCAGCCCCAGCACGGTGAAGCTGATCCAGAAGATCTTTCGCTCCATTCCGACATTTTATCCCCAGCTTTCCTTTCCCGCCGCAAACGTATAAAAAGGTGTCATGACGCTTTTGCTCAAGACGCGCTCACTCAAAGAGGTCGCCGAGTTCGTGCAGGCCCGCGTGCTTGGAGACGAAACGGTGCAGTTGACGGGCATCTCGAGCGTCCAGTCGGCCGTGCCGGGCGATTTAATTTTCGTGGATGAGGGAAAGAATCTCCCCCTGGCCCTCGAATCGCGCGCCTCCGCCGTGATTGCCGGCGATTTTGCGGCGGGAAAGTCGAACACTAAGCCCCTGTTGCTCGCGACCCAACCGCGGTTGGCGTTCGCCCGGGCTGCGCAACTTCTCTGTCCTGGGCCGGAGCGGAGGCCTGGCATCCATCCAAGTGCGATCGTGCATCCGTCGGCGCGACTGGCTAACGGTGTTACGGTTGAAGAGCGAGTCGTCGTCGGCGAAGGCGCGCACATCGGAGAGAGCACATGGATCGGCGCAGGCACCGTAGTCGGCGTGAAGGCAAGCATTGGACGCAATTGCGATCTGTATCCCAACGTCACTGTCTATCCGGGTGTGCGGCTCGGAGACCGCGTCATCGTCCACTCCGGCGCGGTGCTGGGAAGCGACGGCTTCGGTTACGTGCGCGATCAGGCGACTGGCCGTTATGAAAAGTTTCCGCAAGTCGGACGGCTGGAAATCGAGGATGACGTCGAGATCGGCGCGAACTCAACTATCGACCGTGGAGCGTTGGATACAACCCGCATCGGCCGCGGCGCGAAAATCGACAACCTGGTGCACATTGGCCATAACTGCCAGATCGGAGAAGACGTCGTGATCGCCGCGCAAACCGGGCTTTCCGGCAGTATCACCATCGAGAAGAACGTCGTCCTCGGCGGCCAGGTCGGCATCGGCGAACATGCTCGTATCGAAGAAGGCGTCATGCTAGGAGGGCAAGGCGGCGTCCTTCCCAACAAAGTTCTGCGCGGGAAGGGAATCGCGTTCTGGGGAACGCCCGCAAAGCCGGTGCGCGAATATCTGAAAGAGCTAGCAGCCTTAGCGCGCTTGGCGAAGAAAGAATAGCGAAGAACAGTAGCGCCGCCGTCCCCGGCGGCAGTCGCGACGGCATCTTGCCGTCGCCCCGATCAGGAATTAAAACCATGGCGATCGTCGTGATCGGCGGGCATTCGCGCAGCGTAGGCAAGACCAGCGTAGTCGCTGGCCTGATCGCAGCTCTGCCTGCTTACCATTGGACCGCGTTGAAGATCACGCAATATGGACACGGAGTGTGTTCACTGAACGGCGAATCCTGCCACTGTGCCACCGACGATCACAGTTGGGCGATCTCGGAAGAGAAAGATCGTTCCGGGGATTCCGACACTTCCCGCTTTCTCGTAGCGGGTGCGGTTCGCGCCTGGTGGGTCCGCACCGAACAAGGCCGCCTGGCTGAAGCTATCCCAACCATCCGCCGCAGACTGGCCGAATCGGAGAATGTGATCCTGGAGTCGAACAGCATTTTGAAGTTTGTCCGTCCGGACCTCTACCTGACGGTTCTTGATCCAGCCACCGTGGATTTCAAACGATCGGCCCAGGAATTCCTCGACCAAGCCGACGCCGCTATTTTGCACGGTGCGAAGGAAGCGACGGGTGGCGGCAAGGCTGCGTGGACCGGCATCTCCCTGAAACCAGTTGCAGGTCGCCCGATCTTCCATATTTATCCGCCAGAGTACGTGACAACAGAGATCATCGAATTTGTCAGAGACAAAGTGCGCGCCAGACCTGAACCCCAAAGCCTGACGCCTGAAGCCTGAAGCCAGCCTTTGTTATCCTTCTGACGTGCCGCAGATTCACAAGAGTGCATGGCTTCTGGTTCTGCTCTCCGCTGCCCTGCAGATTCTGATCTTCCCGCTTCCCAATCTCTACATGCTGTGCTGGGCTGCGGTCACCCCACTGCTGATCGCGCTTTTGCGGGCTCGACAACCGCAGACGCTGCAATTGCGGGCAGGAATCAAGCTGCTGCCAGCTAGCCCGCTGCAGGCTTTCTTGTTAGCGTATGCATGCGGGATTTTGTGGTACGCCGGCACCTGCTATTGGATTTATAGCGTCATGCATCAATACGGCGGAGTCAACACGCCGGCCGGAATTGGTATTCTGATTCTGTTCTGCCTTTATCTTGCCATTTACCACGGCATCTTCGGGTTGTTAGTGAGTCTGCTTGCGGGAAGCAGGCCATTCAACCTGAGGGCGTTGCTGCTCTCGCCCGTGGTCTGGGTGGCCGTCGAACTGGCCCGCACCCGCATCACCGGATTCCCTTGGGGCCTGCTGGGCACAACCCAGGTGGATAACATTCCGCTGGCTCGTATTGCCTCGGTCACCGGCGTCTACGGACTGTCGTTCGAGATCATGTTGGTGAATGCGGCGTTGGCTGCTGCTTATCTGGTGCAGGCGGAAAAAACTCAGCGTGAAAAACCCAAACGGCTCTTGCTCGCAACCGTCATCGCCGCGCTGATCCTACAAGCCGGAAGTTTGGTTCCTGCGCCCACAACTCTCGCGGACCACAACGCGGTTCTGGTCCAGGCCAATGTGCCTATCCTCGAAGGTTCCGATTGGACAAAACAGTATTTCAACGAGACTCTGCGCGACTTGGCTGAAATCAGTCTGGATTCACACGGCGCGCCGTCGCATCCCGACCTGATCGTTTGGCCGGAAAACCCGGCGCCGTTCTATACCACTGATCCTCTTTTCCGCGATGCGGTCAGCAACGTAGCGCGCCAGTCGAACGCGTGGCTGCTCGCTGGCAGCATTGGGATTCGCAATGCCAGCGCCACTCCGAACCAAACCACGGAAATGTACAACTCCGCCTCACTCGTGAGCCCGAATGGCGACTGGGTTGCGCGGTATGACAAAATTCATCTCGTTCCATTCGGTGAATACGTTCCGTTCAAACAGATATTCTCCTTCGCCGGAGGCCTGACCAAAGAAGTCGGAGATTTTTCCCGCGGTACTTCGCGCGCGTCCCTCGACGCCGGGACTAAGCTCGGCGTTTTCATCTGCTACGAGTCCATCTTCCCGGACGATATCCGCCAGTTCGCCAACAACGGAGCGCAAGTTCTGGTGAACATTTCCAACGATGGCTGGTACGGCGACAGCGGAGCCTATGCCCAACATATCAAGCAATCCCGCATGCGTGCCGTCGAAAACGCCCGCTGGCTGCTCCTCGACACCAATACCGGCCTCACCGCTGCAATCGACCCCAACGGACGAATCATAGCCAGCGCGCCCCGCAAGACACGCACCGTGCTCCGAGCTCCTTATGCGCTCTCGAACGCGACCACGTTCTACACTCGCCACGGCGACTGGTTCGCCTATCTGTGTGCGATAATTTCTGTAGCGGCGCTGTTCATGCGGCTGTTCGTTCGCAATTAAAAAAACGTAGCAAGCTACGTTTCTACAGCCCACCAGCCGAATGTAGAGACGTTGCTTGCAACGTCTCCCGCGCGCAATTTCCAAGAGGACAACATCATGGTCGAAGAGTTCGAAAAAGAATATGCGGTCCTGAAAGACAAAGTTCGCGAACTTCGGGAGTATCTTTGACGCCAGCAATCTGCGTCAACGCCTGACCGAGATCGAGAAACAAGCCTCCGATCCCAACCTCTGGTCGAATCCGCAAAAATCCCAACTGGTCATGCGCGAGAAAAAGCGCTTGGAAGATATGTTGGCCAACGAGGCCAACCTCATCCGCCATAGCGACGACATTTCCGCCTACTTTGACCTGGCTCGCGAAAGCGAAAGTGTCGCCGCCGACCTGCGCCGCGAAATCGACTCTCTGCGGCAGCTGGTAGACCGCCTGGAGACCGAGACCCTGCTCTCGGGCGAGAATGACGCTCGCAACGCAATCGTCACCATACATCCCGGCGCCGGAGGCACCGAATCGCAGGACTGGGCTGACATGCTGCTCCGCATGTATTTGAGATGGGCCGAGCGTCAGGGTTTCGAAACCGTGCTCTACGACTACCAGCCCGGCGAAGAAGCGGGCCTCAAATCCGCGACCTTCGCAGTCAATGGGGAATACGCCTTCGGCCTGCTGACCAGCGAAATCGGAGTGCATCGGCTGGTGCGCATTTCCCCGTTCGATCAAGCCAAACGCCGTCACACATCTTTCTCCAGCGTCTACGTCTCGCCGGAAATTGACGACAGCATCGAGATCGTCATCAAGCCCGAAGACTTGCGCATCGATACTTACCGCTCCAGCGGCAAAGGCGGACAGCACGTCAATACCACCGACTCCGCCGTGCGCATCACTCACATTCCGACCGGGATTGTGGCCGCCTGCCAGAACGAGCGTTCGCAGCACAAGAACAAAGACCGTGCCATGAGCATGCTCCGTTCCAAACTCTATGAAAACGAACTGGAGAAGAAACGCGCAGCTACCAAGAAGATTGAAGACTCAAAACTCGACATCGACTTCGGCTCGCAGATTCGCTCTTACGTCCTGCAGCCCTACCGTCTGATCAAAGACCATCGCACCAAGATGGAGGTCGGCGACGTCGACCGGGTGATCGACGGCGACTTGCAGCCCTTCATCCGCGCATATTTGCAGATGCGCCGCGGGGAAAAGCAATCATAAGATGACCCATCTAGGGAGGGATCTGCCTGGCAAGGATCACGTGGGGACAGCCGCCCTCGGCTGTCCAGCCGAACGAAGCTCGGCGACGGAGTGGCTCAACTTCACGCAAAGACAATCCCATAGTGCCCTTCGTAACGTTACCTGCTACGAAAGTGCTGGCAAAACAACCCCGCTCGGCGTGATCCTGTAATGTCCAGCATTTTCCGGAGCTAACCAACATTTATGCCACGCATGATCGAACTCATTCGCTCCTCGGCGGCGTCCTCGGGAGTGATGCAAACCGCAGCCCGGGGCGCACTCTCCGTTCCTCCTCAGGAGATGATCGAAATCCTGGTTTACCTGGCAACTCAAACCAAAATCTTCGCCGAGCGAGCGCGCCTCACCTTGGCGGGATGGGATGAGGCCTCTTCGCGGGCAACGGCAGCCGATCCGCGCACGCCGAAAGAAGTGCTGGCCTACATGATCACTCCGGGAAATCTCCGGCCAACGCTGCTTCCCGCATTGCTGGAGAACCCCGCAGTCTCCGAGGAATCACTCGCTGAACTCGCCGCCGCCGCTTCTCGCTATATAGTGGAAACCCTGATCAAGAGCGCGCGGGTCAACCAGTCCAAAACAATTCTGGGTTCGCTGAGCTCCAATCCGCACTTGAACCCAGTTCAATCGGCGGCCATTGCGGAGAAGCTTTCCTCCTTGGGACCGCCAGCTAAAAGCGAACCTGAATCCACACAGGTTTCCCCGGAAGCTACGAAGGCAGGAGAACTTGGAGAGCTAGCGGTTCCGAAGCCAGTCAGCCCTGAAACCGGTTCGGACGACGTCCCCGAGGAAGCGATCACCGCCTACCTGACCGAGCACGCCACCGAAATCTCCGCCGAAGCAGATAAACCGTTCCATCCCATCGGAGGAGTGCAAGAGGAACTTATGCCTCATTCCCCTGCGCTTCATCCCGAACCAGCGCCTGCCGAGGCCAAGACTGAGGCTGTTGCATCTAGCAAGGCGCAAGGAGCAGCCGCGGCAGCTCAGAGAGCCCCCGCGAAAAAGGTTTTCCTTAGTGCCGAAGAGCAACGCGGTAGCGCGCTGCAGAAAATTGCCAAGCTTGACATCAAAGGACGCATTCAACTGGCGATGAAAGGCAATAAGGAAGAACGGTCGCTACTCATCCGTGACGGAACCAAAGTGGTAGCGCTCGCCGTGCTGGAGTCACCCAAAATTACCGACAGCGAAGTCGAGAAATTCGCCAATCAAAAGAATGTGCTCGAGGCCGTGCTTCGCGCCATCACGATGAAGCGGCGATTCATGAAGCAATACGCCGTAGTTCGAAACCTTACCTTCAACCCCCGTGCTCCCATCGATGTTGCCCTCGGCCTGGTCAAGCATCTGCTGACTGCGGACCTTAGAAATCTGTCAGGCAACAAAGAAGTCTCGGATACCGTGCGAAAAATGGCAACCAGAATGTTCAGACAGAAGCTGGAAGTGACCAATAAAGACTAGAGAACTGCAAATGTAGGCGCGGGCGTCCGCGCCCGTGCGTCACCGCCAACCTGCCAGTTGAAATTCATACCGCTGTCTCCTGCCCAGTCAGCCGGAATTGGCTTCCGCGACCGCCCTCGCTACAATACTTTGCTATGTCCTCATCGCCCCAACCTGATCCCATTGCCGATCTACTGAAGCGCTCCAAAACTATCGCGGTCGTCGGACTCTCGAACAGCCCCCTGCGGCCAAGCCACGGGGTTTCCGCGTACATGCAGACGAACGGCTACCACATCATTCCGGTCAACCCGGAGATCAAAGGCGCCCTCGGCGAAAAGGCTTATGCATCGCTGCTGGATGTGCCCGAGAAGATCGATATCGTGAATATCTTCCGCCGCCCCGAGTTCGTGGACGAGGTCGTCGATCAGGCGATCCAGCTCAAGGTTCCCGCCATCTGGATGCAGGAGGAAGTCATCAATGAAAAAGCCGCGGAGAAGGCGCGCAAAGCGGGAATTTTCGTAATCATGGACCACTGCATCCTGAAAGAGCACAAAGCCCGTTTCGGATAGCAAGTGTGGCTCGGGCGCCCCCGCCCGTGCGACAGCGATAATTGACTACGCCTTCACAAGAATGACAGTAGCGTCGTCGTGCAAACCCGCCCCATCGGCGAACAAGCGCACGTCTGCAAGGATGCTCTCCGCGGATGCGTCGCTCTTACGAAAGTGTTCTTCGAGACGTTCCGCGCCGTACTCGTCGTCTTCCGGATTCGTCGCCTCAGTAATGCCGTCGCTGTAGAACAATAGACGCGCGCCTTGGCCCAAGTGCACTTGCGCTTCGGAGTAGTCGCCACATCCGATCCCCAGAGGCAGACCCCGCTCCGTGCTGAGGAAGTGTGCACGGGAGTCTTCGATCAAAAGCGGACGCAAGTGTCCGGCGCTCGCGAACGTCAGAGTTCGGGTCACGGGATCGAGAATCGCGTAAAGCATGGTCACGAACCTGCCGGACGGAAAATCATTGACCAGCAACTGATTCAGCTTGTTTAGCACCTCGCTTGGACAGCACGCGGTTGCCAAGGAGCGAAGCATGCCGCGAGTTGCCGACATGAGCAGCGCAGCAGCCGTGCCTTTTCCCGAGACGTCGGCAAGCACCAATCCCCAGCGGCCATCGTCGAACGGAATGAAATCGTACCAATCTCCGCCCACCGCGCCCGCCGGAGTGGAGAGTCCAGAAATCGCGAAGCCCGGAATGTAGGGTGAACTCCTGGGCAGCAAAGCCTGCTGAATCTTGCGGGCCTCGTTGGCCTCGCGGCTCATTTCCTGTCGCTCGCTCCGTTCCTGCTGGAAACGACGCGCATTGTGAACCGCGACTGCCACATAGCTGCACAGCGCCTGCAAAAGCCGAAGTTGCTCGGAAGGAAAGGCATCCAACTCGGGATGCGAAGCCGTGAACACGCCAATCAGCTTTCCATCGACATGCAGCGGAATCGCCACCTCGGAGAGCGTGCACTCTGCACATCCGATGTAGTACGGGTCTTTGCGGACGTCGGGCGCATAGCGCATCTGGCCCGTGCCTGCGACGTAGCCGACCATGCCTTCTTTGCCGATCTTCAGGCTGTGGCCTTTGCCGCAGACGTCGCAGCCGGCGCAACCGTGTGCGCAGGCCAGGACCAATTCCCTGCGCGCTTCGTCGTGCAGGTAAATATCTGCCTCGACGCAGCCGAACGAACGCGCCACATCATTGACGACTTTGTCGATCAGCCGATCCAGGTCGAGGATCGAGCTGATCTTCTGGGCCGCCTTCTGCAGCTTCAGCAAGTCCTCCACCTGACCAAATGCCAGTTGGTGGGTGGCTTGGTGCTCGGCTATAGTCACTCTCGGGATGGTCGCCACGGCTTTGCTCCCCTGTCGAATGTAAGTCTAAGTAAGGATGACACTTACGGCTTTATATAAGATGCTGGCGCGGGGATTTCCGATTCATTATTGGGGCCAGGATTTGTGGAGGACGGCCGTCCTCGCCCGTCCAGGTGGAGCGCAATCACCGTTGCCACTTTTCCCGCAATGGGAAGCAGGTTTACTGTTTAGTACCGGGTACCCCCCTCCCCCTATTCTGTGCAAAATCTAGAAAACAAACGATCTAATTTGCGACTATGTGCTAGATCTTTGAGTTTGAAGGAGTTACACGCAAAATCTAGACAACATGGGAGTTACGGCTGGGCGCGACTCGCTTGCGTCCCATTTTGGAACCAGGGGGCATGCGATCAAAAAGCCACAACGTCGCCTGGGTCAGATTGTCAAAGATCGACGATTATCTTTTAGATAACGTATATTGTAGTAGGTTATCTGATTTGAGGCACGCAGTCAATGATAAAGCGCGCTGGGGGACCTGAGGACCCGGGTACACCTCTGCGACCGTTATATAGTCCGCCATTTACTTGGCGAGGCGCTCCAGCAGATCACGGTTGCGGGCCACCGACTGCTCGAAGGCATCCATCACCTGGGGACGAACCAGGTGTTGAGACGGAACCACATTGTGCAGGTAGTGGGCAAGCGCCTGCTCGAGTACGTACCGCTGCGACTGCCCATTCTGCTTGGCAATGGCAACAAGTTCGTCCCAGAGCCGGGCATCGATCTCAACAGCGATCTTCTTGGTCTTAGCAGCGGGCATGGTCTACGTCATTCCTTTGGTATGTCCGTACTAGCCTCCGGTATCACAGAAGTGGCCGTGGCCGCGGCTTCGTCAACTAATTTTTTGAACTCAGAGAGTACAGGTTTGTCCCAATATTTTGCGTAGAGCGGAAGGGACGGAAGCAGACTCCGTAAAGCGTGACGCACCTGCGCTGTGTTTCTGAATAGCTTATTGTCCAAGTGTTTGAACGTTTCGTACGCAATGAGGTCCGAGGCTTGTAGCCCGACGTGATCTTGCCATTTTCCCGGGGTAATACCGACAAATCTATGTCGCGATTGCCAGCGCTGGTCGTTGACCATGGAGTTATAGGACTGCAGTGCCTCGACATCCCAGTTACCGGCATCGTGGACAATGAAAATCCTGTGATCTGGCATCTCGTCAAGCGCATGGGCAAGCTCGACCATGACTTGCTTCATACACAGCGAGTACACAACACCCATGTCAGTCTTGCGATTGTTCTCAGTGAACACCTCGAAAAAGTCGTCAATGCGAATCCCGCAGCTAATCGCCGCTGCATTGCGGCGCTGAATAATGCCGAGCAACTTTTGAGAAAACAGCCTACTTTCTTCTTTAGTCCAGTCCTTAAACTCGTAGTCATAGCAGTTCAGATTGGCGGCGTGGAAACGTGAAATCTGTTTGTGTGCTGGCATGGTCCGGTTTTGATGGTCTATTCGTTTCTGCCACTGGTTTTCCAGCCGACCCCACTCTTGCGCTTCGGCCAACCATCCTCCGACGCAGAGCGTCCGGTTGTTATAGCTCTCGTCAAACTTGAATGTCAGAACGACCACTTGCCGTTGGCCTCTCTTGCCGAGGTGTGCATCCCTTATTCTTAAAAGTGTATGCTTCGACTCCCGAAAGGTGGGCACAGACTCTTGTCCAAAGTGCTGTGAAACAAGCTTGGGGTCCTGATTCACGAAAATATACGAACTCGGAATTGATCTCGTTCTTTGGACAGGCGCGACGGCCAGCGTATAGTTGCAGGCGTAGGACGCCTGCGCCATGAAACGAGCTGTCGCTGTAGTTGCTACTCTGCTCTGCTTCGCAATCTTTGTCGTCTCTCAAGCCTCAAATGACAAGGGGACTGAGGCAAACAAGGGTGCTCGTGGTACTAGCGAACCCAGCAAGGCCGATAGGGAACTGCAACGCACCAGAGGACCGCTGCCAAATGAGACAGTTATCATTCAATACCCCGCAAA
The DNA here is from genome assembly GCA_035601775.1 of Terriglobales bacterium. Taxonomy (GTDB): domain Bacteria; phylum Acidobacteriota; class Terriglobia; order Terriglobales; family Acidobacteriaceae; genus JABDBE01. The sequence goes on along the minus strand of DATNNO010000085.1, from coordinate 24,891 downwards.
ACATAAGGACACCGCAGACCAGACCAACAAAGAGATAGAGATACAGCGACAGCTCGCCAAGTTCACAAAATATTTGGTTTGGGTCGGGGTTTTCCAGTTTGCGGCTTTAATCGGTCAAGCCATTGTCTTCTTCCGCCAAGCGGGAATCATGAAACAGCACAAAGTTAGCCTCGAACAGCTTGCGAGGGCTGCTGCTGACAATGCGGACGCCGCCAGCAAAAATGCCGAATTTTCTAGGCTTAATGCTGCTGCTACGGAGCAAACTGCTACTGCCGCTAAAGTCAGCGCGGACGTATCCCAGAAGACGCTCGTTCTCGCTGGCGAGACGGCCCAAAAGCAGCTTCGCGCCTATGTATGTGTGGACTCCGCCGTCGTAAAGTTTCCGCAACCAGATGTTCCGGAAGCTCAGGTCAGCTTTAAGAATTGCGGGCAAACCCCGGCCTATGATTTTCGGGGCTGGATACACACTTGGTTTTGTGAACATCCGCTTAAAGACGCGCTTCCCCCCGCGTCGAACGATCTGAGGAAAGGAACAGAGGTCCTTCCTCCTGGGAGAAAAAGTATATTCGTGGCCAACAAGAAGCCCCCACTGCCTCCCCAATGGCTCGCATTGCTCGGCACTGTCAAGTTCACGTTCTACATCTACGGGGAGGTTTATTACAGGGATGCTTTCGGGAAAGAGCAATGGACGAAATACCGCCTGATTTACGGGGGGCTGGGCGGCCCTCCTCGCAAAGTTCCTGACAAAGAAGAATGGCTTGTTGGCCCGGATACCGAAGGCAACGAAGCGAGCTAGGAAGGGGGAGAGAATATCGCTGCCCAATGAGCCGGACAGGGGGCTGGCCCATCTGTTTTCGCTGTTATCCAACCAAAACGAGGTACCCCGCCCTTATTCGCGTTCTTTGCGAATAGGGTGGTTGCGACATTCTTGAAACCCGCGTCGGCTCTCAAATCTCCTCAGCTTTTTCTGGATCGAACAAATCAGTTTTCCCCGCGTGCGAGCGACGCCGTTTGATCTCCTCTATGCGCTCGCGGATTCGCTTTTCGACACCTTCGTTGGTGGGATGGTAGTACGTGCGATCCCGTAGATTGTCCGGCAGACACTGCATGTCCGCGATCTTGCCCTCAACGTCGTGCGCATACTGATAGCCCTGACCGTAACCCAGGCCCTTCATCAATCCAGTAGGCGCATTGCGCAGGTGCAGCGGAACGGATTCGGCCGCAGTGGCTTCGACATCCCGCTGCACCTCGGCGTAGGCGGTGTACAGCGCGTTCGACTTGGGGGCGAGCGCGAGATAGACGACGGCTTGGGCCAGCGCAAGATTGCCTTCGGGCATGCCGATGAAATCCACCGCATCGCGCGCCGCCATGCAGAGCGAGAGCGCACTCGGATCGGCGAGGCCGATGTCTTCGACCGCCATGCGCACCACGCGGCGAGCGATGTAGAGTGGATCTTCGCCCGCTTCCAGCATGCGGCCCAGCCAGTAGAGCGACGCATCGGGATCGCTGTTGCGCACCGACTTGTGCAGGGCTGAGATCAGGTTGTAATGCTCTTCGCCAGCTTTGTCGTAGAGCAGCACGCGTTTCTGCAACGCGTCGTGGACGATGTCATCGGTAATTTCGGCGCCAACTTCCGTAGCGGCGCGTCCGCGGGCCAGTGTAGCGGCAACTTCGAGAACGTTGTAGGCGCTGCGGGCGTCGCCACTGGAATAAGACGCGATCTTTGCCAACACCGCATCGGATGCTTGGAGCTTCATTGCTCCCAATCCGCGTTCTTCATCGGTCAGCGCTCGCTTGAGCAGCAGCACGACCTGCTCCTCGGTCAACGGCTTGAGCACGTAGACGCGGCTGCGCGACAACAAAGCGGAAATGATCTCGAAGGAAGGATTCTCGGTGGTTGCGCCGATCAGGCGGATGTTGCCCTTCTCGACGTGAGGCAGGAACGCGTCCTGTTGCGCCTTGTTGAAGCGGTGGATCTCATCGATGAAGACGATAGTGCGCGTGCCGTATTGCCGCGCGCGTTCGGCATCGGCCATGACCTGCTTAATTTCCTTGATGCCGGTCAGCACGGCGGAGAACTCGATGAACTCCGCCTTGGTCATGCGCGCGATGATCTTCGCCAGCGTGGTCTTGCCCGTCCCTGGCGGCCCCCAGAAGATGAGCGAGCCGATATCGTCGCGTTCAAGCTGGGTGCGCAGCGGCTTGCCGGGCGCGACGAGATGCTCCTGGCCGACAAACTCGTCGAGCGTCCGCGGACGCATGCGATCGGCGAGCGGCCGGGTGCGATCGCTATCGCTACTCGGGATTGTTTGGAACAAGCTCATAAGTCATTTCACCACGGAGACACGGAGGCACGGAGGAGTTCAAGGCTTAGAGCACCCTGCGAACAATTCCGTTCTTGAGGACGGCGACATTGAAATTAATTAGCAGACCGACCTTCTTTCCAGCCAGACGCAGGTATGTTAGTAACTGCGCTTGGTGAATTGGTGAGATCTGCTCAATCGATTTCAGTTCAACAATGACGGCGTCCTCGACTACAACGTCCAATCGGTACCCACAATCAAGTTTAAGGCCTTTGTACGCGACCGGGAGTTCAACCTGCCGCCGAAAAGTCAAGTCGCGCAAGTGCAATTCGTGGCAGAAGCATTCCTCATATGCTGATTCGAGAAGTCCGGGGCCGAGTTCGCGGTGAACCTCAATCGCTGCGCCGATGATCGCTTCTGTAATTTGCTGCTCAAGCAACATGAAAAAACCTGTCTTTACTCCGTGCCTCCGTGTCTCCGTGGTGAATTACGTTGCCGATCTGCTTCGTATAACACGATACTCGTGGCGACGCCTGCGTTCAGAGATTCGACAGTTGGGGAGTGCGGGATGGCGACGATCTCGGTCATTTCCGCGAGCAGTTCACGCGGCAGGCCGGCGCCTTCGCTTCCAATGAATACGGCTAACGATCCGGTCAGCGTGGCTTGGTCGAGCGGCGTGCCTTTGTGCGACGAGGTTGCGATGAGGCGCAGGCCGAGCTCGCGCATCTGGTCTAGAATTCCTGGCAGCATTGTTTGGGCGAGCGGAAGACGGAAGACTGATCCGGCCGAAGCGCGCACCACTTTGGAGTTGAAAGGGCTGACCGTGCCTTCCCCTAGCAGTACGCCTCCAGCTCCAAAGGCCTCCGCCGAGCGCAGGATGGTGCCTAGATTTCCAGGGTCTTGCACTCCGGCAATCGCCAGCAACGGCCCGGCCTGCGACTTTGCCAGCACATCTTCCAGGTTGAAGGATTTGCAGCGCACCAACGCCGCCACGCCTTGTGGGGTCTCGCTGGGGACGGCGCTGGCAAAGAGCTTGTCGGGAAGCAGGAGAGTCTCCACGTGGGCGGCGAGTTGGGGCAGCAGGCGCTCGGCGCGGTTTTCGGCGGAAGCGCGGAAGAACACGGCCTTGAACTTCAGTCCGCTGCGGATGGCTTCTTCCAGGATGCGCATGCCTTCGATGGCGCAATAACCGTCGGACGTGAGCTCGCCATGTGCGAAAGCTCCGCGCAGCTCTTTGACTAGGGCGTTGTGGCGTCCCTCGATGCGGCGGAGGCGGCCATGGATAGCCGGGTCGTGAGTGGTTGTGGTTTTCTTCACGGCGTCTGGGCAGAATCATACGCGTTTATCTCTCCTTGCAGTGGTGGCCCGTGGTATGTTAGCTTTCGCGGATTCAGAACATTGCAGGGAAGGAAGCGTGTGCGCGCGGAAATTCTCAAGATAAACAGCGAGAAGCCGGAGGCGTCGCTGATCCGGTATGCGGCCGACCAGATTCGAGCCGGCGAGGTGCTCGGGATGCCCACCGACACGTTTTACGGACTGGCTGCCGACCCCTTTAACCTGCGCGCCGTCGATCGCGTGTACGAAATCAAGTCGCGCTCGCGGCACAAGCCGCTATCACTCTTGATCGAGAGCGAAGAGCAGGCCGAGGAGTTAGCCAAGCCACTGCCCGACGAGTTCTACAAGCTGGCACGCCGTTTCTGGCCGGGGCCGCTGACCATCATCGTCAAAGCTGCATCGCGGCTTCCGTTGAAGGTGACCGCCAACACCGGCAACGTCGCGCTGCGGATACCCAGTGCCAAAATTCCGCTGGCCGTGGTCCAGGCTGCGGGAATTCCAATCACCGCGACCTCGGCTAATCTGAGTGGGGAGTCGGAGTGCACGACGGCGGAAGCGGTGCGGGATCAACTGCAGGAGCGCATTTCCATCATCGTGGACGGCGGCAGCTCGCCGCGCGAGACGGCTTCGACCATTGTTGACCTCACCGACGAGGAAGCGCGCTGGCGCATCATGCGGGAAGGTGCAATTCCTGCCCAGGATATTTCCGAGTTCTTCGCACAAGGATGAGCGAAGCAGCTGCGAAACGGCCTTTGCGAGGCCATTGGACGCTGTGGCTAGGAGCACTGGCTGCGGCGGCCGTCCTCATTTGGCTGGCTGCAATTTGTGTGGGGATCATAGGCGAGGCCTCGCGACAGGAACTTAATTCCGCGGACGCGATCGTGGTTTTCGGCGCTGCGGAGTATTCCGGGCGCCCGTCTCCCGTGTATCGCGCCCGCCTCGACCATGCTCTCGACCTGTTTCAGCGAGGCATTGCTCCGGTGGTTATCACCACCGGCGGGTCGGCAGCGGACCCCAGTTACAGCGAGGGCGGGGTGGGCCACGATTACTTGATGCATCGGGGGATTCCTGACTCCAACCTGATCGCGGAAACTCAGGGTTCCGATACCGCGCAATCCGCCGAACGGATTGGCGTAATCATGCGCACCAATCACATGCATAGTTGCGTGGCAGTTAGCGATGCGTACCATGTTTTCCGCATCCGCAAGCTGCTGGAGCACGAAGGGATGCAGGTGTACGTTTCGCCGCGTCCCGATTCGCTTCCGCACTCGGCTTGGCAGCGCGCGGAAGCGGTGCTGCGCGAGGCGGTTAGCTACATGGTGTGGCGGCTGCACTTGCCGGTGTAGACCGGTTTGTCGTCCTGAGCGGACTCGAAGGATTCCTGCGCGGGAACAGCCACATCGAGGCTTCGAGCAATTCTCTCGATGCTCCACTTTCAGATATGAATAGGGTATGGTAAGAATGCCTTGCGATGTCTTGGCGGAGCCAGATTTCGAGGGGTCCTTCGATTTCGTGACTGCTTCGCTGCGCGAAGCAGTCACTCCGCTCAGGATGACAACATTAGGTGGAAGTTAAAGTCCTACCACCCCATCCTTTTTCTCAGTTCCGTGATGTGCGCGACGTGGTGCTTGCCGTGCCAGGAATAAAGTGCCAGATTCCTCTCCAGAGGCACGATCCCCATTTCCGGATGGCGGAAGGTTCGCTTCCAGTCCGCCGGTTTCAGATTGCGCAACAGGCGCACCCATCGGTCGTGCAATGGTTCCAGCAGTGCCATCGAGACTTCCAGTGGCGTTGAGTGGACATCCGGCGTGCCCGCCCAACGGTCTTCCATATACGGTTTGATCGTGGGCTCGTCTTCGGTGAGAGCGAGCTTGAAACGAATGTAAGCGTTCATGTGGCTCTCGGGCACATGGTGCGCTACTTGGCGAACCGTCCAGCCGCCGTCACGATAGGGCGTTTCTATCTGCTCTGGGGAGAGATTCTTAATCGCGGCTCGCAATGCCGCAGGGGTCTGCTCGATGTCGTCGATGAATTTGTTTCGTTGGGTTTCGTCGGGTGGGCCGTCGAAGGTGAATTTTCCAATGGGATAGCGCGGGTCGCTCATGTTGGCCTCGGCAGTGGATTCGATTACAGATGTCAGATGAAGGAGGAGTGGGATAAGCTGCAAAAAGTGCTCAGAAGCAAGTCTTAGATCGCGGAGGGCGCTGAGCGGGCGCAGAGGTCGCAGAGCAGACTGGAACTTGGGAGAATTCAAACAAGGAAGAAAGCGGTGCCCGCAGCGACTAGAGTGCCGAGGAAGTTTACGGCATCGTTGTTCAGCAGTTTCCGGCGTTCCAGCGAAGCGCCCAACAAGCTGTCCGCGATCATACCGGCAACCGCAGCGGTGATCGAAATGCCCAACCACTTGAGCGGCAGCAGACCGGTTGAAACGCTCACTAGACTCACCACGAACGCGGCTGCAATGCCGGCTAGGGTTCCAGTCCAACTCACTCCCCCGTCCGTGCCCGCGGCGACTTCTGCCCAAGTGGTGATCAGCCGCGGTTTTGCGCTTCGAGCCTGACCCAGTTCGCTCGAAACCGTGTCCGCAGCCGCTTCCGACAGTGCGGCCGAAACGGCGAGTAGGAAAAGCGCTTTTGCGGTGAGCGCGGATAACCCGGCACAACTCGCGGCCACCGCAAGGTTGGCCAGAACCTGCGAAGCGGTTCTGCCATCGAGTTTTTCGGCGGTTCCCAACTTCTCTTTCCGGCGATAACCGAAGCGAGTGGAAATCCAAGTCAGAACGAACACTGAAACCAAGGGGACAAATGCGCCGAATCCCGCGCCCACGTATAGCACGAAGCAGACCGCGGCTCCCGCTATGGCGCCGGAAAAACTCACCCCTCGCACCCAGCGGGCCAGGGTAGTGAATACTACGGTCACAATCAGGGCGGTCCACAGCGGGCGTGCGGGGCCGAGCCCCGCCAAAGTCTCCACGGTTCGGGTCAGGTCAGCCACGGGGAAGTCTCGCTCCAATTCCACTTGGCGACTGCGGGCACCAAGCCAGATACTACTATGGATAGGGTTGCGCCCGGCTCGGCCCCAGTGTATCGTGCTTTCACTCTGGGTTACCGGCGCGACCTTTGCGCGTCAAACCGTTGGTTGTAGTTTAAACTCACGGTGGCAAGCTTGTAGATCCGGCGCGGCTCGGCTCGGGCATGCGCTCCCAATTACAGGGTGAACTATGGCAGCTTCGGTTTGGTCTGGTTATCTTACCTTCGGTTTGATTTCAATGCCGGTGAAGCTGTTCTCCGGCGCGCGCAGTTCGGGTATCTCCTTCAACATGCTGCACCGCGACGACCTGCAGCGGGTCAAGCAGCAGTACTATTGTCCCGCCGAAAATCGGGTGGTGGAACGCAGCGAAATCGTGAAGGGCTACGAGTTCCGCAAGGACGAGTATGTGGTCATCGAGCCCGAGGAGATCAAGAAGATCGAGCCCAAAACCGCCAAGACCATGGAGATTCTGGAATTCGTTAAATCGAACGAGGTCGACCCGGTTTTCTTCGAATCGTCCTACTACATGGTTCCGGACGAAGCCGGGCGGCGGCCCTACGCGTTGCTCACCAAGGCGATGGAGGAGAGCGAGTACGTTGCCATCGCCCAACTCACCATGCATAACCGCGAGTACACAGTCTTTCTGCGCCCGCATGAAGGCGGAATGATGTTGCACACCATGTACTATGCGGAGGAAGTCCGGAAGCTGGAGGGATTCGGCGCTCCCGATGTTGAACTCAAAGATGCGGAGGTCAAGGTCGCGCATCAGTTGATCGAAGCGCTTGCGGCTGATTGGGATCCGGAGAAATATCATGACAGTTTTCAGGACAATCTCAAGAACCTGATCCAAACGAAACTGGAAGGCGGCAAGATTACCGAAGTGGAAAAACCCAGAAAGCTGGCTCCTGTTGTCGACCTGATGTCGGCGCTCAAGCAGAGTCTGGCTGAGATGGAGGGAAAGAAGAAGCCGGCGGCGCACGCCGCGGGCGAAGCCGCTGGTTCCGGAAAGAAATCTCGCGGGCGAGCCTGAAGTAAGCAATTAGCATTTGGCACTTAGCATTTAGCTCCACCACTTTCGAGGATCGACCCGTGCCCGCTTGCCATCTGTTTGGTCCTTACCGGCTTACCCCAAGATTCGCAAGCAACCTTGTGATCATTCGTCGGCACTAACCTAGAAAGGGGCTAGGTGCCAACTGCTAAGTGCTGCCTCTCTCTGGCGCAGATCGCAGCCAGCCGTTAGAATAGAGAACTCTTCTAGGACTTTGTGCAGAAATGGATCTTGTGGCTGGGGTGTCGATGACTGGAGTGCGCGCGGCAGCCATTCTAATTCTCATGCTTATTTGTACGGGCTGTGGTCAGACCTACCGGCCTGTCGCTACTCCCGTCATCGTGAACCCACCCAATCCCAATTTTGCTCACCTTGCGCTTGTGATTAGCGGCAATGGTTCCAACAACCCTGGCGCCAGTACCGCGATCGATGTCTCCGGTGACACCGCAGTTTCTCAATCGACCGTGGGCCTCATGCCGGTGCATGCGGCAGTGGTGCTGAATGGCTCCAGGGTCTACGTTGCGAATAGCCTTGATGACACAGTTTCCTTGTTTTCTCCATCCAGCCCTACTCCTGTAACAACGATAAGTTTGCCCGCAGGCTCGACTCCCAGCTTTGTGGCGACAACCGAGACCGGCACGGTTTACGTCGCCAACTCTGGTAACAATACGGTTTCCGCGATCTCTACCGCCAATAACGTGATCATGCCACCCCTCTCTGGGATTCCCGTTGGGATCAATCCGGTGGCTCTGGCGGAGACTCCCAACCAGCAGAAGCTCTACGCGGCCAATCGGGGCATCGGGGGCGGTGGTGGTTCAGTGACCAGCATCAACCCCGTCGACCGAAGCGTTAATCAGAACGCACCGATCACAAGCTTTCCTTGGATTTCTCCCGTGTCGGTCGCGGCGCGATCGGACAGCAATCGAGTTTACGTGCTGGATCAAGGCAGTGGGCTGGTTTCGCCGATTGATACCGCTTTAGACAGCGTGCTTTCGCCAGCACAGTGCGGACACGATCCATGTAACGTTTCGGTCGGCGTGGGAGCGAACTTCATGCTCTACGATCCGACGCGAAATCGCCTCTATGTGGCAAACCCGGCTAACAATACGGTGACATATCTGGACGCAGCCAGTGATGCGCTTTCGGCTGTGGTTATCCATGTGGCGAATCCGATCTCGGTGGCTGCCCTGCCCGACGGCAGCCGGGCCTATATATCCACCGCTTCGGTCTTCACATCGGGCGGCACCACATTTGTAACTTCTAGTGTCACAGTTATCAACGCCTCCGACGGAAGCGTCAGAACCACGGTTCCTTTGACCACAGCGGCACAAGTGTGCGCTTCGAACCCGTCCGAGCTGTCCATCGTTGCCGCTGCAGACAGTTCGAGAGTTTACGTGGGGAACTGCGATGCGGAGAATGTAGCCATTATTCAGACTTTGAACGACACGCTGCTGCTGCAAATGCCAGCGCCCCTGGGCGCCTCGTTCAAGCCGGACGGGACTCCGCTTCCGCAAAAGCCGGTGTTCGTTGTGGCTGGGCCATAGGAATGGTTGATTTCGGCGCCCGGGGAAAGACTAAGTTATGAATTTCGCCGGGACCCGCACGGGCGTGGACGCCCGCGCCTACATGAGCAACATCATCAATTCTCGGTCCTACGCCCCACCGCTGCGGCCCGTTCGGGCTGTTGAGAGCATTTATGTCGCAAGGCGATATTCAAGAAGACGTTGCCGATGCAGGTTTCGAAGCAGATAACCAGCGCCTCGGTGTCCTCGCTGCTCTTGGGTCCATGTTCGGAGGTGTGTAGTACGGGCGGGTGTACGCGGAAATGGAATCCCTGGTCGTTTAGGGAGGTGACCGCGTTACCGATCACCAGGTTCGCCAACTCGCACACGGTTTCCCGCACCAGTTCGTCCGATTCCGGCAAATCGTTTCCCGCGAACCGGCTGGCCACACGCAGCGCGGTTTCCGGGTCCAGATCGATGACAATGCGTCCCTCGATGTCGCCGGTCACCCAAATCAGCGCAGCCACTCCTTTGCGGCGGTAGGCCTCTTGCTCCATGCTGAGGTTCGCAATGGACGTGGGACACTGCAGTCCCTGCGCCAGCACGGCATCCGCCGCGTTGATGAAAGGCTGGATCAGCTCCATTTTCATTTCAGATCCCCGCGCCCGCGGCGTGGGCCGCAGTGCCATCCTCACCCATCACGTACTTAATCACTTCGTACAAGACCTCCGGCTTCACCGGCTTCTGCACGAAATGACGGGCGCCGCGCTGCAATGCCGCCACGATGTTCTCCTGATATCCAACGGAGGACACCATGACAATGCGCGCTTCGGGATGTTGCTGCACGATCTTCTCGGCAGCCTCGATCCCCTCCATTTGGGGCATGGTGATGTCCATCAGCACGATGTCCGGCTTGAGGCGCTCATATTCGGTTATGGCGGTCACGCCGTCTCCCGCTTCGCCTGCGACCTGGCCACCGAATGTTTCGATCATTCGGGCCAGATTCTTGCGCGCGAAGACGGAATCGTCCACTACCAGGTAGCGGACTGGCTGACCGTCCTTACTGCGTTTCACTGGCGCAAACTGCTCCATATACAACCTCCACCGCTTCAAAGTTCCGGCATCATGTTCTTGCCTGCCGGACAAAAATCAGTTCTTGCCGACTCCAGCGGCTCTGCCGGCGTTATCGGATTCTGCCTTGCCCCCGGCCTTCCGGTCCTGCATGCACTGGGCTTGCAAAGTATTTGCGAGCGCCTCGAGCGCGACCACTCGCACCGCATAGCCACGCTCGATGGCCGCTTTCGGCATGCCAAAAACTACGCAGGATTCCTCGCTCTGGGCGATGGTCATTCCTCCCGCTGCCTTGACCAGGCCCAGGCCCTGCGCCCCGTCTTCTCCCATTCCGGTCATGAGCACCGCGATGCTCTTTTCTCCGAATTCCTCGGCGGCACTTTTGAACAGCACATCCACCGAAGGACGATGCCCGTTGACGCGCGGTTCATCATTGAGGACAGCGACGTCGCCTAGCGGCAGTCGCTTCACTTTGAGGTGCCGGTTTCCGGGGCAGATCAGGGCTCGTCCGGCCAGCAGAAGGTCCCCGGACTGCGCCTCCTTGACGGTGATGGCGCAGATTTCCTCCAATCGCCTGGAAAACATTTCGGTAAAACCCTCGGGCATGTGCTGCACGATCAGAATGGTTGCGGGAAAATTCTTGGGCAACTGCGGCAATAGGTATTGCAGCGCCTGTGGTCCGCCAGTGGAAACCCCAATGGCCACGATTCGCGTGGCTCGAGTCTTGGTATCAGGCGTGGTTTTGGAGGACGGTTTCGGAGAATCGAGGGGCGGTGCGACGGTGACCCGCCGGCTGTGCGCCGCAGCTTTGATCTTGGCAATGAGCTCCCGGGCGATTTCCGGCATGTTGGCTGAAACATCGCTGGGCTTGGCTACGAAATCGAACGCTCCCATGGACAGCGCTTGCAGGGTTACCGACGCCCCCTGGGTGCTGTGGGAACTTACCACGATGACCGGCAATTGGTACCGCAACATGATCTCTTTCAGCATGTCCAGCCCACCCATGCCCGGCATCTCGAGGTCAAGAGTCACAACCTGAGGCTTCATTTCTTCGATCTTTTTCAGACCGAAGTTCCCATCCATGGCAGTGCCGACAACCTGAATCGAGCTGTCGGTTTCAAGGATTTGTGGAATCAGTTTGCGCATGAGCGCGGAATCATCCACCACCAAAACCCGCACCGGAGGCGTCATGGCTGTCCTCCGGCCGCATTCTGTGCGAGTCGCGCCCGCTCGGAATGCGAGAGCAGCAGACCCACACTAGGTCCGCCAACGGTATCGGGCCGTGACTTGGCAAAGCGTTCCACGATGGCCGAGAGATTCAGAATGAGCACAACATGACCATTGCCTAGAATCGAAGCGCCACTGACCAAATCGGTCTCCGCAGTCTGATCGTCCAACGCTTTGATGACCAACTCCTCCTCGCCCTCGAGCGCGTTTACCAGGAGCCCAATTTTGCGTTCGCCCGTGGCGATCACGAGCACAAAGACTTTTTCCGGCCGCCCATCTGGCCGCTGTTCCGGCGGCCGTCCCAAGCGAGCCACCGGCAGGACACGATTACGCAGTTGCAAAACTTCGCAGTTGTCTACCTGATGAATATCGGATTCGTGAGCGCGAGCGATCTCCGCCACGGCATTCAACGGAATGGCATACAGGCGCTGCTCTACGCGAAAAAGCAGGGCTTTGATGATGGCAAGAGTGAGCGGCAACTGCAGCCGGAACGTCGAGCCCTGCCCGGGGCGGCTAACCAAGTGGACCGTGCCCTTGAGCCGATGCAAGACGCTTTGCACTACATCCAGGCCCACGCCACGGCCGGAGATTTCGGTAATCTCATCTGCCGTACTGAATCCCGGGCGGAAGATGAGATCCAGAATGTTGGCTTCGTTGAGCCGGCTGGCTTCTTCCCGCTTCAAGAGGCCGCGTTCGATGGCTCGAGTTTTGATCTTTTGTACATCGATGCCGCGCCCGTCGTCACTGATTTCCACGATGACCTGATTGCCTTGGTGGTAGGCATCGAGGCGGATGGTTCCCTGGGCCGGTTTGCCGCTACGAGTACGCTCCTCCGCGCTTTCAATGCCGTGTCCAATGGCGTTTCGAACCAAATGGGTCAGCGGTTCAGCGATGGCATCCAGCAGGCTCTTGTCCAGGGCAGTGTCTTGCCCACTCAGCACCAGTTCGACCTGCTTGCCGCATTGCTTGGCAACGTCCCGAACCATGCGGGGAAATCGCCGGAACAATTGCTCGACCGGAACCATGCGGACCTTCATCACCGAGCGCTGCAGGTCATTTAATACCCGCGATTGAAAGGCCATGGCATCGGCGAAGCGGCCGCGCATGGCTTCTTTGGGGTAGTGCATGGCAAATTCATTGAGCGCCTGCTGCAGCATGGATTTCCCGATGATCAGCTCGCCTACGAGATTCAGCACGGTGTCGATCCGCTCCGCATCCACCCGCAAGAGATTTTCCGCGGGCGCGGGACCGGGCTTGGCCACGGTCGCGCGTTCGTGGGAGGACGGGATGAGGATGGTTTCGATTTCCTCGGCCGGTTCCGCTGCGAGCTTTTCTTCGGCCTGAGTCGTTAGGGCCTGGTTCGCTCGGGCCTGGGCTGCGGGAACTTGAGCTGCAGGAGGCTTCGGCCCAGCTTCGCCACTGTTGGCCTTCTGAGCTACCTTTTGCGCTGGGGTTCCGATATTCTCGATTTTCACCTGCGAAATGATGGTCGGGATACGGCACTTTGCGGTCAGATACTCCGCGGTCTGGTCGCTTGCCACCAGCAACTGGAATTGCATCGCGTTCTTGGCGGATCCCGCCTCCGGGCGAGTTCCAAGCACTTCGCCGGTTTCGGCGAGCGCCTTGAGTATCAACTGCTGGGCTGCGATGGGCATGGCGCAGTCAGGATCAATTTGCGCCGTGATGTGGTACACGTGCTTGCCTTGCTTCAGCGCCCCTTGCGTGGCGAGCTTCTCATACTCAGTCCAGTCGACTTCAGGCGCAGAGGCTGCGTGGCCTTTCGGGTTGCGCGGCTTCCGGCTTTTCGGGTCTTGCGCCAGTTTGCGAATCATCTTCCGTACCGGTTCCGCCGAGGGCAGCTTTGCACCCTTGCGATAGCAGCTCAGCATCGCGCCGAAAGTATCCGCCGCAGCGAAAGCTACCTCCGCGAGGGAAGTGGGAGTCCCGGTCGTCTCCAGGGCTAAGGCATCTTCCAGTTCGTGCGCCAGTTCGCTGAGTTCGTGAAAGCCAACCGCGGCCGAATCACCCTTCAGGGTATGCACGATTCTCCGGATGGTGCGCACGGTTTCGAGATCGCCCGGTTTCTTTTCGAGCGTCAGCGTCTCTTCGTTGAGCGACTGCAGCAATTCCAACGCAGTTTCAAAGAAGAGCTCCTTCAATTCCGCCGCGCGTTCGTCCGGAAACTGGCTCACGACGTCACCTCGATCTGCTGATAGGCCGTTCCGGTCTCGCGGTAAATCATGTTGAATTTATCGGTCAGGCCCAACAGGCTTTCCGCGTGTCCCACGAACAAGTAGCCGCCCGGATTCAGGCAACGGGAAAATTTTTCCACCAGACGTTTCTGCTCGGCTTCATCGAAGTACATCATTACGTTGCGGCAGAAAATGATGTCGTTGCGCTGCGGCAGATATTCCGTTTTCAAGTTGTGGAAGTCGAAATGGACCAGTTCCTTGAGAGCCTTCTTGACTGCATAGCGGTCGCCAACCTTGTCAAAATGACGGAGCCGATAGCTGTAGTCCACCGAGGACATTTGACTCTCCGAGTACGTCCCTTCCTGGCCCGCGCGCAAAACCGAATAGCTGATGTCGCTGGCCAGAATTTCCAGTTTCCAGGGCGGAGGGATCAAGGGCTTGGGAAAAGGCGTGTCGTAGCTCGAAGGGTTACGCAGGGCGTGGTAGGAGAGCGCGTCGGCAACTTGCATTGCCATGGTGTACGCTTCCTGCCCGGTCGAGCACCCCGCGCTCCAAAGGCGCAGGGAAAAATCTCTCCGCGCCTGCTTGCGGCGAAGGATGTCATCGAGAATGTGTTTGTGGAACAGGTCCAGTTGCGCTTTGTTGCGGAAGAAGCTGGTCTCGTTCACCGTGAGATTTTCCAGCAGCTTGGCTAATTCCTCTTTCCCTTCCTTGCTGATCAGCAGGCGGTAGTAGCTGTAAAAGGAGTCCAGCTTGCATTCTTTGAGGCGACGTTGCAAGCGATCCTGCAGAAAATCGGCGCGGCGTGAGTCAAAATGCATTCCGCACTCCTGATATACCAGCGCCTGCAGGAGTTTCAGTTCGGGTTCGGTGAGTTGCGCTTGTACGCCTGCTGTCCCCATGCGTTTATGGCACCTGTCCTGCTGCTATTTCGAAGCCGCAGCGCCCCGTGCGTTATCTGCGGGAGTTGTCTCACCTGTACTCTTAGCCTCGCGCTGTTGCCGGGTTCCGCCGAACTCCAGCACTTTGTCAATATCCAGCAAGACGATCAGCCGGCCCTGGTACTTACCCAGCCCGGTCACGCAGTTCAGCCCGCCTTCCACAAACTCGGTTGGAGAAGGATCAACATCCGCGGCTGGAATCTTGAGCACGTCCGAAGCGGAGTCCACGATCAGCCCGCAAAGCCGCCCCCGGTGCTCGACCACGAGGATTCGATTGCGCTTGCTGGGAGCGACCGTAGCCTCCCCAAGCCGCTTCCGCAGATCGAGGACAGAGACAATCTTCCCCCGCAGATTGATCACGCCCTCTACGTAATCCGGGGCGTCCGGCACTGCCGTAATTTCGGGTACGCGCACAATTTCACGCAGTGAAGTGATGGGTACGCCGTAGGTCTCGCGCCCCACCTTGAAGCCGACGATGTGCAATTCGCGATTCATCTCTGGATTTCTGGAGATCAGTTACCCGATCCAGCAGTGGCTTGCCGAGCCCTGCCTCTGACGCCAGCTTTTTCTTCGCGATGGGATGCCACCGCGTCCGTCTGCTCCAGCATGAATCTGCCCATCGAGTCCAGCAGATCGCGCGACATCTTCGACATCTGTTCTGCCGAAGCGGCCAATTCGGTCGAGCCCGAGGTAGTGTTCTGCACCAATTCGCGCATCCGCTCCATCGCCTTGACTACGGCGTGGGCGCCCGAAGCCTGTTCCTCGACCGCCGAATTGATTTCATGGGTGATTTCATTCAATCGGGTGGTGGCACGAGCGATCTGTGAAGAGCCGTGCGACTGTTCGTTGGTAGCGGCTCCAATCTCCTGCGCGAACTTGTACACTTCCGTGACCACATTGGAGATCTTGCGCAGCGCCGTATTCAGTTCCTCTCCGTGTCCCAGCCCTTCGTTCACAATGGAAGTACTCTCTTCCATGTTCTCGACCGCCTTGCGAGATTCCTTTTGGATGCTTTGGATGAGTTCGGAAATTTCCTTGGTGGACTGGGCCGACTTTTCCGCCAGCTTTCGGACTTCATCGGCGACCACGGCGAAGCCCAATCCATGCTCTCCGGCGCGCGCTGCTTCGATTGCGGCGTTCAGCGCCAATAGGTTGGTTTGCTCCGCCAGATCATCGATGACCTCGATGATCTTGCCGATGTCATCTGCTCTTTGACCCAGTACATCGATGATCTCGCCCGAGGAGTGGATGGTGGTGTTGATGCGATTCAACCCATCCGTTGCCTTCTCCATGGTGGCGATCCCGTTGTGGACTTCTTCGCGCGAGCGGTTGGAGATGTCCAGCAGCACCTTGGCGGTATCCGCCACGCGCTGGATGGAGGCCACCATCTGATCGATGGAGGCGGAAGTCTCGCTTACGCTGGAAGCTTGCACCTTCGTGCTCTTCACCATGTTCTGCACGTTGACGCTCATTTCGTGCATTGTGCTGGTGACCTCATCGATGGCCGACGAGGTTTGCAGACTGATCTTGGCCGATTCGTCGGAAGCTCCCGCCACCTGGTTGGACGCGCTGGCCACCTGCTGCGCGGCATCGCGCCCGTTACGCACCAACTTTCGTAAGCCTTCGATCATGCGCGCGAAGGCCTTGCCCAGGGTGTCATTCTTGGACCGGGGCTGGACGTCGACGCCCAGGTTCCCGCCCGCGATGGCCTCTGAAACTGAAGCCATTTCTCTCAGGTAAGTGACCATGTTGGCAAAAGTTCGGGCCAGTTCGCCGATCTCATCGCTGCGATGGATGTCGATTTCGTGGTCGAGATCGCCGGCGTCGGCGATCTGCCGCGCTATCCTCATCAGATCGTTGAGTGACGTGGTGATGGATTTGGCGGTGGTGTAAGCGATGACGACTCCGAGTGTCAGCGCCAGTAGTGTGCTGAGTAGAGCGACTACGAAGGTTGCTGTTCCCGCGGTCTCGTCGGACTTTCTCCTGGCCTCAAGCACCTTGGTGTTTTCGAGGTCAGCCGCGTCCAGATATTCGCTGGCGTTTTTCACCCAGGAAGAAGCGTCTTTCTGCAAATAGAAAATTTGAAGTTCTGCTACTGTGGCGTTGCCGCCATCCACTTCTTTCCGCTTGTCCATCAGCGGCCCGGCAAATTCGCGGGCCCAGTTCTGCTCGCTGGTCTGCACCTTCTCCAGTGCGTTCCGCTGTTGCTCGGATGTCGTAAGGCTCGTGCCGGTCTGCAGCCTTTCCTCGAGCACCCGCATGCCATCGTTTAGCCGCTCGACTTCGCGAGTGTCGCCGCTGAGCAGATAGTTGCTCAGAGACAGGCGGTTCTGCATCATTTGGAAGCGGATCTTGTCGGTGGTTGCCGCCATTTGCAATGCCTGGGAAGCCGCGGCCTTGGCGCTATGCTCCCGTTGCACGGCGATGAGATTGATCAGGAACAGCACCACGACCATCGCAAGGACGGCTCCGAAGTTTAGGTAGAGTTTCTTGCCGATCGTCATTCGCTGTGCCTCCGCTTGTTTGCATTCGTCCTACCGTGCGCTTCCCCGAGCACATGGTCCAATCCGGTCTAAGTCGGGTTAATCCTGTCAGTGAGTCCGGGTTCGGGTTAATCCTTGCCCGGTTAATCTTGGGGTTGGAACTTGAACTCCACGGTTCCGCTGCTCTCGGCGTCGGCCGGCTCAAATTTCCACTTCTTCAACGCATCCATGGCAGCATTGACCAGAAGAGGGTTCCCGCCGACTACCTTGGTGTCTTTCAGGCTCCCACTGGGCGCAACCACCACCAGCACTTTGACTGTGCCTGTGATGTTCATCCGCCGCGCCAGCTCCGGGTAAGTGGGAGCTACTTTCGTTTTCGGCTTCCGCGCCAGTTCACCTTGCGCCACGGCGGGCAAGGGTTGGAATGTTGCCGCCGTAGTCGCCACAAACGCTAAGAGGCCAGTCATGGCCCACTGCCGCATCTTTTGGAAAGACACTGCTCCTCCTTGTGACACACGCTGCCTTTACAACAGCAATGCCGTTGCCACCCGGTGAGCCTCCCCGGACCTGGGGTCAATCGGTATGTAAGAACCACTTAATCAGGCGCTTACGTCGATCTTGTCTTGAACCGCAGTCGCAGTCCCGACAGGTCCGATTCGTCTCATTCGGTCTACTTCCTCTCAGAGTGAGACGGTTCGGTGGCCTTTCGCCGCGATTTCACAGTTCGGCACTCCGAACGTTATTCTCTTGACTCAAATTGAGATGGCAGTCTATTTTTCCTGTATATTCAATTACTTGTAGTTTGGCGGTGCGAGGCGGTGCCTTTCTGACCATGCATGCCGGAGATTCGACGGTGCTGGAAAAAACCGGCCCCCGCTCGGACGATGCTTTCCAGAAACTGCTCCTGCGACTGTCCGAGGCAGCCGCCCAGGGAACTCCAGCTCCGGCTCTGATCCGCCTCTTCTGCCAGGCTACGCGCGGGTTCTTTCACGTGGATGCCACATACTTCTGGCGCTGCAATTCTCCTGAGGAACTGGTGGGCGCGGAAGCCGACGGCTTGATGACGGCTGATTTTTCCGGTCGTCGGCTAAAGGCGCGGGAGAGCGCGGTTGCCATGGAGGCTATTCGTCAGCGCAGGACGTTGTATGTGGGTGATCCGCTTCCCGGCCGGTATCCCGTAGCCGCTGAGTTTCGCGCCAAATCGCTGATGGCCGCGCCCCTGGTGGTTTCCAATGAAGTAATCGGGGCGGCCGTTTTCCTGCAGGCCTCGGAAACGGATTATTTCAACGACGATCTGGCCGCCAAAGCGACTATCCTTGCTGGCCAATTAGGCAGTTTGTTGGAAGCCAGCGGTTTGACTGAGGTATCGCAAGAGGAGCATCGCCGCGCTGAAATCCTGGTTGAAGTCGCCCAAGCGGTGCATGCCGTGCCCGACGCCTCCGCGGTAGCCGAGGCTGTGGCTGATCGCTTGCGGGTCCTGCTGCGTACCCGGCTGGTGTGTATTCTCTTACGCCAGGGAACGGCCGTGGGATTACATGCTGTGGCTGCCGAGTCTCCGCAACTGGCAGCTTCGGCCCGTGCACGCTTTGACCGCAGAGGATTGCAATTTGCCGCCGATCTTGCCGCCCGCGCGGTTGCGGCTGGCGAGCCCATCGCGGTTGCCATCGATCCCGTCACCCACGCGCTAAGCGACTTGATCCCAGCGGGGATGCTGCTGGCCGCGCCCATTCGCACGTCCCGCGCGGAGGGTGCCGTTCTCGTCTATCCGCGTGAGGAAGGCGGTTTCAGCCACGAGGAGAAGTCCCTGCTCTCCGCGGTCGCTGGGTTTGGAGCCGTCGCCATCGCCAATGCCGAGCTTTACGGAACTGCCCGCGCTCAGGCTCACGAGCTGCACCAACTCCTGGACATCCTTTCGGAACTGAGTTCGGTCGGAAATCTTGACGAGTTCTTGCGGCAATTCGTGGTTCGGGCCGCCGCCTTCTTGGGTTTTGGCCGGGCTTTCGTCGGGTTCCTCGAAGGGGCAGCGTTTCGGATTCGGTGGGGAGCCGAAAACGGTCGGCCCCGTCCGGTGGACCACGTTTTTCCTGACGGTGCCGCCAGCCGCGCCTTGTTGAACAAAGAGCCTTTCTGGGCCAACGATCCCGCCCAGGTCCCGGGGGCCAACCTGGAGATGATTGCGAAGTTCAACGTGCGTCAACTCTTGGCCGTACCACTGCTGGGGACCGGGGGACGGCTGTTGGGCTTGCTGGGAGTGCTCGACCGCTTGGACGGCGAGGGAATTTCGCGGGAGAACGTACGTTCGGCACAGGCATTGGCGGCTCATGTCGCGATAACTCTTCAGGCGACTCGCAATCTACACCTGTCCGAGCAACACCGCCGCCGTGCCGAATCCTTGAAGGGACTCGCGCTGGAGTTGAACTCCCAGCTTCGGCTTCCCGAGTGCGCCAAGAATTTCGTCACCCGCGCCGTGGACCTGATGGGGGCGCAAGACGCCGCATTCGCTGTCCAACAAGGCTCAGTCCTGGAAACCCTCGTGCTCCACGGAGTGTCAACTACTGGCCAATCAAGCTCCTTGCTGCGCCGTTTTGATCACGCCCTTGTAGATGCGTTGGCCCAGCACCCTTCGACAATTGTCTCTGCGAGTGCGGCTGAGCTGTTCGGTTCCGAGCTGAGTTCACTCTTGCGTTGGCAAGACTGCAGCCTGGTCCGGCTGCTGGGTTCGTCGGGCAATCTAGTGGGTGTTTTGTGTCTCGCCAATCGCGGCAAGCCTCTGCAGGAGGAGGACGAGCAACTCCTGCAGGCCATTGCCGCCCACGCCTCGGTTGCCTTAGAGAATGCACGGCTTTTCACCCGGATGGACCAGGCCAACCGGCATTGGATCGAGATTTTTGATGCCATCACCGACTTCATCGTCGCCCACGATCAATCCGATCATATTCTGCGGGTTAACCGTTCGCTGGCCGATTTCATCGGAGTTCAGCCGCATGAACTCATAGGCGTCAACATGGGCGCCCTGCTGGCCATGGGAAACGATGCGCCCCTACAATCCTGTCCCTTCTGCCGTTCGACTACAGACGTAGCCACGGACGAATATGTTCTGCCTGTTCTGGACCGGACTTATCTTGTGTCCACGTCGCGGGTTCATGGAGCAAATAGCGAGGGTCTCCAGACGATTCATGTGCTCAAGGACATCACCGACCGCCGCGAGGCGGAACGCCGCTATCGAGAGCTCTTTGACAATATCCAGGAAGGAGTCTTTTTCTCGACCCCGGATGGGCGCTTCATCGAAGTCAACGACGCCCTGGTCCGCATGCTCGGGTATCGCAATCGGGAAGACCTTCTGCAAGCCGATGTCCGCACCCAGGTATGTTTTTCAGCTGAACAGTATGAGGAACTCGCCGGGCAGATGCAACAGCACGGCGCGGTGCGGAATCACGAGCAGACTCTCTGCCGCCAAGACGGATCGCCCGTCCACGTTTTGATCAATGCTTTTGCCGTGCGCGATGCTCAGCAACGCATTGTTCAGTACCGCGGCGTCATGCTGGATATCAGTGGCCTGAGGACCTTTCAATCCGAATTGCAACGCGAGCGCGATTTCTCCGGAAAGATTCTGAACAATACCCAGAGCCTGATCCTGGTGGCAGACACCTCTGGACTTGTCAGTTACGCGAATCGGCGCTGGTATGACATGGGTTATCAGCAGAACCAACTTTTGAGCCGGCCCTTGGAAGAGCTCATCGTTCCCACCCGGCGTCAGGCGCTCAATGAGGCATTTGCGTCAACCCTGGCCGGCCAGCAGGTTGACAATCTTGAAGTGCAGATTGTGCATGGCGAAGGGCGAGTCGGGCATTTCTCCATGAACTTAAGCCCCATGCGCGACGAGCCTGGCAACGTCGCTAGCATTGTCGTCGTCATGAGTGACATCACCGATGCCGCCACGCTGCAGGCCAAGCTGCTGCACACGGAGAAAATGGCAGCTGTGGGGCAGCTCGTCGCCGGGGTCGCTCACGAAGTCAACAACCCGCTCACCGCAATTCTCGGTTTTGCCGACCTGCTCATGGAGAATCCCGAGGTCCCGGAGAGCGCCCGCAAAGACCTGCGCATTATCTTGCAGGAAGCACAGCGTACCAAGCAGATCGTGCAGAACCTGCTGAGCTTCGCTCGTCAGATGCCGCCGCAGCCCAGGCCGGTGCAGCTCAATACCATTCTCAGTCGCACCGTGCAGTTGCGCGCCTACGACTTCCACAGCCGGGGAGTTCAGGTGGTCGAGCAACTCGAACCGGAATTACCTCAGGTGATTGGCGACGCACACCAGTTGCAACAGGTGTTCCTGAATATTCTTAACAATGCATACGACGCCGTGCGCGATTCCGGGCGTCCCGCACGCATCGAAATCAGAACTAAGACCCTAGGCGCTTTTGTAGAGGTCTTATTTCGTGATAACGGTTACGGTATCTCTTTTCCGGAGCGTATCTTCGACCCATTCTTTACCACTAAGGAAATTGGCAAGGGCACTGGTCTCGGCCTGAGCATCTGCTATGGCATCGTGCGCGAACATGCCGGGGAAATTCTTTGTCACAACAATGCAGGTGGGGAAGGCGCCACGTTTATCGTGCGCCTGCCCGCCATTTCGGAAACGGCCTCAGCTGGGGCCGGCGCAGGAGTTATACAGCCATGACAACGACACAGCCTGCCATAAAGCCGGCCACTTTGCCGGTGTTGCTCATCGAAGACGAACCCGCCGTCATGGCATACGTCCGCGCTGCTCTGGAGCGCAGCGGCTACGTGGTAGTGTCCACTGAATCCGGAGCTGAGGGTCTGAGGCTACTTGAGTCCGAGCAGTTTCTGGGTGTGGTCTCGGATATGCGTACGCCCGGCGGCGTGGACGGCGCCGATGTGCACGCCTGGTTGAGCCGGCACCGCCCCGATATGGCGACGCGCATCGTCTTCATTACTGGCGATATCGCCAACGAAGAAACTGTCGCCACGTTGCGCAAAACCGGTGCGCCCTGCGTGGAGAAACCGTTCCGGGTTCAACAATTTATTTCGGTCATTGAAAAGACCATAGGGAAGGCACTGTGAGTGACGATTTACGTATCCGCCTGTTGATTGTCGACGACGAGCAGAGTATCCGCCGGCTGTGCATGACCGTGGGTGAGGCGCTGGGCTTTACCTGCATGGAGGCCAATAGCGGCGAGACCGCGCTGGCCCTGCTCGAAGAGCAGCCCGCGCATATGATTCTCACCGACATGGTCATGCCCAATATGTCCGGCATCGAGTTTCTGGAGAAAGTGAAGAAGCTGCTTCCTCGCAGCGAGGTCGCCGTCATGACCGGCCACGGCTCTATTGAAACAGCCGTACAAGCCATGAAGCTGGGTGCCTACGACTACATCGGCAAACCCTTTTCTCCTCTGGAAGAACTACGTCTCTTCTTGCGCAGGATGGCCGAAAAAGTGCACCTGGTGGAAGAGAACCAATTTCTGCGCGAGCGTGTGGATACCGAGAGCGACCTTCACGGCATCGTCGGCTCGTCGGCCAAGATTCAGGACGTGCTGCGCATGATCTCGCGGCTGAAAGACACCCGCACCCCGGTGCTGATTGCCGGCGAGAGCGGCACCGGCAAGGAATTGGTTGCGCGCGCCATTCACTTCCGGGGTTCGTTCGCCAATCGCCCCTTCGTGGCCGTCGATTGCGGCTCGCTCGTTCCCACCCTCATCGAGAGTGAACTGTTCGGCTACGAAAAAGGCGCTTTCACCGGCGCGCTGCGGTCGAAGACAGGATTGTTCCAGTCGGCCAGCGGAGGCACCATTTTCCTCGACGAAATCGGCGAGTTGCCACTGGAAATGCAAGCCAAGCTGTTGCGCGTTTTGCAGGAAAAGGAAATCCGCCCGGTGGGCAGCAATCAGAAAGTAAAAGTGGACGTTCGCGTCGTGGCCGCGACCAACCGCGATCTCGAGGCGGAATACCGCAACGGCACCTTCCGCAAGGATCTTTACTTTCGCCTGAACGTGGTCACCGTCCATTTGCCATCGCTGCGCGAGCGCCGCTCCGATATCCCCATGCTGACGCACTGGTTTCTCGACCGTCACGCGCCCGACAGTTCGATGCAGGTCACCAACGCGGCGATGAAATGCCTGCTGCAATACGATTGGCCAGGAAACGTCCGCGAACTGGAGAACTGCATCGAGCGTGCCGTGGCTCTGGGCGATCGCAAAACCATCGATCTAGGTGATCTGCCGCCCACCATCGCTTCGGCCTCGCCTTCTGCGGAACCGGCAACGGGCGCAATCGCGGGCGCGGTTTCCTCCACTGATCTGGAGGACATTGAGCGGGCGACGATTGAGCGCGTCTTCGAGCAGGTGAAGGGCGACAAAGCCCTGGCGGGCAAGATGCTCGGCATCAGCCGCGCCACCCTATATCGCAAGCTCAAGCGCTATAACATCGGTGGCCGCCAAGAGATGGGGTCGAGCCAGGCGCTGCAGTAGAGAGAAGTATACTTCTGACATCATTTAATATCTATAAAGACGTTAAGCCAAATAGGAGTTATCACTTGTGTTCTGAAATCGTAACAAAATGTCACCAATCGTGACTCGACCTCGGTTTTCTGCTAGCCTGACATTGCAGCGCAGTGCGACAGAAGAAGCATAGTTTCGACCCTGACACCTTCCTCTCAACGATTGGTGAGGGCAGAAGAGCCCTGCGTTTTACCAAGAAACAAACAGTCTTCGCGCAGGGCGATGCGACGGACGGGGTGTTCTATATCCAGAGGGGTAAGATCAAACTGACCGTTATATCCAGCAATGGCAAGGAAGCAACCCTCGGCATATTAGGGGAGGGCGATTTTTTCGGGGAAGGCTGCCTTGCAGGTCAGCCCCTCCGCATGGGGTCCGCAAGTGCAATAATAAATTGTGACCTTCTGCGAATCGATAAGAAGGCCATGATGCAAGCACTTCACCGGGAACACAAGTTGTCGGATAGGTTCGTGGCCTACTTGTTAGCGCGGAACATCCGCTACGAAGAAGATCTGGTTGACCAACATTTCAAGTCGAGCGAAAAGCGATTAGCGCGAGTTCTTCTGTTGCTGGCTCATTTCGGCAGGGAAGGAGTGCCGGAGAGTGTCATCCCCGAGATAAGCCAAACGATTTTGGCGGAGATGGTGGGTACAACCCGCCCGCGGATAAATTTTTTTATGAACCGGTTCAGGAAGCTGGGTTTCATCCATTACAATGGCGGGCTGCAAGTCCACAGTTCGCTCCTTAACGTCGTTCTTCACGACTAGCTTGACCTTTCCATGTTTCCCAAACGAACAGAAAAGGTGGCTTACCCAAATTCTCGACTCGATCTCCGGGCTTCGATTTTTGCTCGGCGGGATCTGTGTCAAGCGATGTCGCTTCGGGAATTTCGGGGCGGAGTCGTCGGACAGGAAATCGTGCATCATGGTATATCGGGGTGGGGACGGTGCGCCGGGATGGGGTGATGCCAGCGCACCGTTTTAGAATGCCGCCCCTTCCAGAGGCGGCTCCTACGAGATTTTCATCTCTTCATCTGATCGCGATGGTACACCTTGCGAATAATGGTACCTGTTCAAAATTGAACAGCTTTGAAGATAGTCCCGGAACTAAACTGGCACCGTTCGTGACGAGAGGCGGTGCTGTTATGACTCCGACCGAACCATGGGCTGCACACAGAGTTCTGCTGGTGGATGACGATGGCGCGGTTCGCGCCATGATGAATGAAGGGCTTCGACGCAAGGGATTTG
>DATNNO010000084.1:0-30215 GCA_035601775.1 Terriglobales bacterium | reverse complement strand
CTGAATCGCGTTCTAACCGATCCCGGATACGACACCGTACTTAGATTCAAGGATTGAATTGGTCCAGTGAATCCCGTTTCCGGCGTATGGCAGAAACTGCATGCTTCGTTCTGATTGACAGAGAGATGCTTATCGAAGAGCATCAGCTTCCCCAGGGTATGGATCTGTCCCTGACGATCAAGCGTGGTCTGGTCCATCTGCCGGAGTGTGTCGGCCTCAATATGATCGATGTCAGCGACGACTTTGGCAACGTCCTGGTTGAAACCTGGGGGCATCTGACCGCGAAGATCGTGAGTCGCAGCGATGGCTGCACCATGTCTCTGATCGTGGCTGCCGGCCGAGAGTAGCAGGGAGCCAAGAGTGAGAAGCCCCACTAACGATAAGGGGAGAGTTCGATTGCGCATTTTATGACCTCTTGCTCTACGAGAGTCCGCCGCCTATTTCCCTTGCCTCGCCGCGCTGCGCCTCGACTAACGCGGCACGATCAGTCGATCTTTGGCGCCGTCATTCTCCATGGCGCGAAACCCTCCTTGATATGTACACTCGCCGGCAACCCGTAACAGTCGTCGAGGCCGGCTTGTTCAGGAAGCCAGCTCAGCAATCCCTGTCAGCTCCATGTATTCTTCCTCAGGCAATTGCAATGACGACACCTTCACATTCTCCTCAAGATGCGTAATCGAGGAAGTCCCGGGGATGGGCAGCATAATCGGGGAGCGTTTCAGCAACCACGCCAACGCGATCTGGATGGGTTTCGCCTGGCGGGCTTTCGCGATCCTCTCCAGCAGCCGGCCGGCCACGGTCCCAGCTCCCAGCGGGAACCACGGGATGAACGCGATCCCGTTGCGTTCGCAATAATCCACGACGTAGTCCCATTCACGATCGGCAAAACTGTATCGGTTCTGGACCGAGGCGATTGGTACGATTTTCCGGGCCCGCTCGATGTGTTCCACCGTGACATTGGACAGCGCGACCAAGCGGATCTTCCCTTCCATTTGCAGGTTAGCCAAGGTTTCAACTGACGCGTCGAAAGGTACGACGGGATCGGGCACGTGCAGCTGGTAGACATCGATCCGGTCGAGGCGCAGTCTCTTCAGGCTGCCTTCCACCGCCTGACGCAAGTGCGTCGGGCTAGCATCGTGGGTCCACTGGTTCGGCCCGGGACGATTCCATCCGCCCTTAGTCGCGATGACTAGGTCCTTCGGATAGGGGAACAACGCCTCCGCGATCAACTCTTCGCTGACATTCGGACCATACGAATCAGCAGTATCTATGAAGTTGACCTCCAGCTCAACGGCGCGCCGAAGAACGGCGATTGCTGCCGCAGGATCCTTAGGTGGCCCCCAGATTCCGTCGCCTGTAAGGCGCATAGCGCCGAAGCCAAGCCGGTTGACAGTGAGTTCTCCTCCCAGTGAGAGAGTTCCGCTGCTAGCTGCTGATAGATTTATTTTTGTTTTCCCATTCATATTTATTCTCCAAGAAATACTGTTATTTATTCATTTGTTAGATGACAGCCGGTTGTGATCTGACTGAACTTTCTGCTCACCCTCCAATTCCCGGGCTAGAGCGCGACTGTAATGACATCCCTACTAGTGTTGCGATCAGGATTGAGGGATAGAGTTGTCCGATGAGAGCCTCCGCCGTCGCCAGCGATCGGGCAATGCGATGCACTGGACGAACGTCACCATAACCTACGCTGGTGAGGGTGGAAAAGCTGAAGTAAATCAAGCGGCTCGGTTCACCTGTCGGAATTCCTGCGAGAGATGATTCGAAATGGATTGCGTCCGGTCGCCTTTCCATGAGCAGCTTGTATCCGAACGCCCAAGTCAAGCCGATCAGTAAATACGCGGCAACTCCACCCATGACCCGGTGCACGCTAATTGGGCCCGGACGGAATGTGTGCGTCAGCGTCATCACGACCAGAATGGCCAAGCCGGATACTTTCACAGCCGTGTCCCAGCCCAAGTGGGCGAGCGACGAGTTGAATTCGACGATCAAGTCCGCCGCGAACTCCAGGGCAGTTGCCACGACGACCAGATACATGAGGGCTTTCTGTCGAATGGTTGCAATAGCGCCCGAGAAAAGCATGAACGCAAAAACCAAATCCAATCCAATTCTCCCGGATCGTGACAGCTGAACCATTGGAACAAAAATAGTGATGAGCACCAGAAACGCGAGGAAGAAACTCAGTCCCCGGTCGGCGACCCAAAAAGGAAACAGCGGCGCTTCCTTCTGTTTCCGCATCATCACCCTCACTCCGCCGTGCGCCAACCCGAACTGCGTGCGCTGATACTTGGGGCGACTGTCGTCGTGCTGGGCCCGAGGTCTTTTTCAAAAACAATACCCTTCTGAGTAACAATGAAGGTCTTGACCCCAGATGACCGGTAGTCCGCCGGATACGCCACCAAAGCCAGTCCCTTCTTCTTGCCGCCAGCGGCCGTGGGATTTCCTGTTACTCGTCGAAAGTAGTACCCGTGGAACGGATAGGCCTCTTTGTCGTCGGTAGCGCCAGTGTTGGTGTCAGCGTTCGCCCCACCCGATGTGTTGAGGGTTTGGGCGAACCGTGTGATGGGATCTTCGCTAGCTGCTTTTGTGTCGCTAACCGCTTTTGCGTCGCCTTCCGTCTTTGTCAGGGCGAATTCCTCGCACACTTCGATTGCGGCGGTTTCGTTTTCTCCGATTCTCCGGAAGAGGATTTCCTGCGTACCCGTCTTGGAATCGAAAGACCATGCACCGTTCTCTGAGACCAGCGGGATCGGAAAGGGCCAGTTTTCTGCGCCGATGTATACCACGGTGCTTCCATCTGGCTCTCGGACCAGACGGTGCATCTCCTGATATTTCTTGGTGAAATGCTCGCGTTCGAGTTTGTCCTCAACTTCGTCACTTGACGAAGTGACTTCCTTCCCTGCTCCGAGGATGGTTTCCAAAGCCGGCTCATCCTCTTTTTGTGCGGCCTCAAAGAGAGCGTTAGCGGCTTCCCCAGGGGACGAGAACGTCCTTTGCCGTGAGTCCTGAGCAAAGCTCGATCCTTCGAAGCCCACGACAAGCAGCAGCAAGCCCAACAACAGCAGAAGAAGGACGCTGGATGCGAATCCGCAGGCAAGTCTCACTGTAAATGTTTCAAAGGTTTCAAGCGTCATATTGTTTGTGCGCATGATTTCTGTCTCCGTGTCGTAAGTTATCTTCGTAGAAATGAAACCGACTTACCTATGACCTCCACCGCCGTGAAAGCCTCCGCCGCCATGAAAGCCTCCACCTCCGTGGAAACCTCCGCCGAAGCTCGACTGCCCGCGAGAGGAGAAGCCTCTCGCGACTCCTCCATGATTGAAGCCGCTGAATGCGCCGGAATGGGTGCCAGCCTGGGCATGGGGTGCCGCGAATCCATGTTGCGGTGCGGAGCCGTGGAAACCGCCGGCAGGGGCGCCGCCGTGAAATCCTCCTCCACCATGAAATCCGCCAGCGCGATTGAAGGTGTTGTGATTGATGAAAATTCTGCTGTGGGATATGTAGGTATTGTGGTTGTAAATGATGCCGTGGTGATGCCAATCATATCCCCAGTTGTGCCACCCCCAGCCAAACCCACCAAAGAAGCCGATTCCAAAGCCGAAGCCAAAGGCAATTCCCGGACCACCAAGAAAGAGTCCTGGATACGAATACCAGCCTGGCCAGATCCCGATGGGCTCTCCATACACCAGCCAAGGGTCATACTCAGGCACGTAAACGACCTGAGGGTCCGCGGGCTCGATCACAATTGTTTGCCCCTGTTGGCTCACCTTTTCCTGCGACGTGCTCTTTAAGTTGCCCGCCTTCTCCGCACGGTCGCGCATTACCTGAACAGCGTTCATCACGTCCTGTTGTTGGTTGACGTAAGCATCGCCGAGCGAGGAGGTCCAGGAGAGATTCTTGTCCATATTGGCCAGCACCGAAGGAAACTCCGCCAGGGCTTTCACGCTGGGATCCCATGGCTGTTTATCGACTTCTTGCCCGAGTTGTTCCCCCTTAAGATCGGTATGCTGCTGCATCCACCTGTCTGCTTCCACAATCTGGTCGGGATAGGTAGCGGCTGCGAGGATCTGCGCAACCAATGCATCCGGATATAATGCGATCGGCGCTACGAGTTGCTGTAGTTGTGCCGGCGTCTGTTGCGCGGCCTGAACCGGCGGTTGTGCGGCGGATTGGTCCGCCTGAGCGGCGAACCCTCCCGGCGCAGTGGCTAACACCAGGCAAAATGAGAGAAAAAGCGACAAACTCTGTTTCATGAACTTCACAATCGATTCTCCTTCGACGGGGCCGCATCGGTGAACACTGGCAGGTCCATCCCAGTGACTTAACGGGCACCGCTAGAACTATCGTTATCAGTTGGCCACGTCAGCGGCGCTTCGAGGCGCGAACTGCCGAAGTGTGAGTGGACACGTCGGATGGTCGCATTGACACGCGATTTCCACGTCTTCGCTTCCCGCGTCACGACACGCTTCTCCGCAGTATTCTTCTCCATCTGATACATCGCACAGACATGGTATGTGCGCGCACTTTTTCGTCTTTTGATTCGCCATTACAATTCCGTCCTTTCGAGTTCCGTCCACTTTCTCCGAATCGCTAAAGCACTGCGACTCTTGACGTAGCGCCGTTTCCTGCACCGACCCGAGTGAGTTTAGGGGAATGCACTCTAGGCGGTAAGTTTTCGGCGACTACGTCATCCCGGGTAATTGCATGCAGATCTCCAGACCCTTGCCTCGCGCTAGCACGAGGCTTTCCAAGCTCTTATGGTCAGCAGTGCAACGCTATAGATTGTCGCGAGTGTCGGCAGGCTGATAGCGTGTCGATATTTCGACGGTCACGATGCTGCTCGGCACCATCGTGACCTAAGGCGTGGACGGACACCCGGCCGTGCGTGGCACGCGGTTGATCCGCACGTTTGCGGTGCTTACATCTCGCAAGATTGAGACCTTGCAGGAGCATCATCCATTGGACCTTCAACTGCTATGACACTGGCAAGGAGAACTGATCTCTGCACGAATCCCCTAAGTACGGCCTGAGCATCGAGGAAGTGTCGGGAAAGGCAAATAGACGTAGGGCGTGCCAGATTTGTTCACACCATGACGACATTTCAGTGGACTAAGCTTGGTATTACCTGTTGGCTACTAGCAGCGCACGCGCACGCGCAGTCGACGGCCCCGCGGAAACCCTGTACTTCCACGGCACAAGATCAGTTCAGTCCCCGAGCAAGAATGCATCGTACTAGATCCCGCGTTATGATGTCTCAGATCGAGGTACATTAATGACGCTCGCAGGTGCCGCCATGGTGTTCGTCATTGATGACGACGCCTTGGTGCGCGCGGCCATCCAGGGCATGCTGAAATCAGTTGGCTTGCGGTCCGAGACTTTCGGGACGCCGCAAGAGTTCTTGCGCAGCAAGCGGCCGGACGCGCCGAGCTGCCTTGTTCTGGACGTAAGACTTCCCGGAGTCAACGGCCTGGATTTTCAACGCGAGTTGGCCGACGCGGGCGTCCGGATTCCGATCATCTTCATCACCGGGCATGGAGATATTCCGATGACGGTGAAGGCCATGAAATCCGGTGCGGAGGAGTTCCTGACCAAGCCTTTCCGGGACCAGGACCTGCTAGACGCGATCCACCTGGCTTTGGATCGTGACCGGATAACACGTCAGCAGCACAGTGAGCTTGCCGAATTGCGAAAACGATATGATTCGCTTACCACACGCGAGCGCGAAGTCATGGGTTTGGTGGTTTCTGGCATGCTCAATAAGCAGATAGCTTTTGACCTCGGGACTAGCGAAATTACCGTGAAGATCCATCGCGGGCACGTGATGCGAAAGATGCAGGCTGAATCACTGGCGGAATTGGTCAGAATGGGGGCGAAGCTCGAGGTTCCTCCCAGCAAAAAATAGCTTGGAGTCGCCCGGAACTGGTCGCGAATGAAAATCCTTTCCAAGCTCAACCGTTACGGTCTGGCAATAATTTCCTGCGGCGTCGCGCTGCCCGTGGCATGGCCTATCGATGCGCCTGCGTCGTGTCTCCTTCTCGCTGTCATGGTCAGCAGTCTCTTTGGAGGGTTTGGACCGGGCCTCCTGTCGGTTGCTTTTTCCGCTATAATCTACGATTACTTCTTTCTCTGGAGGACGACTCCTCCAGCCCACGAACCGGCTGCCTTCTTGCGATTTGCGGTCTTCCTGGTAGCGACTCTGCTAGTCACCGGGTTAATGGAGATGAAGCGGCGCGCTGAGGAGTCCCGCAACCGGACTGAAGAAGCTCTGCGTCAGGCGCACTCGGATCTCGCACGCGTCAACCGGGTGACCACCATGGGAGAGCTGACTGCCTCGCTGGCGCACGAAGTGAATCAACCGATTGCGGCCGCCGTCACAGATGCCAACACCTGCTTGCGCTGGCTGAAGCGCGATCATCCCGATCTGGAAGAGGCACGTGAGGCGGCGGCGAGAGTCGTCAAAGACGCAACTCGTGCGGCGGAAATAGTCAGCCGCGTCCGCCTGCTTTTCAAGAAGGGCGCTCCACCACGGGAGTTGGTTGATGTAAACGAAGTTATTCGAGAGATGATCGTCCTCCTACGTAACGAGGCGACGCGGTACTCCATATCAGTCCGGACAGAGCTAGCCCCAGATCTTCCCCAAGTCAGCGGAGATCGCGTGCAATTGCAGCAGGTCATGATGAACCTCATCATGAACAGCATCGATGCGCTGAAGGATGTGGATGGAACGCGCGAGCTAATTATCAAGTCGCACCGGACCGAAGACGAGCAGCTTACAGTTTCGGTCAGCGACACCGGCGTGGGGCTTCCGCCACAGCAGGCGGACCAGATCTTCAGTGCCTTCTTTACCACGAAGCTTCATGGGACCGGTATGGGACTTCGAATCAGCCGCTCCATCGTTGAATCGCATGGCGGCCGCTTGTGGGCTACCGACAATTCTCCGCGCGGCGCAAGTTTTTGTTTCGCTCTACCCATCAAAGCCGATGCACATATGAGCGACGCTCGCAGCTGATATTCCGGCCCTATACCAAAGTATGATTGCGCCGCCACCTAAGCATGATTGCGCCATCGTTGACCGCACTGCTAGGGTTGCATCGTGGTCATTCGAAAGAAGGGGAACATGGTGGCAATTGTTGATGACGATGATTTGATGCGCGGCGCATTGCAGGGCCTGCTGAAATCGGTCGGCCTGCCGGCGCAAGCGTTTGCCTCGTCGGAAGAATTCCTGAAGTCCGGTCGACAGTATCAGACTGCATGTCTGATCGCGGATATCCGCATGCCGGGAATGTCCGGTCTGGAATTGCAGGCCAAGCTCAACGCTGATCAGTGCAGGATTCCGACCATCTTCATCACGGCGCACGGCGACGAGAAAATGCGGATGCAGGCCTTAAGAGCAGGCGCAGTGGAGTTCATGGCAAAACCATTCGACGATGAAGCCCTGCTCGAGAGTGTCCGAGCAGCTTTGGAGCGTTGAGCCCGATAAGAAGCGTGCACGCAGCACAAGGGGGTTCTCTGTGGCAGCTACCGAGACATTGCGAACGGGTGATCAAGATTTTTACGAGCGCAGATTCCAGCAGGTTATAGGCAATAGTCCTGCTCTGGAAGCGGTGCTCGAACAAGTCGAACGGGTCGCGCCCACCGGTTCTACCGTGTTGATCCAGGGAGAAACAGGCACCGGCAAGGAACTCATCGCACAAGCGATCCACAACATCAGCTCAAGGTGCGGACGGCCTTTTATAAGATTGAATTGCGCTGCCATTCCACTGGATCTGCTGGAAAGTGAGCTCTTTGGCCATGAGAAGGGCGCGTTCACCGGCGCCATAGCACAAAAGATCGGGCGTTTCGAGCTGGCCGACAAAGGCACGCTCTTCCTGGACGAGGTCGGCGATATTCCACCGGCACTGCAGCCCAAGCTGCTGCGCGTTCTGCAGGAACAGGAATTCGAGCGCCTGGGCAGCACTCGGACTCACCAGGTGAACGTGCGGCTGGTGGCTGCAACGAATCGAGATCTGACGGAGATGGTGGGTCGGGGTGAATTTCGTAACGACCTCTACTATCGTCTGAATGTCTTCCCCATCCTGCTGCCACCATTGCGGGAGCGTCGCGAAGACATTCCAGCCCTAGTGACGCATTTTGTCGAGATCTCAGGCCGCCGGATGGGAAGGGAAATCGAACACATTCCTCCTGAAACGATGTCTGCGCTCAGCTCATACCAGTGGCCGGGAAATATCCGCGAACTGCAGAACCTGATCGAGCGTGCCGTAATCCTTTCCAATGGCGGCGTGCTTCCCAATCCTTTGCCCACCGCAGAAACTGAGCAGCGCGCCGCCATCTCTCTAGGTGCAACCACGCTGCGCGACTCCGAACGGACTCTGATTCTGCAGACGCTAGAAGGAGTCGGCTGGGTGATCGGCGGTCCGAAAGGCGCAGCCGCCAAACTCGGCTTGAAACGCACTACCTTGATCCACAAGATGCAGAAGCTGGGTATTTCCCGGCCTAGTCTCCAAAGAAGCGGGAATGTAATGGGCCCAGCACCGCAGGGGCCACGCTCTTTTGCGCGACATCTGTCGTCTAACTAGACGGCACACGATCCTTAAACATCTCATCTCGACAAGAATGGATTACGTATGGAGATTGGGCTTGTACTTCTACGCCTGACGGCAGGACTGACACTCGCCGCACACGGCGCACAGAAATTGTTTGGCTGGTTCGGTGGACCAGGTCTCGACACCACCGGTCAGTTCTTCGAGACGATCGGGTTCCTACCAGGGCGGCGCCATGCGCTGATGGCAGGCCTCGCAGAGACCGGGGGCGGTCTCCTTATGGCGCTCGGGTTATTCACGCCGATTGGGGCCGCGCTCATCTGCAGCGTGATGCTCGTGGCTGTGACCGTGCACATCAAAAAGGGCTCCTTCGCTCAGAACGGTGGGTACGAGTACACCCTTGTACTTGGTGTCGCAGCGTCAAGTGTTGCGTTTACCGGCCCAGGCTCTCTTTCACTCGATGCGCTGTTCGGAAATACCTCAGTGGCACTTTCTGGGGCATCGCTGCGTTGTTCGTTGGTGTCCTTGGCGGGGCATTTTCACTTATTCAGCGACGCGCGACATCGGCGCAGCAAACTGAAATCGTTAATTAACCCCTCTGACTGAGCTACTGCGCGTAGCGCGCGAACAGGTGGGCTAATTGTGGCCCGGACGTACTTGCCCAGACGACCACGGCAGATCCACCTGTCTTTTACGCGCTCAGAGGATGGACGTCGTCTTGAGCCGACGTGTGACGGTTTTCGACTTCGTTGGGCAGATTGAAATGAAAACTTGCGCCCCGCTCAGAGTTGGAGGCGGCCCACAAACGACCTCCATGAGACTCGATAATCGAGCGGCTGATTGGGAGTCCCATACCGGTACCGTGAGCCTTCGTGGTGAAGAACGCGCTAAAGATCTGTTCGGGCTGCTGCAGCGGCAATCCGATGCCAGTATCGCTGACCGAGATCATCAATTGGCCATCCTTGACTCGTTGCGACCGTATCGTAAGTTCACGTGCGGTACATAAGTCCTTCATGGCGTCGATGCCATTGAGCATCAGGTTCATGAATACCTGCTGCAACTGGATACGGTCTGCCATAACCCTGGGAATATCCTCGGCGAGGTCGGAGCGGATCGAAATCGAGTACCGGGCGGCCTCGTTGCGCAGCAGGACAATCATTTCTCGAATGAGCTCATTTACATCAACCAACTCCCGCTGCAGAGTACCCTTCTTGAACAGCAAGCTGATGCTGTTAATGATGTCGGCTGCGTGCATTACGTCTTTGACGATTCTTGCAGCGGCTTCGCGCCCCTCTGCGATGTCGGGGTCATCGCGTGTAAGCCACCGCAAGCAGGTCCGGGCGTCGGTGACTGCCGCGGAAATCGGCTGCTTGATTTCGTGTGCCAGCGAAGCGGTTAGTTCGCCCATCGTGGTTACCCTATTTATGTGCGCGAGATCGGCTTGGGCCTGACGCAATCGTTCGCGCTCTTCACGCGCCAGCTTGCGTTCAATGGCAATACCGGCGAGGTGGGTGGCCATTTCCAAGGCACGGGTCTCAGATGGGTTCGGACTGCGCGGTTCGCGGTAATACATGGCAAACGACCCCAGCGCCTTGCCCGAATGCGCCAGGATGGGAGTGGACCAGCATGCGCGAAGCCCATACGGCTCGGCCACGGCTCGATACGGCTCCCAAAGCGGATCCTGGAGAATGTCGGTGACGACGACAGGCTCTCTGCGGTACATGGCGGTGCCGCATGATCCCGCCTTCGGTCCGATGCAAAGGCCGTCGATGGCCTTGGCGTAGGGCACGGGAAGGCTGGGGGCGGCGCCATGCCGCGCGTGCTGCCCGTCCTCGTCGAGGAGCAGGACAGAGCAAAGCAAGCCAGCAAATTGGGCTTCCACAACGCGCACCAGGTTCTCCAGTATTTCCTCCAGCGGAGCGTCGCGCGCTATCATCTCTAAAATGCGGTTCTCTCCATCACGTAGCGCCTCCGCCAGCTTGCTCTCGGTGATATCCGTCACCGCCCCCACGAATTCAAAGTTGCTCGATTCATAGTTTGTTGAGGGATGACCCACAACTCGAACGTACTTCACCGAGCCATCCGGCACAAGCAGTCGATGTCCAAAATCAAAAGCCTTCCTATCCCCTACTGCTTGATCGAGCGTCTCTTGGACGAAGGCTCTGTCCTCCGGATGGGTTCGCTGCAGTATGACTTCCACTGTAGGTTTGTTGGCTGGATCGTATTCAAGAATTCGAAACGTTTCGTCTGACCAGACGATACACCCACTGGAAACGCTCCAGCCGAAACTGCCGGTGTGGCTCACTCTCTGTGCTTCCGCTAAATAGGCCTCACTCCGCAGCAGCGCCTCCTCGGCGCGCTGACGTTGGAGTACTTCCTTTGTCAGTTCGCTGTTGACGGAGGTCAGTTGGCTGGTCCGTTCTACGACACGTTGCTCGAGTTCCTCATTCAGGCGCTTGATTTCAGCCTTAGCTTGTTTGTGCCCCGCGGTTTCGATAACATCCCAATCCCCGCGCCGCTTTGTTACCGCAAACTGGTGTGTTCGCACCACATCCAGGATTTCAGCAGCTCCGCATGCGGCGAGCGGGTAGGTGCATAGTACCGCCAGGCGCTGATTGGCGACGGCCTGGTTGAGTGAGTCTTCGTATTCACAGAAGTCCTTCCAGTCCTTCTTTTCGAGCCAGGCAGTATCTCCGGTGACCCTTACCCCGGCGTAACCTCTGGCCGATGCGCGTGCGAGTTTCTCATTCCAACCGCCTATGACTCGGTTGAGATCAAACGTACCATCCTGCAAATACCAGTCGCGAGCCGCAACAATCTCTATGCTCTGGTCCGCGAAGTATCGATCGAAGTCTGATACGGCTCGTTGCAACGCACGCCTTGCGTCTTCCACAACAAGGGGTTCGGCAACCACCCACAGGCAAAACTCCTGGCTCTCCAATCCAGCTTTGCAGTAGGAGACCGTTGTTTCGAGGAGATCCGCGGTTGTCTCGTAGAAGAGACAAAAGTGTGTTCCCCAAGGCATGTCGCCGACGACGTCGACTCCGGTCTTCCGCATCTCGGTGGTCATCGCGGTAACCTCTTAATTTTCAATCTGGGGTAGCTGCCTAATGCTGGTGCGATAGCGGCGGACAGAGCTGTACCGCCGTAATACAAAATCACGGGGAGGGAGGTCAGTGATGAGGGGTCGCGCTGCGCCATGGTTTGCATCACCCCAATCGCGGAGACCGTAGTCCGCGTATCATAGCGCGGTTGCTTCAGCCTGGCAAACCCGAGTGCTCCGCCCGCGCGGGTATCCGTCTCACCTGGAGAAGGGGGCGGGGAACGCGTTTGACGAGCCTCAGCCGGACCACCGGGTCCGGCGGAGGTCCTTCCAGGGACCGCCATCCGCGTAGCGCTCGGGATTCAGGGTCTTCGAACGAGGGTCTTCCGCGGTGTCGAGCTGGAGGACCATCCACTTTGGGTACGGAACGCCCGGATCCGACGCCGCGTCCAGGAGCCGGACGTCGTCGTCCGAGAGCTGAAGGTCTACGGCACGGATGTTGTCCTCCAGTTGCTCGGCCTTGCGGGCAGCGACGATCACGCTGCTGACCGCCGGCCGTCCGAGCACCCACGAGAGCGCCACACGGGCCGGGCTTGCGTCATGCCGACCCGCCACCTCCTTCAGCGCCTCCACGACGTGGTAGCCCATCTCCCGGTCGAAGGGCACGAACGAACCTGCCTCCGCGAATCGCGTGCTGGCAGGAGCAGGGTTGGCGCGGCTGTACTTGCCTGTGAGGAACCCGCCGGCAAGCGGGCTCCAGACCAGGATGCCGATGTTGTGATACTCGGCGAACGACTGGAACTCGTATTCGAGACCTCGACCGACGAGGCTGTAGTACATCTGCGCCGTTACGTATTTCTCCACCCCCAGGCGCTCCTGCAGCATTACCGCAGTGGCCGCCTGCCATGACATGAAGTTGGAAAGCCCGACATAGCGGACCTTCCCCTGGCGCACAAGATCGTCGAGCGTCCGCAGCGTCTCGTCGAGCGGCGTGTTGCTGTCCCACCCATGCACCTGGTATAGATCGATGTAATCGGTCTGCAGCCGTCGGAGACTGCCCTCCACTTCGCGCATGATGTTCACGCGGGTCGCACCGCTCCGGTTAAAATTATCGCTCATAGGGAGCCGGACTTTGGTGGCGAGGACAATCTCCTCCCTCACGCCCTTCAAGGCATTACCCACCAGAATCTCGCTCTCCCCAAGGCTGTACACGTCCGCTGTATCGATGAAGTTAATCCCCCTGTCCAGGGCTAGCTTCACCATGCGCGTTGTGTCCCCCTGACCCAGGTTGCCCATGTTCATCTTGCCGCCGAACTGCATCGTGCCAAGTGCCACGCTGCTGACGATGAGTCCGGTATTCCCCAGTTTTCTATACCTCATCTCCATACTCCTTTCGCTGCAAACGAAAATTGTGATAGCAACTGCGAATTCGCCTCAGGTAACGAGTGACAACTCTGATTACCCTGGCCTTAGATCTGGCGTTGGGCGCCAAAGGCTGGATCTAAAGCATTTGTTTGGTCCTCTTTCTGAAATGGCGAGTGCAAGTTCTGTTCCAATCAACAAAGAAGGATTGACCAGGGCCGACAAGTCAATAGATCCATTCACTTCAAAAGGATGAAATCGCCTATTGGTCGAGCACAGTCGATGTCGTTCTCACGCGATAGAGCTACAACAGCGTGATTTGGACGAGTTTCTGCACGACCGGCCATTGGTGAAGAGTGTCAACTGTCAATGGATCTGTCAATTCACTGACTATTCCTCGGCGACTAGTGACCTTAGCCAGTCGAAATGGTTGTCACGGGCGGTATTTCTTCAGCGATAGTTTGGCACGGCTTGTGCACTAAACGACTCCTGGTGTTTAAATTACACGCCGTCCATATCGCAAGAGTATGGGCCGACAGAAAGCTGTGGACTCACCAATGCCCTGGCTTCATAACTATTCAGCTGTCGGCCATAGCCTCGGTCTCACCGCTATGGTTGCCGCTCTTCCAATCTTCTTTCTCTTCTGGGTGCTGGCCTACAAACGGATGAAAGGTTACCTCGCCGCAAGCTTGACCTTACTTCTAATGCTGCTGGTGGCCGGCACTGCTCCCGGGACTGCCATGTTGTTTTGTGCGATCACCACGATGGCAATCTTACGAATCAGCCCATCGGGCGGCCTGAAGGTTTTCAGAACAACCTGCAACCAATTAGTGTTCGCACTGGTTACTCTGGCGGCGGTCGTTGGCATCGGTTATTTAGCTAATTATTCCGGGATGTCCTACACGCTTGGCCTGGCGTGCGCTTCTTATACAGGCAAATTGTTTCCTATCGTTTCTCCAGTAATCGGCTGGTTGGGCGTGTTCTTGACCGGCTCAGTCAGATCGTCCGCTGCCTTGTTTGGCAAGCTGCAACAAGTCACCGCTACCCAGACAGGTATAAACCCTGTGCTCACGACCTCGGCTAACCTGTTCGGTGGCGTCGCCGGCAAACTGATCTCGCCCCAATCGATTGCGTCGCCTGCGCGGCAACCGGTCTGGTTGGCAGGGAAACCGATATCTTTCGCAATACGATCAAGTATTCGCTCACCCTACTGGGCTTGGTCGTCTTGATCGTGCTGCTGGAGGCCTGGGTCGTTCCTGGAGTTATTCCTGTGGATCCAGGAGCGGGGATGAAGCACCTCGCGTTCCTACCTTAATTGGGCAGCAATGCGGCTGCCGATGCGACTCCAAGGACAAGTCTTCCATCCAAAACGCATTCGGACTAAGGGTTTATGACGATGGTGGAGTACGTATAGGCGGCAGTCTGGAGAGCGCAGGCGGCTGTTCTACGATCAACCGCAGCGCCAGCTACAACATGAGCAATTGTCTTCCAGAGACAGGTCTCAAGCTGTTCTCCGCCGGGATTCCTTGAGACTGAGGCGAGATAGCGCCGCCTTGATTGCCTCGGCGCTACGCTGCAAACCTTGTTGCTCCGCGGTGGACATCTCGGGCTCGAGCACGCGATGCACGCCTTCATGGCCAATAACACTTGGCAAGGAAAGCGTCACTCCGAATGTTGCGTTGTAACAGCCGATAGGAATCACCGCCCTCTCATCGCGCAATATCATCTCAGTGAGTCGCGCGGAGACCATTCCTATGCCGTACTGGCTGGCCCCAATACCTTCAATGACCGTGATGTTAGCGTAGCGCACCTCACGTTCGAGTTCCTCACGCACCGTTAGTGGTGTTGGGCTTTCCCCAAAGAGGTCCGATACCTTCCTGCCGCCCACTCGCGCTGATGACCACAGGAAAACTGACGAGACACCATGCTCACCTAAGACCAGTGCCTCCACGTCCGAAGCACTGACGTTAAGACGCTTCCCCAGGTGAAACCGGAACCGTAACGTGTCGAGAGACGTGCCAGTGCTCAGCACGCGCTCGTGTCCCAACATACGCACTACGTCAGCCAGCGCGTCCGGCGGATCGGTTACGACCAGAATCAGCGAATCGGGAGCGGAGTTGTGGATCTGCGGGACGATGTCCTGAAAGATTGCAGCATTCGCCTCAAGCAACCGGAGCCTTCCGACGGGATCGCTGCGATCGGTTGCGCCTCCACCTTTCTCGTTGACTCCGGCAGTGATCATTACCACGGACGAGCCAGCCAGGTCGGAATAGTCGCCGTCGCGCACCGTAATCGGCGGCGACAGGACCGCGCCGTATTGGACGTCCGTCACGACGCCCTGGGCCCGCTTGCGGTCCCGGTTGACCAGGACGACCTCGCGCGCACTTCCACGCATAACCATCGACAAAATGCACGCGGAGCCGACCGCGCCCGCTCCAATAATTCCAACCTTCATATCTGTCCTCCTACTTCGTTGCTTCGGAATATGATTTGG
Source organism: Terriglobales bacterium (assembly GCA_035601775.1). GTDB lineage: Bacteria > Acidobacteriota > Terriglobia > Terriglobales > Acidobacteriaceae > JABDBE01. The sequence goes on along the minus strand of DATNNO010000084.1, from coordinate 14,773 downwards.
CAGTTGTCGCTCCTTTGGAATAGTGGAACTTACGCTGGGCCCTTGATGGACTTCAGGTAAGTGACAATCTGCCATCGTTGCCGCTCCGACAGGCTGGCCCAAGCTGGCATACCGTTATTGACAGATCCGGTTGTGATGAACCAAAAGATCTCTCCGTCCGATGCTGATTGCGTGGGTCCTTCGGATAGTGGAGGGATGTTCCCGGTTCCGCGTCCTTTAATTCCATGGCAAGAGCCGCAGTTCGTGGCGTACAACCTTGAGCCAACTGCGGCCCCGGTGGGTTGCCCGGCGTACGGGTTCTTCAATTGGTTGCTGGATGCGGGCGCATTATGAAAGCGCGCGTCCTGCGCTATCAGCATTGAAGCCGGAAGGTTCAATAAAATTGCACTGATTGCCCCAATTAAAAAATAAGAATGGACATCGACTCTCATGACTATCCTCCAGCGATCTGTTCATTTCCATCCAAAATGCGCACGCGTTGGCCGAAGCGCCGACCGCTCCCGAATAGGAGCAAGTTCCTTGCCATCCTTCGGGGCCGTGTTTCTGCAACGAAATGCCGGTTCGGCCCGGACCCTGGTGACCGCCGCTGGACAGCCGCGTCGAAAGACTGACTCCGTCGAACAGAGATTCCTCCTCATACCCGATCCAAACTGACGGTGGGCTTTGCTTTACCTCCAATTGGTTTCTATTTAGCGTGGCACGTAGAATGCTTGACTCACAAGGGAAAGGGGGGATCTGATGGTGAAGCTCAAGGTGAATGGGATAGATCGCACGTTCGATGGCGATCCCAACATGCCCCTGTTGTGGTACCTGCGCGACATACTGGGACTGACGGGAACAAAGTTTGGCTGCGGCATGGCCCTTTGCGGCGCCTGCACCGTTCATAAGAACGGCGAAGCCATCCGGTCGTGCGTCACACCGATGAGCGCGGCGGCGGCTAGCGAGATTCGAACGATTGAGGACGTCGGGGCAAACGGGCTCCATGCGGTTCAGCAAGCGTGGATGGAGACAAACGTTCCGCAGTGCGGATATTGCCAGTCCGGACAGATCATGCAGGCGATTTCCCTCTTAAAGAGCAATCCTCATCCTACGGACCAGGAAATCGATGACACCATGGCGGGCAACATCTGCCGCTGCGGAACCTACCAACGAATTCGCCAGGCGATCAAGCTGGCAGCGGGGAAAATCGCATGAGCCACATCGAGAACGTAAGCCGGCGCAGGTTTCTCAAAGGAGCTTTTGGGGCGGGAGCGTTGATCCTCGCGGTGCGGTACATCCCACCGGTTTTCGGCCAGGCAATCGCGATGGATGGTCAAACCGATGCGGACAGAGCGACGCTTCGTCCCAATCTTTTTGTAGGGATTCAGCAGGATGGAACGGTCTACATCGTGGCGCACCGCTCAGAGATGGGAACGGTCGTCCGCACAACCTTGCCACTTGTGCTTGCGGACGAGCTTGATGCCGACTGGACGCGTGTGAAGATCGACCAGGCGATTGGCGATAAGCGATACGGAGACCAAAATACGGACGGCTCGCATTCCATAAGAAGCTTTTTTGATACTCTGCGAGAGTGCGGGGCTGCGGCGCGCTGGATGTTGATCCAGGCGGCAGCGCTACAGTGGAACGTTCCCGCGTCGGAGTGTTCAACCGAACTCCATACGGTGGTTCACAAGGCAACGGGCCGGCGCCTGGGTTACGGTGACTTGGCCTCGGGGGCGGCGCGCCTTCCGGTGCCGAAGAATGAACAGATCCAGTTGAAAAAGCCGTCGGAGTGGCGGTACATCGGGAAGGGGATGACCAGCTATGACCTGGAAAAACTCTGCACGGGAAAAGCGATCTATGGAATGGATGCGCGCATGGATGGCATGGTGTACGCATCGATCGAACGTCCTCCGGTCTTCGGCGGGAAAGTAAAGACTCTCGACGATCAGGAAGCGCTGAAGGTTGCGGGAGTGCATCAGACCGTTAGCATCGATCCGTTTAAACCTCCCGCTGCCTTCCAGCCTTTGGGCGGAGTCGCCGTGATAGCTGACAACACCTGGGCTGCGTTCCAAGGCCGCAAGAAGCTGAAGATAACCTGGGACGACGGGCCGAACGAATCCTACGACTCCGTTGAATACAAGAAAGAGCTTAGAGAAACAGCACACAAGCCGGGAAAGCTTGTCCGCAACGTGGGCGACTCGGATAAAGCGTTCCCCACGGCAAAAAATGTGTTTGAGGCAGACTACTACGTTCCACTGCTGGCCCACGCTGCGATGGAACCCCTGGTGGCGCTGGCGGAATTCAAGGACGGAAAAGTCACCGCCTGGGCGCCAACCCAAAATCCTCAGGCCGCGCAGGCAATTGTGTCCTCCAAACTCGGCATTCCGATAGAGGATGTGATTTGTCACGTCACATTGTTGGGCGGCGGATTTGGAAGAAAATCCAAGCCTGACTATGTTGCCGAGGCTGCGGTCTTGTCAAAGAAGCTGGGCCGCCCCGTAAAAGTTGTGTGGACTCGGGAAGACGACATCAAGTTTGACTATTACAACGCCGTTGCTGCGATGTACTTGAAGGCGGCCGTCGATGAAAAGGGAAAGCCCACGGCCTGGCTGCAGAGATCGGTTTTTCCGCCAATCAGCTCTACCTTCGATGTGAACGCAGTTTATGGCGATCCTGGGCACCTGCAACAGGGCTGGACGGATGTTCCTTATGATTTGCCAAACATACGCCTCGAGAACGGTCCGGCGCAAGCTCACGTCAGGATAGGCTGGCTGCGATCGGTGGCCAACATTTACCACGCCTTCGGAGTTCAGTGTTTTACCGATGAACTGGCCCATCGCGCCAATCGCGATCCCGTGGAGTACATGCTCGACCTTATCGGACCGCCTCGCACCTTGGACTTCACCAACGTGGACTATCCGAACTACGGTGCGGATTATAAGACGTATCCCTGGGAAACAGGCCGCCTGCGGCAGGTGATCGAAATGGTTGCCGACAAATCCGGTTGGGCCAAAAAGAAGAGCGGAAAAGGGCACGCGTTTGGATTCGCAGCCCATCGCAGTTTTTTGACGTATGTGGCCACGGTCGTGGAAGTGGAGGTTAGTGATGACGGCGAGATCCGCATTCCCCGGGTTGATACAGCGGTGGATGCGGGGCTCGTCGTGAATCCGGAAGCGACGCGCGCGCAATTCGAGGGCGCGGTGGTTTTCGGCACGAGCATCGTGCGCAGCGGAGAGATTACCGCCAAGAACGGCGTAATCCAGCAATCCAATTTCAATGACTACCCCGTGGCTCGGATGAATGAGGTCCCGGTTAAAACAAACGTTTACATTACGGAGAGCGCCGCGGCGCCCGCCGGCGTGGGAGAGCCGGGAGTCCCGCCGTTTGTCGCCGCGTTTTGCAACGCGATTTTCGCCGCTACCGGCAAGCGGGTCCGCGAATTGCCGCTCTCGAGCAACAGCATGTTCGGGTAAGCTTGCAGGGTGCAACTCAACAGGAGGTTCTCCCATGACTTTCAACGATAGTGACTCGAATCAATCATGCTCCGATTGTCCCGATCGGTCGCCGTTGCAAGACAGAATGCTCGCGAATCATGACTCCACCGTGAGCAGGAGGGAATTTCTTGGCATGACTGCCGCATCCCTTTTGATGGCCGGAAGGCCAAGCGGGGCGGCAAAGCCTGATAGTAGGAACGGAATTCCATATCGAACGCTGGGCCGCAGTGGTGAGAAGGTTTCATTGATCGGGCTCGGTGGCTATCACCTAGGCAACCAGAGCGATCCCGAAGAGAGCATTCGCATTATTCGTACGGGAATCGATGAAGGAATCAATTTTCTCGATAACTGCTGGGACTACAACAGCGGAGAGAGCGAAATTCGAATGGGCAAAGCGCTGCGCGATGGTTATCGCCAGAAGGCCTTTTTAATGACCAAGATCGATGGCCGAAACAAAACTGCTGCAGCAACCCAGCTCAATGAATCGTTGCGGAGGTTGCAAACGGATCGAATTGACTTACTCCAGTTCCATGAAGTGATTCGCGATTCCGATCCAGACCGCATTTTTGCCGCGGGCGGAGCGATGGAGGTCGTCCTGGAAGCCAAAAAGGCGGGCAAGATCCGTTTTATCGGTTTCACGGGCCACAAGAGTCCAGACATTCATTTGAAGATGCTGGCCGCCGCCTCAAAGCACGGCTTCACATTCGATGCGGTTCAGATGCCTCTCAACGTAATGGACGCTCACTTCAACAGTTTCGAAAAGAAGGTCTTACCGATTCTGACCAGGGACGGCGTCGGAGTTCTGGGCATGAAATCAATGGGCGACCATTTCATTCTTGGGAGCAAGACCGTTACAGCGGTCGAGTGTCTATACTACGCGATGAATCTTCCCACCAGCGTCGTCATCACCGGCTGCGATTCGCTTCCGATCCTTCAGCAAGCTCTCCGCGCCGCCCGCAGTTTTCAGCCGATGGACTCTTCCCAGGTTGCAGCTCTTCTCGCAAAAACGGCGAAGGCTGCGGAAGCAGGCCAGTTCGAACTCTACAAAACCACTCACCAGTTTGACGGCACCGTCGCCAACCCCCAGTGGCTTGGCTAGAAACAGAAAGATTTCGAACCAATGCCCGGCCGATTTGGTTGGGTATATTTATTTCCCTTGGCAAGGGCGCAGTCGGCTGACTCCCGTTCAGTAGTACAGATCGGACGGGCCTTTGTACTCCTGGAGAGCATTGCCGCCGTCAATAATGATCAGTTGGCCGGTGATGTAGGAGGCGGATTCGGAGGCGAGAAACGCGATTGCAGCGGCGACTTCGTCAGGGCGGCCGGGGCGCCCGACGGGAGTATTTCTACCAGCGATGATTTCGTGGCTGGTGGATGACGCGGTTTCGATCCAACCGGGGGCGACGGCGTTCACAGTGATTCCCTGGCGGGCAACCTCGAGGGCGAGACTGCGAGTAAGCCCGACCATGCCGGCTTTGGCCGCACTGTAGGCGGTTTCGCGAGGGTTGCTGCCGACTGGGCCGGTGGTAGAAGAAACGTTCACGATACGCCCATAGTTCGCTGTCAGCATGAAGGGTAGAACCGCTTTAGTGATGTTGAAAGCGGTCTTGAGGTTGATGGCGATGCCGTAATCCCACTCCTTTTCGGAAAGCTCGGCCAGAGGCAACGAGTTGGTCTCGGCAGGACTGCCGATCTGGGTCATGCCGGCGTTGTTGACGAGGATGTCTAGGCGGCCATAGCGGGCGAGGACTTCATGAACCAGCACGTGAGTGCGCGCGTGATCCCGCAGGTCTGCGGGAAAAGCAAAGACATCGGCACCCTGTGCGGCGAGTTCGCGGGCGCGCTCTTCGATTCTTTCTGTCGTAGAAGTGATTGCGATTTTCGACCCTTGTTGTGCGAGCAAACGAGCAGTTGCGAAGCCTATTCCCTGCGGGCTGCCCGCGCCAGTGATGAGCGCCACGTTTCCGGAAAAGTTCATCTATTAGATATTCACCCGGTTTAGATTTCGACTTAGTTGTGTCGAAGCCCAGGCGATCGGCGCTACTACAATTGCGGCAGCAAGTCCAGCTCCCGCGGTGCTGGCCTCATCACATCTTGACCGCTTTGGAGAGAAGGCCGGGAAATCCCCAGCTTCTGCATCTTGTGGATCAAGGTAGTGCGCTTCAAGCCAAGTTTCGCGGCAGCGCCTTTCGGGCCGCCGATCACCCAACCGACCGCTTCAAGCGTTCGCAAAATCAGAGTGCGTTCGGAGTCCCTCAAAGTAGTTGCAGATGGAGAAATGATGGCAGCCGGAGTCCCCGCTTTCGGCAAAGGATTGGGAAGTACGCTATCGTTTGAAAGGATCACGGCACGTTCGATCAGGTTCTGCAGCTCGCGGATATTGCCCGGCCACTCGTACGAACTGAGCGCGAACATCGTCTCCGCAGGAATGTGTTCGATTTGCTTACCCATCCTCCGGCCAAAAATCTCGACAAAATGTGCTACCAGGACCGGAATGTCTTCGTAACGCGCCCGCAACGGTGGCAGCAGGACGGGAAACACATTCAGACGGTAGTAGAGGTCGCTGCGAAATTCGCCCCGCTTCACCATCTCCGTGAGATCACGATGGGTGGCAGCCACCAGCCGAACGTTCACTTGGTGGGTTCGAGCGCTGCCCAAGCGCTCGAACTCCTGTTCCTGCAAGACGCGCAGCAGTTTGGGCTGCAGCGCTAACGGAATATCGCCCACCTCGTCCAAAAAGAGCGTGCCTTTGTCGGCCAGTTCGAAACGGCCAATCTTTTGTGCTATGGCTCCAGTGAACGCGCCTTTCTCGTGGCCAAAAAGCTCACTTTCCAGCAGATCCAGCGGGATCGCGGCACAATTCAGCCTTATGAAGGGGCGTCCGCACCGCGAGCTGATGTTGTGAATCGCGTGCGCGATCAGTTCCTTGCCGGTGCCGGTTTCTCCCTGGATAAGAACGGTGGAATCCGTAGGCGCGACGCGTTCAACTTGTTCGAGTACCGCTTCCAGAGCAAGACTGTTGCCTATGATTTGCTCGAATCTGCGCTCATAAGAAACTTGATCACCATTCCTCAGTATTGCGATAGCTGCCACAAGCACCCCCCTGGTGCCGCGTGTACGCTTCTGATCGGGCTCAACTCTCCAGAGCCGCTCGAACACTCTCGAGCAGGGCTTCATCGTCGAACGGTTTTGCCATGAACTCCACTGCGCCAGCTCTCAACGCCTGCATCCGCATTTTTTCGTCGCCGTGTGCCGTGATGAAGATGGTCGGAATCCTGCAATGCTCAGCGTTGAGCTTGGCCTGCAATTCCAGGCCGGACATTCCCGGCATGCGGATATCCGCGATCAGGCAGGCAGTATGGTGCTGTTGGCCGGACTGCAGGAAGTCCTCCGCCGACGCAAACGCTCGCGTCGGCAATCCGCCCGCTTTCAGCAAGCCCTGCAATGCGCCACGCATCAAATCATCATCATCGACAATCGCCACTAGTTCGGTCTTACTTTGTATCGCCATAGTAGAAACCTAGCAGCGTCGCCAAAGAGGCGCAATCATACTTTGGTTTGAGGAATCTAATACCGCCCTGATCACCGCGGGAGCGCGTGCGGGTCATACATGGGCCTCGATTTTAGTGGGTAGGGTGAAATAAAAGCTTGCGCCACGCGGAGAGGTGTCGGCAGCCCACAAGCGGCCACCATGCGATTCAATGATGGGCGGCTGATCCGAAGTCCCATGCCGGTGCCGTGATGCTTGGTGGTAAAGAACGCATTGAAGATCTGGTCCGCCTGCTGCGAGGGAAGTCCCACTCCGGTATCGCCGACGGACACCATGAGTTGCTCGTTTTCCGCTCGCTGCGACTTGATGGTGAACTCGCGCGTCCCATCCACATCTTTCATCGCATCGATGCTGTTAATGATGAGGTTCATCATAACCTGTTGCAATTGCACGCGATCACCCATGATCTGGGGAAGATCTGCCGTCAGATCCGTCCGAACGGAGATGGAGTATCGCGTTGCTTCGCTGCGCAGGAGGACGATCATCTCTCGAACAACCTCGTTTACATCAACCAACTCCCGTTGCGGAGCGCCCTTCTTGAAGAGCAGGCGGATCCGGCTAATGATTTCCGACGTACGGGTTGCGTCTTTGACGACTCTCGATGCGGCAGCACGCGCCTCTTCTTAACTCTTCGTTCATAAGTCAATGGCTCAACCAGAGGATCGTCGGTACCGTGATTACCAAAGCGAGTGTCGAGACGAGAAGCATAGAAGCGGCTTCTGATTCGACTGCTTTGTACCGGGCTGCAAATAGCACGGCCACGGTTGCCAGGGGAAAGCTACAGCACACCAGCGCCTCACGCGCGAACGGACTAACAACATGCAATAGATGGAGTAGAGCGAACAGAACCGCGGATTGCACGGTGACACGAGCAAGGGAACCAACCAACACGGCAGGTGAAAAGCGAACCGGATGAGCCGCCAAGATGAGACCTACCGCAAAAACCGCTACTCCTGAAGTGGCCGAGCCAATCAGTTCGAAACAACTGGCTACCACTGCTGGCAGGTGGATACTCAAAAGGACAACAGCGATTCCAAGGATTGGTGCCCATAGGAGTGGTGACTTTAAGCCGGCATTCAATCCCGTTACGAGGGCGCTCGGCTTCGAAGGATCCGCTGCGACGGTTTGATCCTTTGCTGCTGCATCCATCTCCAGAAGGATCACTGCCGGAGGTACCGTTAGATTGATCGCCAAGGCCACGAGTCCCACGGCACCCCCGCTGGTTCGGCCTAAAAGCGGTTCGAGAACGGCAAGCCCGAAGACTGGGGTGGCGGAGGTTGCGAGCATAAGCGCATAGATAAGGGAGGCTGTCCCGCTGAGCGACTTCACCATCCGCAAGAGCAGCCACGCAACCACGAAAAGCCCGGCATGGGAGAGAATCAGTGCGAGGACAAGACGACCCTGCTGCAGCAGAAGATCTTTCGGAATGTCAGTCATGCTGACAAAGAGAGACGCTGGCAATGCAAACGTAAGCGCAAGTTTGCTCAAGCCCGCAGACTGGTCCGCATCGAAGGTATTGCGCTTGCCGGCGAGGTAACCGAGTGCAAGGACAAAAAAGACGGGAGTTAGCGCTCCGAATAATCCGCCGATGTTCATAAATGACCTCCTCTAAACCTGCTCTAGAACTCCACCTTAGTTCTGAATCCGAAAACTACGGCGCGCTGTGCTCGTCCACCCACGTTCGCGTAGTACTGAATGACCGGCTGTAGGAGGAGCATCGGTAAGGGGTCTAGAAGCGTGTTGAATTCAACGCCGTGCTCCGTCTTCCATGGAGGCCCGCCGGGTGGGAGGAACTGCGGGCTCAAGCTGTTTCGCACATATCCCACTGACATGGTGTTGTGAAAGTGCAAAGGCAGTGGGTCATTGAAGCGCAGCCCAGCGGTGAGGAGCGTGTTATTCCGGTTGACATCTGGCGGGCTCCAGTCATAGGCAAACGTAGCGTCTAATCCCTTCGCTCCTTTCGGGTCCACGCGCCAGAGAGCCTGGCTTGCCATCCAATACAGAAGGTAGTTGCCGGAGCGAGGGGTCGCACTCGTCGGCGACATAAACTTTCCGGGATTGTAGGAAGCGCCGAACTGATAAAGTCCGGAATACCCTTTTCGGCTTTCGACATTGTCGAAAGCTCGCACCGACGACGCCTTTTTGCCCGGAGTGAATCCGATCTCCGAAATGCTTACCGGCACTCCACGAAACTGTGGAACCCACCCGGTTTGGTTATGAGCAAAGGGTTCGCGGTCTTCTGCCTCGACCATCGATTTCACATAGAGGTTGCGAATCGGCACGACACGTAATTCAAACGCGGGCGTAGAGGGTGGATCGAAGGACTCGAAGTCCGTGAACAGATTGCCCAACGCATATCCCATCGGCTCGAAGATGAAGGACGCCCCGTAATGCTGGGCTCCGTAGAAATCTTGACCCGCGAACTGACCCACTCGTGCGGTGACCCGTTCGTTCAACCATCGCTTTTCCAGCCACCAAGAATCGAGGCGAAGCGTATTCGCGCTCGACATGCCGCTGGGGCTGGTCAGGAGCCCAAGATATGCTCCCAGATTGCCGCCGCCTTGCCAGAGCGCTGTCGCATGGAAATACAATCCGTGTTGACCGACCAGCGCACCGAAGTCGATGTCTACGGTCCCCCGGAACCTGTTCCAACTCGCGAATCGGTCTTTCTGCTCACTCTTAATGTTCCAGAGAGAGTCGCTTATGTACTGGAAGTCGAACCGCACACCGCGTTCGAGCAGGCGGGACCGCTCCCCACCCCAGTCTCCCAAGAGATGTCCGTGAGGGCCTTGGCCTGTTTCATGGCTGTCCGGGCCGCTAAGCGTTTCCCCCAGGCCTGTCTGGGAATAAGCCCGGGCCGCAAAGAAGCACAACGCGACCCACACTAGAAAAACGAGTTTGCCAGGTAGCCCTCGCATAGTTCGTATCGACAGCGTGACACCGTGAAGAGGCACATGGCACGTCTCAGCTGGGCGGCGCGTCGTCTCATCCTGTAGCGCCTTCGTCAAGACGGCACCTCCCGCAGCACGAGTAGGATCAAAAGCACCGCGGCTCCGAGCATTCCGACCGCCCCAAAATGAAGGACCATCGCCGCCCCCGTCCCAGCGCCTAGGACAAAGGCGATCCAGATTCCGCAGAAAAGGATTATTTTTGGATCGTGAGCACTTACAGGCGGAGGAACCACTTGAGAAGCGTATTGTTCAGCTTCTGTAGAGATCAGACTCGTAATCATCCCTGTCAGATATGTTGTGTGAACGCTGATGCCACCGGCGCGACGAAATGCTCCGTTTTGTAGCCCCAGTGCTAGAGACACAAAGATCACGAATATTTCAACTCCGTGGGCCACAGCTGATGCCAAGGCCAAAGAAGCAGCCACTATCAGAATCACTTCTATCCCCATGATCGTGGGAAGCAACGGCCACGATGGCCACGCCTTGAGGGGGCGCACGATAAGCACACTCAAGAAAATCCCCACCAAGAAAGTGGCAATGGCCGAGAGATGTCCAAGTACAGCCCGCCAATCGTGAAACGCTACAGCAATTGCCGCTAGGACCAAATTGCCGGTCACATGGCCAGTGAACGTCTTTGCCAGGACGAAGCTGGCCGCATCGCCATATCCTCCAACAAAGGCAAGCCCGAAGGAGAGCGACATATCAGTCTGGCTAATGTTCGAAAGCACAATTCTCCTTTGGCTGTTGCGCAGCTTCGGAAAAAGTGGGGCCGCGAAGATGTATTAGGCGGCCCACTCTAGAAAAACAAATTTGCCAGCTAGCTCTAGCAGTGCTCGCAGCCGGACTGGCTTTCAGGCCACTGCGGCTACCGGTGCAAGTTGCGTCTTGTATTCGGGCTTGTAAACATGCTCACGAATGAACGCAACCATGTCGGCGGGACGCTTTACGCGGGCGAGGCCTGAATCAAAGACCAGTTTTGCTACACGCGCGGCAGTCTGAATCTCTGTCTCCAGAATGTTCGCCTGCAGCGGGTAAAGGAGCCCTTGCTTCAGCAAATCGGATGGCACTTGATCCGCTACTGCCTGCCCGGCCTCGATGAACATTTCGTCGGTGACACGCGTTGCCTGCGTGGCGAAGATCGCCATACCGACCGCCGGGAATATGTAGAAGTTGTTCGCTTGTCCCGGTAGAAACGTCTGGCCGTTGTAGTGGACGGGTTCGAATTGCACTCCGGCCGCATAGATCGCTTTGCCCTTCGACCAGGTATAGGCTTGTTCAGGCGTGCACTCGGCATGCTCGGTCGGGTTGGAGAGAGCAAGGATTACCGGGCGGTCGTTAATCCTCGCCATACTTTCGACAACCTTCTGCGTGAAGGCTCCGCCAATCGTACTCACACCGATGATCGTCGTCGGCTTGATGCTCTCGATGGCAGCCACAAAATCCCGGGTGGGCGCGTGCTTGTGTGCGTAGGGTTTCTGAAAATCGACCAAGTCCTTGCGGGTGTCTTCCAGAAGGCCGTTGACGTCGAACATGTGGACCCGTGACTGCGCTTCCTTGAGCGTCATGCCTTGTGCAACAAGAGCGGAACAAAGCAGGTTGGCGAGGCCAATGCCGGCCGAGCCAGCGCCCAAGAACAGGTACTTCTCGTCCTTCAGCTTGGTGCCCTTGAGCTTCGCCGCATTGATCATTCCCGCAAGAGTGATGCCCGCTGTGCCTTGCACGTCGTCGTTATAGACGCAGTACTTGTCGCGGTAGCGCTGGAGCAAGTGCACCGCATCCGTACCCGTCCAATCCTCAAAGTGAATGCAGCACTTCGGAAACAGCTCCTGCACCGCTTCGACGAACTCGTCGACGAAAGAATAAAGATCCGCAGTTGCTGGGCGGGTCTTGCGCATCCCCAAGTACAGGGGATCGCGCAGGTACTGCTCGTTGTTAGTGCCCGCGTCGAGGTACATAGGAAGCAGGTATTGCGGAGGCACACCGGCGCAGGCGGTGTACAGCTGCAGTTTGCCAATGGGGATTCCGGCGCCGTTTGCCCCAAGATCTCCGAGGCCGAGGATGCGTCCGGCATCTGTGACGCAGATGAATCGCACATCTTTCTGCGGCCAGTTTTTCAAAATCTCCCTCACTTTGCCGCCGCGTGTGATTGAGAGATACATGCCGCGCGCCTGGCGATAAATATGGCCAAACTTGAGGCAGGCTTCGCCGATGGTCGGGTCGTACACGATCGGCAGAAAGCGAGCCCGATCGGACATTACAGTCCGATAGAAGAGGGTTTCGTTGTGGTCGAGCAGATTGATCAGGTAAATGTAGCGATCGAGGTCCGTGGTCTTGTGGCCGAGTTGCATCATCACCCGGCTTAACTGCAGGTCTTCGGTCTCGGTGACATCGGGTACGAGGCCAACGATTCCGAGGGCCTGCTTTTCGGCTTCGGTAAAAGCTGTTGACTTGTTGAGCGATGGATCGTGAAGCAATTCAATTCCGCGCTTGTTGGTCGTCATATTTTCTTTTCCTTCCTCTTCATTTAGCGTTCGTGTCTTTGTATTGCTTTAGAACTGCGATTTCCCTCAGCTGGCTTTTGCAACGTACGGGTGGACCATCTTCGCTGGATCGACGACGCGGTCGAACTCGTCTTCTGTTACAAATCCCAGCTTCAGTGCGGCTTCCTTGAGCGTGAGGTCGTTGTCCAGTGCGTAGTGCGCAATCTTCGACGATTTGTCATAGCCGATGACGGGCGAGAGTGCGGTTACCAGCATTAGGGAACGGTCCACGTAGTCCTTGATCTTCTTCAGATTCGGTTTCGTCCCTTCGATCAAGAATTTCCGGAAGTTGGTGCATCCGTCGGTCATGATCGTGATGGAGTGAGTGACGTTGAAGATGATTAGAGGCTTGTACACATTCATCTCTAGGTAGCCCCCGGCGCCACCAAAGCCGACCGCTACATCGTTGGCCATCACCTGCACAGCGATCATGGTCAGCGCCTCGGCCTGAGTGGGATTCACCTTGCCGGGCATGATCGATGATCCTGGCTCGTTCGCCGGAATCACTAGCTCAGCGAAGCCTGCGCGCGGCCCGCAGGACATCAGCCGAATGTCATTGGCAATTTTGTAGAGCGAGACCGCGAGAGTGCGGAGTGTGCCAGAGAGCTGGACCAGAGCATCATGGGCGCCCTGCACCGTGAATTTTGTTCGGCGCGCTAACAAAAGGCAGGCCCGTAAGGTTCGCAATCTCGGCAGCGGCCGCCTCGCCGAATCCGGGAGCTGCATTGATGCCGGTTCCCACGGCTGTGCCGCCAAGCGCGAGGCTGTACACACCTTTCTGCGCATCCTCGATGCGCTCGAGATTGTCGCTGAGCATGCCCGCGTAACCCGACCATTCCTCGCCAAGCGTGATCGGTGTGGCGTCTTGCATGTGGGTGCGACCGATCTTAACGATGTCCTTCCACTCCTCGGCCTTTGCCACGATCGCATCGCGCAGGACTTTCACCGCTGGTATCAGTCGCTCTTTCATATTCACAGCCGCCGCAATGTTCATCGCGGTGGGGAAAGAATCGTTGGAAGACTGCGACATGTTGACGTGGTCGTTAGGATGAACTGGCGTCTTGCTCCCGAGCGGCGTTCCTGCGAGCTGGCAGCAGCGGTTGGAAATCACCTCGTTCACATTCATGTTGAATTGCGTCCCACTTCCTGTCATCCAGACGTGCAGAGGAAACATGTCCTCATGCTTACCGGCGAGGATCTCATCACAGGTCTGAACAATTAGTCTGTATCGCTCGGCGTCGAGCCGCCCGCCTGTGTAGTTTGCATTCGCAGCTGCTTTCTTCAGAGTGGCGTAAGCCGCGATCATCTCGCGCGGAATCAGATCCTTGCCGATGTTGAAATGTTCGAGCGACCGTTGCGTTTGCGCTCCCCACAACTTAGTGCTCGGTACATCGACTTCACCGAGGCTGTCGGTTTCCTTGCGAACACCCATTACCTGCACATTGCTGATTGCACTCATCACATTCTCCTTTCTGTCTATCCTCAATTTCCCGGCACAGTTGTGCCGGAGCTTCGCTGGTGGATCGATCGAACCGGCGATCTTCGCCTCCAATCCAACGATCTACGTCACCAATTTGCGGAGCGGAGTAGATTCACTTTCGCCAGATCGACGATTTCGTCGCCGCCGCCGCTGAGAACTGTTCTGAGCATGAATAGGCCAAAGCCTTTCGCTTGGTCGACAGTAATTGTTGGTGGCATGGAGAGTTCCTGCCGGCTCACAATGACTTCCACCAGAGCAGGTCCGTCATGCTGGAGAGCTTGAGTAATCATTGGTTCTACTTCGTCCGGTGTTTCCGCCGTAAACCCAAGGACACCGGCGGCTTCCGCCATCTTTGCGAAGTTTGGGTTGTGCAGATCTGTTCCGAAATCGACGATACCGGCTGCTTTCATTTCCAACTCCACAAACGCCAATGAGTCGTTCTTGAAGACAATCACCTTGACCGGCAGGTGTAACTGCTGAAGCGAAAGCAAATCGCCCATGAGCATCGCGAGACCGCCGTCACCGGACAACGCAATCACCTGACGGCCAGGATGGCTAACCTGCGCCCCAATCGCTTGCGGAAGCGCATTCGCCATGGAGCCGTGATTGAAGGAGCCAAGCAGCCGCCGTTTGCCGTTCATCCGCAGGTAGCGGGCCGCCCAGATCGTCGGAGTGCCAACATCGCAAGCAAAAATGGCGTCCTTGCCTGCAAGTTCGTCGAGCATTTTGGCAACATATTGCGGATGGATCGGTTTTCGTCCGGGGTGGCCGGTGGC
>DATNNO010000083.1:0-2406 GCA_035601775.1 Terriglobales bacterium | reverse complement strand
GTTGCCTGCTGTGCTTGTACTACTGGAATTCCCACGACAGAGAGCGCAAGCATTGTCATTACACATTTCGTCTTCATGATGTCCCTCACAGAACCTTCGACCACGTAATATCCATGACGTAAATTCCGAACGGATTCACTCGCAGAACTGCCTCATCAGTCGGGGGATTGATCGCTACCGTGAAAATGCCTTTCCACTTGTCGGAGGAGATCGGCTTACCGTCAAGTGCGCGCTGCGTCTCCGTCCAATCGACCTCATAGCTGTGCGGTGAGTTCGGAAGGATTGCGTTCACTTCCACTTGCACTGTTTCGCGGGTGCCCCGCTCGAAAGGCTGATTCGTTCGGAAATAGTCGGTGACGATTGTTTGTGCTGCGCTCTGACTTCCGATCATTGCGTAAACATGGTCGATAGACACACGCTCGGCCAGACCGTCGCTGGTCACGCCGCGCATGTCCTGTATCCATTGTGTGATCGCCGCCAGCTTCATGCGCTCATCAACCGTAGAAGTCCGATCGACAGCGCCGGCCGCGGCCACTCTGCCGAGAGAATCAACGGCCACCACATACGGAGTGGTTCGAGGACGTGTCGCTACACCGATAATCACGACGGCCTCAGCAAGAGCTACGAGGAGCGCAAGAACCGCAGCTCCGCGCCATTGTTGCGCGCGTTTGATCAAACCGCCGTAGCGTTCGTCCCACTCTCTCCGCGCGACCAAATATGGACTCCCGATGGAGTCTTCTTTCGAGCCCAACTGCTGCGTGAGTGCAAGTTCCTTAGCCACTGGTCCACCCCCCGTACTTAGCTGTCACCGTGTCCCGTCGAACTCGATGGTGGTGCATGAGACGTTCCGTCGTGCGGAATCCGAACGCTGTTCATCACATCCCGTGCACGGATTGCCGTGCGTTCAAGTGCGCCGAGGAGGGAGTCGTTCGCGCCGGCTGCAGCAGAACGCGGCGGCCCCGGTTGCTGGCCCGACGATTGCGACGTTGGGGGACGCGACGGCGGCGCAGGTTGATTTACGCTACCTGGCATGCCGCTTTGTGTTGCAGCGAAAGATCCTCCTCCACTCGGGGAGCTTGGTCCGCTTCCATTCCCGCCTCCGCCTGGCCGTGATGTTGCCCCGCTTGCTCCATTTGCCCCACCGCCACCTGGCCCTCGTGATCCTGAGGCCACGGCTTCCTTTACTTTCGCCAAAGCATCCGACCCTCGCGTTGCATATCCCGTCGCAAGTACGCCTGCACCTACCGCGGCCATACCCACTCCCATGCCTACGCCTACCAGGTCGCCGCCGCTCATCGAGGCGACGCCGCCCAGCATTGCGGAAGAGATTTTGGGCGACATCCAACAAACACAAAGGAACATGACCGCCGCGGCCGCCAAGTCAAATCCAGTTCGGGCAGGGTCGGGCGACGCAGCGGCATTTTGTGCGACCGCTATCCAGCCCTGCGAGAGTGTCATCCCGGCTCCCACAAGCAAATAAAGGACAAGGATTTTCATGCCGACCGACACAGCATAGGCGATGTACCTCTCGACATACGCAGCGGTCCATCGCGATCCCCCGAATCCAAGAAAAATCACACCTGCACCAATCACGAGGTAGCTTTCGACCATCGCTACAACGAACTGAATCGCTATAGCGAGATAGGCAATAAAAATAAGCACCGCGCAAAAAACGAGCGCCATGCTACTCGAAAAACCAGTCAGAAAATCCGCACCCTTGAGTGATGAAAGAAGGTCAACGGACATATTCACGCCAAACCCAACAATTGCACTTGGCCCAAGGGGACCTACGGCCGAGGCGTTTTGCCCGAGGATGTGAAAGCTCTCCATGATGGCGGGAATCCACCCACCTCCACCTGGCGTAACTCCATAGAGCAGGATGGCGTAGAAAATTCCGATCCACATTATTTTGCGAACGATGGCTGCAGTGAGCGCTTGGAAGTCAGATTTCTCGATGGCTAGAAGAGTGAAGCTCCAAGCTACTTCGATGCCCGCAAGTAAAAAGAAGAGCCGCTGTGCGGCGCCGAGAAGCTTGGTTATCCAACCGTTTTGGAGACCTTTATATTCGTCCAGGATGCTGGATGGGCCGTTAACAGAATTGGGTCCCTGAGCATGCGCGAGGGCGGCGGCTGTTAACAGAAAAAGGCCAAACACTGCCACATGGATCAATACCATGCTGAACCGCCGCCCCCTACAGTTGCCCCTCATGTCCTCACCTCAATACTTCTTGTCGTCTGTCTTGATTGGTTCGTTCCCGATCATTGTTGAAGAGATAGCCGCGCTGCAGACGCGGCCTTCAGTTGTGTCGCTCCAATTCGCGGGCTTCAAATCTTTCACTGCTAGGCAATCGTTTTTGATTTCTTTTGCTAGTTCCTGATGCTTATTGAACCAGTCGTAGATAGACTT
>DATNNO010000082.1:0-81674 GCA_035601775.1 Terriglobales bacterium | reverse complement strand
CAAAGATCACAATGTCCTGGGGGCTATCCTTCCTGTGCATCCCGTGCGCCACGGCCTGCGCCGACATGATTGTCATCGTGAACCCATGGGCAAGGCTTGACCACGCCCCATAGGCGATCATCAAGCGATGCTTGGCCGGCTGATTAACGGCCACCAACAGACAGACCCCAAGCGCCGTGTTAAGGCTCAGGAACATCGGCATGACGTCACTATGCCCGCTAAGCCACCTAGAGTGCCACAGATCGTCGAACAGGAGATAGCCCCAAAAGCAATAAAACAAGCCCACCAACACCAACACTACCTGTAAGGCGCGCTCACGTTTCATACCGTCCTCCGTTTTGTGCGATGCAAGGTTATTACCACCTTTTTTACTTCAGATTGTGCGATTGTCAGCTGTGATGCGTCCGATACTGGAACCCTGCGAGCATCCGCAGTGTGAGCAGAATGCTTCTCCCCCTCGAATAGGCTTGCCACAGGAACTGCAAGGCCCAAGGAGAGGCCCTCGGAACACAAAATAAAGGATGAATCCAATCAAATTGGGTATGAGGAAAGCGGCAATCACCCAGGCCCAAGCAGGCATTTGACGCCTTTTTGCGTCCCCATAAATATATCCGAGGGCAAGGAAAAAAGCCGCGGTGAAGACGCCAAACGTCAAGCCAAACCAAAGCGCTTCTGGCATGGTACTGAGAAATCCTTTGGAAGCAAGTAAGGAACGGCCCTGGCTGGAAGCAAAATAGACTACCCAAATCGGGATCGCCAGTGCTGCGATGACCATTGCAGACCTGGGTAGAACATTCCGTCTTGCGGTTCCCAACAAGACAGCCGCAACTACAAGCCCGGCCAAGAACGCTATCAAAAGCACCGCCGATTGCTGTGTCATGCAATACCTCTATTCTCACCAGGCGCCGCGAGCAGACTTAAGGCCGAGCAAAAAGATGGCAGCAGCCAAAAGACGAGCACGCCTGCCTGGACTTGAGCAGTGTCGAAATGCATTGGGACCGTCAGGAGCTTGGCCACCTGGTAGACAAGTGCCGATCCCACAATTGACATCGAGAGCGCTACAGCAAATGCAGCCCAGACCTTGAATTGCACGTTGTGCTGGCGCATTGTCTCGGTATGATGCGCAAGAATCTCACGGACCTGGGCATTCGAATCTGGTTCACTCGTAAAGGTGAATTCCCGCAACCCCCGAATCGTACGCGCAGTTAGCTCGAGGTAGCGCTTGCAGCTATCACAGTCGCGGATGTGGTCATGGATGAGCTGTCTTTCGCCCTCTGAAACCTCTTCTACGAAAGACCTGTCGATAAGCTCGCGAAATCTCTTGTCACCCTCCATGCGAATCACTCTCCTCAAATGCGGATCTCAGTGCTGCAAGACCGCGATAGATTCTGGACGTCACCGTTGTAGTAGGGGCGCCCAAGACCTGAGCCATCTCCGCAAGAGACAGGTCTTCTTGAAACCTCAGCAGCAAAGCCTCGCGATACAGCGGTGGCAGAATCTGCAGCCGGCCGGCCAGACGCATTGCGTCTTCGCTTCGGGCCGCGGCTTCGAATGGGGAAGGATCGGAAGAGGGTAACAGCAGCATTGCATCGCGATCATTTGGCAAGGATACTGTTGCCACCGCTTTTCGTTTTTTCCGGAGGTAGTCTATTGCCAAATTGCGGGCGATCGCGAATAGCCATGGATCAAACCGCTGCCGCCCGTTGTACTGGCTGCCCCGTTGCAGCACGCGAATCCAGGTCTCCTGCGCAAGGTCCTCCGCATACTCTCGCCTCCCGGTGAGGTATAGCAGGTAGCGCACCAGTCGATGCTGATAGCGCTCCACCAGGTCTGCAAGAAGCTCCATATCTCTCTCACGGAAGCCTCGCGCAATCTTTGCCGTTTCGGTTTCAGCTGTCGTGATTAATGTCATGGGAAGAGCCGACATATATCCTGTATACGATCAAACCCCGGCGGATTACTCAACTTTTGACCGAAAAATCACGCTAAGATTTGCCTCGGACGGATATCGGATCAATGGGCGGCAAGGGCCTGACGCGTACAACTCGTTTATTGGCAGACCCCAAATAGCATAGATAGTTGTCGAAACCAAGCGATCACAACTCACGATTCGGGTCTGGCCGGTCTGGGTTCCGGCGGAGTCACGGGCAAACCGGATGTTGAGAAACGGCAGCTCGTTGCGGAGTTACAATGATTTTGCCGGGCGAAACGGAAGCGGGCACTGCGGGGACGCAACCATGCCGAGGGATATCCCGCGCGTATACCTCGGCCATGACTCCAACCGGCCCTACGCCGCCGAGATTGTCAAGGTCACGCTCAACCAAGGCTCGCCTTCCGAGTTCGAGGCCGCCTGCGCAGCCGTTCCCCACTGACGGATCCCTTCCGCTGGGCTTGACGCGATCTTCTCGAGCGGATATTATCTAGACAGTAGCATTAGCTCTTTGACAATCAGTGAGTTCCAAACGGAAGTTCCAATTTGGAACCGGGAAACCGCTAAGTCCTTATTCCGGAATAGTTTACGTATAAGTCCTTATTCCTCAAAGATCTTGGTGGTAGTCTGGCCCTAACCCCATCATTCCAAAAGATCAGGGGGAGGGGGGAACCCGGTACTAGACAGTAAACTCCCAAAATCGCCGGAGGCGATCTCGGCATCTTAGTGGATCATGGAATTTGAGCTGCGCCAACTTCCGGAACCCTCTCCTCCTCCGATAAAGGAACCACCGGCGGGGCCTGAAAACCCCGACGTTCCAGTGCGAGAACCTGATCCGGAGGAACCTTTTCAAATTTGAGCTCGCGCAGGCACTGCGCTCTGGCTGCATATTCCAGCAGAGTTGCGGGCCAGGCACCGAGAAGACATCGCATCCAAATCGGCGAACCGCTACAATGTGTGCGGAGATTTTCTATGTCCTCTCTCGCCAGCAAGACCTGCGTTCCCTGCCGCGGCGGCGTCCCTCCGCTCAAAGGAAAGGAACTCGAATCGCTCCATCAGCAAGTGCCGCAATGGAAGGTGGTCAACGAGCACCACATCAACCGCAGTTTCACTTTTCCTGATTTCAAAAAAGCGCTCGATTTTGTGAATCGGGTAGGCGCAGTGGCGGAGGCGCAAGGGCATCATCCGGACATTCTGCTGGCCTGGGGCAAAGCGGAAATCACATTGTGGACCCACAAGATCGATGGCCTGACCGAGAGCGACTTCATTATGGCGGCGAAGATCGATGGCTTGGCTGAAAGCTGAGAGCTTCTATAATCCCTTCATGCTCGATGAGAACGATTTTCGCAAGCGTGCGGACGCCGCCCTGGAAGCCCTCAAACAAAGTCTGATTACGGCCGAAGAATCGGCCGACCTCGAAGTGGAGGACCAGTCGGGAGCTCTGCACATCTCTTTCGAGGATGGTTCCCGGTTTGTCATCTCACCCAATGCGCCAGTTCGGCAAATATGGATTTCAGCGCTGGCCACGAGTTTCAAGCTGGACTGGTCGGACGCGAAACAAGCTTTTGTGTTGCAGAAGACCGGAGAAGAGTTGAAACCGTTAATGTCCCGTTTGATCAATCAACAGCTAGGAGAGGAAATAGTTACGCTGGTTTAAGGTTGATCGACCCGCTCATTCTGACCACTAAGCCCCCGCTCCGGCTCCCATTTTCTGCTTCAAGTGCGCGGCGATCTGCTGGCCGTGGAAGCGTCCGTTTTCGATGAAAATTTCGTTGGTTCGAGAACCAGCCACAATGACTCCGGCCACGTAGATCCCCGGGACATTGCTTTCGAGCGTCTGGGGATCGCACACCGGACGGCATTGCTCGGTCGAAAGCTCGATGCCCATCGAGCGCAAGAAATCGTAATCGGGATGGTATCCAGTCAAGGCAAAAACGAAATCGTTCTTCACGCGAACCACACCTTCTGGCGTGTAAACCACTACGTGATCCGCAGCGATTTCTCCCACTGAGCTGTTGAAATAAGCCTTGATCTCGCCGTTCTTGATGCGATTCTCAATGTCCGGCAGGACCCAGTACTTCACGTGGTGATGCATTTTCGCCCCGCGATACACCAGGGTCACGCGCGCTCCATGCCGCCAGAGATCGAGCGCCGAAATCGCCGCGGAATTCTTGCCTCCGATTATCAGAACATCGTTATCAAAGTAGGGATGAGGCTCGCGGTAGTAGTGAAACACTTTCGGCAGATCTTCTCCGGGAATATTCAGCAGGTTCGCCAGGTCGTAATATCCGGTTGCCACGATCAGCTTGCGGGTGTGGTAATCGTAGATTCTCCCCAGCCGATCGGTGGTCGTGACCTGGAAATCTCCGTCGCGTCCGTTCACCGTCTTCACCCATTGGTATTGCGCGATCGGCAAACGATAGTGCTCGGCGACCTTCCGGTAATACTCCAGCGCCTCCTGACGCGTAGGCTTCTGGTTGGCGGTGCAGAACGGGATGTCACCAATCTCCAGCAGTTCTGGCGTCGTAAAGAAAGTCATGTTGGCCGGATAGTTAAAGATGGAGTTAACCACGCAGCCTTTATCAATCGCGATGACCTTGAACCCGGCTTTTTGCGCCTCGATCGCGCAAGCAAGACCAGTCGGCCCGGCGCCGATTACGAGCACGTCAACCCGGGTGTTGGAACGCGACTCCAGTTGAGCACGCGGGAGCGTGTCGGGAACCTGCAGCGCCGTGTCGGACATCTGTTTCGTCAGCAAATGATCGTTCCCAGGCTAGAAAAACCACAGCACATGCGAAAAAGCGAAGACGGTGGCTTTTGAAGATAACGATTCTAGCACGCGTGAGCGGGCGTCCCACCACCCGTGACGGAGTCGATGTGACCGAGCGAGAGCCCGGCGTTATAATCTCAGTTGCTGTCGCCTGTCACGTACTGATCAGGAAGGCGTGTGACGACTCCGCTTGCAGACTTCCTGAATCGAACGTATTCCAGGCTAGAGGTGCCGGGTGCACAACCATGTGGGATTGGCTGCCTAAGTTTCGTTCCAAAACCGAGCGGAAGGTGACTGCCAGGTGGCTCACTCCTAGCCAAAACCCCTGGGGACTCGTTGTGCTTGATTGCAGCTACATTGCCCACACCGCCATGAGCTTTACGCCTAGTAGGGAAATCGCCTACAAATACGCCGAGCTGCGAAGTTCAACCGGCATGGAACTGAGAAACGAGATATTCAATCCGACATCGAGCACAGTCTGCAACTTAACCTACAAGGTCGACAAGCGGCCCCAAGACGGTCCTGTTTTTAAGTCGCGAGTGATGGAGGAGAGATGGGACATCTATTGCTACGATGACCGTCTCTACTTCTGTCGCAGCTGGGGAGGCGAATTGTTTTACCGCGCCACAATAAAATGCGATCTTGCAACTTTGAGCGTCCTCAACGTGGAAACTGGCCCAAGATCTAAAGGCGACATCGCCGTTCGTGACGTGGACTTCCTGGTCAAGAGTCATCTAATGTTGGCGAAGGCGCTTCATCCATTGCCACCCGCAATGGGTAAGGATATCCAGAAGCTAGCACTGTGGTCACACTCCGCGTATGGTCGTATGGGTCTGTATGGAACTATGGAAGAGACCATAGGCACACCGTACTTTTGGGAGAAGCACCGTTCCAGTTGATTCAGGAACATCCAACCATGACGATCTCCGCCGAACCCGCAACTCGCACGCGCACCGAATCCGACAGCATGGGACAGATCGAGGTCCCGGCTAACGTTTACTGGGGCGCGCAGACGCAGCGCTCGCTCTTGCATTTCAACATTGGGCGCGACGTCATGCCGCCGGAGCTGATCCGCGCGTTTGGCGTCCTCAAGAAGGCGTGCGCGCTGGTGAACCAGGATCTGGGCAAGCTTCCAGCTGACAAAGCAAAGCTGATCGTGCAGGCTGCGGATGAGGTCATCTCCGGCAAGCTAAACGATCAGTTTCCGCTGCGCATCTGGCAGACGGGCAGCGGCACGCAGACCAACATGAACGTCAACGAGGTCATCTCCAACCGCGCCATTGAACTCGCGGGCGGCGCGATGGGATCGAAGAAGCCGATCCATCCCAATGACGATGTCAATATGTCGCAGTCGTCCAATGACACGTTCCCGGCGGCGATGCACATCGCGGCAGCGGAACGAGTGAGGAACGCGCTGATTCCTGCCATCAAGAGCGTTCATGACGCGATTGCGGCCAAAGCGAAAGAATTCAACGACGTGGTGAAGATCGGCCGCACCCATCTGCAGGATGCCGTGCCTCTGACTTTCGGGCAGGAGTTTGGCGGCTGGGCCAGTTTGCTGGAGCGAGACATCAAGCGTCTGGAGCAG
The DNA here is from genome assembly GCA_035601775.1 of Terriglobales bacterium. GTDB lineage: Bacteria > Acidobacteriota > Terriglobia > Terriglobales > Acidobacteriaceae > JABDBE01. The sequence goes on along the minus strand of DATNNO010000082.1, from coordinate 75,386 downwards.
GTGCTTGGCGGTCTCTACGACCTCGCCATCGGCGGAACCGCGGTGGGCACAGGGCTGAACGCTCATCCCGAATTCGCGGAGAGAGCCGCAAAGAAGATCGCCGAACTCACGGGGCTTCCCTTCCGCTCGCACGGCAACAAGTTCGCGGCGCTTTCGGCGCACGATGAGATCGTCTTTGCGCAGGGCGCGCTCGAAACGCTGGCTGCATCGCTGATGAAGATCTCAAACGATATCCGCTGGCTGGCTTCTGGTCCGCGTTGTGGCCTTGGTGAATTGTCTATTCCGGAGAACGAGCCTGGGTCTTCGATTATGCCGGGCAAAGTGAACCCAACGCAGTGCGAAGCCATGACCATGGTGTGCGTGCAGGTTCACGGTGCCACCGCTGCGGTTGGATTCGCCGGCTCCCAAGGCAATTTCGAACTCAACGTCTTCAAGCCGGTGATCATCTACAACTTCCTGCATTCGGTCACCCTGCTCACTGACGCCTGCCACGGATACGTCGAGTACATGATCAAGGGCATCGAAGTCGATCGCGCCAAGATTGATTGGTACGTGAAGAACTCGCTGATGCTGGTAACGGCGCTGGCGCCGAAGGTCGGATACGACAAAGCAGCGAGGATCGCCCACACTGCGCACGTCGGGCACACTAGTCTGCGCGAAGCAGCGTTGAAGCTCGGGTATCTGACGGGCGAGGAATTCGACCAGTGGATGAAGCCGGAGAAGATGACAAAACCGTAGCAGGAAACCTGGAGGCCTGGACGCTCCCGTTGGGGCAACCGAGTCTCGACTTGCCCTTTACGTTTACGGCTTGGAAAACCCCAACAGAGCCATCAAGCGCCCGCGCACGGTTTTTAAGACCTCCGGCGGGACCGCGTCGGCGTATTTCGCGTGGCGTGCCCGCCAGTCAAGGCTCCTGATCGCGTCGGCGAGAACAACTCCGGTGGTCTTGATCTGGCCGGGAAGTTGGACTTCGAAAGGATAGCCTTTGGCTAGCCTGGTAATCGGAACCACCACTGCAAGCCCGGTTTTTCCATTGTAGAGTTTGGGCGATAAAACCAACGCGGGACGCCAGCCACCTTGCTCGTGCCCCGCGCGAGGGTCCACATCGATTTTGATGATGTGCCCGGCGTCGGGCACGTAGGCCGGGTCTACCATACCTCATTGCCGACGGGCTTGCCCCACTCCTGCTCTTGGTGTCGGTTCTCCGGAGTAATGGCTTCGACGAGGGATTCCAGGGTGCGCTTCATATTCAGCGGTACCAGAGCGATTCGCCCGTTTTCAACCTTGATCTCAACCTCATCGCCTTCGCGCATCTGAGCTTGATCCAGTATGACCTTGGGGAGTCGAACCGCTTGACTGTTCCCCCACCCCACGACTTGCGTTCTGACAGTAGGGGCAGAGAAAACCTCTTCTATCATTCCAAGGCGCTTTAGAGCTCGCAAATGAAACCGAATGCTTCCCTTCACTCCGCCATTCTCTCTAGCCCACGGATTAAGCAATTCCTGATACCGTCCATCCCTATCGATAAGAGGGATAAGGGTTTCTAAGCTTACGGGAGTAGAAAAAGTGGAGAGCACCTCCACCACTAAAGCCTTCTGCCCCTTAAACTTAGGAGCCAGACTGCTAGTTCGCAGGTACATAAGGTTTTTCTTCCCTTCGGTAGATTGAAGCCCTCTGTTCACATGATCTATTATACATGAATGGATATACATGTCAAGATATCTTACCGATGGTGTGCGTGCAGGTTCACGGCGCTACGGGTGCGGTTGGATTCGCCGGCTCACAAGGCAACTTCGAACTCGACTCCGCAGCATCCAGTACGACCGCACCGGCAGCTTGCTAGCGAATCGCCACCTTTGGCGACGCCGCGGTGCTTTTTGTGGACTAAGCGTTGGTAGGCGCGCGCGCCCGTCTGTGACAACGACGGCGGTGTCTTAGACAGGATGACGACCTTATAAGACAAGAGCCAAACTGACCTACCACCCAGCGATATTGACCAGACCATGCATTTCAAGGAGTGAGCGAACGCGGCTGCCACACGGGCGCGGACGCCCGCGTCCTACATTTGCGTGCGGCGGATTGGCCGTGCGAAGTTTCTTGTCATCTGCTATCTTCTTGGCTTCATATCGGTCAACACAATTTGTCCGACTTAGTGAGGAGAGTTGATGCCCGAATCCGTGCGACCTGAGCCTTCCCGAGTCTACCGCTGGATGGTGCTCATTTTCGTGAGCATCGCAATGTTCGGGAATTACTACGTGTACGACGCGTTGAGCCCGCTGGCCGACGTGCTCAAGCAACAGTTGGGCTTTTCGGATTCCAATATCGGACTGCTGCAGGCCATCTACAGTTTCCCGAACATATTCACGGTGGTCATGGGCGGGGTGCTGATTGACCGGATTGGGCTGAGAAGGTCACTGATGATCTTTGCGGTTCTTTGCCTTATTGGCCCGGCGATAACCGTAGCATCGGGACACCTATGGCTGATGGCAACCGGGCGCCTCATTTTCGGCATGGGCGCGGAATCGCTGATCGTCGCAGTCACGGCTGCTCTGGCGAGGTGGTTCAAGGGCAAGGAGCTAAGCTTTGCCTTCGGCATCAACCTCACGATCTGCCGGCTTGGGACCTTTGCCGCCCTGAACTCCCCCACCTGGGCTCGATCCGCCTACGCGAACTGGCGCTGGCCATTCCTGATCGCACTGGGTGCTTCCACCCTGTGTGTGATCGGCGCTGCTATTTACTGGATCATGGAAGTACATGCGGAGAAGGTTTACCGCCTCGGAGAAGTCTCAACCGACAAAGTGGTTTTCGCCGATTTGTTCAAGTTCGGCGTGAGCTATTGGTTCATTGTTGCCCTCTGCGTTACTTTCTACTCGGCCATCTTCCCTTTCCAAACCTTTGCGGTGAAGTTCTTTATGGAGGCGCATGGGACTTCTCGTGAGTTTGGGGGGTTTCTGTCCAGCACGTTGACCCTGTTTGCCATGGTCGCGACGCCACTGTTTGGCCTCATGGTGGATCGTGTGGGCAAGCGGGCGATATTGATGATGCTCGGTTCCCTGCTGCTAATTCCGGTTTATCTTATGATGGCCTACACGCACATCAACCTATATGTGCCCATGGCAATGATGGGGATGGCGTTCTCACTGATTCCGGCCGTGATGTGGCCCTCGGTCGCTTATATCGTCGACCAGTCGAAACTTGGTACCGCGTATGGGCTTATGACGATGATTCAGAACATTGGGCTGTTCGCCTTCAACTTGCTGGTCGGCTGGGCCAACGATTTCGGCCATGCCAGCGCGGAGAATCCGGGCGGGTACCACCTGGGAATGTGGATTTTCTCCATTCTGGGTTTCCTGGGAGTGTTCTTCGCCTTCTTATTGCGGCAGCGGGAGGTTGGGCCGCACGGGCATGGGTTGGAAACCATCACTACGGCTTCGGCGTCGGCTTAGGATGGAAGTGGGACGGATGACTCCCGCTGGGTATCGACAGGGCGTCTCTCTTTCTGTGTGTCTTTCGCGGTATGCATTGAATCTATAGGGACAAGCACGGGAGCCCCGCGGACAGGCGGGTGGGTGACGGTGCTGCTGGGCCGTTTGGACGCCCATGGTCACCAAAGTCACAGGGCAGATTGGGTCCCGCCAAGCCTATGGGCTGCAACCTTTTGCCGTCCTCGAAGGGCCTGACGAAGCACCTGCAAGCAGTACAACGAAAAACCACTTACGCCGCATCTGACAGAGTGCGGCCGGAAAAGGCGACTTGACGGACGCGAAAAAACACCAGGCCGACAAGCTTTCCGAAGCAGCGGCAATCGAGCGGGCAAAGCAGGGGGATGCAGAAGCCTTCCAGGCGCTGTACAACCTGCATAAGCGTCGGGTGTACTCACTATGCCTTCGCATGACGGCAAACACCGCAGCAGCAGAGGACCTGACCCAGGAAGCCTTCCTTCAGTTGTTCCGCAAGATCGGGACTTTTCGCGGCGAATCAGCTTTTTCCACCTGGTTGCACCGGATGGCAGTCAACGTCGTCCTCATGCAACTGCGCAAGAAGAGTCTCCCTGTAGTTCCGCTCGAGGAGACCATGGAGACGGAGGAAGACGCGCCCAGGAAAGAGCCGGGCGCGGAAGACCCGAGGCTGGCAGGCTCCATCGACCGCTTGCAATTGCAGCAGTCGATCGCGGCCTTGCCTCCGGGATACCGAATGATTTTTTTGCTGCATGACGTTGAGGGTTACGAGCACAATGAGATTGCCGACATGGTCGGATGTTCCATCGGTAACAGCAAGTCCCAGTTGCACAAAGCGCGGATGAAGTTGCGAGAGCTCCTCAAAACGAGCAGAGCTGAAAAAGCCACAAAGCCGTGAGGAGCTATCAGAGAAACATCGGGGAGGGAGTATGACCTGTGAAGAGTTTGAACGGGTCCTGCCGGAGCTTGAGGGCGGCCACAGTATTGAGCAGGAAGCACACTTGCGGTCCTGCTCCGCATGTTCGGATCTGGTATCGGATCTGAACGCCATTTCACAGCAAGCTCGGCTCCTGGAAGATTCCGAGGAGCCGAGCCCGTGGGTATGGAATTCGATTGAACTCGCGTTGCGGCAAGACGGGCTGATTCGTCAGGCTCAGCGAGAGCAAGCTCTGACTCTCGCCCCCTTGCTTGGCTGGAAGTTGCGCTGGCTGGTACCGCTGGCGGCCGCATTTCTGGTCGCCTTTGGAGTACTTATGCACCAACACGGAACGGGTCAACCGCACGTGTCAAAACAACCGCCTCCGCCCACAGGTGTGGTAACCGCTGACCTGCGGCCGAACGACGGTGTCGCGATGGCCAGCGACGATCAGCAATTGCTGAATACCGTTGCGGCACGTATGCCATCCATGCGAGCTGCCTATGAAACGAATCTGCGATCCGTGAACGCTTACATCCGGGATGCGGAGCAATCAGCGCACAGCGATCCGAACGACGCGGTCGCACAACAGTACTTAATGAGTGCGTACGAGCAGAAGGCCATGGTCTATGAGATGGCTTTGGACCGTTCTCTGCCGTAGTAAAATCGCGGTATGTCGGGGCCAGCGGGGGCAGCACCCGCGGGCATTGGGGAGATGCTGATTATGTACCGGAAGCAGAGCGCCGCAATGTTTGCCGTCGTGATGGTCCTTGTCCTGGCCGCTTTTGCCGCAGCCGAGACGAGCCGCAAGGAATATCGTTTCAAAGTCGGTCGCCGGGCCAGTGTTTCCATCATCAACCAGTACGGACCAGTCTCGGTCAAACCAGGTCCGGGCAAACAGGTGCTGGTCACCGCGATTCTGTACTCCGACAAAGTCGAAATTGACCAGAGCAAGAGCGGCAATCGGGTGTCGGTTCTTTCTCATCTTCTCGAAGGGGCCGACGCCGAAACGGGACAGGTCGACTACGAAGTTTTGGTGCCTGCAGATGCCAGCGTGACCTTGCATTCTGCGACCGGCCCTTTGCATGTCGAAAAGCTCCACGGAGACGTGATCCTGGAAGGTAATACTGCGCTCGTAGACGTGCGCGACTTGAGTGCGGGCCATGTTCACGTAAAGACACTGAACGGCGCCGTCACGCTGACCAATGTCAGCGATGGACATGTGGAAATCACCTCGGTCAGCGGCGATGTAGCGCTGAACGCGGTGAACGGTTCGCTGGTCCATGTAAACTCTAGCAGCGGTAGGATCCATTATGACGGGGACTTCGGTGGCGCAGGGGATTACTCCTTGACCAGTCACAGCGGCGACATTGAGGCTATTGCCCCTTCTTATGCCTCGATCGAAGTTGTCGCTCGCTCGGTCCAGGGAAAAGTGGAAAACGATTTCCCTTTGCAACCCGAGCACACCTCCTTTATTGCCCGGGCCGGGAGTGCCTTCGCAGGTACGATGGGCAAGGCCGCATCTTCGGTTAAGTTGCTTTCCTTCAGTGGTAAAATTCACCTCAAGAAACGCTGAACAATATACGCTGGATAATCGGGCTGGGCGGGTGCAAAACCGTTTCAGTAAATCGGGATCCATGAAGACCAAGCCCGGTTCGCGCACTGCGGTCAATCCAGGTGCGCGAGACCGTATACACGAGACACAGACAGTGTTTCTCGTAGGTTTCATGGGCGCCGGCAAGACCAGTGTGGGCCGGGCGCTGAGCCGCCGGTTGGGTTTGTCCTTCGAAGACTTAGATGATCGAATTCAGGATCGAGAAGGAAAGACCATCGAGCAGATTTTTCGAGAGTTCGGAGAAGCCGAATTCCGGAGAGCGGAAACGGCAGCCTTGCGCGAACTGCTCGGAGAGTTGCGGCGGGCGCCTCGCGTGGTGGCGTTGGGAGGGGGCGCCTTTGTGCAGGCCGATAACGCCGCATTGATTGAAGGCCCGGAGCTACGTTCGGTATTCCTGGATGCGCCCGTGGAAGAACTGCTGCGGCGGTGCGAGCAAGAACAGAAGGAGCGTCCGTTGCGGCAGAACCCAAAGCAATTTCGCGAACTATACGAAAAACGGCGGCAGTCTTACATGAGAGCGGATGTGCGCGTTGAGACTAGCGGCAAAGATGTCGACACAGTCGCGGCGGAGGTGGCATGCAGTCTGGGGCTGGGATAAAGGAGTGGAAGGTGAGGCAGGAGAAGTCAAGGAATTGGGCGTCGAAGAACGCTGGCTCAATGGTCGGAACCATCTTGGCACTGGGCGGGCTATGCCTGCTGGCGGCGTCGATCGCCGCAGCCGCTTCGGACAAGAAGGATGACAAAGCGCCGGCTGCTCAAATGGTAGACTCCGGATCGTTTGGAGTCTTTATGAATGGACGCAGAGTGGCCACTGAAACCTTCTCCATCCATCAAAACAGCGGCGACAGCTCCGTTACTTCCGAGTTCAAGACGGAAACGGGGGTCGACAAAGCCGTCCAGACCTCCGAGTGGCAAATGACAGGTAACGGCGAATTGCGCAAGTACGAATGGAAAGAAGTCAGCCCTGGACAATCGCAGGCCGTCGTATTGCCCAATCAGGATTTCTTGATCGAGCGATTCAGGAACGGTCCGCAAGATAAAGAGCAAGAGCAACCATTCATGTTGCCGGCATCCAGTAGCTTTCTAGATGACTATTTCTTCGTGCAACGAGAAGTCTTGGCGTGGAAATTCCTGGCCAGCAGCTGCAAGCAGGAAAAGGGCGAGCTTCGATGCCCGCTGAAACAGCACGTGCAATTCGGCGCGTTGAATCCGCACGCGCGTTCTTCGATGTCGGTGGGGGTAGAGTTCGCCGGCAGAGAAAAGGTTACGATCCGAGGTGTGGAACACGAACTGAACCGCTTGAACTTGAAGAGCGACTCGATCGACTGGGCGCTTTGGCTCGACGACCAGTTTAAAATGCAACGAATTCTGATCTCAGGCGAGAACACGGAAGTGGTTCGAGACTAGGCCCGGCTTTGGCCCTGATTGACACACGCACGGCACGAGTACTGGTGACAACGCTATTTTTTGCGCTGGGGCTCGGATTTCTGTATATTGCCCGCCGCACGCTGATTGCTTTCCTGTTCGCGATTTTCTTTGCTTACCTGGTGGATCCGGCAGTATCCCGGTTACAGAAGTGGACCCGCAGCCGGGAGCGTTCAATCGCCGTGATCTACCTTCTGTTAGTCATCCTGCTGAGTGCGCTTTTCTTCTTCGTAGGACCGCGAACCGCGCGCGAGGCGCGACGGCTCGGCGAATCCTGGCCAACTCTGGTGGACCGCGTGAGCTCCGGCGGTCTGGCCCACGATATTGGGCAAAAGCGCGGATGGAGCGGTGAAACAACCCAGCTGCTGCAGAAGATTTTGTCTGATCCTCGTCTTGCCAGCGTGGCGCAAGAGGTTGGAATACGCGTCGCTGAAGTCGCAAAACAAGCCTGGCTTCTGATTGTGGTGCCAATCCTGGCAATATTTTTTCTGAAGGATGGGCGCGGGTTTAGCGAAGTCGGACTGTCTCTCGTGCAGAGCAGACCACAACGCGAGTTCCTGCAAGATGTACTCGCGGACCTGAACCAGATGCTGGCACAGTTCATCCGCGCCCAACTTGAGCTGGCTGCGCTATCGCTGGTGGTTTACATCTCTTTCATGTCAGCGACGCGGGTGCCTTATGCGCTGGTGCTGGGGACTGCCGGCGGCATGATGGAATTCATTCCCGTGGTCGGCCCACTGGTGGCCGGTGTTGTGATTCTGGGGGTCGCGCTGCTCATGAGTTATCCGCACTGGCTGGTGTTGCTCATTTTCCTGATCGCCTGGCGCCTAGTGCAGGACTATGTGGTTTCGCCGCGCATCATGGGAAAGAGCATGGAACTGCATCCACTGGGGGCGATCTTTGGCGTGTTGGCGGGCGGCGAGATCGCTGGAGTGCTCGGGGTCTATCTTTCCATTCCCGTGATGGCGAGCCTGCGCATCGTGTGGCGGCGCTGGCGCTTGTACGCAGAGAAGAAGCGTTTCGGACCGCTCAACGAGTACTCGTTCGGAACCGAGATCAGCCCAAGGCCGTAGAGACGTAGCTTGCTACGTCTTTCTTCCATGGCCGGAAGCTGCAGACGTTGCCAGGAACGTTTCTACAGAATTAACTTGCTCCCGCTGCCAATTCCACCTTCACGTTTCGCAGGAATTCGGCTGCCGCTTCCGGCAACACGGTGTTAATGAACATCCCAGAACCTAGCTCGAAGCCGGCAACGCGGGTTAGACGGGGAATGATACTGACATACCAGTGGAAGTGCTTCACTCCAACGTATTCGGCGGGTGCGCTGCGAATGGTGAAGTTAAAATCCGGGTTTCCCAGTCCATGATAGAGCTTCGCCAAAACCGTTCGAAGCACCCGGGCCAGGTCCGCGATCTCGACAGCGCTGATATCCCCGAAGCTGGCCATGTGGCGGCGCGGATAGATGGGAGTGCAGAACGGGGTTGGCGAAGCATAGAGTTCCAAGGCAACAAAGTGCTCGGTGATGAGCACAATCCGTTCCTGTGCCGCAATTTCCTCTTCCAGGGATTGGCAGAACATGCATTCGCCGTATTCGTCGTAGTGGTTCAAGGCCTGCTGGAACCGCTCCCGCACCTGATGTGAAATCACCGGAGTGGCAATCAGTTGGGAATGCGGATGCTCCAGACTGGCGCCAGCGTCGCCGCCGTGGTTTTTGAAAATAGTGACGTGGGCGATACGAGGATCGAGGCTCAATGCGTCATAGCGAGACTTGTAGACGCGCAGCACGTTGGCCACATGGGCATCCGGCATTTGGGCAATGGAATGCGAGTGGTTCGGCGTATCGATGATGACATCGTGTACGCCAAAGCCACCCATGCTGCGGCGGGAACGATGGATGGTACGGATGGGCTGCGCGTCCGGCGACAAGGCGGCGAATTTGTTGGCCACTACCCGCACCTGCCAGGGGCCACTTCCGTTGGCCGGAACCCGCATCACTTCTGGCGGGGTTTTGTTTTCGTTTCCCGCACAGAACGGACACGTTTCCACAAATGGGGGCACGACCTTGGCGGGGCGGTGCGTGGCCAGTTCTTCGGGACGCTTGGCGCGCTCGGTGGCGATGATGACCCATTCCTTGGTGAAATAGTTCTGGCGTAGCTCGGGCATATTTACTCCTCGGGTTCTTCTATCGGCAGAGGCCGAATTTCCTGTAGTGTTCTTCCTACGCCGCAGGAACGGCCGTGTTTCCGGCATTTCGCGAGTACTGGCGGGGCCGCGTGGGCGAAGCCATCGCCGGGCCCTGCGGGTGACCTGTTGTAAAATCTAAATCAACTATGCAGACGAAGACTCCTGTGGGGATCCTGGGCGCGACCGGAATAGTGGGGCAGCGCTTTGTGCAAATGCTGGAACACCATCCATGGTTTGAGGTCGCATGGCTGGCGGCTTCCGACCGCTCGGAAGGCCGCTCGTACGGCGAAGCGGCGCGCTGGAAGATGAAAACGCCCATGCCCGCGCGGATCGCGGAAATGCGCGTATCTCCTGCCCATCCAGAAGGCGCTCCCAAAATTATGTTTGCCGCCCTGGACGCCTCGATCGCGGCCGATCTGGAGCCACGCTTCGCCGCGGCGGGTTGCGCCGTGGTCAGCAACTCCAGTGCGCTCCGCATGCAAAGCGACGTGCCGCTGGTAATTCCAGAGGTCAATCCCGATCACATCCAAATGATCGAGGGTCAGACTTGGCGCAAGGCATCCGGCGGTTTTGTGGTCACGAACCCCAACTGCTCCGCTATCGGACTGGTAATGGCCCTGAAGCCTTTGCAAGAATTGTTTGGCATCGAGACGGTGATGGCGGTCACTATGCAAGCGGTGAGTGGCGCTGGATATCCGGGCGTGGCTTCACTCGACATCTTGGGCAATGTGATTCCCTATATTTCGAAGGAAGAAGAAAAAATGGAGGAGGAGACGCGCAAGCTGCTGGGACGGCTGAATGGCTCAGGAATCGTTCCGGCGGCATTCGCCATGAGCGCGCAGTGCAATCGGGTAGCCGTGGAAGACGGGCATACCGAATCAGTGTCCGTTCGGCTGAAAAAGAAGGCGCGGCCAGAAGAGATTATCAAGGCGTGGAAGGAATTTCGCAGCGTGCCCCAGGAGTTACGGCTACCCAGCGCTCCGGAACAGCCGGTGCGGTATACAGCGTTCGCAGACCGGCCCCAGCCCAGGTTCGACGTTGAGGCTGGCAACGGAATGACGACTACAGTCGGCCGTTTGCGGCCATGCGGCGTCTTGGACTGGAAGTTCACCGTGCTTTCCCACAACACCATTCGAGGTGCGGCGGGTGCTGCCCTGTTAAACGCTGAGTTGCTCAAAGTGCGGGGATACTTAGAGTGATACCTGGGGTGAAGAGCCGCACGTGGCAATGCAGCAGAACTGGTGCGCCTAAGGGCGTGAATCCGCATCCGAGGCACCTCTGCCAATGATCGTGATGAAGTTTGGCGGCACCTCGGTGCAGGACGCCAACGCTATCGAGCGGGCCGCCGCTATCGTCAAGGGACGGCTGAAGCAAAAGCCGGTAGTCGTGGTCAGCGCCATGTCCAAGGTCACGGACCAATTGCTGGCCATGGCGCGCGCGGCCGGAAATGGCGATCGCAAGACTGCGCTCAATCTTTCCCGCGGCCTCCGCGAGCGGCATTACAACACCGCGGGCGAACTACTGGGCACAGCGCTGTTCACCGAATTCCATGGCGATTTGGGAGTTTACTTTGAAGCGCTGGACGAACTCTTGCGCGGCATTGCCGCCGTGGGCGAGTTGACCCCGCGCACTACCGATCATGTTGCCGCGTACGGTGAAATTCTCTCCAGCAGGATTGTCGCGGCCGCGTTTTCCGCGCAGGGGCTCGATTCCACGATGGTGGATTCACGTGAGTGTGTTGTCACCGACAATGAGCACATGCGGGCTGCGCCTTTGATGGAAGAGACGAATGAGCGGCTACGGGCAAAAGTACAGCCCGTGCTGGACAAAGGCCGAGTGCCGGTAATGGGCGGTTTCATCGGCGCTACCAAGGCGGGAATCACCACGACCATCGGGCGCGGTGGATCCGATTATTCCGCGGCCATTATCGGGGCTGGGCTGGGTGCCGAGCGCATCGAAATCTGGACCGATGTGGACGGAATGATGACGACCGACCCGAACCTGTGCCCGGAAGCGCGGCGGATCAAGGTCATCAGCTTTGATGAAGCGGCGGAGTTAGCTTACTTTGGGGCCAAGGTGTTGCACCCGGCTACGGTGCTGCCTGCTATTCAAAAGAATATTCCCGTCTACGTGCTGAACTCGCGCAATCCCGAGTGCGAAGGAACACGCATTTCAGCCCGCGTGCCGCACTGCAGGAATTCTTTCAAGGCCATTGCCGCCAAGAAACGCATTACCATCATCGACGTGGCGGCCCCGCGGATGCTGTTGGCCCACGGTTTTCTGAGGGCGATTTTTGAAGCCTTCGACCGTCATCGAGTCGCGGTGGATGTGGTCTCCACCTCGGAAGTGAGCGTGTCGCTGACCGTGGATTCAAATGAGTCGATCCCGGCACTGGCGGCCGATCTGGCGAAATTGGCGGACGTGAAGTATGAAGGCCGTAAGGCGATTGTTTGCCTGGTAGGAGAGAACCTTAGAGAGACGCCGGGGATTGCTGCGCGTGTGTTCGGCGAGCTTTCCGACGTGAAGATCCGCATGATTTCGCAGGGGGCTTCGGAGATTAACCTCACCTTCGTGATTGAAGAGGACGAAGTGCCGCAAGTCGTACGGCGGTTGCACAAGACATTTTTTTCGGACCTGGATCCGGAAGTGTTTGCTTGAACAACACTTTAAAACGCGGAGTCCGCGGAGAGATTTCGCCTTCATGAATATTCTTATCTTAGGCCGGGGCAAGACAGGGTCGATGGTTGCGGAAGCGGCACGCCAGCGCGGCCATCAAGTGAGCGTGCTTGGCGCGGCCGAGAATCCAAAAGCCTCCGCTCTGACGGCGGCGAAGTTAGCCCCGGTCGACATGGTCATCGATTTCACCACTCCGAGCGTGGTCCTTGAGAACATTGAGGCTTGCATCCATGCGGGGAAAAGCATCGTGGTCGGCACTACCGGCTGGTACGACGAGCTGGCCCGAATCCGACAAAAGGTGGAAAAGAGCGAAAGCGGCTTGCTGTATGCCGCGAATTTCTCCATCGGTGTAAATCTGTTCTTTGAAATCGCGCGCAGCGCCGCAATCGCTCTGCAGCACCAGTATTTCGGACAGATTTTCGAGCGCCATCATGCGCACAAGAAAGACGCGCCATCGGGCACGGCTGTTGCACTGCAGAGAATCATTCAGGACGCCTCGGGAACCGAGCTCGAAATCACCTCGTTCCGCGAAGGGGACGTAGTTGGGATGCACGAACTGGTGCTCGATTCACCCAGCGACACGATCTACCTCTGCCATGATGCCAAGTCGCGCCGTGGTTTCGCGGAAGGCGCGGTGCGCGCCGCCGAGTGGCTTGCCGGCAAGAAGGGATTCTTCGACTTCAAGGACGTGTGGCGAAAACTGTAAAGAAAGTCTTAATTCGCGTTATCTTAGTCTCATGCAACTTCGTGGATGCGGTACGGCTCTGGTAACTCCCTTCCGTCAGGACGGCTCCATCGACGAGCCCGCCCTGCGCAACCTGGTGGCGTGGCAGGTCGAGTCCGGGATCGATTTTCTGGTTCCCTGCGGCACCACCGGCGAAACCCCGACCCTGTCGCATGTCGAGTGGCTGCGGGTCATCGATGTCACCATCGAAGTCGTGGCGGGACGCGTGCCCATTATGGCGGGCGCCACTTCGAACTCGACCCAGGATGCGGTTGATAAAGCAAAGGAAGTGGCGGCGCGGCCTGGCGTGAACGCGATCTTGACGGCTTCGCCCTACTACAACAAGCCGACACAAGAGGGCCAGTATCGGCATTTCCGCGCGATTGCCGAAGCCGTGGACAAGCCGATCATTCTCTACAACGTCCCGGGGCGCACCGGCGCGAACATCGAACCGGCGACGCTAGCTCGGCTGGCGGAGGTCCCGAACATTGCCGGAGTAAAAGAAGCCAGCGGCAACATAGCGCAGATCGCGGAGGCCTGCAATGCCGTGCCGGAGCATTTTCTCGTCTTTTCCGGCGACGATTCGATCACATTGGCGGTCATTGCGCTGGGTGGTGTTGGAATCGTTTCGGTCGCTTCCAATGAAATTCCCCGCGAGATGGCAGAGATGACGCGGGCAGCGCTGAACAACGATTGGGGCACGGCGCGGCGCATTCATCGCAAATACCTGGCGCTGATGCAGGCCAACTTCATCGAGTCCAATCCGATGCCGGTAAAGGCGGTGCTGGCAATGATGGGGAAAGTCGAAGAGGTCTATCGCCTGCCTCTGCTGCCGATGCGCCGCGACACGCGATCCAAGTTACAAAAGATCGCTACCGAAGCCGGAGTGGTTGCCAAGCCGGCGAGCGCGCCCGCCGACGTGGTCAATTTCTACATCTACGAAAACTGGATGGCTGGACCGCACAAGATCGTTCTGCACCGATCCAGTTGCGGGCAGTGCAACCACGGCAAGGGACGTCCCGCCGGACATGACGCCAACCATGCGCGCTGGCACGGGCCTTACGCCACGCTTACGGAAGCACGCGACACTGCTCAAAACATGGCCGGAGTGCTGATCCGCAGTGAGTGCAAGTGCATTTGACGATTTCCAATTGCCGATTGCCAATTGACGATCTTCTACTCGATAGCCAAGGCGGAAATTGGCAATTGGCAATTGCAGGTTGAAAATCCCGTATACTTTCCCCGCATGGAATCCCTCAGATCCGCCATCGAACGTCTCGCCTCTCTCGAAGTTGAGAGCAATCCGGATGCGCGTCAAATATTCATGGACTTTCGCGATGAGCTCACGCAAGGCAAGATTCGCGCCGCTGAGAAGATTGATGGGCAATGGGTGGTGAATATCTGGGTAAAGCAGGGCATTCTGTTGGGCTTTCGCCTGGGCGAGCTCAGCAAGATGGGCGAAGACAAAAGCCTTTCCTTCGTCGACAAGGACACTTTTCCTGCCCGGCGGTTTACGGTCAGGGATCGCGTACGCATCGTGCCCGGGGGATCGTCGGTGCGGACCGGCTCCTATGTGGCGCCCACCGTGATCTGCATGCCTCCCATGTTTATTAACGTAGGCGCCTACGTGGACGAAGGCACGATGGTGGACTCACACGCGCTGGTCGGTTCCTGCGCCCAGATTGGCAAACGCGTGCATCTGAGCGCGGCAGCCCAGATCGGCGGGGTCCTGGAACCCATCAACGCGTCTCCAGTCATCGTTGAAGACGACGTGCTTGTGGGAGGTAATTGCGGCGTCTATGAAGGCACGCTGGTGCGGACACGGGCGGTGCTGGGGGCGGGCACGATTCTGACGCGCTCTACTCCGTTGTACGACATTGTCCGTGGTCAGATATACAGGGCTACAGACGACAAACCTCTCGAAGTGCCGGAAAATGCGGTGGTCGTGCCCGGATCACGAGCGGTGACAAAGGGCCAGGCTGCGGAGTGGCATCTGTCGCTGTACACCCCTGTAATCGTGAAATATCGCGATGAGAAGACGGATCAGAGAATCGAGCTGGAGGAATTGCTGCGATAACTCAAGATAACCGGCGCACAGGATTCGCGACCAAGGGCAGCGAAAGCTCTCCCGAATTCAATCGGTGGCGAAGCTCCAGGTGCTTCTGGCGAAAATGTGCCTTAGCGCGTACCCCCCACGCACGCACAAAATAATAATTCAGCCCCGCGCCAATGGCCGAGCTAGCAATCGGAATCACTCGGCCCGCCCACTTCTCGACGGCTTCCTTGCTGGCCTGCGCTGCAATGCGCTGGATCACCTTAGGCACAAACCGATTGACCACCTCTTTTTCCAGCACCTCACGGCTGATGTCCACACCAGCGGCACTGGCTGCGGCTATCCAGAGCTCGGCGGTTTCCTCATCGGTGTTGTATTCGAAACCGTAGATCAGACTGAGCTTCTGAATCGTTCGCAGGGTGATGCCGGCCAGGATGCCAAGGTCTGGGACCATGGTCAGGATCCCACCCAGACCAAACCCGGCTCCTTCGGCCGCAGCCAGCTTCATTCCGCTGTGGATGACGCGATTCGCCAAGTCGTCAAGGAGGCTGACGTCCACGGAGTAAATGCCCTGGAAGCTGTTGATGGGCACGCCGTAAGCGGCACGAAGCTGCAGGAGAAACTTGTTCGGATTCACCTTCACCGTCTCGTAGGCATGCTGGAAGCCCCGCCGCAGAGCATTTTCGACCCGGCGTCGTAACCATGATTTGCGTTGTTGTTCAGCCATCTGACTTGACGTTAACTCAAGAAGGATAAAAAAACCAGTTCTCGGTTCCCATTTTATGGTTCTCAGTTGGCAGGCATCTGGCTAAGCCGCGGTCCGCCCATCCTTCGTATGCTACGATCAAGGGACACCTAAAATGCCAACTGGAAAACTGCATATCGTGCCTCTCGGCGGTCTGGGCGAGTTCGGAATGAACTGCATGGCCGTGCGCTGGGGCGATGACATCATCGTTATCGACGCGGGCCTGATGTTCCCCGAGGCGGAACTATTGGGCGTGGACATCGTCGTTCCGGACATTTCTTATCTCATCGAAAACCGGCAGCGGGTGCGCGCCATCGTTCTCACCCATGGCCATGAAGACCACATCGGGGCTTTGCCATGGATTCTCTCCGAACTCAATGTGCCGGTGTGGGGCACCGAATTCACGCTCGCTTTATTGGAAGACAAACTGGAAGAGCACGGGCTGCTTGAGAATGCTGATCTGCGTGAGATCCGCGCAGGAGAGCGGTTCAAAGCGGGCCCCTTCACCATTCATCCGATTCATGTCACGCATAGTCTCGTGGATTGCGTTTCGTTAGCCATCCACACGCCGCTCGGAGTGCTGATTCACACTGGCGATTTCAAGGTGGACCCCACTCCGACCGACAACAAGATGTTTGACCTGCACTCTTTCGCGGAGTACGGCAAACAAGGCGTGCTGGCGCTGTTTCAGGATTCGACCAACGTCGAGCGCAAGGGATACACCCCGAGCGAGCGGGCGGTGCGGCGGAAGTTTGACGAAGTCTTTGCGCACACCAAGCGGCGGCTGTTCATCTCCTGTTTCTCTTCATCCATTCATCGCATCAAGCTGGCTGTGGAATTGGCGTGGCAGCACGGGCGCAAAGTGGCCTTTGTCGGGCGTTCGATGACCAATTCGTCCGAGATTGCCGAAGACCTGGGCTACATTGAAATTCCCGAGGGGCTGCTGATTCATCCGGGAGAGATGAGAAATTATCCGCCCGAGAAAGTTTGCGTGATGATCAGCGGCACGCAGGGCGAGCCCATGTCGGCGCTTTCGCGGGCCGCTGTGGACAATCACAAGCACGCCAAAATCGAGAAGGGCGACACTGTCGTGCTGTCGTCACGAATCATTCCGGGCAACGAGAAGGCGATCTACCGCATGATCGACCACCTTTTCCGCCGTCAGGCGCACGTAATTTACGAAGACGGATCGTCCCCGCCTATCCATGTGAGCGGACACGGAAGCCAGGAAGAACTCAAGCTCATCATCAATCTGGTGAAGCCGAAGTACTTCATTCCGATTCACGGCGAGTACCGGCAATTGAAGCTGCACGCGGAGATGGCGGGCGCGATGCACAGCTCAGTCGGAAACGTGATGCTGATTGAAAGCGGCGATATTCTGGAATTTGACGAACTGGGCGCGCGCAAGGCCGGCCGTGTAAACGTGGGCCGTGTCTGCATTGATTCCGGCTCGCGAACCGACGTGGTTGAGGACTTGATCATCAAGGATCGCCGTCACCTGAGCGAAGACGGTATCGTGCTGCCGATCATCGCGATTAACAAGCTCTCGGGGCGAGTCGAGAGCTCTCCGGAAATTGTGACTCGGGGATTTGCTCCGGGTGAAGACGGTTTCGTGGAAGGCGCTCGGCAACTGGTGATGCAGACGCTGGAACTTTCAAGCGACGAAGAGAAGGCCGACTACGGCGTAATCAAAGAAAAAATCCGCGCGGACTTGAAGCGTTACATCTCAAAGCAGACGCAGAAACGACCGCTGATTATGCCGGTGATATTGGAAATCTAGAGCCGGTGAAGAGCACGACGACGCAGTTTTTGCAGACTCATTGTAGGAGCTCTTCCACCACAGAGGCACCTAGACACAGAGAAGAAAAAGACAAATAAGAGATTTTCTCTGTGCCTCTGTGGTAAAAACGCATTTCTAGAATCCTTCCGGGTCTGAAGGGTATCAGAATCACAAGCGCCGGAGATGTCTCATCGTCACCCTAAAGGACATTCACGAAGCGCAAGCTCGCTTACGCGGCGTGACCGTGCACACGGAGCTGATCCAATCGCCGTTGGGCGAATATGCTGCCGGGCCAGACGGTCGCAAACTCTATCTGAAGCCCGAAAACCTGCAGCCCATCGGCGCCTTCAAACTGCGTGGGGCGTACAACAAACTCGCATCTCTTTCTCCGGAAGAACGGAGCCGCGGCGTGATTACTTATTCCAGCGGCAATCATGGGCAGGGCGTCGCGTATGCGGCACGGGCGTTGGGCGCGAGGGCCGTCATCGTAATGCCGAACAATGCGCCCGCGGTTAAACGCGAGGCGGTAGCGTCCATGGGCGCCGACATCGTGCTGGTCGGCCCCGGCAGTCTGGAGCGCCAGACCAGAGCTGAGGAACTGGCCGGGCAGCATGGTTATGTTATTGTGCCTCCATTCAACGATGAGAAGATCATCGCCGGCCAGGGCACGATGGGACTGGAGATTCTCGAAGATCTGCCTGAAGTCGAGACTGTATTGGTGCCGGTTGGCGGCGGAGGCATGATCAGCGGCGTGGCCGCAGCTATCAAGCTGAGCAAGCCGAGCACAAAGGTCATCGGGGTTGAGCCAGAACTGGCGGCGGACGCACAAGCCAGCTTGCGATCTGGAAAGATTGTCCAGTCCACTGCCGAGCAAACCTCGCGCACCATCGCCGACGGATTGCGGACGCAGAGCATAGGCGCGATCAACTTCGAACACATCCAGCGATACGTAGACGACATTTTGACGGTCAGTGAATACGAGATCCGCCAAGCCATGCGGTGGCTGGCGGCGAATCCCAAGACCGTAGCCGAACCCAGTGGTGCCGTGGCGGTGGCAGGGTTTTTGTTCCATCAAGACCAGCTGCCAAGAACTACCATGAATGTGGCGATCATCAGTGGTGGAAATATAGACCCCCAGATGTTGCAGGAGATCGGGCGGGTGTGAGACGTTGCAAGCAACCTCTCACGGCGACAAACCCACTCTCCTGCCATTTCGAGGAGCAAAGGCGACGAGGAATCTGGGTTTTCGCCGTTCACGCGAAGAACCCAGATCCCTCGCTTCGCTCGGGATGACAATAACTGGGACTTTGTCAGCAATCTGAGACGTTGCAAGCAACGTCTCTACAGCAGTTCGTCGTCATACTGTAGAAACGTAGCTTGCTACGTTTCTACGGCAAACATCCTCCAGTGAATTGAAGACTATGCAATTGAGATTAATAATTGTTGCCGCCATATTGCTCTCCTTCTCGGCTGCCTGGGCGGATGCGGTCCGGGGCACGCCAATAAGGGTTGCCGCGATCTATCTGTCACCGGATTCCAGTTCGAACAAGCTCGCTGAGATCGATCGCGGGCGCGAGGTCGTTATCCTCGAGACCAGCCGCGACTGGGTGCACGTGGAAGCGGCCCTCACGGAAGAGAAAACCATCACGGGCTGGATGCTGGACAAAGGCGTGGTCCGAGCTTCCACGCCAAATGGTGACAAGATACTGTTGGGCGAGGCGGTGGACTCGGAAGACCAGGCCAGCCAGCGGCACGGGCGCCGCGGCGCCGCGCAAGACGCTATGCGACTCTACTACCGGACAGCCGAGTATTTCCCCAACTCGCCACTCGCGGGCGAAGCCATGTACCGTTCCGCCGATATTCGCTGGCAGATCGACAAGGCAGATGTGATGTCGCGCCCCTCCGCGAAAGAAAACGATACGTGGATTCGAGAGGGCATGGACGAGCACTTCATGAAGGAAGTAATGAAGAAATTCCCAGGGACAAAGTGGGCTGATCTGGCCGCGTTTCACCTGATTGACAATAAGCTGTGCGGCGACTGGCAAGCCTCTTCCAAGTGTCCCGAGAAGGAAGCCGATATCTACGAGAAGTACGCTAGTGAACATCCTCAATCACCGGCCGCGGCGGAAGCCCTGTACCACGCAGCATGGCGCCGGTCAGCTTTGATTGAGATCTACAAGACCGAGGACCAGTCGAAGAAATCCGAGGAATCCAGAGGCAAGGCTTTTGCCCTGGCACAGAAAGCAGTAGCGCAAGCCGCGCAGAGCGACTGGGGAGCACGCGCCCAGCGGCTGTTGTTCATGATAGAGCAGAACATTCCAACCTATGGGAACGGGGTAGACTGACTTGCCAATTTATCAAGCCGTGGTTCTAGCTATTATTCAAGGGCTGGCGGAATTTATTCCGGTTTCCAGCTCAGGACACCTGATTATCGTGCGTCGATTGCTTGGGTGGAACGAACTTTCGCCCGCACACGAGCTCACCTTTGATGTGGCCCTCCATTTTGGCACGCTGCTCTCAGTCCTTTTCTATTTCCGGCGAACATGGTTCCAGATTATCCGTGCGGCCTTGGGCGGCAAGGTGGTGCGCTTTTCCGAGGCGGGCGGCGCCGACCAGAACCTTACAGCGGAGGAACAGCGAGAAGAGCGTTTACTTCTTTGGTTCTTTGTAATCGCGACGATTCCCGGCGCCATTGCAGGCAAATTGCTGGAACACTCGGCTGAGGACTACTTTCGTGAACACATCTACTTGATTGCTACGGCCATGATTGTGGTGGCGCTATTGATGTGGTGGGGAGAGAAAGTCAGCCGGCTCACGAAGCCGCTTACCCGCATTAGCTTTACCGACGCACTCATTGTGGGCTGCGCTCAGGCTACTGCGCTGATCCCCGGCGTGTCGCGATCAGGTTCGACCATTACGGCAGGCTTGTTCCGGAACATGACGCGAGAAGCCGCAGTGCGCTTCAGTTTCCTGCTTTCGACCCCCATCATCGCTGGCGCCGCGCTGCTGAAGGCTCACGAACTTAGGAAAGAAGGTTTGCCCGCGGGAATGCACATGCCGTTTCTCGTGGGGGTGCTGGTTTCGGCGATTGTTGGATATGCCACGATTGCCTGGCTGATTCGATATCTTCAATCCCATAGCCTGAAAGTTTTCATTGTCTATCGCATCGTAGTGGGCTTGGTTGTGATTGGTTTAGCGTTGATGTGGCACCTGCAGTAGGCCACATAAGCTCGACCTCGACGAGATTCTGCCGTTGCCACTGGTGCTGGCGTTCGCGGCCCGGCTGGTGGCATAGGTAGTGTTTGTCACTCTGGATACTGCCGGGAATCCTGAGTTGTAGGGTTCTCTGATTCTTGTCATAATCTAAGGGCTCTGGCATAGATCTGGCACCGCCGGTAGGAGTGTCATTCCTGCGTGGTACTAATTCGCCTATGAGGTATCTCTCACAGATCTTTGCCCCGACCAACAACCGCCGGCTCAATGAACTGGTCGGTTTTCTTTTGTGCATCTCCGCGCTCCTCCTCTTTCTCGCATTGGCTTCGTATTCGCCGCTGGACCCATCGTTGAACAGCGCCTCGGTCCTGACGGGTTCGCGAGCGGCTCGCAACTGGATCGGTGTGGTAGGCGCCCTTATTTCCGACCTGGTCCTGCAAGGTTTCGGGATTGGAGCATTCCTGCTCCCCGTCTTTTCTGCAATGCTTGGCATCCGCTGGTTTCGTTCGCGCAAGATCGCTTCGCCGATCGCCAAGGTTGTAGGCGGGCTCTGGCTGGTAATCTTTGTCCCCGCTCTGCTGGCGCTTTTGCCAGGTCACGTGCGCTGGATGAATGCGATCCCGATCGAAGGCCTATTTGGCAAGATGGTCGGGGATTTTCTCATCCATTACTTCAACCTGGCGGGAGCCTATATCGTTTGCGCGAGCGTTTTGGCTGTGGCGCTGTATCTCTCGACCGCGTTCTCGTTCGCGGCGCTGCAGGTCTGGGCGCCCACCCGTTTCGCATTCGCAATTGCCTTGTGGGATCGCTGGCGGGATTGGCAGGACGCGCGGGCCAAGAAGCGCATGCAGAAAGAACTGGAGAAACGCCGCGCCGCTCCCAAGCCGGTAATCACCACGCAGATGGTTCCGGCTCGGCCCGGAACTCCGCCTCAATCTCAGGCGCGGACTCCGGAGCCCATTCGAACCGGTATTGATCGGACATTTGCGGAAGCGAGCGGAGATGAGGCTCAGTCGGCGGTCGAATCACGGCCTGAGCCGCAGGCGATTTCTCCCGAAGTCACGGATCGAGCCGACAGCGCGCAGAGACCGAAGACGACCTTGCCCCGCATCGCGGGTGGTTTCAAGCTGCCTCCCAGTTCCCTGCTGCATCGGCCGGATGAGCAGCAAGCCATCGATGCCGAAGAGTTGAAGCTGCTGGCCCGAGTGCTCACTGACAAATATGCGGAGTTTGAGGTCCACGGGCAGATAACCCAGATCAACCCCGGTCCCGTGGTCACGACTTTTGAATTCAAGCCCGAGGCGGGCATCAAGTACAGCCGCATTACCAACCTGACGGACGATCTGTGCCTTGCGCTGAAGGCGGAGAGCATCCTGATCGAACGCATGGCCGGCAAGTCTACCGTGGGCATCCAGGTGCCAAACCGCGAGCGCGAAATCATCTGGCTGCGGGAGAACATTGAATCCACGGAGTTCATCGGATCCAAGTCGAAGCTCACGCTGGCGCTGGGCAAAGACATCAACGGCCGCATTGTTACCGCCGACTTGAACGGCATGCCACACCTGCTCATTGCCGGGTCGACCGGCGCGGGCAAGAGTGTCGCGATTAACGCGATGATCATGTCGATCCTGTACAAGGCGACGCCCGATCAAGTACGCCTGATTTTGGTCGATCCTAAGCGGCTGGAACTGGGTAACTACGAAGGTGTCCCGCACCTTTACACGCCGATCATCACCGAACCGAAATTAGCGGCGAATGCGCTGCGCAATGCCGTACGTGAGATGGAACGACGGCTGAAGCTGCTGGCCGAAAAGGGCGTACGCAACATCGATCAATACAACAAGCTCTTCGACGAGAACGGAACGCCCAGCCTGTTTGGCGATAGCGCAGAGGAACGTCCGCTGCCTTACATCGTGATCATCATTGATGAACTAGCCGACCTGATGATGCTCGATTCCAGCAATGTGGAAGAGTCCATCACGCGGCTGGCGCAGATGGCGCGCGCGGTGGGCATTCACCTGGTCCTGGCAACGCAGCGGCCTTCAGTCGATGTAATCACGGGTCTGATCAAGGCGAATTTCCCGGCGCGTATGTCGTTTCGAGTGGCCACCAAGGTGGACTCCCGCACTATTCTGGATGCCAACGGCGCGGAAGCCCTGTTGGGCCGAGGGGACATGCTCTATCTGCCATCCGGGTCCGCTCGTGTTCACCGGCTGCACGCTCCTTACGTCACTGAAAAGGAGATTGCGGCCGTGGTCGAGTTCTGGCGGACTCAGGGCACCGCCGAATACGAGGAGAAGTTCCTGCAGGCGCCGAAAGAAGAACGCGAAGACGGTGAACCGGGAGCTAATGGTGATGGAGACGAAGCGGCGGCTAACGACCCACTCTACGAAGATGCTGTGAAGTTAGTGATCGAATTCGGTAAGGCTTCCACTTCCCTGCTGCAACGCCGTCTACGCATTGGCTACGGGCGCGCTGCGCATCTCATCGACCTGATGGAGCGAGACGGCATTGTGGGTGCCGCGGATGGTCCCAAGCCACGCGAAGTATTGAAGCGACCCGATTGGCTCTCCGAAGTTGAAGAGTCTCTGAGATAATCTTTGCCGTCAAGAAGTCTCAGCCTTGCGCCATGCCCTAAGGTTCACCGCATAAAGCACGATACAAAACAGGTTTGCCGGAATGAAACCCCACTGCGATGTTCTTAGTCCTATGAAACAGATGATTACGCTGTTTACGGCGGCCAGGACCCATCCTTCCCAATGTCTCCGTCCCACCAGAATGGTTGAGAAAACCGTAAGCACACAGGACAGATAGTCGAGCCTTAACTCCACCGAAAAGCACCTCCGCAGCCATTATGCAGCATGTGCGCCGGCTTTCTCTGTGACCCTGAAGCTCTCGTAACGTAACGTTGGTACCTGCACCAAAGAAGAGCGGCACCCCGCCTCGCGCGGCGTTTTCGCAAACAAAAAAAGGCGGCCTCGATAGAGGCCGCCTTTTTCGCTTGCCTGCTTGGTTAGAAGGTGATTTTCCCTTGGATTTGGATCAGCCTTGGCGATGCGTCCGCACCCAGGCCGGAGCCGTAAATCGTGGTCGGAGTGCTAACTGTCGTAGTAATTTGCCCAAACTGCGGGCTCGAAATGTTAGTGATCGGGTAGTTGAAATTTGGGTGGTTAAAGAAGTTGAAGAATCTCGCGCCGATGGAGAGCTGAGCACCTTCCCATTTGGGTAAACCAAAGCCCTTCTCGAAACTGAAATCCGTGTCAAAATACCCGGGACCACGGAACGAGTTGCGCCGTATGGTCCCGTAAGCACCAACCGGGTCGGCAAAGCTGCCGGCTGCGAAGCAGGGATTGTTCAACTTTGCCGCTTGTCCACTGCAATTCATGGAACTGGGGCCGATCTGATCTGCGAGTAGGTATGTTTGGCCATTTCCGTAGTTGGTGCCAAACAGCGCGTTGGTGTCATTGCTGCTGTAGGGGGTAATCGGCAAACCACTGTGCCGGAAAATGGTTCCCGAGAACGTCCACCCCTTCACCAGTGCGTTCGGGCCCCAGTTTGTCAGATGACGGAAAGCATCACTCCATACGTAGTTCATAGTGAAGTTGTGGCGAATGTCGTAATCGGCATTGCCATAGTTCTTACGAATGTTGAAGGGGTCCTGAGGGTAGATGATGTCGGGGAAATTGCCGTTGAAGGCTTGCCCGAACGGAGATACGGAGTTGTTTGAAATCTCATCCCTTGCGTGGCTATACGTATAGGACGCCTGGAACTGGAACCCGCCAGTAAAACTGTGGCGCGCACTAAACACCAGGCCATCATAGTTCGAGTTGGCCACATTTTCTATTTGGCTGACCTGGCTGAAGCGCGAGTCGGGCGAGACGGTCGGAAGATTCGCGAACGGAGTGGGACTGAACGCATTCACAGCCCCGTTTGAAATCTCCTCATGAGATCCGTGGTTGCCCACGTACATGGTGCTCAAGGTGGTATGCCATCCAATGGCTTGCTGCAATTCCAAGCTCCACTCGTAGTAACGCGGAACCACGACCTTGGTGGCATTAGTAAAATTGATCGGGCTAACCGTGCCGCCACTGGCATAGTTGGCCTTAAATCCAGCATTGGACGCTGCTACTAGACTGGTCAGGGCGGTGGGTCCGGTGCCTGGCGCGGGCAGGCCGTTAATCGACTGGAAGATCGGATCTAGGGGCGCGGCTTGTAGGAAAGCGTCAATCGCGCCGGTAGGAAGGGCGTCGGCAAAAACTCCGAAGCCGCCGCGGAGAACTGTATTCTTCGCGCCGAACGGCGACCACGCAAAACCGATCTTGGGCTGAGCTGCAACCGCTGTGACTGAAGGGAAGGCGGTGTGCAAGCCAGACTGAATGGTCGAATTCAGAGGTCCGCTGTGACTGATGTCCTGGAACGGTCCCCTGAGACGTTGGAAACAGTTGATTTGGCAAACCGGATCGGAAAGGTGGTCCAAGCGGAGACTGAGAGTCAGTTTTAGGTTTTGCGTCACCTTCAGATCGTCGGACACATAGCCGCCCAATTGATACAACGCGATGGGCACTTCGGTCACGCTCGGAAACGCCTGCACCACGTGATCCGCTTCGTGGGCAGTCCCGATCGGAACGCCGGTTCCGGCGGCGAAGTCAGCCAGAGTATCAAAGGTGATGGTTGGCAGACTTAGCGGTCCCAAAGTCTTATCGCTGACATCGTCGCGGCGGAAATTGACGCCTACCTTGAAGCCATGCCGGCCACGGGCCCAACTGAAGTCATCCACAAATTGATATTGGGTGATATTTCGTCCCTGCGGCTGATTGTCGCCTAGGAAGTTGAGGGTCGAGAGAGTCCCGTCGCCCAAGACCGTTGTAGCTGGCAATGCTGCAAGATTTGCCGCCTCATTCGAGACGGCGAAGGCCGCGGCATACCAGGTCATCGAGGCCACAAAATTGTTCACCTTGTTACTTCCAAATGTGTGAGTCTCGCTTACTTGGCTCTGCCACTCTGGCTGATCGCTCACCAGGTTGAACGCAGGGTTGAAAGGATCCGTATAGCTGGGCTGGAATCCGTGCTCGTGTTGAGCACGTACGAACAGTTTGTCGTTGTTTCCAATGTTCTGGTCAAATCGCGCCACCCACAAGTAGTCATGGGCATTCGACGCCAACCCCGCTTGCTGCTGAACGACACAGGGGTTATTGGCTCCAAACGTGGTCGTGCCAATAGTTGTAAGGTTGTTGCATCCACCTCCGGCGAGCTGTACCGCGCCCGCCTGAGGAACTCTGGAGTAATTGGCGAAGATTTGTTGATAGAACGGTAATTGGGACGCGGGCACATTTCCCAGTATCGCGCTAGCGAAAGCCGTCGTGGGGATGACGACTGACGTGGGAGAGGGAATCAGCAAGCGAATGCCTTCATAATCAAAAAAGAAGAAGGCCTTGTTTTTCACAATGGGCCCGCCGAAGGAGGTCGCATATTGATTGTCATTCACGAACGGACGGGGAGTGACCGGACTGGTCTGGTTGTGGAAATAGTTGTTGGCGTTCAGATACCGCCCGTTCCACCAGTACTCGGCATTTCCATGGAAGCTATTGCTTCCGGACTTGGAAACAAAGTTGATACTCGCTCCGGCTAAACCACCGTACGAGCCGCTGTAGCCATTGGCGACCACTGCGGTTTCCTGCACATCGTTCAGTCCCAAGGATAGGTTCGTAGCACCCGTACTGTTGACATTGAAGTACGGATCATTATCGTTGGCGCCGTCGTACGTAAACGAATTCGAGGTCGCAGGCAAACCATAGAACTCATAGTTACCACCACCGAATGTTGCGCCACCGGCCGTATTCATGACTACACCTGGCGCAGTCAATGCTACTGCTGAGAGATCGTTCCCAGGGTTCGGA
This sequence comes from Terriglobales bacterium, assembly GCA_035601775.1. Lineage (GTDB taxonomy): Bacteria > Acidobacteriota > Terriglobia > Terriglobales > Acidobacteriaceae > JABDBE01. The sequence continues at coordinate 48,700 of DATNNO010000082.1, read as the reverse complement.
AGGAGTGAAACCTGCCTAGAATCGAAGTTGGTATTCAGATTGGCGTCTTCGGTCTCAACACTAGCAACCTCCGAAGTTACCTCAACGGTCTCCTGAGAGGATGAAACGGAAAGCTGCACGTTGGCCGCTGTCGTCCCTCCAAGCGTCACCGAGACTCTCTTGTTGAGGGATTGGAATCCAACAGCCTTCACGCTGACCAAATAGTTTCCCGGAGGTAGGAGAGCAAACTTGTATGCTCCCTCTGCGTTGGTCTTTGCGGATTGGAAGCTGCCGGTATCAACGTTTGTTAAGGTCACAGACACGCCAGATATCACAGCGCCTGTCGGATCCGATATAACACCGCTGATGTCTCCCGTTGTTGTGGTTTGCGCCCAAACTTGCGACATGGCCATCATCACAAACAGGACGATGGCGAATGATAGTGACGCGCTTATCCTTCTCAGGCTCATTTACATTCTCCTCACCAAATTGAATGTTCTTTGCACAGCATCAACCTGCTCACGCTGGGTAAAACCGTGCGTATCTGCCAATGCACGCGACGAACCGCAGATTGAGCCGCGGAAGTGGTATTGGGCGAGTTGTGCGTTTTTGGGGACGAAACTGAGTTCGCTCAGGATGAACGGAGATTAGTTCGGAACTTGAAATCAAGGCCTGCCCGAATTCGGACGGCGCAACCTACAGGAATCTATAAGAATCGCGGAGGCGCATTCCAAAATTAGTAGTTCACTCGATACGACAGATGCCAAGCACCGTGCTCGTGGGCTAACAATCAGGATTTATCCATGTGTGCGTAGCGCACAATCGAAAGTCGTTATGTTTTCTTGCGCACGCTGTTGAGCTGTTGTCAAAGCAGATGCGAACCGCGCTAAGAAAGGTACGAATCCACAGAACTCCGTGACCAACCATTTCGTATCTTGGAGCGTCAATTACCTGTATGGGATGGTCTCCGCAAATCGAAAGCCGTCTGCGTGAAATTCGCATGATGATTCCTGAAATCCGTGCCGTCATTGCCGATGACGAACCCTCGGTGCGCAACCGGTTGCGACTCTTGCTAGCTGCGGAAACTGGAGTTGAGATTGTGGCGGAGTGCGCTGACGCGCTGCAAACTGTTGCCGCGGTGAGGGAGCACAAGCCTGACTTGTTGTTGCTCGACATAGAAATGCACGATGCCGATGGTTTTCAGGCACTGAATGGCATTTCCCGGGTGGACATGCCCATCGTGATCTTTACCAGCGCCAGCGATCGGTACGCTACTCGAGCGTTCGAGGCGCGCGCGCTCGATTACTTGCTAAAGCCCTTTGATCAGCTGCGGCTTCACACCGCCATCGAGAGAACCCGAGCCGAGCTTCTCAAGGTGCACGACCGTCATTTGACCCACCGTATTCTCGATTTGCTGGCCGACGCCAGGACCAGTTCACGAACTGACCGGCGATTAGCTATTAAGACAGCCGGGCGACTGGTGCTCGTGGACATGGATGAGATTGACTGGGTGGAAGCGGCTGGGAACTACGTTGAGTTGAAGACAAGCAGCGGGTGTTATCTGCTCCGGGAAGGGATTGGTCGCGTTTCCGAAAGGCTCGATCCGGGTCAGTTCGTTCGCATCCACCGCTCCATCATTGTAAATGTGCGGAAGATCAAGGAACTGCAACCCTGCAACCGGGGCGAGTACATGGTTGTTCTCAGAGACGGCAAGCAGCTTTCGTGCAGCCGCGGCTACCGGACTAGACTGCAGGAACTTATCGCAGCGCGGTGAGCGGTGCTCCTCATGACCGAATACATCAAAGCCGGATCGCTATTAAGCCGGATCGCTATTAAAAGGAGAAGAGCACCTGCAAGTCAATGCGACGGGTAGCTGAACCGAACGAGTACGGCCCGGCGGCGAGCGCGTTCGATTGACCGAACAGAGGCGAACTGAGATTGCCGATGGGTGGCGCCAGGTTCACACGATTGAGAATATTTCTTGCGGAGACGCTGAAAGTTAAATTGTAGCGCCGGTTGGTTGCGGCTCCCATGCTGAAGGGACCGCCAGGCCCACCCCCTCCGCTTAGTCCGCGGCCGCCTAAACCACCTCCGGGAGGGCCTCCTCGTCCGCCTCCGCCTCTTGGTCCACCGTCAGAGCTCACCCCTGAACCTCCAGCCACTTCTCTCCCAAACCCAAAGCTCTTGCTGAGGCGCAGATTCATGGTGAACAGCGCGGAGCCAGTGCCGGTATTGATTGGAATCGCGGCCTGCCCCGCAGTGGGAGCCAGGTTGAAAGTCCCTAACGGAGTGCACGCGATGCCCGCAGTGATCTGCACAACGCTGCAGGTAACCGTCGAGGCTGATGCGGGGCGATCGTTGAAAATGGAATCGCCATTTAAATCCTGACCGACCGTGACGTTATAGGGCTGGCCCGAACTTACGATGATGAAGGGGTTCAGGCGAAATGCATAGGGCATCGAAACCGTGCCGCCAAGAACTACGCGGTGGCGGACGTCGAATTGCGACCGGCCATAATCTGCCATGGGATCGTACTGGGGCGAAATAAAGCTGGCCGTGCCCCCGCCGCCTCCCGATCCCAGATCGCTGTGCGCGTAGTTGAGTGTGTAGAAACCAAAAAGCGAAAGCTTCGATCCCACATTTGTCCGCAAATTGGCAATCACCTGGTTTTGCCGGAATATCCCTTCGGAGTCGTATTGATAGATGTTGTCCGTGCCTCCCAGCGGCCGCTGGGGATCTGCGGGATATGTCCCCGGCAGCGGAGCGTTGGCGTTGCGAAGGAAAAGTTGGTGCTCTCCGTAAGAATTTATGTAGGTGACGGCTAACGTGGTGCTCTTTGCAAGTTGCCGCTCGACGCTGACCGCGGTTTGCATGGTCAAGGGCGCTCGCAGGTTCGGGGCAATCTGATAGATCGTCGGGGATATCTGAGTACCGGACACGTTCATGGTGGGGATGTTCGGAAAGAAATCCGGGGCCGAAGTGATGGTCTGGTTCTGGTTGACCCCATTCAAGCGCTCGGCCTGAAGCACAAGATTGTAGGGAACACGATCATAGAAAATTCCGAATCCAGCTCGCAATACGGTCTTGGGCGCTGCCTTTTTCCCGCCGCCACCAATGCCCCAGGCAAAGCTTATTCGCGGGGCGAAATCACCATGGTCATGGATGGCATTTTGGGTTTCGAAGCGCAGGCCGTAGCTGAGCGTCATACTGGGACGGATGCGCCAGTCATCCTGGCCATAGAGACCCGCGTCGACCAATGTGACGGCTGCGAGTGGTTGGCCGCTGATAATGGAGAACTGGCTCGCTCCACAATCGATTGTCGGATTGGGGGAAATTTTCACGCAGGCAGCTCGACTCTGTGCCGGTGTCAAACCTCGTTGCAATCCAATTTCCGTAGTTTCGTAAGCGGTGATCGACGGGAATGTAAACACACCGTTGAATCCCGCTGCCGACTCGTTGGAATCGGTCAACGCACGCAGCCGACCGCCGAATTTTATTAAGTGGTTGCCGTGAACGATCGAGGTGTAATTCTGCAGCTCGTAGTGGTTCTGAAGATCGGAGCTACTTCCGATCTGGTTCCCTCCGCCCGTGAACGCACCCAACACCGATATGGTTGGCTGGAAATTCTGCACCGTCTGATCGATGTGGTCATGGAGGTATTGGAACCGGGTTTCATTCACGACATTCGTGCTCAACACCTGGGTGTCGCTGATCTGCAGGGTGTGTTCGGTCGAGGTCGAGTTGTACGCCTGGGTAGGAAGAGAAAACTGGCCGACTCCGTTATTGTCTTCGTTGTTCCGGAAGAACTGGTAACGGACCGTCAAAGTGTTGCTCGGGGTGAGCTGAAAGTCCATGCGGGGACTGATATTGGTTCGGGTCCGCGGATTGGGAACTGCCTGCGTGAAGTTGGCGCTCGTTGGGTTGGGGTCGGCAGTAGTGGGCACGAGAGCGTTCACAATGTTGGCATCATCGATCTGCCTGCGCTCGGCATTGAAAAAGAACGAAGCTTTCTTGGTCAGAGGGCCGCTGACGTTGCCATTAAACAGTTCCGAGTGGAAGGACGGCTGGTTTTGCGCGAATGGACTGAGCGCATCGAAAGCAGATGAGTTGCCATCGAGCATGAATTGGCCATGAAACTTATCTGTCCCCGGCTTGGTAAAGACTTCAATGCGACCGTAGCCGAGCTTGTCGTATTCGGCCGAAAACGGATTCTGGTTGATGCGGATCTCGCGAATCGAGGACTTGGGCGGAAGTTGCCCTCCGGTGAATCCGTCAATATAAATCTGGCCGCCGTTTGGCCCCGCGGAAGGCCCGGCGAGCGCATCGAGTTCTTGCTGCAACTCGTCGGGGTCATCGGAAAGAGCCTCGAGGTCCTTCCCCTTGATTACGATGGCGCTGGCATTCTCTGACGGGCTCACGCCTACAGTTGTACTTTCTTCTTGAACTTCGACTTTTTCTGGTTGCACCAGGATTTCGAGCGCGATGTCGAACTGCTGCACTTGATCTGCAGCGATCACGACATTCTGCTCGGTAGATACTGCGAAGCCTTTTGCTGCCGTACTGACCGTGTAAGCGCCAGGAGGTAATCCGGTGATCTCGTAAACTCCCTGGCTGTTGGTGACCACAGTTGCCTTTTTGCCGCTCGCTCCGCTGGCCGTAACGGTTGCTTGCGGGATCACCGCGCCAGTAGGATCTGTGACCCGGCCGCGGAGAGTGGCCGACGGAGTTTGCGCAGGCAAAGAACCTGTCAGCATCAGCAACAAGAAAGGCGTGACAACTATGAATGCAAGACTTCGGGACCGGCCGGACTTCATTAATTCTCCTGAAGCAAGGCTTTTCTCTGCTAGTTGAGCTACTGTGTCGCACCAGCCGCAGCATCGCCACCACCGCCCCCGAGGTTCCAGGGAGAAAGAAGCAGCGCCGCCCGATTGCTGTTGGGTGAGGCCGACAGAATGGGTTCCACGCCGCTTAATAATGTGATCGCGGTCGGCTGGGTGGTGGCCGTACCTTGGGTCGTCACAATCATGATGGCGTCACCCTTCTGCAAATCGGCGAGCGTGACGGCAGGCGTTCGCTTCAGCAGTTGCTGGAAGTCGGGCGCTCCGCCCGGACGTGAGCCTCCAGCATTGCCGGTTGGTGTGGTCTGGCCTGCCTTGGCAACTGATGGACCTCCACCGGGAACCGATGTGCCTGGGGCGCCGTCCGCAGATTCGCCTCGCAATCGCAGGGCAATCCGTTGAGCAACCGTAAGAGGCAGTTTTCGCAGTTGCGAGTCTGCGGTGATCTTCACGGTTACGGGCTTCCTGGTTGCCAGATCGATCACGCTGACGGTATTGTTGCCTGCATCAGTCGAGGCGACCATTCCCGCAATGTTCCGAAAGGTTCCAGAAACGATCTCTTCCGCTGCCACTTCGCTGCCGTCCGCGCTGCGCACTCCACGCGCGCGCAGTTGGTCACCAGCATTGATCTGATCGAGTGTGCCCGGCTTTGCATCATCGAACTTGACGGAGTCGGGCGAATATCGACGAACAATCGAGTTCTTGGAAACGTGGATCGTAACCGGCTTGGTCTCCTCCCCAGCCGGCGCCGATAGCGTAATGATTCCATTGCTCGCATCAACTTTACTCACTAATCCGCCCACCCCGCGCTTCTGCCAATCCTCGCGATCGTGCTCCTGCTTTGCCGTCACGTCGGACTCCTTCATGACGACGACCGACGAAGCCACTACCGACTTGCCGTCATCAGAGGCCTTGCCTCGGGCCAGTATCCGGTCACCCACCTGCACATCCTGCAACTGGATGGGCATCGCGTCCGTCAGATCTTTCTGTCCGGGGGCAATACGAACCAGGCGGGTGGAGTCTTGAACGAGGACGTTCACGGTTGAACCCGCGTCTGTCGTGAGCGTAACAACATTTGCGGAAAGAGCTTTCACCGTTCCAACCGGTTTCGCCGTCAGGCTAGCCGATGCGGGCTGCTGAGCCTCCTGGGTTTGATCAGAAGCAGCGCGACTGTGCGGGACCAAACCCAAGCACGCGATGCCGAGCGTCATGGAACTCGCAAGTACTGACGCGGTGGTTCGTGTCAATCTCATTCCCTGCGCCTCATTCTCTACGCCTCACGGTTTGCGCCGTCTTGGAATTCAGTTCGTCGACTGCGCCAAGAGTTCGCTATAGATATTCCAACACAGTCACCCGCATGTCGGACGTAAAGAATCGTCAAACAACTGTAAATATCTGTTAATCATCACTTTGTGAATGCAACCATCGGCAACAGTTTCAACGCCAGCAAGGTGTGGCCAACATCATTGCTCGCGGACCTGCTGCGGACAAACATGCCGCGTTTCCCCAGCTTGCGCGATGCGACGACGGCACGGGTTCGCCTAAGTGCACATCGTCCATCGCCTCCTAATCCTTTACACGCAAAGCCGGGAAAGTTGGCCAAATGACAAAATTTCTTTGCGGTGTCCTCGCACCTGATGCGCCAGATTCTCGTGGACTACGCCAGACGGCATCGGTCTGCTAAACGCGGAGATGGCATCGACAAGGTCACATTGAACGAAGCAACGGCATTACTTCCGGAAAAGGGCAATCTTGACCTGTTGGCGCTGGATGAAGCACTCAACGAACTCGGGCGGGTGGACCCGCAGCAGACTCGTGTGGTCGAGCTGCGATTTTTCGGCGGCCTTTCAATTGAGGAAACCGCGGAGATCGTGGGCATCTCTCAGGCAACCGTAAAGCGGGACTGGTCGACCGCCAGAGCGTGGCTTCATCGCGAGCTCAGCAGGAAGGCGGTGTAAGCACTGTTCGTAGAGGCGCGTCCATTTCCCAAAGGCAGCGAGATGTACAATGCCGTCTCCCTGGGGGCTCAAAATGGGAGCTCTGGCTAACATTGGAGCGGGAGACCGGGATCGAACCGGCGACATCCAGCTTGGGAAGCTGGCGTTCTACCGCTGAACTACTCCCGCTCACTGGAACACGAAACCTGAAACGCCTGTGGTACTCGGAGCAACAAATTTAGAATAGAAATCCCTCCCGATACGCTCCAGGAAAGTGATACAAATTATCATCCTTCGGGAACTCATTTGCAAGGAATGTTCCCTGCTCGACCATGTAAGAACCCTTGCAATGCCCAAGAGTTGAGCCGCAACCCTAGGTCCAACGAAACCAGCGCAAGGCAAGCGCGAAGGAAATCCCTCCCCAGAGCACGAGTACGAGCAGTCGCCCGGCCTGCGATGTGAGTGGAGCCCCTTCCAGAATGGTAGCGCGCAGGGCATCATTGAGCGCGGTCAGAGGCAGCGCCTTGATGAAGGGATGGATGGCCGCCGGAAAACGCTCATAGGAAAAGAAGACGCCCGAGAATATCCACATGGGCATCATGATCAGATTGATGAGCCCGCTGACGTTTTCAATCTTCTGTGCGCGACTGGCCGTGAGCAGGCCCAATCCGGCGAACCCCACGGCGCCAATCGCACTCAGGAGCAGGATCGAGAGCAACGACCCGAGCACGCGCATATGGAAGATCAGCGCGCCAAAGCCGAGCAGCAGCCCGACTTCGGTGACCATGAGCACCAACCGGCCACTGGCCAGCGCAAGCAGGAAATCGCTTCTCCGCATGGGTGTGGCCACGAAACGTTTGAGCAGTTTGCGCTGGCGCATATCCACCAAAGCAAATCCGACGCTCCACATGCCGGAGTTCATCAGGTTCATCCCGATCAGCCCGGGAATGAGGAAGTCAATATAGCGCGATCCAGGCTCGTTTGAGATGACAGAGGAAGTGGGCAACGGGTTTTTGCGACCGGCCGAGACTTGCAGCGCGTCATCCACTTCAGTCCGCGAGAGCACACTCTCGGGACGTGCCGGATCATAAAGATACTGGAAGCCGCCCCGGTTGTCGGTTTCGACCACGAGATCGTACTTGCCGAGTCGAAATCCCTTCAGTGCAGTCAGCTTGTCGAGCACTTCGGCGCGGATCGAGGTCCTTTGCGGCGAGCGCTCGATCAGGGACAATACGTCCTGCGCTCCGGGGGCGTCGACAACGGCAATGGATGTCACATTGGCCGGCTTGTTGCGGAAGGCAATCCCAAGTCCCAACGCCAGCAGCAGCGGGAACCCGTACACCCAGAAGACAACCTCGGGCTCGCGCTTGAGCTCTTTCATGCGCACCATCACCAAGTGCGTGAAAGCCGACCAGCGGGCGTTGCGGGGCGCGGGGAGCCGAGTTGGCGTTGCCGGAGTTTTTTGAGCGAGGCTCATTGACGGAACTCCAATAGCCAGCCGGTCATGTGGCTGGCGTTCTCTGCCGACCTGGGCTCGGCTTGGACGGATCGAAGACCCGTCGCACAAATACCTAACACTCATCACTCACCCCTCAAGTGGCGGCCAGTCAGGTTGACAAACACATCCTCCAGGCTGGCCTGGCGCGTGGTGAGGTGCAGAAGTTGCGAACCCTGTTTTTCGACTGCATCGAGCAACGCGGGAATAGTCCGGTGCGTCTCGTACACCGTGAGGCTGACCAGACCATCGTCATGGCGGACCGACTCCACACCGGGCAGCGCTCGCCAGGCATCGACAGCAGTGCCGTCGCCGGAGTTGCCGCTGGCTTCAAACTCCACTACGTGATGCCCGCCGAGGCGATCAATCAGGTCGGAAGGGGTGCCTTCGGCAATGACCTGGCCATGATCGACGACCGCCAGGCGGTCGCAAAGGCGCTCGGCCTCGTCCATGTAGTGTGTGGTCAGCAGGACCGTACCTCCACCTCGCTGAAAGTTGCGGATGATGTCCCAGAGCTGACGGCGGCTCTGCGGATCCAATCCCGTGGTGGGCTCGTCCAGAAAAAGAATTCTGGGGTTCCCCACCAGCGCCGTAGCGACCGCCAGACGTTGGCGTTGTCCGCCGGAAAGCTTGCCCACAAAGGCATTAGCCTTCTCGCCGAGTTGCAGATCGTCGAGCACCTCGTCCGCGGAACGCGGCTCGCGATAGAAGCTGGCAAACAGTTCAATGGTTTCGCGGACGGTCAATTTCTCCGAGAGCCGAGTCTCCTGCAGGGAAATGCCCAGCCACTCGCGCACTTCGCGTGAATTCTTCTGCCAGGTATGACCAAGAATCGTGACCTCACCGGATGTGGGATCGAGTAGCCCTTCAAGGATTTCGATCGTAGTGGTCTTCCCTGCCCCATTCGGCCCCAAGAGACCAAAGCACTCCCCGGCTTGGATTTCCAGACTCAGACCGCGGACGGCTTCGACTTTACCGTCGTAGGTCTTGCGCAGGTCGCGGCATTCGATGGCAGCGGGCACGCGAAGATTCTAGCGTAAGCATGGTAGGTTTTTGTCAACTTTGCTTTTCACAGCGGTTGTAGGAGTGCAAACAAATTCCTGCGTCTGGTTTAGAATATGAATCTGCCTGCTGAGTAGAGGAACTTCTCTGATGCAAGTGCAACGACGCGGCTTCACTTGACGGAGCCACTCCTAAACGCCCGTGTGTCGTTTTCCATTTGACGCTCTCACAATGAAAGGAAGCTACCCATGCTTAGGAAGGCTCCGCTATTGTTACCCCTGTCGCTGCTTGCACTTGTTACGGTTACCTCGGCGCAGGAGACGCGCCATTTTACCTTTCACTATGGCTTCACCGTGAAGGATGTTTCCGCCGGTGAGAAGGTACGAGTCTGGGTTCCGGCGGCGCACTCGGATGGGTTCCAGACGGTGAAGGTCATCTCCGCAATCGGTGATCTCTCACTCAAGAAGACTCACGAGTCGAAATACGGAAATGAAATGTATTACGCCGAAGCTTCGAAAACCAAGCAGCGGGAATTGCATTTCGAGGTTGCATATGACGTGGTCCGCCGTGAGCGGCTCACGCTAGGCATCTATTCTCCGCATTTGGAGGCTGTAAAACTTGGCGACCGGGAAAGAAAGGAATATCTCGCGCCGGATGCCCTCGTGCCCACGACTGGATTGCCCGCGGAATTGGCCGTGAAGGTCACCGGGGGTAAGACCACGCCGCTCGACAAGGCACGCGCTATCTACGATTACGTGTTCACGACCATGCGTTACGACAAGACCGGTACGGGTTGGGGACGCGGTGACGTGCTCTACGCCTGCGATGCCAAGAAGGGCAACTGCACCGACTTTCATTCGCTGTTTATTGCGATGGCGCGCTCGCAGGGAATTCCAGCGCGGTTCGAAATAGGGTTTCCCTTGCCACCCGACAAGCACTCAGCGGAAGTCGCCGGATATCACTGCTGGGCTGATTTCTTCGCACCACAGCACGGATGGATTCCCGTCGATATTTCCGAAGCGTGGAAGCATCCGGAGAAGAAGGATTACTTCTTCGGCGCCCACGACGCTAATCGCATAGAGTTTACCATGGGACGCGATCTGGAATTGAGCCCGAAGGAGGATGGGAAGCCGCTAAATTATTTTGTGTATCCGTACGTGGAGGTAGGGGGGAAAGAGTATCCCAATGTTTCGACGGCGTTCTCCTTTGCCGATGTAGACACTGGAGCGGCGGCCGGGCGTTGACGTCCACGTAGGGGCGGACGCCCTCGTCCGCCCAACGGCGCGAAGCGCCGCAGCTCCGCGACGATGACTGGCTCGCTGGCTCGCCTGCCCGGACGAGGCGTCCGGGCCTACGTGGTCTAAGCCCGAGGAATCACTTGTCATCTGGGTTCGGTTTACCGCTAAACATTGTGTGCTGCGCTGCTGGCATTTTCTGATCTCCCTTGCGATCGCGCCACAAAATTGCATTCAGCACGGCTGGATTCGCCGCATCTGGGTGGGAAAAATCCATCTTGGCGGATTCACCTGCCCCCTGACCCTTGGCCGGATTCATCTGATAAATCAATCCGCTATCGCGATTGCTCCAGTCGGCCGCAAATGGCGGTTGATTGCCCGCCCCTGAAAACAGCGGCGCGATCAAGGGTGCATAGGCGTCATTTTGATTCATCGGGGGCAAGCCCAGCAATGTCTCAATCGTGTGGATCATGTTCACCGTGGTGTAGAAATTGTGGTCCACGAAGGGATGGTCGGCAGAACCGGGCGAATATTTGCTGATTACGAAGGCGATGGAACGGTGCGCGTCCACGTGATCAGCGCCATCCTGGGCGTCATCTTCGAGAATGAAAATGGCCGTGTTATCCCAGTAGGGACTGTGCGAGACCGCCTCCGCCACACGACCCACCGCGAGGTCGTTGTCGGCAACACTTGCGGCGGGGCGAGGCTTTCCCGCAGTCGTGCCGTGCGTGTGGTCGTTCGGGAGATAGAGAAGAACGAATGCCGGTAACTCGGTTCCCTTGCCCTCCTTGCGGGCGCGCACAAAGCCATCGAACTCATTGAGAAATTCGTCGGCGCGGAGTTGATCGGGATACTCAGTGTTGAAGTCGGGAAACAGCGGATCGAAGTGGTCACGCAGGACGACCTTGGTCGGTTTTGTGTTTTTCAGCACTGGAACCACCCACGGCCATGGACTGGGCGAGCCATGAGGCTGACCAACATTTGGTGGCAGCGGCTCTCCTTTATTTACCATGTTCCTCGGGCACGTTGAGTTCGGTGCTGGCGTATCTTCGTGGACTGTCGTCTTGGTTTCCGTGGGCTTGCACCACACGCCGCCAATGAATTCGCCGTAATCGCGGTACGTGAGGCCGTGGCTGGCCACATTGTCCCAAATGTAGCCAGTGGCCGGTTCGTTCACATCCGGCTCGTTTTCATCGAGCGGGATTTCGTCCGCCACAATGCCTTGAAAATCATAGGTGCGCTCCTTACCGCGATAGTCAATCTGCCAAGTCTGCTCGTTATAGTCGCTGGTGATGGCAGCGGTCGACCAGTTATGTCCATCGCCAGAAACTTCGCCGCTGTCATAGAAATTGTCCAGCACTCCGAATTGCAGGGCCAGTTTGTGTTCGTTGGGGGTGACTTCCGCGCCGTAGAGGGTGAGCGAGGGATCGCCGTCGCCGGGTTTCAAATCACCAAGCACCTGATCATAGGTGCGATTCTCTTTGATGATGTAGATCACGTGATGGATCGGGTTGGAATTCTGAGCGAATTGGATTTGGCCTGTGCTGGAATGCAGAAGATTGCTTTCCTGGACCCGGCGCGTGAGTTCTGGCAATTGCTTTTCAACGTCCCCGACATTCATACGAGCAACGGAACCATAGAGCAAGGTTGGAATGTAAGGATGCTCGTGGTGTTTCTTCTCGCGTTTCAAACTGTTGATGCCGCTGCTGGGGCCGGTTCCCTGACCTTTGGAGGTAGCAATCAGCAGATCGTCACCCACGGTTGTCAAAGCGCTGGGATACCAGTCAGTAGGGATGAAGCCGGCGGGCGAGAGCACCTTGTCCGGAGTGAGCCCATTTACAACTAAGCTCGAAGTATCGAAGACCTCTATAGCGTTGAGGGAGGCATCCGCTACGAACAGGCGCTTGCCATCCGCAGATTGTGCCAGTGCGATTGGCGAAGAACCAGCAAATTTCTGGTCGTGCAACGTAGTGCCGAATAGGGGGATGGCGGTGCCGGTACCGATTTCTACTACTGCTACTCTGTCGGCATTCGATAGCGCTACGTAGAGCAGCTTCTCATCAGGGCTGAGCAGCATCGCCGTCGGATGTGAGCCCGGGGCGGTCGGATCTTTCGGTTCGAGCAGCGAGATCCAACGAGCGACTGTTCCTTTCTTCAAGTCGAGTTCCGCCACCCGAGACGCATTCCACAGACTGCACCAGGCGCGGCGGCCATCCCGCGATGCGACTACGGTGTAAGGAAACGAAGACGGAACCATTTCGTGCGTGCTCAGGTCGAATTGTTTGAGTACGCGGCCGCTTGTGGCGTCAATGAGAACGACGTTATCGGAAAGATTGTTGGCGATCAGCAGCTTGTCTTTCTTATGCTTATGGCCCCGGCCGGCGATCACGGCGAGACCCGCCGGATACGGGATGGCTGTTCCCTCTGCGGTTTTACGCACGCCGTATGCGACTTTCTTCGCCGCAGCAATCTTCTGCGGCGGAATCCTTATAAAGCGATCCCATGAAACCTTGCCCTCATGAAAGCCATAAACCGCAATCCCGTTTCCCGTGTCGCCCGGCTTTTCGCCGGTGGCGTCAGTAATGGAACCGATCGAAGCATAAAGATGATTGCCATCTGAGCTGAACGCTAGCCCAAGGAAGTAGCTCTGGTGAGCCTCTTCGGGCAGTCGATCTTCCGGGAAATCGGCGAGTTGGTTTGTGCTCAGATCGAGCACCGCGATGGATTGGTGCACCTGGTTTTGCTGCGTCCCATAACCGTCGTTAAGAATCGCAGCGTAACGCCCATCGGGGCTGACAGCCATCGCTGCGGCGAAGCCGTTCAGTGATCCTAGAACGCCCGGCGAAGGCACGGTCAAGGACTTGCTCGTGGGCAACTGGATCTGCCGCGGCCCCTTTTGGTTTTGTGCTGCGAGCAAGCTGAGTGTGGCGGCGAAAAACAACAAGGCGAATGAAGAGAGTATCCTACGCAAAGCACTGCCTCCTTGGCGGAAGAATGTTTAGCGTATCGCTCAGCAAAAGGAAACCGGTCAGGTAAGCTGACCGGTTTCTGACACGCTCACAAACCATGCTCTAGTAACGCTCTAATGAGTGTCCGTACTTCTCTGATGCAAGGGTGATTCCGGCGCAACATTGTGGCGGACATCCGCCCCACGTACCCAGAAAATCACGTCTTCCGCGATATTGGTGGCGTGGTCGGCCACGCGCTCCAAATTACGGGCGACCAGGAGCGCATCCAGCGCCTGCCGGGTTACCTCGGGCCGCTCGTTCATGGTCTTGACCAGCGTGATGAAAGCCTCATCTTTCATACGATCGACAACGTTATCCATTTCGAGCACAGCCTGCGCAAGCTCGGCTTTGCCCTCGATGAACGATTCCAGGGCGCGGCGCACCATAGCCGAAACAGCGGCAGCCATGCGCGGAATGTCAACTGGGAGATCTGCCTTGGGGAGTTCCACCAGATCCATCGCCCGCTCAGCGATGTTGACCGCCTGGTCGCCGACTCGTTCCAGATCTGAGTTGATCTTGGTAACGGCGAGGATGAAGCGCAAATCCACGGCGATCGGCTGCTGCAGCGCGAGCAGATCGAATGCCAGCTCGTCGATTTCCCGCTCGGCCACGTTGATTTCGAATTCGCCTTCGAGCACCATGTGGCAGCGTGCCAGGTCGCGGTCAATATAAGCCTGGCAGGCGCGATCCACGGCCTGCTCGGCCAATCCGCCCATGCGAAGCAGACGTGCCCGAAGATCGTCCAGTCCTTGCTGAAAGCGGGTGCGCATTATCCAAACCTGCCTGTAATGTAATCCTCCGTACGCTTATCGGACGGGGTAGTGAAAATCTTTTCGGTCTTGTCGAGTTCGATCAGCTTACCCAAAAGGAAGAAGCCGGTGAACTCGGCGACCCGAGACGCCTGCTGCATATTGTGCGTGACAATGACGATCGTAAACTTTTCCTTAAGCTGGAAGATCAGTTCTTCGATCTTACCAGTAGAGATGGGATCCAGAGCCGAGCAGGGCTCGTCCATGAGCAGGACCTGCGGCTGAACTGCCAGTGCGCGGGCGATGCAGAGCCGCTGCTGCTGTCCGCCCGACAGGCTGGCGCCGGACTTCTTGCGCAGAGAATCTTTCACCTCGTCCCACAGAGCCGAGAGTTTCAGCGAGCGCTCCACAATCTCATCCAGCCGGGCGTGGTCGTGGAAGCCATTGAGCTTGAGTCCGGCAGCCACGTTGTCATAAATCGACATTGTCGGAAAGGGATTGGGCTTCTGGAACACCATGCCAATGCGCCGACGAATCTGCACTGCAGCCGTGCCGTTGTAGACATCGAGTTCGCCGATCCGAACTCTGCCAGTCGCGCGAGCGTCGGGGACGGTCTCGTGCATGCGATTGAGACAACGCACAAAGGTAGATTTGCCGCAGCCGGAAGGTCCAATAATCGCGGTTGCATGGTTGGCGGGCGCCTCCATTGTGATGTCATAGAGGGCTTGAGTCTTGCCGAACCAGGCGTTCAGTTTTTCTACTTTGATCCCGACTCCCATGGTTCAGTTCGTTCCCTTGAGCATTCCACGACTAGCAACGATGCGAACCGCACTAACCGCAAACACGATGAGCACAATCAAGATCAACGCTCCCGCCCAGGCCTGGCGATGCCATTCATCGAACGGCGAGATCGCGTAAGTGAAAATCTGCAACGACAGCGCGGCCGTCGGCTGATTGATTTTCCAGTTCCAGTACTGATTGCCAAATGCGGTGAACAGCAGCGGAGCAGTCTCGCCCGCCACGCGCGCAAAAGCCAGCATAACACCTGTGATCACGCCCGACGTGGCTGTGCGCAAAGTAATCGACAGCGTGGTACGCCAGCGGGAGACACCCAGACCGTAAGCTGCCTCCCGCACCGTGTTGGGCACGAGCAAAAGCATCTCTTCGGTCGTGCGAGCGATGGTCGGAATCATCATGATTGCCAGCGCGACTCCACCGGCTAATGCAGAAAAATGTCCCTGGGAGAGCACCACGATCGCATAGGCGACGATGCCCACGACGATCGAAGGCACTCCGTTCAATACGTCCGCGGTGAAGCGGATTACGTTTCCAAACTGGTTGCGTCCGTATTCGGCGAGGTAAATGCCCGCGCCGATTCCGATCGGCACGCCCATACTGCTGGCGATCAGCAGAATCCAAGCAGAACCAGCAATCGCGTTCGCCATGCCGCCGCCGGCTTCGCCAACTGGTTTTGGGGTTTGCGTGAGGAAAGCCCAGTTGATGGAGCCGATGCCTTTGTAAACCAGATATCCGAAGACCGCGCCGAGCGGGAGCAAAACCAGGACCACAGCGGCCGCGGCAGCCAGAGTCGCAAAGAAATTCATGCCGCGCCGCCAGAGGCTGATCGGGGCAGCGGCAAAGTCGGAGGTGGCCGTCACAGTTTCAGGCATGGGTTCTCGCCGGAGTGCCGCGCGTAACCGTCCACACCAGAAATTGCGCCAGAATATTTACGATGATGGTCACGATAAACAGCGCCAAACCGATCTCAATGAGAGCGCTCAGGTAGGTATCGCCCGTGGCCTCACTGAACTCGTTAGCGATAACGCTGGCCATGGTGTAGCCCGGAGCGAACAGAGATGCCGCGATCTCAGGGCGGTTGCCAATCACCATCGTGACCGCCATGGTTTCGCCGAGGGCGCGGCCCAGGCCAAGAATTACGCCGCCCAGAATCCCGGCGCGGGCATTTCGCAGCACGCCCGTCCGAATCATCTCCCAACGGGTCGCTCCCAGAGCAAGCACAGCTTCTCTCTGCTGCTGGGGCACGGCAGTCATCACTTCCCGCGTGATCGAAGAGACAATCGGTATGACCATGATGGCCAGAATGATTCCGGCTGCGAGCATTCCGATGCCGTAGGGAGGACCTTCGAAGGGACCTTGGAAACCGAAACGGTGAGTAATCCCCGATGTCCAGCCGAAATAACGCGCGCAAAAAGGCTCTCCGTATTGGCGCAGAAGCGGCACCAACACAAAGATTGCCCACAGTCCGTAGATGACACTGGGAATCGCCGCCAGAAGCTCCGTGGTGAAAGCCAGCGGTCCCTTCAGCCATCGCGGACACATTTCGGTGATGAATACGGCTACGCCGATCGCGAGAGGCACGGCGAGAAGGAGCGCCAAGAAGGAGGATACGACCGTGCCATAAACGAACGGCAACGCCCCGAACTGCTCGTTAACCGGATCCCATTCGCTGCGGAAAAAGAACTTCAATCCGAAGGCATGCCACGACAGCCTCGACCCGCTCATCAGTTCGTAAATAATCAGGCCGACCAGCGCGAGCACGCACAGCCCGCAGGCCAGCATCGCAAAGTGGAAGACGCTATCGGCCACGTAGCTATTGCCGGCCTTGAGGAGATGCTCGGCCTCGACCTCGGAGTTGCCCACAACCTCTGGTTTTGCAATGGGTTGCGGTCCTGTCAATCGTGGCTCTCCTAGAGCTCGGTTGGCCATCAAGGGGCAGGCTAGCAGAATCGTGTTACAGCAGTGTTAAAATACCTGCTTGCTGTCCCGTGGGTGAGTTAACCTGACTGCGGTTCCAGAGGAATAAATCTGTCAAATTTCCTCGGTTGCATTTTGCTGGATTCCCTTGTAAGTTTTCGTTCTCTCAGTAATCTCTGTGCTGGATATGCCCATTGACTTAAAACGTAGCCGCTTGCCTTTTCAAAGACTGGGGCGTGAGCTGACCACGCTTGCGAAGAATCCGGCTCCGGAAAGCGTTCACAAGTTTCGCACCAACAGCCGTCGCGTGGAAGCTCTCCTTAGCGAAGTAGCACCGGAGCTGAACCGCAACGACAATAAGCTGCTGAAGCTATTGTCGCGGCTGCGCAAGAAGGCCGGGCGAGTGCGGGAGCTGGATGTGGAAATCGCCTCTTTACGGAGTTTGAAGATTCCCGAGGGCAACGGACACAAATCGCAGTTCGTAGACGCTTTGGTGCAAGAGCGCGCCCGGCACGAACAGAAACTTGCTAAGGCATTTAATCGTAAGACCGCGGACGAAGTACGAAAACGCCTGAAGCGCGCCGCGAGCGAGATTGATATCCCGAAGAATACCGAACCACTGACTTTGACGCTGAGCAAACTCGCTAAGCTCGGAAGAGATCATGTCACGCTCACGGAACGGACTCTCCACCAGTACCGGATCATCGGCAAGCGGGCTCGTTACATCGCTGAACTGGCTGACCATGACGCGGAGGCCAAGCGCATCGTCGACCAACTCAAGCATATGCAAGACGTCATTGGCGACTGGCATGACTGGCTGAAATTGACACAGAGAGCGGAAGCACTCTTCGGCGGGGTCCGAGACTCGGCGCTGGTGGCCATGCTGCGAAATGTGACGCAGGCAAAGTTCCGTCAAAGCGTCGATGCCGTTGCTGAAACTCGAGCGGCCCTTTCTAGCAAGAAATCTGAGCCGGTTCACGCCGCTGGAGCCCCAGGCCGCAAACCGTCCATCGGATCTGCCGGGGCACGCGCCGAAGTTGCCTGAGGTCCCTCCTGCCTCTGATATTTTTTCCAGACATCTACCTCCTCGGCTGTAAACTATTGCCCTTCCGCCATGCCGACCTTTGCCGCCATTGATATCGGATCGAACTCCGTGCGCCTGAAAATTGCTCGTCTTACCAGGCACCGGCTCATCGAGATTCAAGAGGACCGCGAAGTCACGCGCTTGGGCGATTCCGTGTTCCGCAATAGTTTTCTGTCTCCCGAAGCGATAGCTACCACGGTGAAGGTGCTGCGGCGGTTTCATCGCGCCGTACAGAATGCGGGAGCGGATTCCGTGCGGGTCGTTGCCACCAGCGCTTTGCGAGACGCGCGCAATGCCAGGGCGTTTCTGGAGTGGGTGCGTTCGACCACTGGATGGAACGTGGAAATCATCTCTGGATTGGAGGAAGCCCGGCTGATCCATTTGGGCCTGGTTTCAACTCTGCGAGTGAATTCCTCCCCCGTACTGATGGCGGACCTGGGCGGAGGAAGTTGTGAGCTGACCGTTTCCAGTAAGGGGCATATCCGCAATACCGTCAGCCTGCCACTCGGCGCCGTTCGTCTGACCAACGAATTTCTGCGTCACGACCCACCCCGCAAATCCGAAATGCGTCAGATGCGGGGATTCATCTCGCGCGAGATCGAGCGGACCGCTGACCGGATTAAACGCGCTCGCCCGAAGGTTGTCATTGCTACGTCCGGGACTGCGGAATCGCTGGCTGCGGTCTGCCATGGCATCTACAAGACCAAAGGCTCGCGCGCTGCCACAGTGTCCAAGACACAGATGCGACGGATCGCAAAGCTGCTGGCGCGACTGCCTCTCGAAGGACGCAGGAAACTTTCCGGAGTCGGTCCGCGACGCGCCGAGATTATCGTGCCGGGCGCGGCGGTTTACCTTGGACTCTTGGAACGTTGCCAGCTCGGAGGATTCCGCTATTCCCCACTGGGACTGCGCGATGGGTTGCTGGCTCAGATGGCGGCCGAATACGACCGCAATACGCGATCGGGCAAGCAGATCGAATCCGAACGCTGGGATTCGATCCGCGCTGCTGTGGCCCATTATCGAGTGGATATGGAGCACGCGCTGCAGGTGCGTGCCGCCGCCATGCACCTGTTTGCTGCGCTAAAATCCGTGCACGGTTTGCCTCAGCAGTATGAGGAATGGCTTTCCGCGGCCGCCATGCTGTACGAAGTGGGCGATTACGTGAACCGCAACGGCAGGCATCGGCATACCTACTACATCATTTCGCATTCCGAGATTCTGGGATACACCCCTGAACAGAGGCGGATTATTGCAGCAATAGCACGATATTTGGGGAAGTCCCGACCGGCGCCCGGTGATGCTCCGATCAAAGCGCTGCCCAGCGCGGACCAGGAATGCGTGCTCAAGGCTTCGCTACTCCTGCGGCTGGCTCGTGCGTTGAACCTTAGCCGCACCGCTGCGATCCGCACCGCCCGCGTCCGCGTACACGAAGGCGAAGTAAAATTGACGCTAGTCACCAAGCAACGAAGCAGTGTGGACCTGGAACTATGGGCGGTGGAGAAGGAAAAAAGCTACTTCCGTGAAGTCTTCGGCCGCGAGCTCTCAGCCGCGGCGGCGTAGAGCGAGCGTAGGACCTTCGGAGTCAAACACCAATGCAGTAGCGCCAAGTTGCGTCCCATTTCAACTTTGGCCACGGCTCCCTTTTTTAACTCCGTTCCAGCTTCGCATCCGGTCTCACTAATGCTACGTCCTAAGAATTCGCTGAGATTTGGATTGTGGCCTACAACCATGATCGCCTCTTGCTTGGAGTATTTTTCAAGCAATCTGCGAAACTCTGCAAAGGACGCACCCGGTCGCAGGCCATCCTCCAGTTGCAGCTTGCCCTCATAGCTCAGCTCGTTGCCCACCAGCGCCGCGGTCTGAGCGGCGCGTTTCAACGGGCTGGAGATCATCGCATCCACCTGGACATCCAGCGCAGCCAGGGCTCGCCCAACGATTCCGCACTGCTCGATTCCCTCTTTGTCGAGAGCGCGTTTTTCATCCTTCTTGGGGTTGGCCACAGGCTCGCCCGCATTAGCGTGACGCAGAAAGTAGACAATCATGCTGCGTTATCACTCCTTTCCGACCAGCATTCTTCTGCTTCTTGGACTGGGCGCAACCGGAATTGCTTCCAGCGCTTGCTTGCCTTCTGCCAGGCTAATCAGAAAATCCTGGGCGCTGAAAGCTGCTTGCCCTGAGGGCGGTTTTCGCTTGCCTTGTGCCCGCCAGGCGCGAATGTAGCTCCCGTCCTTCTGCAAAAAGCGGGATTTCAAATTGTCGGCCAAATAGGATTCCAGAATCTCCTGCCGCACCCGTTCCCGCAATAGCTCATCCTTCACCGGAAAGATTACCTCCACCCGCTCGTAAAGATTGCGCGGCATCCAGTCGGCGCTGCCCAGAAAGACTTCCTCTTGACCGCCATTGGCAAAAAAATAAATGCGGCTGTGTTCGAGGAAGCGGCCGACGACACTTCGCACCCGGATATGGTCACTCACGCCACGTACTCCCGGGCGCAGAGCGCAGATGCCGCGGACAATCAGATCGATCTTCACTCCTGCCTGCGAAGCCCTGTACAAAGCCGTAATAATGTTTTTGTCCTGCAGCGCATTCATCTTCGCGATGATATGCGCGGGACGGCCGTGACGCGCGTGTTCCGCTTCGCGGGCAATGAGCGCCAGGCAATGTTCCGCCAGGTCAAGGGGCGCAACCATGAGCGGACCATAATTAGGATGTTCAGCGTAAGCAGTCAGAAAACTGAACACATCGTGCACGGCCCCGGTAATTTCTGGGTCGGCCGTCAACAGGCTCACATCCGTGTAAATGCGAGCGGTGGCGGTGTTGTAGTTGCCCGTGCCCAAGTGGGCATAACGGCGCATGACGCCGTCTGGGTCGTGCCGTACCAGCAGCGACAATTTGCAGTGCGTTTTCAGCCCCACCAAACCGTGAAACACCTGCACTCCCGCGTCTTCCAGATCGCGCGCCCAACGAATGTTGGACGCTTCGTCAAATCGCGCCTTCAATTCCACGACGGCCGTGACTTCTTTCTTGGCTGCCGCCGACATCAGCGCGGGAACGATCAACGAGTGTTCGCTGGTGCGGTACAGCGTCTGCTTCATCGAGAGCACACGTGGGTCTTCTGCTGCCGCTTCAATAAAAGAAACAACGGCGTCGTAGGAGTCGAACGGGTGGTGAAGCAGAACATCGTGGCGGCGAAGCTCCTCGAAAAGATCCTGCGATTTAGCGGTGAGGCGAAGTTCACGCGGAAGGAAAGCCTTGAACTTGAGTTCAGGATGCTCCGTCTGTTCATAAATATTGAACAAGCGCGAAAGATTTACCGGCCCGTTGACGGAAAACACCTGCCACGATTCCAGTTCGAAGTTGGTGCGTAAACGCTCGATGATTTCCGGATCGGCCTCGGACTCGATCTCCAGCCGGACGGCATCGCCTTTGCGCCGGTTGTGCAGCTCGGTCCGCACCGACTCCAGCAGGTTGCGGGACTCCTCCTCCGCCAGATAAAGATTGCTGTTACGAGTGACGCGGAACGCCGCCGAAGACACGATGTCGTAGCCGTGATACATCCGAGACGCGTGGTAGGCCACCAGATCGGCCAGAAAAATGAAATCGTCAGTTCCCTCCGAAGGCAAACGAATCAGCCGCGGCAAAGCCCGCGGCACCGTCACTACCCCCGTATAGGTCATCGACGAACGCCGCCTGCGGCGCAGCAAAAACGCAACGCACAGCGCCTTGTTGATCACCCGCGGAAAGGGATGAGCAGGATCCACCGTCACCGGAGTCAGCAGCAGATCGAGTTCCCGTTCGCAGTAATCGGCGATGAAAGCCCGTGCCTTGGCGTCCAGTTCATGCAAGCCGAGCACGCGAATGCCATTCTCCGCCAGCATGGGACGCAGCTTCTCATTCCAACAGAGGTACTGGTCGTCCACGAACTCATGCGTCTCTCGGGAGACTACCTCGCGCTCTTGCAGGAGAGTCAGTCCGTCCGGCCCCGCTTCCGTATATCCATCTTCAATCTGCTGCACCAGACCGGCGACCCGCACTTCGAAAAATTCGTCCAGGTTGCTGGCGGTAATGGAAAGGAATTTGAGCCGCTCCAGAACCGGATTGCCTTCGTCCTGCGCCTCTTCGAGCACACGCCGGTTGAAAGCCAGCCAGGAAGCTTCGCGGTTGATGTAGTAAGCCGAATTATCGAGCGAGGTGCGAACCATAAACTAGAATGACGAAACCAAGCGGACGCTCACGCCACACCTGCGGTATCACTTCTTCCGAGAAGGGGGATCTGAAATCTTTTGCGCAGGCGCCACGGCAATGCGTTTTATGATCACGAATTGTAACTCTGTGCCAGTTGGACGCGTCAGAAACATGTAATGCCTCTCCAGCCTGAGCCGAACCTCGGCCTGGGGCACGTTCCACTCCTCGGGCAACGGATCGGCGGAGTGGCGCGGAGTGTAGTCTCCAACGTAAATCGTATCTTTTACCTGCACGGAAACTTCGTAATACGGCTCGTCTTTGGTGATGGGAGTATCCACCTGGTAATAGAGAACACGAGTAGTCGTTTTCTGCTGGATATCTACGATTTTTCCCGTCTGGTACTGTTTCTCTGCTGCGTACAAACCGGGAATCGCGACCGCTGCCAGAAGTAAGACTAAACAGTATTTCATGATATGCAGCCAGTATAAGGCATCGCTGACTGCGGTGTCGTTCTGCAAGAAAGGCGCCAGTCGCTTAGCTGGCGCCCTTGGCTTTCTCCCGTTGCCCGGGTCTTTGCGGCCTGGGTCTTCATGTTTGTGAACCGTGCATCCAACACCACGGTTGGGGCGCGTTTCGACTACCGAACCTGCTTGATCTCGGCCTTGACCTTCGTCGCCACTCCTTCGGGCAGTGGCGCATAGGTGAGATCCGCAGTCATCTTCTGTCCGTCATCCACCATCCAGTTCAGGAAATCGGCGATGATCTTGCCCTTCGCAGCATCCTTGGATTGGGCCGGAATCAACAGCCAGGTGAAGCTCGAAATAGGATATGCATCTTTTCCCGGAGCGTTGGTAATTGAGACGCGGAAGTCCGCAGGCATGCTCTTGATCGAGGCCGCAGCTGCGGTGACACTGTCCAACCTGGCTTTCACAAATTCCCCGGCCGCGTTCCTCACCGTCCCGTAGGTGATCTTGTTCTGCACGGCGTAAATCAGTTCGATATAGCCAATCGAACCTTGCATCTGGCGGATCATGCCGGCGACACCCTCATTGCCTTTGCCACCCAGACCCACCGGCCACTTCACCGATGTTCCTTTGCCGGCCTGGCTTTGCCATTCCGGGCTGACCTTGGACAGGTAGTCCGTCCAGATGTAGGTTGTGCCGCTTCCGTCAGAACGATGGATGACGACGATCTGATCGCCGGGCAACTTGACGCCTGGATTTTCCTTTGCGATAGCGGGGTCGTTCCACGAAGTGATCTTGCCCAGGAAAATGCCCGCCAGAGCCTCTGGCGTGAACTTCAATTCTCCCGTTACCCCCGCGATATTGTAAGCCGGAACATCCGCGCCCAGCACGGTCGGCACGTGCAGGATCTTGGTCTTGGATTGAGCCAGTTGCTCGTCGGTCATGGGGCCGTCACTGGCGCCGAAATCGACCGTCCCGGCCAGAACCTGACGAATGCCGCCGCCGCTTCCGATAGATTGGTAGTTGATCTCAACTTCGGGATGTGCTTTGTGGTATTCGCTGAACCACTTCGAATACATTGGATAAGGAAACGTTGCGCCAGCCCCGTTCAATGTGGTCTGCGCAAAGGCGGGGACTGACAGGGCGAGACACAAAAGCGCGATGCGACGAATCACGCGATGATTCCTCCTTAAGGATTTAGTCACCTTCTAGGCTCTATGTTGATTGTTACAGGATGGTTACAAAATTGTAAATTTCTAGTGAATCCCTAAGTAACACTTGGACTTACGGTCGGTTCCCGGACAGTGGTGGAGTGTCCAAGCGTGCGATTTCCTGAGTAAAGAGAGAGTTCTGCGGAAACTCATTGCGCAGCGAAACCAACAATTCGCGAGCCCGCGATTTATCCTTCTCTCGCACGTAAGCGATTGCCAGCAGGATACGTGCGAAAGGCGCAAGATAGTGGCCGCGCTGGGCGGTCAATTGCAATTCGGCGATTCCCTTTTGCTTGTCACCAGAGACGCCCCCCAGCCGCACCAGCCAGCGTATCGGCGCCGCCATACTGCCGATAATATATTGGCTGACGCCGGTGGCAAGATGGGCGTCATAGCATTCTGGATCCACTGCTTGCAGTTGTTGGGCCCAGGCTGTCGCCTCTTTTGTGTAGTGCAGCGAGGCCAGATTCCGCTTCTCGATCAAGCCCGCGTAGTCGGCCTTGAGCCCGGACGACATCGTGAGTGCGAACAGGGCGTCACGGTCTTTTGGGTTCTTCGCGAGACGTGAACGGGCGCGGGTGTCCGCTTGATCCAGCGCCGCGTAGAAGTGGTCCCGCACGGCGGGGTCGGGAGCCAGCTTCTTGCGTGCGTCAAATGTCTTGTCATCCGCGTAGAACTGCGATTCCAGCACCCCAAGGCGATTGAATTCCGAGAATAGAAACCCAGCGGCATCGCACGCCGGTCCAAGCGGGTCATCCGGGTGCTCCTGCTGCCAAGACAGAAAGACTTGATGGGCTCGAGCGAAGTCAAGGTTGTAGAGCAGACTGAACCCGTGATCTAACGAAACCGCACTGGCAATAGTATCGACTGCCGCTGCCGTCCGACATAGGAACGCGAGTGATGCTACGCAAAGTAATATCGCCGGCAATGCCCGGCTTTTGAACGCAAAGGTCATATTTGTGATTTGCGATGTCTCCTATGACTCAACAGTTGGATGCGTGCCAGCACCGCGCGTGCGTGCGATTTGCAAAAAAACTGTAAAAGTAACACCTCGCTTACGGCATTTGCCCTGCGGGGCACTGCGCCCAGAATTGCTCAGCGTTCTCTGCGCCAACCTCCGCGACCTCAGCGATTTAGGACTTAGCCTTCTACCCATCACCCACTCCGTTTGACGCCTTTCCGCCCCTTTGTTAGGTTGGAAGGTCTCCTCTTCCTTATATACTGCGCCTTGTTTGCAGGCCGAAGCAGAAAGAGAATCTCATGGCACTAAAGTTTCGAGGAGTGGACTTCATCGGGTTCGACGCGCTGCTCGGCGACGATGAGCGGCTAGTCCGCGATACTTCCCGTAAGTTCATCGAAGACAACCTGATTCCCATCATCGAGGAGTGCAATCGCGCCAGCCGGTTCCCTCGGGAACTGGTTAAGCCCATGGCCGACCTCGGCTTCTACGGAGCCAGCCTGAAAGGCTACGGTTGCGCCGAAATGTCCAACGTCGAATACGGCCTGGTAATGCAGGAGTTGGAACGCGGCGATTCGGGCATACGTTCGTTCGTGAGCGTGCAGTCCGCACTGGTCATGTACCCCATTTATGCTTTTGGCAGCGACGAGCAGAAGCAAACCTGGCTGCCAGCTCTGCAAAAGGGAGAGAAACTCGGCTGTTTCGGACTCACCGAGCCCGATTTCGGTTCGAATCCTGGAGGCATGCGCACCCGCGCCCGCAAAGTCGGAAAAGAATACGTCCTCAATGGCGAAAAGATGTGGATCACCTCCGGCTCCATCGCCGACGTCGCTGTGATCTGGGCCAAGGTGGAGGATGAAGATAACAAGATCCGCGGATTTCTGGTTGAGACCGACCGCCCCGGCTTTCGCGCCGAAGACATCCACGGCAAGTGGTCGCTGCGTGCCTCCGTGACCTCAGGCTTGTCCATGCAGGACGTTCGCATCCCCGAGTCCAATCTCCTGCCAAAGAGCGGAGGCCTCAAGTCCCCGCTGATGTGCCTCAATCAGGCCCGCTACGGCATCGCCTGGGGAGGCATTGGCGCGGCCATGGCCTGCTACGACTGCGCCCTGCAATACGCGCAGCTGCGCAAGCAGTTCCACGATAAACCCATCGCCTCGCATCAACTGATCCAGGAAAAACTCGCCTGGATGATCAGCGAAATCACCAAAGGCCAATTGCTGGTTTTGCAGGTAGGGCGCCTCAAAGACCAGGACAAAGCCGGATTCCAGCACGTCTCCATGGCCAAGCGGAACAACGTCTGGATGGCCCTCGAGTGCGCCCGCATGTCCCGCGACATCCTCGGCGCCAACGGCGTCGCCGACGAATACCCGCTCATGCGTCACATGATGAACCTGGAATCGGTGAAGACGTATGAGGGCACCCATGACATCCACACTCTGATCATCGGCCAGAGCGTGACCGGGATTGACGCGTTCTAGGAGTTTGCATTGCCTGGACGAGATAATCCTTCCAGCTTTGATTGTGCCGTCGCACTATTGGCCCATAAACGCCAACATACCTGTTCGTCACTTCTTCGGCGCCCGTATCCACTACGATGACCCTCTTCGTCGTTGATTGATGGAAA
The DNA here is from genome assembly GCA_035601775.1 of Terriglobales bacterium. Classification (GTDB taxonomy): domain Bacteria; phylum Acidobacteriota; class Terriglobia; order Terriglobales; family Acidobacteriaceae; genus JABDBE01. Next base: position 22,213 of record DATNNO010000082.1, on the reverse strand, counting down.
GTGTCACAGAGCAGGTCCCTGATGTGTTGATCGCTCGGATCCAAGGAAAAACCAGCAAACACGATTTCGTCGGCTTGCTTTAGAACTTCTTTTGCCCGCTCCCAAATCGTCTGAATAAACGGTCTGCTGCAGTCCTTTACGCGGGATGGAGGCACAACGACCGGTTCCGTGGGCGACTGACATTGTGGACACCGGAACTCTCCCCAGAGAGCATCCTCAGCCCTGCCGGCATGCAAACTGCGCTCAAACCATCCGCATGATTTGCTGGTGCATGCACTCCAACTGATTGAGCCGTGAAGTTTGAAAACTCGTATCGGCCTGAATCCACGGTCAATGTGATCCCCTTCGACGGGGAATCCGTAGTCGATCAGACCACTTTCCTCCATCTTGCCAAGAGGGGCGCCTCCTCTGATTCCGAGCTTCTGGCCTAGGTTTCCAATACCGCGTTCAACAACCGTATCGTAATTCGTAGTCAGAACTGCGTGCCCATTCTCCCAAATGTCCTCTAGCCACAACTGAAACTCTTGGGGGTATCCATTCTTAGCGATGGCCAGGCGCCGCAAGACACAGCTCAGCACGGTCGTGCGTGACGGGTCATCGTCTAGGTTATCAAGGACTTCCTCAATCGGCTTTGCAATCAGCGACGGGTGGTCCGCGCTGAACTGACTTAAGGACCTGATCTCTGGCTGAGGGACCCCGTACACACTGTCCTCATAAGAAGATTCTTCCATTAGGCTTTTGAGTGTGAGATCCTTCGCGGTTGGCAGTGATTTAAACAACGCTTTTGACGCCCCTGCTCCTACAAAGTAAACGCGCATTGCTTCACCGCCAGTTTGTTCGCGCTGTTCATATACCAGTTAATATTATAGAGGTGCATGTTCACGGGCTGCTGTTGAGGGCTTGGTAGAATTGACGAGTGTGCAGAATAACTGAATCCAGCGAATACGCGACTCTCCTCGCCAGGACTTTGCCTGCGGTCATCCATAGCGAGAAAGAGAACGAGCACTACACCGCTCTTCTCGAAGAACTCGAGCACAGACCTGGAAAGCTGACGCATGCAGAGCAGCGTTTGGCCGAACTGCTGACCCTGTTGATCGAAGATTTTGAGGAAAAGCACTATTCATTGGAGCCTGCTTCTGGCATTGAAGCACTGGAAGAACTGATGGAAGCGAAAGGCCTGAAGCAAAAAAATCTGGTCGATATCTTCGGCACGCCCAGCATCATCTCCGAAGTTCTGAATGGCAAGCGCAAACTCACCACCGAACACATCCGCAAACTCAGCCGCCGATTCCACGTCTCGCCGGAGCTATTTTTCTAAATCAACGAACGCTTAGAGCGTGCCCGCACTTGGCAAAATGGTTAGCTCTTCCACCGTGCTCTCATCCGGCACCAAGAGTGCGTTCACCACGGCCTCCGCGACCGTTTTCGGCGACATCATCTTCTTCCGCGGCGCCTCCGGCCAGAACGTGTTCCAGATCGCCGTGTCCGTTGCACCTGCCAAAAGCGCAATCACCCGGATGCCCTGACCCCGCAGTTCCTCCCGCAGCGTCTTCGTGAACCCGAGCGCCCCGTGCTTGGAGGCGTTGTACGCCGACGAACCCGGAAAAACTCGCCTCGCCACGATCGACAGATTGTTTACGATCACGCCACTGCGCTTCATCAGGGGCAACGCGGCTCGTGTGACCAGAAACATGCCGGTGAGGTTGGTATCGATCACTTCCATCCACGAGGCCACCGGCAACTTCGCCACGCTTAGATTAGGATGAGCCACTCCCGCGTTGTTTATCAGGATATCCAGCCGGCGAAACTGACTTTTCACCGCCGCAAGCAACTGCTCAACCTCAAGCGGATCGCGCACATCGCAGACCACCAGCAGCAGGCTGATTTTGCGTCTGGACAACTCTCTTCCCGCTTTGCTCAAACTCGACCTGTTGCGGCCGCTGATGACGAGATTGCACCCCTCGCTGGCTAGCGCTCGGGCGATAGCCAGGCCGATGCCTCGGTTGGCTCCTGTGATAAGCGCCGTCTTGCCGCGAAGCCTACCCCCGGCGAGTTTGGATTTCATCGCAGAGACCGTCTTGCCCTAAAACCCGTTCGCCCGGCTGCGGATCAGGGACAAAAACTCCGTCCTGGTTTCCTGCTCGTCGCGGAAGCATCCCAGCATGGATGACGTGACCGCCGCCGAATGCTGTTTCTCCACCCCTCGCATCATCATGCAGAGGTGGCGCGCCTCGATCACCACCCCCACCCCCTGCGGCTCGATGGCTTTCTGAATGGTTTCGGCAATCTGGGTCGTAAGCCGTTCCTGTATCTGCAGGCGGCGCGAGAAGATTTCGATCAGCCGAGGAATTTTGCTCAAACCAATCACCTTGCCATTCGGGATGTACGCCACATGCACCTTGCCAAAAAAAGGCAGAATGTGATGTTCACACAAGCTGAACATTTCCACGTCTTTGACAATCACCATCTCGTCATAGGTCACAGTGAACAACGCCTTCTTGAGCATTGCCTCGGCATCTTCCTTGTACCCCTTGGTCAAATACTCATAGGCGCGGTGAACGCGATCGGGCGTGCGCGCCAGACCTTCCCGCGTGGGATCCTCACCCAGGCGAACGATCATCTCGCGCACCAAGTCTTCAAAGCTGGCTCCGGTCAGGGTAGATGTTTCAACAGAGGCTGTCATGGTCTCCTGATTTCGAAATTGTCAATTACACAATTGCCCGATTACTCAATTACCCGATTCTCCCCCCAGTATTCGAACGAATTCATCATCGTCTCTTCAAATCGCACCTTTTCCAGATGAGCATGGCGGAAGCCGCGCTGCAAAATATCGTAGATGACGATGCATAAGTTTTCCGTGGTCGGGACAGCTCCCGCGAATTCCGTCAGCGTGTTCAGGTTCTGATGATCGAAGCGTTCCAGTATTTCGCCGTGCACGAACTCATCCAGATCAGTCAGATTACAAACCATGCCCGTGCTCTCATCGACCGGGCCGCTAGCCGTGACTTCGAGCGTGTAGTTGTGGCCGTGTCCGTAGGGATTGTTGCACTTGCCATAGGTCGCGACATTTTCCGCGTCCGACATGGCGTCGCTGTGCAGCCGATGCGACGCTGAAAACATGTACCGCCGCGTCAGATACGCCTTCATGCTTCCCCGTAGAAATCAACGAACAAGTCCGGCGTCTCGTAAACACGCACCCGATGCAGCTGTGCAGCGCTCAACTTCGGCAACAGGCGCTGCCAGATCGCGATAGCCAGGTTCTCAGTGGTCGGGATACGGGTGAAGAACTCCGGTACTTCTTTGTTTAGGAAACGGTGATCGAGAGCCTCCAGCACTTCCCGGCTCATCGTCTCCTTCAACTGCTTGAGATCCACGACGAAGCCGGAACGCGGGTCCACTTCACCTTTCACCGTGACTTCGAGCGTGTAATTGTGCCCGTGCCCATTGGGGTTATTGCATTTGCCGAAGATGCGCCGGTTCTCCTCCGCGGTAAATTCCGGGTTGTGATAGTAGTGCGAAGCCGAAAATTCAGCTTTGCGAGTTAGATAAACCATGTTTGGCCTTAAGTTGAAGTAGCGCGACTTGAAGTAGCGCCGGCGTCTCGCCGGCTGTCGTGAGGGCGTCCCGCCCGAACTTCATCCGGCACGACAGAACCACGGTCGCGATTCCCTGCGTAGTGCCTTCCCTTCCATGAGACGGTTCCCTTCTCATAAGCGATTCTTGACCGCAGCAGCAGATAAGAAAATAGCGGCAAGCCGATGAGCGCTAAAACGTTTGCGTCCCAAGAAAAATGCGCTCGACGGATTCGCTTGAGAAGAAAACCGTATAAAACGACGGCCAGAATCGTGGCCACCGCAGCCGGGTACGATTTGCCACGCAGTCCCGTCCCAATGGCAATCGCGCCGCCGCCCACGATCAGTACAAACTCGGTCAGCCGTAACCCTGCAAGTCGCACCGGCGACCGAAACAGCAGCACCAGGTTCTTGGTCCAGCCTTCCCTTAGTTGCGCAAAGCTGCGATACATGCGTGTTCGCACGGCATCTCCACCGTAACGAAAGAATATCTTGCTCCCCGAAGCCTTCACCGCCCGCGCCAGCGCCACGTCCTCGAGCAAGCTAGTAGCAACCGCTGCGTGTCCACCCACTGCGTCGTACGCTTCTCGCGATATCAGAATGTACTGTCCATTAGCGGCCGCCGCGGAAGACGCTGGATCGCTTACCTCCGACAGACGGTACGTCGAGGCCAGTTCGGCAAAGATCACCGGCATCACGGCCTTCTCCCACAACCCGTGAACTTCCTGTTCGGGAGAATACGAAAGCAGAGCCGCTTTCTGCTGCCGTGCTTCCGCCCAGCCCCGAGCCAACGACCCGGCGCGATGCACCGTATCCGCGTCCGTAAATAGCAACCAGTCTCCCCGCGCCTCTGTCGCGCCAGCCACGAGGGCATTGTTCTTGCCACTCCAGCCCTGCGGCAAACCTCCCGGATCGACCACTCGCACCACCGGAAGAGATCGCGCAATCTCGCGCGTGCGGTCCGTAGATCCGTCGTCCACAACGATGACCTCGAAGCTCACGCCAGTCTGGGCCACCAGCGATTCCAGGCAAGCCCCGAGGCAAGCTTCTTCGTTCCGCGCCGGCACAATCACCGATACCATCGGCCGCTCCGATACTGATCTCGCGCCCCCATAGCCTGAATTAGGTATTATAGCTTTGTGCGACGCGCCTCCGTTCTCCTCGTCATCCTTACCGTGCTGCTGCCCGGTTGCTATCGCGGCTCCCGGCCATCCCGCATTGGCACCGCGGCTCCCGACTTTACCATCCAGGACGCCGACCGCAGGGTCGCACTCAGCGAGCTTCACGGAAACGTCGTGGTCCTGAATTTCTGGGCTACTTGGTGCGCGCCCTGCGTGGAAGAGATGCCGTCGCTAGTACAGTTGCAGCAACGTTTCAAAGACAAGGGTGTGACCGTCGTCGGGATAAGCATAGATGTCGACGGCGATGCCTATCACAAGTTTTTGAAGGATTACAAAATCGACTTCCTGACTGTGCGTGATCCGGATCAGAAAACTAGCTCCCTCTACGGCACTTTCAAGTGGCCCGAGACCTACATTATCGATCGCAACGGGATCGTGCGCCGCAAATTCATCGGGCCGGTTGAATGGAGCCAGCCGGAGATCGTGGATTTCCTGAATAAACTTTAGCAAGGTACGGCAAGACTAACACTTCATTCCGGGGATGAGATTTGGCTGCCCCCCAGGGATTCGAACCCCGATAACCTGCTCCAGAGGCAGGTGTCCTACCATTGAACGAGGGGGCAATGCCTTAATTATCCAGCAGCTTAAGCATTTCAGTCAAAGGCAGCGTGACGCGAGTGTGCTATTCAATTCACCGTGCGAGTTCCCGGCCTCCGCGTTTTGTCGGTTGATGGGTTTATTAAGTGGGAACCGGGTACCCCCCTCCCCCTGATCTTTTGGAATGATGGGGTTACGGCCAGACTAGCACCAAAATCTTTGAGGAATAAGGACTTATACGTAAAATATTCCGGAATAAGGAGTTAGCCGTCTCGAATCCCAAATTGGAACTCTATTCGGATTTTACCATTGTCAAAGAGCTAATGTGTGTTAGCAGATAATATCCTGGGTGAGAAGGCCAAGTCAAGGACGTCAAAACCAGGCCTTTCGTAGTAATGCTCGGTGATCGGTGTAATCTTTGCCACGGGTGTAAGCTCCTTTCCGGAAATGGCTTCTGCTTGTCAGGCAAAGCCAACTTACACCCTCTCCCTTTTACACAATCCAATTTACGTCACCCCTAAGAAATCGGAGCGTTGACTCTCGATCCGGGGAAACGGATAATGAACCACCTTCGGAGGACGACTCATGACGCGCTCTTCCCGGCTCCGTAAGACAGCCAATCTTCCCAAGTCAGTACAGCACCAGCTAAGCATGTACATGGTTGCGGCGGGCGCGGCGGGAGTCGGGATGCTAGCCCTGGCGCGGGCTGCCGAGGCCAAGATTGTTTAGGTAATAATATACTTGACACAGCTTTCTGGATTTCTGCACACACGATAGGGGGAGGGTACCCCCGTGTACTAAACAGTAAACCCCGTCCCAATGTGGGAAAAGCCTACTCCCAACTCCTGGGAACATTCAGGTACGACCGGTCCAAGGCCGCGATGGAAGGACAGCCAAGCAAGCGTAGGGTGCGCTCCAGGTCGGCGCGCAATATTTCTATGACGCGCGCCACTCCAGCCTCGCCCGCAGCGGCCAGTCCATAGGCATAAGCACGCCCACACAGAACCGCGCGCGCGCCCAGGCAGATGGCTTTGACGATGTCGGTGCCCCGGCGAATTCCTCCGTCCATCCACACCTCGGCCTGACCGTCCACCGCTCTTACAACTTCGGGCAAGACTCGCAAGGAGGCCGGAACACAATCGAGCTGGCGCCCCCCGTGATTCGATACCACGACGGCCGAGGCACCCTCATCGATAGCGCGACGAGCGTCGTCGCCGGTAAGCACACCCTTAACCACGATTGGGCCACGCCAGCACTCGCGAATCCAACGCAAATCCTCCCAGGTTACCGCCGCCCGCGCTAAGGCCGCAGCGACATCGATGAGCGTCATCGGCCCTTGTCCTGGGATAACAACGTTCGGAAGCGCAGGCAGGCCACCGTCGAGAAGAAAACTGATCAGCCATCCAGGATGCCTCAACACTTGTGGAATAAACGGGACTTTCGCCAGCAGTCCACCGCTGACCAGTTCTTTCATGCCATTGCGAAAATCCCGCTCGCGCATTCCAGACACTGCGGTATCAATAGTGAGGACCAATGCCGAGAATCCCGCAACCTGCGCTCTCGCGATCGCAGCCTCCGCAGCTCGGCGACCGCCCATCAGATAAAGCTGGTAGAAAACCGGGCCGCCGGAACCCATTCTCACGTCTTCCAGCTTGTGCCCCGAAATGGTGGACAGAATGTAGGCAGTGCCCGCCGCACCGGCTGCCCGCGCCGCCGCGACTTCGCCGCCAGGATGCATGAGACGGCTGTACCCAACGGGAGCAAGCAAGAACGGGAGGGAAAGATCAAAGCCCAGGACGCGCGTGCTCAACTCACAATTCGGAATCGCGACTGCATGACGGGGGCGGAACGTGACCTCCTCAAATGCCCGGCAGTTCTCGCGCAGCGTGACCTCGCCCTCGGCGCCGCCGTCCAGATAGTCGAAAACCGCTTTCGGCAATCGGCGACGCGCCATCGGCCGAAGATCCTCGATGCTAACAACGCGGGGAGACGCGACTGCGCGGGACGTTCCAGTCATCTGCGATTCCAGTATCCTATATATCGATCCGCTTTTCGGTGTGACGCTTCACATACCAGCATGGACTGTAGCCGAAGTGAGGAAACAGAGAGCGAAGGCACGCCTGCGTTTCCGGCGGAGCGAAATCGTACTCGGTTCTGCCATTCTTCTCGTGAATCGCGTAATAAGGCTGGATGGCCACGGTAGAAAATGGATCGCGGCCTTTGGGAATCCTGTACCGGACCGAAAGATAGTCTCCCGCGTAGGTGACCAACACGAATAGAACCGCTGCGCCAACAACGCGGAGGAGTATGCCTTTCAACCGTTTCCTTTCCTACCTTCGCGAAGCCTTTCCTCACTCTACTGTACTTCGACTGAAACCACGTCCCCGTTGGCCTCGCTAGTTGCGCGGTAGTTCACGGCGACACTCTGATTCTTCCACGCGCACGAAAAATTGTCCGCTCCAACGAGAACCAAGTGCCCCCTATCTTTCACCTGCAGTTTCCAGGTCTTCGCGCCGGAGGCTATCGTCAGCACCGCGGCCGGCGGGCTTGAACAATCCACGGCCGTTATTTTTCCCTTCAGGAATCTCACCGGCGGCAATTCCTTCGGCGCCGTCGCCTCGGGTTCAATGATAGCTGGCCCGCTCGCCGCCATTGCTTGCGCTGCCGGCTCCTTGCCGGGCTGGCTCCCCGACTCTTGGCCTCCCAGCATCGCCTGCTTGAATTCCTGCGCCCGCGCCAGTGATTCGCTGGCCCTCGCAGCGACCTCCGGGTTACTGCTGTTCTTCAGCTGTTGCAGAATTGCCAGCGCCGGATCCACTTTCCGGTTGGCCAAATACATTTGCGCCAGATTAAACGCGTACTGCTCATTTCGTGGATTCAGAACCACGGCTTTGCTCATCGTCTTCAGCGCCTGCTCATTGTTGCCCTGCGAGATATAAGTAAACGCCAGCACGGCATAAGCATCGGCGAATTCAGGATCGAGCGCCACCGACTTTTCCAAATTCTTCTGGATTGATGCGAACTGTGCGGAATCACCCCCGGGAGCCTGCCCTCCTTCCATTTGGGCAAGCAATCCCGAGTAGTAGAGCACCCGCGGGTCGTTTGAATCGTGCTCCGTCGCCCTGGTGAAGTATTCTCCCGCGCGATGAAAATCCCGTTTCATCAGGTAGGCATAGCCCAGCCCGCGTAGCGCCGCGGCATTGTCCGGCTGGAGCTTGAGCACCTCCTCGAACTCCGCCACCGCTTTCTCTTGATAGTCGGCAGAATGCAGATGCATATCGGCCAGCACGGACTTCGCATCCGCGATGGCCAGCGGCTTCGTCGTATATCCCGCGCTTTCAATCCCCGCCGGCGTCGGTATTTTCGCATAAAGAAAATTATTTCTAGCCAGATAGTCGCGCAGCTCTTTATCGAATTGATTGGAACTGATACCGAAGGCCTGCCGGATAGCATCTTCGACCGGCACCCTGCGGTCTATCGCGAGGTCGAAATACGGGGCCGCCTTGGCGAGCAATTGTTTGTCGTAGAGATAATGCATGACCAGCCAGGACTCTGCGTAAAACAGCGAGCGATGATCCCCGCTTTCGTTGTAAGTGCTGGAATTCTGCTGCACCCGGAAAAGATCGGCAACCTTCATCAGCCGGGTTTCCTGCAAGATCCGGTAATCATTCTGCGAGACCAGGCCTACGTCCGCTTCCTTCCCGTTGACCTTGATGGTGGAGAAATACTCGGCAAAGCCTTCGTCGAACCAGGGCTGAACCGACGCGTCGGTGTTTCCGTTCAGCAACTGGTGAGCATATTCGTGGAAGACGACCGTCCACGGATCCTCCACCGACATATCCAGCAGGATGAAACTGCGATCCGCGTTGCCCTCGAATAATCCTGCGACCTGTGTCGGCTTTCCGTTGTATAGCGGTGCGAATTGCCGCATTTCTTTGGTGTTGCGGAAGGCAACAATCTGCAGCGGCGTCGGCAGCGTCACCTTCGCCTTCACCAGGAGCGCGCCGAATACTGCTCGCATCTGCTCGAAATGAAAAGCCGCGTCTCGACCACGTTTTTCACCCGCGTCGGTCACGACGGAAAAATGCGGCGACCGGATTTCCACCCACTCGGGCTCGCTGCCCACGGCAGGCAAAACCAGACTGCATGCCAGAAGTGCCAAACGGCAGCACGGCCAAATTGATGCACGACTCATAAAGGCTCCGTTGGCCGGATATAGTACACCAGTCTCGGCGAGCAGGTTCCTGATATTCGTTGTGTGGCGAGAACTTGATGAATTCGCGACCTCTTGCCACAGATATATCCTTTTCGTATAATAGACTAGTCAGACTAGTCATGATTAGGAGATAAATTCCAATGCCTCGGCACAAACCGACCAGTGGTTCGTCCGCTAAAGCCGGGCCCGCTCCATCGACCCGCCGTTGGCAACTGCAAACCGCCAAAGCTCAATTCAGCGAAGTCTTCCGCCGCGCCCGTTCCGAAGGACCACAATACGTCACCCGGCAGGGCAAAGAAGCGGTTGTGATCGTTCCGGCTGAGGAATTCGAACGGCTCACCGCGCGCGCGCGCCAACCGCGCAGCCTGGTGAAGTTCTTCGCAGAATCGCCTCTGGCAGAAGCCGGGCTAAATCTCGATCGTAAGCCGGATTACGGGCGGAAGGTCGAACTGTGAGCGGTTTCCTTCTGGATACCAACGTCATCTCAGAACTGGTCAAGGCCAAGCCCGAACCAAAAGTCACGAAGTGGATCGAGACCACGGACGAGGCTTTGCTCTATCTGAGTGTTCTCACCCTCGGCGAGATTCGCAAAGGGATTGCCTCCCTGTCCCACTCAGCACGCCGTGTCGCCCTCGAAGCCTGGCTCGATCACGACCTAGCGCTTCGCTTCTCAGACCGCGTTCTGCCAATCGACCACCAGGTTGCCGATCGTTGGGGGCGAATTGCTGGAAGCGCGGCGGCGAGAAAATCACCGCTCCCCGTCATTGATGGATTGTTTGCCGCAACAGCTCAGCACCACAATCTGATTCTAGTAACCCGAAATACCCGGGACATCGCCGCAACCGGCGTCCCGGCCTTCGATCCCTGGACCGCGTGACCACTCAATTTGCGAGTTCCAGACTAGAGGTTGCTTTGTGGCGCAGGTTCACTCTTGGTCACCGCAAATCTGTGCAGAGTTCGGCGAAGGGCTTGGAACTTCACACCACGAAATACTTTGCCTGCGGATGATGCACCACAATTGCCGAGGTCGACTGCTCCGGCTCCAACAAAAATCCGGTCGTCAGCTTCACGCCAACGTTCTCCTCGGGATGCAGCAACGCAAACAGCTTGGTCTGATCTTCCAGGTTGGGACACGCCGGATAACCAAACGAATAGCGCGATCCCTGATACTTCTGATGGAACAGATCGCGAATGTGGGGCGAGTCCTGGCTCCCAATACCCAGTTCCTCGCGCATCTTCTTGTGAAGATATTCCGCCAACGCCTCCGCAGTCTCCACGCTGAGGCCGTGAAGATAGAGATACCGCGTGTACTCCCCGCCCTCAAACAACCGCTGCGTCTCCTCCGACGCCTTCGATCCGATAGTCACCAGAGACAGACCGATCACGTCCATCTTCCCAGAGCTTTTGGGCGCGAAGAAGTCGGAAATGCAAAGCTTCCGACCCTCCCGCTGCCGTGGAAACGTAAACCGCAGCAACTCTCGCGTGGGGACAGCCGCCCCCGGCCGTCCAGGCCGAGCGGAGCCCGGCAGATCCGCGGACTGCGCCTCATACACAATTACGTCATTCCCGTCAGCCTGAGCCGGGAAATAGCCATACACGACCTTAGGCTCAAAAATTCCGCTGGCAATAATCTCTTCCTGCAACTGCATCTTGATGGGACGAAACTTCTGTTCTACCAGCCGCACATAGTCTTCCTGCGACGCCGTCTTCAATTGCCACTGATTCTTGAACAACGCCGTATCGTTGATGTACTGAAACACTTCGCGCAGATCGAAATCCTTTCGCACCCGCACGCCCCAAAACGGAGGCGCGGGAATACTGGGAGCATCGCTCACCACCGCGCTCCGCGCAGAGAAAACCGGCCCAGTCTCCTCGTCCACCGCGGCCGCTTTCGCATACTCCTTCACCGTGCGTCCCTCTTTCAGCCGCGCCTGCTTCTTGCCATTTGCTGTGGCCAGATCCTCCATGATGTGCAAACCGGCAAAGGCATCATCGGCATAGAACACGGCGTTCGAGTACTCCCGCCGCAGATCGTCCTCCACATACTTCCTGGTTAGCGCCGCGCCGCCGCAGATCACCGGAAATTCCAGCTTCTGCCGTTCCAGATCCTGAATGACGTACTTCATCTCCAGCGTGGATTTCACCAGCAGCCCGCTAAGCCCGATGGCATCCACCTTATTGTCGAGCGCCGACTTGATGATCGTATCGCCCGGCTGCTTGATCCCAAGATTGATAACCTTGAAACCGTTATTGGTGAGAATAATGTCCACCAGGTTCTTCCCAATATCGTGGACATCGCCCTTCACGGTCGCAAGCACAATGGTGCCCTTCTGCGAGCCCGCCTTCTTCTCCATCTTCGGTTCCAGATAAGCCACTGCCTGTTTCATCACGCCCGCCGAATCGAGTACCGATGGCAACTGCATCTTGCGCGCGCCGAACAATTCGCCCACCGTTCGCATCCCGTCGAGCAGCACCGTATTGATCAATTCCAGCGGCGTGTACTCGTGCAGCGCATCTTCCAGAAGCTCTTCCAGAGTTTTCTTGTGCGCGCCCTCGCCCACCGACTTTTCGCCATTGATAATGGCGAACTTCAACTTGTCGTCGACCGACAGCGTCTCCACGTGCGCCGTTGTGGACCCTTGCACCTTGCCCTTGGTCCCGGCAAAATGCTGCATGTATTTTTGCAGCGGATCGCCGTCCGACCGATCCTGGTAAATCAGCTTACGAGCGAGTTCAACTTCTTCATGGGGAATCTTGTATAACGGATAAATTTTTGTGTAGTTGACGATGGCCATATCCAAGCCATAATCCACCGCTTCGTGCATGAAAACCGAGTTCAACACTCGCCGCGGATAAGCATCCAAACCGAACGAAATATTGCTGACCCCGAGAATCGTCTTCACATCGGGCAGTTCTTGTTTAATCCGCTTGATCGCGTTGAGCGTCTCCATCCCCGCGGAGCGATACTCCTCCTGCCCGGTTGAAATCGGAAGCGTGAGCGCATCGAAAATAATGTCCACGGGACGAATGCCGTACTTCGTCGTCGCCAGATCGTAAATACGCTTGGCAATGGCCGCCTTCTTCTCGGCAGTCAACGCCATGCCATCTTCGTCAATCGTGAGTGCGATCACCGCCGCGCCGTAGCGCTTTGCCATGGGCAACACTTTCGAAGTGCGTTTCTCGCCATCCTCCAGATTGATGGAGTTGATGATGGCCTTCCCGGGAATGCGCTTGAGCGCCTCTTCGACCACATCCGCCTCGGTCGAATCGACGAGAATGGGCGCAGGCACGCGAGTCGCGACTTTTTCTAGAATGGCAGTGATGTATCCCTTCTCATCCTCGCCGACGATGGCGCAGCACAGATCGAGCATGTGCGAGCCTTCGTTTACCAATTTCTTCGCCAGCGCCAGAATGTCATCGTACTTCTTGCCGCGTACGAGGTTGCGGAAGTGCTCCACCCGCGTCGTGGTATTCATTTCTTCGGCTACGACCAGCGGCTTGGGATCGAGATCGAGCGGAACCGATGTGTAGGCACTCGATGCGGCCGCAGTCGGCTTCACATCCCGCTTGGCAGGTTCGACACCGGAAACCGCGTCCACCACGGCTTTCAGGTGTTCGGGCGTCGTCCCACAACAACCGCCCACAATGCGCACACCGTAGTCCTGAACAAAATGCTTGTGATATTGCGCCAGATCCGTCGGCGTCAGCTTGTAGACGGCGTGTCCGCCTTCGTTCTGCGGGAGCCCGGCGTTGGGCAGGACGGAAACAATCTTGGTCGAGTTCGCGCCCAGAAAACGCACCGCATCGTTCATCTCCACCGGCCCGGTCGCACAGTTAAGGCCGATGATGTCCACATCGAATGGCTCGAGCGCAGTCAGTGCCGCGCCAATTTCCGTCCCCAAAAGCATCGTCCCCGTGGCTTCGAGCGTGACCTGAATCGTCACCGGCAGACGTTTCCCGGCGTTGTGCATCGCCTCAAAAACACCCACAAGGCATGCCTTAGCTTGCAAAAGATCCTGCGAAGTTTCGATCAGTAGCACGTCCACTCCGCCTTCGATCAGGGCGGCGGCTTGCTCGATGTAGCCTGCGACCATGTCGTCGAATTTGATGTGGCCGAGCGACGGCAGCTTGGTAGTGGGCCCGATGGATCCGGCCACAAATCGCGGTTTGTCTTTGGTGGAGAATTGCTGGGCGACTTCTTTTGCGATCCTGGCGGCTGCAATGTTGATCTCGGCGACTTTGTCCTGCAGATCGTATTCGGCCAGCACGACGCGCGCGCCTCCGAATGTGTCGGTCTCGACCACATCGCAGCCCACGCGGAAGAATGCGGCGTGGATATCTTTGATGATGTCGGGCCGGCTCAGCACCAAGAGCTCGTTGCATCCTTCCTTGCCCCAGAAGTCGTCGGCATTGGGATTGCGGAACTGGATGTTCGTGCCCATAGCGCCGTCGTAGATGACGACGCGCTCGCGAACGGTTTGGAGGAAATCAGGCATTTCTAAGCTTTCAGCTCTCAGCTTTCAGCGGCTTTCAGCAAGCATTCAATAGTCGGGCTTGGCACTTAGCCGAGCAGTTTCGTGTCCTTCGGGGTTATCGAACCCCTCGGCGTCCCCGATGTTCTCTATGGTCAACCAGACGCCCGCATATGCGAACGCCGGTCCTCGGTTGGAGGACCGGCGTCATCCATCTTTCGGACGAAAGCTGAAAAACTTTAGCTCCCTTGGACCGGCAATGCCGGCGCGCCAACCGCCACCTCAGCTTGATTGAATACCGCGTTTGCTCCCATGTGCGCTGGCTGGGGGGCCAGCATCTGCTCTTTGCGGTAGATCAAGTTGCTGGCGTTAAAGCTCGCGATTTCGAAGCCGTGTCCATGGGTGATCGCATCCGTGGGACAAGCCTCGACGCAGTATCCGCAGAAGATACATCGATTGTAGTCGATGTTATAGACCTTGGCGTAGCGCTCCGCTCCGCTCACCCGATGCTCGGCCGTGTTCTCCGCCGCCTCGATATAAATGCAGTTCGAGGGACAGGCCGCCGCGCACAGGAAACAGGCTACGCACTTTTCCAATCCGTTCTCATCGCGCTGCAGGACATGCACGCCGCGAAAACGCTCCTGGAATTTGGCGCCCCGGAGCGGCCCCGGCCCATCGGGATAGTTCTCCACCTGCGTGGGCTGGAACATCTCCATGAAGGTGATGCTCATACCCTTGGCGATGGCCGCAATGTTTTCCAAGATCGGCATACTTGATTAGTATAGCGGAAGGATCGCTCTGGCCACAGGATCAGGCAGCGAACGGGGCAGTGGGCACGGCGGAAGGTTGAATTTGGCCGCGCGGTGACAGGCGACGAGGGTTGGTTCCCCCAGGCTGCATTAGGGGAAGTGGGAAAACGCGAGCGGGAAAAAGGCCCGGTCAGGAGGAGATCCGCGTGCCCGGCCTTAACTCAGGTAGACGCAGGGGAGTTGTATCCAATGCGAGAGTTTAATGTCTACTGCGGAGGCGTCCCCGACGCGGAGGCTTGAGCAACCCCTGCGGAGAATCGATTCGGTTGGGGACGATATCCGTTCCGCGTCCGGATGTGGTACTTCTTCAGACGATCGCCCACCAGCTTCACCGTGATACCGCGCCAGCCGCGGTTGGGATTCGGCTGCGGGTAGTAGCTCAGCGAGTAGAGATGCGCCAGATCATCGCGGATCGAGGCAAATGCCCGGTGTTCGTCTCTCCAAGTCTTGGCAAAATAGGCTTTGCCTCCCGTGGCCGCGGTCATGCGGTCAAACACTGCGGTGGAAACCGGTTCCAATTTAGCCAACTGCGTACTGATCATGTAGATGGCCGTCCCGGTCGATTGCGCCAACTCGGCCACGTCCTCGGGTGGCACCATGCTGGAGTTGTCGGGGCCGTTCGAGAAAACTACTACGACCTTTTTCCCGGTGTAGTGGGCCGCATCTTTTATGGTCAACAACAAGCAGTTATAGAGCGCGGCATCGTCTCCGGCTACGGTCGTGCGTACACCACGCAAGACCTGCGACCGGTCGGGAGTAAGTGGTGCGGCTCGGGAAAGGTCGCGGCTGTAGGAATAGAAGGCGACTTTATCCGCGCTTTCCAGCGAGCGCACGAAATCCGCGATAGCATCTTGCGCGAAGACAAAGCCGCGGTACATATAGTTGCTGGTGTCAAAGAGGAGGAAAACGTTGGCGCCCGCTACCATCGAGCCCAGGCTTTGGTCTTCCGCGGACAACTTTTGATCCGGTTGACGTGGTTGGCTGGCGGCCTGGGCGGAAGCCTTCCCATCGGACGCGACGTCCGCCACTCTGTAGGCGGGCTCGTTGCCTTCTCCAAAAGTGGCGAGTTTCTGCGGAATGCTGTCTTCGACAATCGCGAAGTCCGAAGGACGAAGCCCGGTAATATAGTTTCCCTTGTTGTCGGTCACCGCCACGTTGAGTTGCACCATGTCAACCACAACGCGAATGTTCGGTTCGCTTTCCTGAGCCTCCATCCACGTTCCGGGGCTGGAGAAAAGGGTCAGCGCGATCACGAGAAATAGAAAATGATTCTTTGCCATATGTTCCTGTTCAAAACAACGGTTCAAGGCGGCGTCACAGCGCCACTCGTGGATAACGAAGCAATCTTCCCCTGCCGAAACTCTTCCCCGGTTTCTCGCATGGCACGAAGCATAGCCGGCCAATCTTCGAAGTCACTGGCAAAAATCTTTTCGACCATGCGATGGGTCAGTTCGGGAACCAGGCGGTTCAGCATCACGGGGGGATAGCCCTTTTCATCCGCCAAGCGGGCCCAATACAAATTGCTGGAATCCCAGGTCTCGGCCAGCAAGCGGCTGGAATAACCCTCGAATGCGGGGAACGGTTTCGTATTCAGCAGTTCGCGAGCGTAACTCTGCGTCAAGATTGGATGAGGCACGCCGAAGTCTCGAGACAGCCGCTCTAGGCTGAGCTCTGCCGGATACCGGCGACAGAGGCTTTCCAATTCCTGACCCGCCGGCCCCCAGTAATCGGTCTCTCCAGAAAATTTTCGACGAAACTCGGCCGCCAGGTAAAACGTATCTGCCGGCGTGGTTCGCGGATAGATGTCCGCAACATGTCCTGCGCGCAGCGCCTGCTCCACTCGTTCCGAGACTGCCGGTTCCATGCGATCCGACAGGATAGTCATCACCTTGCTCCGCAGTGCTTGATCTCCTGCCGAAGCCGTCAAAAGTTCCTCTCCCGATCGCTGATAAAGCGTGATGGCATGAAGTTCACTTGGACTCACGCTCCACCAGCGCGGCAAGGTTGCGCTGATCAGAAGGCCGGGTACCAACTCCCTCCAGATCAGGGCCTGGACGTTTTCCGGGGCGATGAAATCCTGTTCCACCTGCGCCAGGACATAGGGTAAGTCGGCGAGCGAGCCGACCAGATGGGCGCCACCGCCCGCCGGAGAACCCTCCCCAAACAACTGGGGAGCTTGCCAGACATGTTCCACGCCCGCGACCGTGTCTCCCGCGAAATCGTGGGACCGCACCAGAAGTGGATTGTGGTGCAGAACCTGAGCTCCCGGTGGTTCGTAGTACGCATAGTTCAAACCTACAAGAGTATCCCGTAGGAACGGAACGAGTTGGCCGCGAGCCTCTAGCAGTTGCTCGCGAGACGCGGGCGATTTGATCACTTTCGTCAAATCCGTGCGCATCTGCAATTCAGTGTGGCGATTGTTGTAAACTCCAGTTGCCCATTGAGTTCTCTCTCCGCTACTAAAAATCGGACGCGGCATCTCGAATTCCCGAAGCTCACCGGCCAGCGGGATCAACCCATCGCTCACCATTGTTCCGCGCGCCATCGCATTCAAACCGTTGCCCAGAGTCAACACCGTATCCAGAGAAACTAAGCGCTGGCCGTCCAATACCGAGCGAATTCCGTTGGCCATTTCCTGGTGCATGCGTTGGCCGTCTGGACTCGCTTGATGCGGACCTGCGAGCAGCTCGATGATTTCATCCTGGGAGCCGTTCCGTTGGCCGGTTGCCGCCAGCAGCAGTTCTCCCAATGAGTCGCGGCCCGCGTCGTAGAGCTGGGCGGAGGAGAGCACCTTGCCAAAAGGCTTAATCACTTTCTGCCAGGAATCATTCAATCCAGCGCTCGGGATCTGCTCCTGACGGGCCAGGATTTGCCAAAGCCCAACGTTGGCCTGAAAGATTCCCATGGCGTTGCCTCGCAACGTGTGGTTCGGAATGTTGCCCAGGGTCTCGGCCACATTCAGGAAGCGAGTGATGGATGCGTCGTTCAAATCTGGAAACTCTGAGAAGGTCAAATATTGATTGCTGAATTGCGCGAACCTGCTGGCCAGCAAGAGCGCGGTTTGCGGACTCAAGCGATTTTCCGGAGACCGTCTGCTATCCAGCTCGCTCAACATTAGATAGACCTGCAGCGGCCCGGTCTCCGTCTCCACTCGACAAAGGGAGAACATGGCTTCGACCAGATCCTCGGGAGTGTTCAAGTGGCTGGCACGCTTGCCCCAGTCGCGGACGATTTTGGAATTGCTCTTCTGGCGAAAGATCTCTTTCCAAGCTTCCAGATTTCCCGGGACGTAGGGTTCGCCGGAAGGCTCCCACTGCAAGCGGGTCACCAGAAGCAAGAGCGCTGGAGCCGGCCGGAACGCCGGCCTGGCGGCGTTGGGAGAAACGTCCTTTCCGCGAAAGGCTTCATAGAAACGCCGCAGCCGGGGTGCGGTGAAGTGTGCCTGTTGAGTTTGATTGACGCGTGACAAAGCGTCAAAATAAGCGGCCAGCCAGCCGTTGTCCTTCGCCAGCAACCGGGCGACAAACTCTCTTGGCGAATCTGGACTTGCTCCCGCCAAATCCTTCCAGGCAGACTCCGCGCCCGTTCCACCGGGCACGATCACGTGTCCAGACCGAATGCAGATGTGACTTCCGTAAAAGTCAAGGACGGCGGAGAGCGGAAGCAGTTTCCCCAGCCCCACAGTCTGTCGCAGGGCAACCCTGGTTTCGCCATCGGTCTGAGACAATGCCCAGTACAGACGTGACAAGACCGGATCGCGTAGAAGGGTCTCCACTAGGTCATTGGCATCTGTTCTGTTTTCGCTGCTCACGGCGGTCCAATCGCGTCCCGAAAACAGCACGGGAACCCGAGAGGTGGGGAATGCGTAGGTGAAGGGCGTGCCTCCCTGGAGGGTCTCTTCGAACTCAGGCAAAGGGAAGCCCGAGTCGATCGTAAGAAAGGCCCTCTCCGGATCGGCAGTCACCAGGGAAGCGCCGCGCTGTCCACAGTCTTGGCGGAACCGGTAGCCGAGGATGCGCAGCAGGGGCTTTGCCTCGTCACAATTGGACACACGAATAATCCCGTCAGGCCCGGCCAGAACCGCCAATTCTTTCGCCTGATGCACATACCTGCTCAGCAGGATCAGAAACTCCGTTGGCCGGCCCTTGTTTTGATAGCCCTCATAACCTTGTGTGAACACGTTGTGCGCCAGCAGGGGCACAACTTCTTCCGGCGAGACCTTCTGGCTGATGCCGGCCATCCGCAAGAAAGAGCGCAGAGGGCCCGGAATAATGACAGTTGCCACTTCGGAAGGCGGTGCTCCCGGCTCCTCTGACCGAGAATGGCCCGCGGCAGCCGCGCTCCACGCGTTTTGCGAGAAGCAACAAGCGCACAAGCACATCGCTAGAAAAAAGGTGGGCAGACAACGAGGAAATTTCATGGCTGGAGTCCCTCTCCGAACCTTCAAGACATCTTGCAACCAAATCTTGCGGACGCCGAGGAACAGAACGCATTTTCCGCTCGTTTGTCCCGCGGTCCTTACGTGTCGGTCACGATAAACCATCCTCGGCCGTAATCCAAGGCCTTTTCGCGGATTCAGTAATAAATTGAAGTCGAGACTGATCTTCTCCCTCACTAGCGCCCTACCATACCGCGCTCACGCAGAACGAAGCGAACGATCTATGCGTGACGAATCAAATACTTAGAACCTGTGTTGTGGCTCTGTTGACATCCTTGTAGCGCCGGCATCTTGCCGGCTGTCGCGAGGGCATCTTGCCCTCGCTGGTGGGGGCGGGGACGCTCCACGACAGCCGCCAGGGACGGCGGCGCTACATTCTGCCATTGCGGCCGCATCCCAAAATATCTCAACAGAGCCAACTGTTTTTATGAATGCCGTTTCGGGAAGGGCACGGGTTCAAGCTGTGCCCACGAATCCTGCCGAACTCCGTTCCGCCCTTGGGGGAAGACGTCCGGGGCTATCTGTTGTGTCGCGAGAACTCGGACACGGCAGTCCCTTTGAGTCCCGCTTGCAATTTTTCCACAGCCCGAGACGTAGCAAGCTACGTCTCTACAGGGGGAGGTCGCTAACAGGCTTGGTTCGCTTGTATTGCCCGCGAGCCTGTGGGTGTGTTACAAGCCAGAGATGCGCAAATGGATGAGCGAGCGCTTGAAGCGCCGCAAGAAGGAGCCGGGGAAGGCGGGAGCGGAAGCTCCACAGGCCCCGCTGCAGCCGGCATTTTACGATACGGAGCCGGCCCACCCGGAGCCTGCAGCCGAGGTGAGACACGCGACGCCGGCAGCGCTGCAGCCGGAGGCAGCACAGGACATGCCACCGGCTGAGACGCAGGGGGTCCAGCCTCGGCAGGGTGGAAACGGAGATGTCGCCAAACGCCGGCGGCGGCGGGGCAGAGGCGGACGCGGTCGCAGCCGCAACGGCGCTCCTTCGGTCGAGTCGGCCGCGGCGGGCTCCGATCCGGCCAGGCCGACGCAAGCTGCTCGGAAGGAGAGTGCGCCATCGGCGGTTGCGGCCCCGCACGGTCGTGCGGCGGCGAAAGTTGCATCAACCCCACCCCAGGTTGAGGCGCCACGGCCTTCTAAAGGTGTAGTCGTGCTGGCGATTGGGCTGCCCGGGTCGGGCAAGAGTTCATGGTTCAAACGCCACAACATCACGCCACTTTCCAGCGATCTGTTGCGCGCGCTTCTGTTTGACGATCCCACGGAACAGCGCTTCCAGGATCTGATTTTTTCCAACCTGCGTTCCATGCTGAAGGCGCGGTTGATCGCGCGGCGTCCGATGAATTACGTGGACGCCACCAACCTGTCGCCCCACGAGCGGAACGGTTGGATCAAGCTGGCCAAGGACTATGGCTACGAAGTGCAGGCCGTGTTCTTCGATGTGCCGGTGGAAGTTTGTCTGGAGCGCAATCAACGTCGTGAACGCAAGGTGCCCGAAGACGCCATGCGGCGCATGGCTGGGAAACTAAAGCAGCCGACGTTTGAAGAAGGATTCTCGAAGATCACCGTGGTGAAGGTGAAGCAGAAAGATTGACAATTGAAGTTGCTCATGTGGGCACGGGCGTCCACGCCCGTGCGGCGTCAGTTAGGGCGACTCTTTAATACGTGCAGAGTGTGGAGTGTCGCTGCAAACTGCCAGCGCCTAAAGGCGTTCTGATTCTGGCGCAGTTACGGCATCGCTGAAGCTATGCCCTGATACGAACCTCACTTCTTGCACGGCCTGCTAACTCTGTTATCCCTTCAAGTAGGGCAGCAACTCTTTGAATGCGGGCGCACCCGAAGAGCGCAGCATTTCGTAGACGATCATTTCGGTGGAAGAGATCACGGCGCCGGCCGCGCGCATGCGTTCCAATCCGATTTTCCAATTCCACTCCGTGCGCGAACTCACGGCATCCGAAGCCACGTGGACAATGTAGCCTTCGCGCAGGGCCCCCAGCGCGGTCTGGGTCACGCAGATGTGACTTTCCATCCCACACAGCAGGACAGTGTTGCGGTTCCCGGGCAGCCGCTTCAGCACCGAACAGAAAACATCGCTGCCGAAGCAGGAAAACATTTGTTTGTCGATGGCCTGGGTTTCGGGCAGCAGGGAAGCGATCTCCGGCACGGTGTCGCCCAGCCCCTTGGCATATTGCGTGCTCACTAGCGCCGGAAGTTTCAGGATGCCGGCCAGCCGAATGAGCAATTGGGAGTTCTTGATAAGCTGCTCTTTTTGAAAAATTGGGGGAAGGAGTTTCTCCTGGATATCGACTACCAGGAGTGCGCAGCGGTCGGCTTCAAGGGGAGAGCGCGCGATTTCGCTGTAGTCGTTGGCCAGTGGAGTAATGTTGCCAAGGGCGGTAACCATAAGTCTTCTCCTGGGTGAATCTTAAACCGTAAGGGTGGCAAAGAACAGGCGCAGCGAGACGAAGACGATTCGAGTGGGACTCTTCCAGTCTACTCGTGGACTCGTTAGAGTAAACCAGATGGGATGAGAAGGCCGGTCTCCGGCGGGATGCGATACGCTCCCAAGTTATCGACACGCGCTCGAAGCGCAAGAGATAAAGGAGACCGGCAATGGAGAAGCTTAGCACCGCAATGGCAGGCAAGAGCGAAAAAGTTGAAGGTCAGAGACTGACGGTGGGGCTGGATCTGGGAGACCGATCAAGCTGGTACTGTGTTCTGAACGAAGCGGGAGAAGTAGTTGTGGAACGGAAGCTGGCGACAACGCCGAAGGCAATGAAGGAAGTCTTGGGTGGGATGCCGCGCAGCCGGATCGCGCTGGAGACGGGGATGCATTCGCCGTGGGTGAGCCGGTTGTGGAGTGAACTGGGGCAGGAAGTGATTGTGGCGCATGCGCGCCAGGTGCGTTTGATCGGGGAGAGCCGCCGCAAAGATGATCGCTTCGATGCCCGGACGCTGGCCCGGCTGGCGCGCATCGACCCGGAGCTGCTGG
>DATNNO010000081.1:0-65477 GCA_035601775.1 Terriglobales bacterium | reverse complement strand
CTAGCGGAATGGTGGCAGAGCGGTCCTCGCCGTCAAGGGTCCGCTCCCGCCGCACAGAACGCGCCCTTGACCGCTCCGGGCCGCTCTGAAAACCCTCCGCTAGGAAGGAAGGTGGATTTTAGGAAGGGCAAATCAAAATCTGCTTGACATAGACCGGCCTTCTCATGGAAGGCCATTGCACTCAGAACCCCTTCAAGGGTCAATGAGTGCTATGCCGATTTTTCGCCACTAATCGTTTTGAGGCCCCGTCAAGTTCTCGCGTTTCATTGACTTGCCTAATCCACAGACGTAAGATTCGCGCCAGTGATCGGCCAGACCATCTCGCACTACCGCATCGTGGAGAAACTCGGGGGCGGCGGGATGGGTGTTGTTTACAAAGCCGAGGATACCGAGCTTGGCCGCTTTGTCGCCCTTAAGTTTCTTCCTGAAGACCTAGCCCAAGACACACAGGCTTTGGAACGCTTTCGGCGGGAGGCACGCGCAGCCTCGGCACTAAACCATCCCAGCATCTGCACCATCTACGAGATCGGCAAGCATGACGGTCGTTCTTTCATCGCCATGGAGTTTCTGGATGGAGTGACGCTGAAGTATCGCATTGCAGGAAAGGCAATAGACATCGAGACCGTGCTGTCGCTCGGGATTGAGATCACCGACGCGCTGGATGCCGCTCATGCCGCTGGCATCATCCACCGGGACGTCAAGCCCGCGAATATCTTCGTCACGAAACGGGGACACGCCAAGATTCTGGACTTCGGATTGGCGAAGGTCACTCCCGTAGGAAACACAGTGATGGGTGCGGCAGAAGGAATGTCGCAGGCAACAGTCGAGTCCAGCGCCGAGCATCTGACCAGTCCGGGAACGGCTGTGGGAACCATCTCCTACATGTCACCGGAGCAAGTCCGAGCTAAGGAACTGGACGCACGCACGGACTTGTTCTCCTTTGGTGCGGTGCTCTACGAGATGACGACTGGGGCGTTGCCTTTCCACGGAGAAAGCACAGGAGTGATTTTCGAGTCCATTCTGAACCGTGCACCCGTTCCTCCGGTGCGATTGAATCCTGACCTGCCAGTCGAACTGGAACGGATCATCGCCAAGTGTCTGGAAAAAGATCGAGACCTGCGATACCAGCATGCCTCGGACGTTCGCACCGATCTACAACGACTGAAGCGAGACACGGATTCAGCGTGGGTAACGGTAAGTGCGAAGGCCCCAGCCGCAACTGCTATCAGATTACGTTGGAAGCTGCTTCTTCCTGCCGCCGCCGTGCTGGCGTTGTCACTCGGAGGCTACTTCTATTTCCACCGCACGCCCAAACTTACCGACAAAGACACGATTGCCATCGCGGACTTCACGAACACGACGGGCGATCCCGTATTTGACGGAACTCTTCGGCAGGGGCTCTCGGTACAACTGGAACAGTCGCCTTTCCTGAGCCTCGTCTCAGAGGAACAAATCCAGCAAACCCTGCGGATGATGGGACAGCCCTCCGATGCGAGGGTCACGCCTGAGATTGGCCGCGAAATCTGTCAACGAACAGGCAGCGCAGCCGTCCTCGACGGTTCGATTGCGCAGATTGGCACGCAGTACAACTTGATTCTAAAGGCGGTGAACTGCTCAAGCGGCGAATCGCTGGCGAGCGCCGAAGCTCGGGCGAGCGACAAGGATCACGTCCTCGATGCTCTAGGCAAGGCGGCTAGCGAAATGCGCGGCAAACTCGGCGAATCGCTCGGCACAGTGCAGAAATTCGATACGCCGCTTGAGCAGGCAACCACGCCCTCTCTTGAAGCACTCCATGCCTACACTCTCGGCGACCAATCCGTGGTGAGGGGAGGCGACAGTGCCGGAGGCGTCCCCTTTCTTCAGCGGGCCGTCCAAATCGACCCGAATTTCGCTTTCGCTCATATCGTGCTCGGGTTCGCCTATTCCAACCTCAGCGAAAGCCGTTTGGCGGCAGCTAGTGTGCGTAAGGGATACGAACTGCGCGAGCGCGCGAGCGATTGGGAAAAGCTCGAAATCGAGGCTGCTTACTATGACGTGGTCACTGGCGACTTAGATAAGGCGCGTAAGAGTTGCGAACTTTTTGCTCAAACCTATCCACGCAACTGGTCGCCCCATGACCTTTTGGCGGGCATTTGGAACGGTCTCGGGCAGTATGATAAAGCCGTAGCAGAGTACCGTGAAGCTCTTCGCCTCAACCCCGCGAACGGACTGGATTATGCCGACCTAGTTGGGTCATATCTCGCTCTGAATCGCTTTACTGAAGCACAGGCTACGGTCAAAGAGGCATCCGCAAAAGGTCTCGACTCGGCACTCGTTGGTGCCAACCTCTACTCCCTTGCGTTCTTGCAGAATGACAAAGCGGAAATGGCGCGGCAGATGGGTCTCGTTGTCGGCAAGCCGGGACAGGAAGATGTGTTGTTGGCAATGGAGGCCGATACCGCCGCCTATTTTGGACATCTTGGAAAGGCCCGAGAGTTCTCCCGCCGCGCCATAGATTCCGCAGAACAAGTGGAAGAAAAGGAAACTGCGGCAGCCTACTATGCCACTTCTGGTCTGCGGGAAGCATTGTTCGGCAATGCAGACGAAGCCCGACGGCATGCTGGGTTCCCAAAGGAATTAGTGGGATCGGGTGTCCAATATGCCACCGCACTCGCTTTAGCGTATGCGAAGGATGATCGGAGGGCGGAGTCGTTGACTAATGATTTGAGTAAAGACTTCCCGGAAGACACAATCGTGCGCTTCAATTACCTGCCAACTCTCCGGGCCAAGCTCGCTGTGAACCGGGGGAATGCTCCAGAAGCCATTGAGAGTCTCAAATCCGCCACTCCGTACGAACTAGGTGGCTACTTCAGTTTGGCGTTTCCCATATACGTGAGGGGCGAAGCCTATCTGGCCGGACATCAAGGCCGCGAAGCTGCCGTTGAATTCCAGAAAATTCTCGACCATCGCGGAATTGTACTGAACGAACCAATTGGCGCACTGGCTCATCTCCAACTTGGACGAGCCTACGCGATGTCCGGTGACACCGCCAATGCCCGTGCCGCGTATCAGGATTTCCTCACGCTCTGGAAAGACGCTGACCCCGACATCCCCATCCTGAAAGAAGCCACAGCCGAGTACGCGAAGCTGCAGTAGTTCAGGGATCAATCTTGCTGCATGTTCGATTACAAGGCTCGACGTTAGGGATTGTTGACGTAACCAGGCGTGGCTGTTGAAAAACTCGAGATTCCAGAAATCAGGGGGAACTTTGGGGATAGAAAATGTCTAGCCGAGCAGAGAAAGTCGTTTATAGGGCATCCTGACGCGATGTTTTTTCTGCCGATTTCTCGCACGTGAGTTTTTCAACAGCCACAGGCCATGGCACTCAAAACCCCTTCAAGGGTCAATGAGTGCTATGGCGATTTATCAACAGTTACGCCGGACCCAGTACTGGCGCTATTCTTGTTGGCGTTCAGGTATCAGATGATCTGCTCCGGCCGCGTAAACAAGACGCCCAGCTCAAGATTGCGAAGGAAGGCGTCGTCCGTAAGATTGGCGCTTGAAAGTAGGGCTTGTTTGTCTATAACGGGCGGCGACATGCCTACTAAGTTGCGGGAGCATTTTGAGCACCTGATCGCCGGCGGACGCTTCCCACATCCGCAACGGCCGCGAGTGGACAACCAACGTCAGCAAGCCGGAAGACTTGTGTCGAAGCCCTAGGCCGCGATTGGAGATTTCGTCAGCAGCAGATACCGGGAGCAGTGATTCCATCCCCGTAAAAAAAGAAACACACGTTGAAAAATGGCCCCAGTGCTCGGCGAGCGCCGGGGCCGCCAACTACTCAGCTAAAGCCATGACTACTGCATGGTAACCAGCACCCGAATGACGCCGGTCCCCTGTAGCAGCGGTTCCAGCGCCTTTCCCACGATGGCTCCCGCCATGCGCTTGTGATCGGTGGCTTTCATGGCGTAGCCAGGAGTAGAAGCAGTCACCAGTAGGTCGCCCACGCGGACTGCTCCGTTCTCCGCACTTACCTTCGCAGGCACGATGCCGGTGATTGCAACCGGAACATCGTTCTTGTCTACGCGGTTGACCCCATTCTTGTCGGCTCCGACGAAGCCGGGGCGAGTAGAGAAAATGCCAATCACCCGAGGTGAGTAGTGCTCGTTCGTTTTTTCCACTCCGGCGCCGCTGTTCGCCATTACCAAGACGTCTCCCGGCTCATAGAGCTTCCTGGCTCCTCGTGTCGGCAGTGCCTCAGCGAAATCCGAGCCGCTGTGGAAGGTCCCCGAATTGTCGATGTTACATAATTCCGTTCCATCTGGCCGCATGCACTGCAAGAATTGCCCCGTCGCCCCCTTCACTTGCAACAATTTGAGCACAGAGAAGGGATTCGAGGCGTTTCCATTCTCTAGGAAGGCCACCTCTCCCAGGGTGCTGACGTTTTCCACCTGAATCGCTGCGGCAGAAGTAGGCGCGCTGGAGGATCCCTTCACGAAGGAGGCTGCATTTGTGCCGGAGGCCGTAGTAGAGGTGAAGACACCAGAAACCGTCTGATTGCCAAAGAAGGCGTTGTTGGCCGGAAAGAGACTCGACCCGAGCAGGGGAAACGCGCTGGCGGAAAATCCGCCGAGCAGACTGACGTTCAGGTTTGGAACCTGAGTGGTTGAGTTCACTAGCAGGGGAGGCGTGAATGTCGAGACAAGCGACACGAGTTGCGTGGCGATCACATTGCCATTCACTGTCTGATTGCCCAGGAAAGTGTTTGCGGTGCCCAATTGTGGAACCACGGTCGTGTCGATTGCCAACGTGCCGCTTGTCGTGATCGGTCCCCCCATCAGGCCCAGTCCGCTGCCTACGCTGGTCACCGTGCCGGCGCCGGGGAATGTCTGTCCCGTGGCGAACGTGAGCTGCCCGTTGCTGTCGATGTGAAAACCGGTCTCTGTTGGCTTCGTGGTTCCCTGGCCAAACAGCAGATTCAGCGATCCCGTCGCGGTGTTCGTGTCATTGCCCACCGGCTCGGCTTGCCACTGGAAGGTTTGTGTCACCGGCTGGCTGGCGCTGCTGTTGAACACCGAAGCCGCCAGATCCATAGGTTGCGAGTTGAAGCCCGCAGTCGCGGTAGCTGTGCCGGTGGTCGGCAAGCTAAACAACCCGCGGATGGTGCCTCCGCCCTTCACGTCCAGGGTGGACGCAGGTTTCGTAGTGCCTATACCCACCTTCGCCTTTGCTCCCGTGCCCAGCTGGAATAACCCCGAATTCCCCAACGTCGTGCTGTTAGTCCAGATGGGAATGAAGTTAGTGGTGCCAGAGCCAGTAATTGTAGCGGCGGGGGCATCCTGCGCGAGTCCTAGACCGCCGAACAATAACACCGCAACCGTGGCCACGCACAACCCCCGAAACGCACGGATTCGGCCACCCCAGATTGCCCTTCGAACAAACAGCCCGAACGAATTGTTTTTCATAGATTCTCCTTTTTTTAGGCATTTGCCTTCAAGGGCCTTCGTCTACCCTTGTCGGACCATAACGCGGAAAACGGAGAAAAAAAGGCTCACAAAAACAAGAAAAATGTGACAACGAGCGTGAAGAAAAGGGAGCACCTCAGGTTGGGATCGCGGGTTTTCTGGGCTCGGGTTGTGGTGGACGGTCGGGAAAGCATTGCTGGACTACGAGCTATCCCGCCTTTGCGGGCGGCAGCAGCCTTGCGCGCGATTAACTCGAAACCTTTGGCTCTGGCGGTCTTTTCCAGTTCCTCTAGCCTGGCGCGACTCGCAGCAGGATTCTTGCCTTTCATCTGAATTTCTCCCAAGGCCAGCGAGGCCTCAAGCTGCAGCGGGAGAATACCCAGTTTGCGTGAGTGCGCGAGCACCTGCCCGGCAGCAGTTTCAGCGGCGAGGGTGTTTTTTGTGGCTGCCAACACGTAGGCATGATCAAGGGTCAAGGAAAGTTGGCTGAATACGTCAGGGCTTTTGTCCGAAAGCTTCAACGCTTTTGCAATACTTTCGTTCGCCTCACCCGTTTTTCCTTGCTGAAGAAGCGATCTCGACAGTAGACCCTCCGCATAGATTTGTTGATCCGGCTGTTTTTGCGCTTGAAACACTTCCAGGGCGGTCCGGGCGAGTCGCTCGGCGTCGGCCGGCCGCTCAGAATCACAAGCCAGCTGAGCAAGGGCAAGCCGGGTTTCCGCGGCGTCGCCGTTTTCACCTAACTGATCCTGAATCGAAAGGGCCTCCTGGAACAATTTCTGCGCTTCATCGAGTTGGTCCTGCTGCCTGCGTACGTCGCCCATGAAGGTGAGCGAGGATGCGTAATTATTTCGTTCGCCAATCTCTTGCTGGATGGCTACTGCTTGCTGGAACATTTTGTAAGCTCCGGCCAAATCTCCTTTCTCGGCCAACACTTGTCCTATTGCGTCGAAGGAAAGTGCCGCAGAACCTCTATGCCCCAACTCGTTGGACAACGTCAGAGTATTTTGAAAGTGCACTACCGCCTCGGACAATCTTCCCTCTTGACGGAGAAGCGTGCCGCTGTTGCCCATGGTAACGGCTATTCCATTCTTGTCGCCCGCCTCGCGGTAGCTGCGCAATGATTCGTCATACAGCTCTTGGGCGGTAACAAAATCTCCTTGTTTCGCGGAAATCAAACCAAGGTTGGTCAGTTCGCTCCCAGAGGCTCTCTTGTCGCCAATTTCTAGCAAAATGGACAATGCTTGCCGGTAAAGCTTCTGGGCCGAAACCAGATCACCCTGATTGAGCGGGATTTCCGCCATCGTGTGTAAGCAACGCGCCAAACCTCCGCGATCTCCTAGTGCGGCATAAATTCGCCTTGCTTCTTCACAAGCAGTGTTAGCCCTTTCATTCTCGCCAAGGTTCGCGAGTGCGCGGCATTCCTGGGCCCGTGCCTGGGCCACCAGCAACTTCGCGCCCTGCTGTTCGCCTTTCTCTGCGGCGTGCTCTGCTGCATCTCGCCGAAGGTTGTTATCGCCAACGGAAGCGGCGGCCAGCGACTGCGCCAGGTCGATGCCGGGGTCCTTTTTCGCCTGCGCATTCTGCCGAACCAGCGCTGCCAATGTGCTCAAAGCATCTTTCCCTTTGCCCCCAGAGGTTTGAGTATTGGCAAGGCTCAATCCGTACTCGAGGTTATCTGGGAAGATGCGAAACAAAACGCCGTAGGTCTCGATCGCCTTTTGCCAGTTCCAATTACTCTCGTAGTAGCGCGCCTCCACCCGGAGGTGATCCTCGCGAGAG
This sequence comes from Terriglobales bacterium, assembly GCA_035601775.1. Lineage (GTDB taxonomy): Bacteria > Acidobacteriota > Terriglobia > Terriglobales > Acidobacteriaceae > JABDBE01. Next base: position 58,251 of record DATNNO010000081.1, on the reverse strand, counting down.
AGCTTGTCTGCTAGATCCAAGGCTTGCTTGGACTCCTGCGCGGCGGCCGCGTCATAACCAAGAGTTTGCCACGCTTTTGCCAATGCGGAGTGGGCGAGCGGAAAAGATGGATCGGCAACTACAGCCCGAGTGAGGAGATCCCGAGCAGAAAGCGCATCAAACGCCCGAAGCCTTTCGAGCCCTTGGGAGTAGACCCTCATCGCCTCCGAGTTTGACGCGACCGAGGCCTTGATTTCCTGGGATTCAAGTTGAGAGACTTCCGACAAACCAAATCGCTCGCGCAGACGCGTTCCAGTCCGTGAAACGACGTCAAGTAACCGGGACTCGGGGCCCATTTCCGAGACTGTAGCAATCGTTTCTCCTTTTGCTGTGTCCTGGAGGCGAAGGTCTAGACGGACCTGGCCTCCCTTCTCCTTTCCCGGGTCGAAGTAGGAACCGAGAACAACGAAGTTACTTCCAAGGTTCTCGCGAAGTCGTTTCAGAGTCTCGGGGGATATGCTTTCTTCGTCGGGCAGGGAGAGGTCGATCTTGGCTCGTGCGACGGTATCGCCGGGTATGGTGCGCAGCTCTTCTCCGGCGGCTAGTTCCGTGGTCAACATCTCCGACAAAGCGGTGGAGATCCACGCAGTGTCAGGGCGGTTGGAAAGATTCTTGAATCCCAATATCGCCAAGGAAGGACGCGCGTGAACCTGAGCACGACCGGACTGCTGCTCCGCAAGATTTTGCTTTCGGATCCTGTGCGCTTCCCATCCAACCAGGCCAGCCATTAGGGCAAGGACTGCCATGGCGGTGACTAGCGCTTCTTTATGCCTGCCCAAAAACCTACCGCTCCGGTATGAAAGAGTGGGCTTGCGCGCTCTCACAGGCCGGCCCGTCAGGTGACGTTCGATATCCTCCGAGAACTCCTCGGCAGAGGAGAAACGTCGTTCGGGTTCCTTGCGGAGCGCCTTTATTATTATTATGTCGAGATCGCCGCGCAGCTGATATCCCAGTTCAGCCGGTTCCAAACCGCGATTCTTGCTGACCAGTTCAGGAGTGATTGCAGTTCCCGTTTTGCCATTACGGGAGTTATCCTCCTCAATAGTGCTGACGACTGTGCTCGGCCTCTCCGGCTCTTCCTCGCAAACCAGCCGTTCGATTTCCAAGCGAGAATGGCGCCCAACGCTATGGGGCCGATGGCCAGTCAGCAGCTCATAGAGCAGGACTCCCAGCGAATAAATGTCAGTTGCTTTTGTGACCGCATCCCCGCGCACCTGTTCAGGACTGGCATATTGGGGCGTCATGGGACGCCAATCGCCGGTGGTGACAAGTGGAATTTGGAAGTATTCCGGATTCAGCAACTTGGCGATGCCAAAATCCAGAAGCCTGGGCACGCCATCACTTGCGATCAGAATGTTGCTTGGCTTGAGATCGCGATGGATCACCATGTGCTCATGCGCATAGTGCACGACCTGACACACCGTCTGGAACAATTCTAGGCGTTCACGAATCGGGAGCCTGCGGCTATCGCAGTACTGGTCAATCGGGATACCCTCGACAAAATCCATGACCAGATAGGGCCAGCCCTCTTCGGTTGTACCGCCGTCGAGCAATTTGACAATGTGAGGATGGTCGAGCGCGGCTAGAGTCTGTCGTTCGTTGCGAAACCGGCGGATGATTTCTTCGTGGTTGACGCCAGGTTTCACCATCTTGATGGCGACGCGTTTGCGGTACTCTTGGTCAGCGCGCTCGGCCAGATATACGACCGCCATCCCCCCTTGCCCGGTCTCCCCGAGGATGCGGTAAGATCCGATCTGCCTTCCAACCATCACTTTCGCGGGAAACGAGAATACCTTCGCGACTGGGGATTCTTCCAGTAGGCTGTCGGCGCCGTCGTAGTTGGAGAGCAGCGATTCTACTTCGGCGCGCAATTCGTCATCCTGGCCGCAGGCCTCACGCAAAAAATCGGGACGCTCGTCCGGGCTTCGCTCCAGCGCGGACGCTACGATCTCCTTGACTTGGTCCCATTCACGCATTTGCATCTTTGCCCCGCATCTCCCGCGCGAGCCATGCCTTCGCCACACTCCAGTTGCGTTTGACAGTGGCTGGCGACACGCCAAGAAGTCCTGCGGTCTCTTCGATACTCAAGCCGCCGAAGAAGCGCAACTCGACCAAGCGTGCTTGTTCGGGATCGAGTTCAGTCAGCCTGATGAGGGCGTCATCCAATGCCACCACGTCCGCTGCCCGTCCTTTGGAAACAATTGCACCTTCTTGCAGATAGACCTTTTGCGCATCGCCGCCACGCTTCGCGGAATGGTGACCACGGCTATAGTCAACCAGAATGCGGCGCATCAGTTGCGAAGCAACCGCCATGAACTGGTTTCTGTTCTCCCATCGGGCTTCTTTCTGGTCGACTAAGCGGAGATAGGCCTCGTGCACCAGGGCGGTGGCCTGTAAGGTGTGATCACTGCGCTCCCGCTGCAAGTAATAAGACGCCAGGCGGCGCAGCTCCGAGTAGAGCAAAGGCATCAAATCCGCCAAAGCTTGCTCGTTGCCGCTGCTGAGCTCCGCCAGTAGCCTGGTGACATCCTTTGGCGCGGCATCCATGCGAATCTCCTGGCTGCGTCGAAGGAGCGCGAATGTTCGGGGAGTAACCCCCGGCAATCGCTGCGTCACGACTCATTCGAAGTTAAGAAGCAGAATAAGAGCGTCAGAACGGAATTAGACAGGCCTTAGTCCGAGCTCGCGAGCACTCCTCATATGCGCGCCGGGTCGCGATCTCTGCTGTGCCAAAGTATATAACTCCAGGGCAGCATTAAACCAATAGTGTCAGAACCCCCTTCGGTGAGTGATGGCGCCGAGGTCCACACACGGCGTTTGGGGGAAGCGAATGACGAGGTTCTGGGCGGATGCCCTACGTCGGCCGGACTAAAGCCGCCGGGCTCAACGGAATTGAACTCGCGAGATCGATTTCGGACACATTGAAGAAGTCTGAACTGTTGACCGATCCGAATCGTGAATGTCGCGATCCAGGAATATCACAGCCGCACTGTACAGGTCTTAGGTGCGGTAACCAAACCGGGTGAATACGCACTACAGCGGATAAAGCACTAACGTCATCCACCCAATCGGCAGCAGCCGCCCAGATGACAAACGTAACAGCGCTGGAGACTCGCCGGGTGCTAAACTTTTTTCATCGCTAGGACACGTCGCACTGTCGTGAGCGTCTGCAAAATAAGATTCCTGTCAGGAAAAGGATCGCAGCATTGAGGAGACAACCTGAGAAAACGTGGATCTGCTCCATGCTCGCAGCCTGCCTGGTGCTGCTCCCGAACGCATACCAAGAGCGGGCGCAGGAAGATCCGCAGCAGTCGGTTGCCGAGGCCGCAAACTCGGCTCGTCAACGCCAGAAATCCACTATTCTGGGGCGAGTTCTAAACAATGAAGACGCGCCTTCCAAAGTCGCCGCGGACGATCACCCTATCAGTGATCAGCAAGAAAGTTAGCGGTCTTGCTGCATCGTTCCTCCTTTTGTTGGACATCGCCCTCGACGACAGGGATTGAGGCCGCTGAAATGACGACGAATGCCGCTAGGACGCCGTACAGCACAGCCGCCGTTTACGCCGATCTCCGGGCGTTCTCTCTACCATTCACCCCGAGCAGCACTTTCCTACCAATGAAGCATACATCTCAAACGTGTCCTAAAGGTAGCTGTTGAAAACAGGCGTGGGTGTTGAAAAAGTCCATTTTCCTCAAAACAGCCGAAATTTGGGGGATAGAAAATGTCCAGGAAAACCGAGAAAGTCGTTTGTATGGCCTCCTGACGCGATTTTATTTTTGCGAATTTCGCGGGAAGGAGTTTTTCAACAGCCACAGGCCATTACACTCAAAACCCGGTCGTGAGTGTAATAGTGTAATGGGGATTTTCGACGGTTACACTTCGTTCAGTTGCCAAAGGCGACCCCCATAGCCCGTGATTATTTTGGAGTTCCTGACAATCCATCCAAGAATGTCGCTCGCCCTGAAACTTGCAGCACTGAGACTATAATTACGCGCACGGAGGGCCCTTATCACGGCATCGTGATCTGAAGCCCTCGAACACCATGCTGACCAAGATTGGCTGCCGCGGGAGAGCGCTGGCGTTTCCTTCGCCTCCAGCTCGGCTGGACACACGAGTTCCTCGTCTTCCCGTTTTCTCATGGCCATCAAGGATTTCGATGTCGTCTAATCTTTTCGCTTGGAGAACCTTCAATGCTGCACCTCGATACTGGTAATACAGGTTTCATGATTCTATGCAGCAGCCTGGTCATGCTGATGACACCCGGTCTCGCATTTTTTTATGGCGGTCTGGTCGGGCGCAAGAACGTACTCGCCATCATGATTCAGAGCTTTGTCTCGATGGGCTGGACGACGGTGATCTGGTATTTATACGGCTATTCTCTGTGTTTCAGCGGCGACTGGCGCGGGATCATCGGGAATTTCGACAACGCATTTCTGCGCGGGATTGATCTGACTACCGCATCGCCGAATGACACGATCCCGGCCTTTGTGTTCGTTGCGTATCAGATGATGTTCGCCATCATCACTCCTGCTCTCATCTCGGGCGCCTTCACCAATCGGGTCACCTTCAAGGCGTACATGCTCTTCCTGACCGGTTGGCTGACCTTCGTCTATTTTCCCTTCGTCCATATGGTTTGGGGTGGAGGCATGCTGCAGAAATGGGGAGTGCTGGACTTTGCGGGCGGCATTGTGGTGCACAACATCGCGGGCATCGCCGCGCTGGCTTCCGTGCTGTACGTGGGAAAGCGGCGCACGACTGATAGCGGCCCGCACAGCATCCCGCTCGTCGCGCTGGGAACCGGCCTACTGTGGTTCGGATGGTACGGCTTTAACGCCGGCAGTGAAATGCGAGTAGATTCGGTGACCGCCACGGCATTTCTCAATACCGATTTGTCAGCCTCGTTCGCGGCTGTCGCCTGGCTGCTGGTGGCATGGTTCAACGAAAAAAAGCCGAAGTTCCTGGGCTTGCTGACCGGAGCCGTTGCCGGACTGGCTACCGTTACTCCCGCGGCCGGATATGTTTCTCCGACCACCGCGGTCATCATCGGCTTAGTTTCCGGAGTGGTTTGCTACTGCGCTGTTGAGATGAAAAACAAACTGGGGTGGGATGACGCACTGGACGTTTGGGGAGTCCACGGTGTAGGGGGCTTCCTCGGCATCATCATGCTGGGAATTTTCGCCAACCAGGAATTCAATCCCGCAGGCGCGAATGGACTGCTTTACGGCAATCCGACGTTCCTCCTGAAACAAGCCGTGGCGGTTATTTTCTCGTCGGTATGGGCCTTCGTGTTTACCTACGCGATGTTACGAATTATCGATGCGTTCACGACGGTGAAAGTCGATGAGATGAGCGAGGAAATAGGCCTCGATGAATCCATCCACGGCGAACATGCCTACGAGGAACACCTCGGGTGATTATCACGTGGAAATTGGATAATGTGTTTGGATAGCATAGTTGTCCATAGTCGCCGGATCAATGCAAACAAGATGTGCAGCGTTGCTACGTCGCGAGTTGAGTTTACGAAATGCGACCTATGCCTCCGTGTTCGGACTACCTCATGTCCAGAGTTACGGAGACATGCCTCGCCGAGGTAGTTTCAGGCAGACTTCCCAAGAGCAGACCAGACCATGATGATCGCGCTAGGGATGTAGAACAGTCCTATGCTTGCAACGCCGATTACGACCCAGCCCATAAGCAGCACGGCGGACAGGATGCGGACCGCTCGGGACCGAAAGAGAAGCGGCATGCCGGCAACTATCACTGGAATGGCCAGCAAGAGATAGCTTCCAGGACCGTTGACTTCTGCCAGCGTTGTACGTTGTACATGATGGACAGGCGTTTCTGTCTGAGGCGGAGAGGAAGACTCTCGATTGACCGGAATCTCCCGTGCAGTTGTTCCAGTGTAGGCTGGCGCCACGAGACCCCAAACAGAAGCCAGAACAGCCAGGAAGAATGAGATCAGCACTTTTCGGATCCTGGATTGCGGAGGCATGTTAGCGAAAGGCCTTGCTTCCAGTCGTACAGGATGAGGGAGAGTGTGTCAAACGTGGCTAGAGGATTCGGCGGGGTAGGTCTCGCGTTTTTTGTGAGTTCTGGGTCGCGGATTCTGCGAGGTGGCTTGGGCATCTTTTGGCTTGGGAATGTGCAGATTTGGGTTTCGGAGTGGCGTGGGTGGCATGCGTCAGTGCCGGGTGTCAGAGAGCAGAGTTTAAGACCGCGGCGGCAAGCTGCGGTTGAGGCGATTGGATTTGGTTCGGGTGCTGGTGGATGGTTACGCTGCGTCGCTGATGTTTAGATCTACGGTAATGTGCCACTCCCCAAGCAGCCATTCGGAGATGTAGAACCGATTCCTGTTCTCTTCGCACCACCGGCGCAGCTCGGCCGAGTAGACATACGCGTCTGCGGTGAGTCGCAATTGCTTGATCTGCAGTTCGAACTCAGTAGGGAGGGCTGGCGCTGGCGGCACGGGACGCCCCCAGGTGGGATTCCCGCGTTTACGAGTCACACCGGGAAGAGCGGCTGGTCTCGTCATGGCCCCACATGATACTCCGTCCAGCGTCACTCTGCAGCTTGAATCCTCAGATTATGGCGTGAGGTTTGGCGCTTGCTATGCAGTGATGGTATGTTCGCGGAGATATGGCAGTGATGGTGCAGAAGATTTCCGCGGTCACCTTTCGGGTTGCGAACATGACGGAGTCCGTGCGATTTTACAGAGATGTTCTGGGCATGGAGCTCGTGTACGGCGGAGAAGGTGCGTATTTTTCGTCGCTCCGCGGCGAGGACGCCATGGCCCCGATCCTCAATCTAGAGCAGGGTCGTTCGGTTACTGGCTGGGGTCGAATGATTTTCTACGTGGCTGACGTGGACGCATTCTGGGCATACCTGCGGGGAAAGGGATTTCATCCGGAGCATCCGCAAGACGCCTCCTGGGGTGAACGATATTTCCACATGCCGGATCCAGATGGCCACGAGCTGTCGTTTGCGCGCCCGATCGAGTGACGTGGAGAAAATCACGCGTGCGGATGAGAAAAGTATGGCAGTGACGGTGGAGGTTCATCACACGGGAGACCCTGAGTTGCGGGCGGGTGTTCTGGCCGCGATTGAGCATGTGTTTGCCGATAGGGCCGGGGATTGGCGGGTTTCGGTTATTGGGTCGCAGGCGAATAACCGGTGGGAGATGAGGATTGCCGGTCCCAATGGTTTTGAGCGGTCTTATACGTTTGGAGGGCAGCTCCGGGGAACATCGGCCGGAGGTGATTCGGGTTATTTTGGGGAAGATGGTGCCTGCAAATGTATGAGGGGTTGAGGTATTGACGTTAACGGCCCTTGGCGAAGTGCCAAGGGCCGATGTTTTTGCAGTGGGTGCAAACATCGCAGGCTGTTTTCTACCCAAGTCCAATGAACTCTTCGGCCTAGGCGGATCGGTATCGATATATCTTGCTCGCAAACAGTGCCCTAGTCTCATAGTTGACGTAATCATAACTGTTGTAACCAGGCCATAGCGCCTCAAAATCCCCTTCAATGGTCAATGAGTGCTATCGCGATGTTACGCCAGCAAGTAAGATTCAGTTGGGTTTGGGCGCAGCGATAACAGACTCCTCACGCCTCCAGATCGCTAGCCTCGGTGCTCCCAGCGCCAACATGCCCAGCGTAGCCGGTTCGGGAGTGCGCGTGTTGAATGATGCGGTTGGTTCGCCACCATCTGGCCCCTTGGTCGCGCCTGCGATGATGGCCTTGCTGGGGATGGTTTCGTAGGCGTAGCCGGTCAGCGTGGCCCTTATGGCCTTAGGATACACGCAATTGACATTCAAGCGTGCCCAGCCGAAATGGATTTTCCCTTTAACCCAGAACTTCAGCCCGAGGTATCGGTTGTGGGCCCTCTTCCATGGACCGCCGCAGGTAGAATGAGAATTCCCATCAGCCATGACGGCAACAGCCCTCTTGTGAAACTTCCCTCTGGGTCCAATTCTCACGCCTGCAGGTAAGGCAGCAGCATAACTAGCACCCGCCGAAAAGATCTCATTGCTCGCAGCAACGGGCGAGACCCACAAACCGAGGTTCGAGCTTGTCGCACTGTAAAAGTTAACAAACGAAAAATCGTTGATTCCGTCGTTATTGACGTCCAGATACAAACCCGTTCCGAAGCCTGGAGGGATCTGCTGGTCGGTTGGCGTATACACAATCCTTGCTTCGGCAGATTGTGCTAAGGCCAGAATGCCGACTCCGGCTGCTCCTGCCGCGAGTGCATACATGTTGAGCTGCCGATGAACTGAGTCGGAAAGCTCGGCGGTTGTTCGCGTACGCCGGGAAGAATGCTTCATGGGCGTCCTCCGAAAGTGATTCATTATCTGTCCGCTCAGATCGAGAGTCAACCGCACGATTTCTCAAGTGACGTTAACAGGCCGTTACCCTCAAAACCCCGCCACAACGCAAGGGCAACTGTGGGTGATCTTACAGCTTCGGCAGGGCTGAGTTGATTGTAGTGCTGGGTGCCCCAGGTCTCCCTCGAGACCTGGGGCTCTCTCCCGAGCCCTAAACTCCGCAGCGCGCTTTATCGTTGACGGCATGCCTAAATCGGATAACCTACTTCAAGATACATTATCTGCAAGATAATCTAGATTCTTTGACAATCTGACTAGGCGATCGTGCGGTTTCTGGCCCACCCTAGTTCCAAAATGGGACGCAAGTCAGTCGCATGCCCGAGCTAACTCCCATGTTCTCTAGATTTTGCCCGTAACTCCTGTAAACTCAAAGATCTAGCACATAGTCGAAATTTAAGTCGTTTGCTCTCTAGATTTTGCACCGAAAAGGGGAGGGGTACCCGGTACTAAACAGTAAACTCCATCCCACTGTGGGAAAAGCGGGAACCACCAGGCCCCGCCGAAGCCATTGCGGCGCACGAATCATGTCTGCGGCACGAATTGCTAGCGGATCGGCTAGAACTGACCGCCACACAGAACGGCGGAGCAAAGCTCTCGCTGAGCGGCGAGGAGATACTGGTTACCATCTCTCGTGTCTGATCGGCGTGATAAACCCTTCTACTCGGGCTTGCCGAAAAAACTCGGGTTCGTGCGGGTTCTGGGAAGGGAACGGCTTTAGCGGTGCCGGTCAAGCCGCGAAAAATGCGGGCTCTTCATTTGGTCTCCCAAAGCTTAACCTGCGCCCGGATGGGCGTTTGCACTCAGAACCCGGTCAATGAGTGCTATCGCGATGTTTCAACAATCCCGAATCCAGCAATCCGGAATCCAGCAATTTAAGCGAGCAGGATCATGTGCCTTTGGTCATCTTGATTCGGCGCAAGTTTGTGTATATAGTTACCCTATATATAGGGAGTGAGACCAAATGCCATCGGTCAACGCGCAAATCAAGCGGGGCAGCGCGGAACTCGCCGTCCTGACTCTGCTCGCCGGACAGCCACTGCACGGATATGAAATCGCTAAGCAGATCGAGGCGCAAACGGGAGGGGTGCTGCGCTTCGATATGGCTTCTCTTTACCCCATGCTCCACCGCTTGGAACGAAAGAGTTGGGTCAAAGCGGAATGGCAAACCTTGCCCAACGGCCGCCGCCGCCGCTGCTACCGGCTCACGGCTTCGGGCAGAAAGCAAATCGCGCCGCTGCGCGCGCAGTGGCGTGCCTTTTTCCGGGCGCTACAGAGGGTCACGGGGTTTCAAAATGCCTGATTGGAAACAGATCGTCCGCAAAAATCTTCGCGTGCTCGGGGTTTGTTCACCGGAATTCACGGAGGAGTTGGCCGCCCATCTCGAAGACAGCTACGAAGCTTTCCTGCGCGAGGGTTTGCCGGCAGAGGTGGCCTTTCAGCACACCATGGGCCAGATCGAAGGCCGTCGCAGGGTGTGGCTCGTAATGCGATTTCTACAGGAGGAGCTTATGACTGGTTTCATCCGCAAGGTAGCTCTGCCCGGACTGCTGACGTCCGTCGCAGCCGGGTTTTTCTATTGGGCGCTGGCACTCGATCACACTCCACCCAAGCTCATCTGGCTGGTGGGCGGCCAATTGCCGCTGTGGTGGTGGTGCCTGCTCCCGATCTGCGGCGCGCTCGGAGCGCTTCTCTCGCAGCGCAATCGAGGATCGCGGCTTCAACGCATCGCGGCATCTCTGCTTCCGAGTTGGGTCATGGGCACTTTTATTCTGCTGATGTTTGCCGTCGGATTCACGTTCTCGGGGTTAGTGAATCACTACTGGTCGCTCTCTGACCGTTTGGAATCGATGGGACTAGTGCCGCCCGGATTCGTGATAATCCCGGCGGCTTTTTCGCTGCTGGGCGCTGGAATCGCCGAAGTTAGCACCAAGAAATCCGCCGCCTAGCCCGGTGCCCCAGGTTCGCGTCCGTTCTTTGGACGCTAACCTGGCTTGAGGGAACTTTCCCGTGAATCCAATGTGGTATAACTGTTATACTCATGCGATTTCAGTTCGATGAGCGCAAGAGCGGGCGGCTAAGGGCGAATCCCAAAAGAGGCATCGGGTTCGAAGAGGCGCAGGAAATCTTTTCGCACCCCTACTACCTCGACCAGCGCTTAGATTGGCCCGAACAGTACCGGGCGATCGGCTGGGTGGGAGAGCACTTGTACGCCGTCATTCTTGAAGTGCGGGAGGACGAGGAAGGTGAATATTACCACCTCGTCACTCTCTGGAAAGCTACCAAGCAGGAGCACAAACTTTATGAAGAACACTCGTAAGCCGCGCAAGCCAGTGCCGGCAGAAGCCATCGCCCGCCTTGCCGACCAGGGCAGAGACGTGTCCCGGTTCTTCACCAATACCGGCCAAATGATGGGTCCGATCCAGAGGGTGAATGTTGACCTGGCGTCGGGCATGCTGGAGGAACTGGACCGCGCCGCCAAAGAGTTGAATATCAGCCGCCAGGCGGTGATCAAGACCCTCATACGCCAAGCGCTCGACCAGCAGTATCTGGCGAGAGGAATCCGCTCCTCGGCTCGGCGTCGGTAGAAACGCAAACTCCCAATTCGGAATTCAGTCCCGCAGCGCGCTTTATCGTTGACGGCATGCCTTAAATCGGATAACCTACTTTAAGATACATTATCTGTAAGATAATTTATATCTTTGACAATCTGAGATCCAGGCGATGGCGTGGCGTCTAGACCGCGTCCGCCCTAGTTCCAGAATGGGACGCAGGACCGTAGCGCACCCGCGATAACTCCCATGTTATCTAGATTTTGCGCGTAACTCCTGTAAACTCAAAGATCTAGCACATAGTCGAAATTTAAGTCGTTTGCTCTCTAGATTTTGCACTGAAAAGGGGGAGGGGGGTACCCGGTACTAAACAGTAAACTCCATCCCAATGTGGGAAAGGCAGGAACCAGCAGGCCCAGTTTTCCGCTGTGCTAGTATTTAGCGTTTCCCGTTGCGCGGGATGCCAATGAAAGATACGCTCGGAGTCCTATTAGCCGGAGGAGCAGGCGAGCGCCTCTATCCTCTTACCCGCGACCGGGCCAAGCCCGCCGTCACCTTCGGCGGCATTTACCGCATCATCGACATCACTCTCTCGAACTGTCTCAACTCCGACCTGCGCCGGGTTTACATTCTGACCCAGTACAAGGCGCTCTCACTGAACCGGCACATCCGCGAGGGCTGGAACATTCTAGGCCGCGAAGTCGGAGAGTTTATCGAAGTATTGCCGCCCATGAAGAGGGTGAGCGAAGAGTGGTACCAGGGCACCGCGGACGCGGTTTACCAGAACATTTATTCCATCGGCTCGGAGCAGCCGCTGCACGTGCTCATTCTCTCTGGCGATCACATCTACAAGATGAATTATGGGAGGATGCTGCAGCAGCATGGCGAGTCGGGAGCGGACGTCACCCTGGCAACCATCCAGATCGATCCCGCCGAGGTTTCCCGCTTCGGCGTGGTGGATATCGACCGCGACCACCGGGTAAACGGATTCCAGGAGAAACCGCAGCAAACCGATTTGCGTTCCCCTTACAATCCGGAGAAAGTCTCGGCCTCGATGGGCATTTATCTGTTCAACACCGATGTGCTCATCCCCGCGCTCCTGAAGGATGCCGAAGACGCGGAATCCAGCCACGATTTCGGCAAGGACGTTCTGCCCAAGATGATGGACGAGTATCGCGTGTACTCCTTCGATTTCGTCGATGAGAACAAAAAGGAAGCGCTCTACTGGCGCGATGTGGGAACGCTCGAGGCCTACTACGAAGCCAACATGGATATTGTCTCGGTCTCGCCGGTGTTCAACCTGTATGACGCGGAGTGGCCCATTCGCACCCATCAGCGGCAGTATCCGCCGGCCAAGTTTGTGTTCGCCGAAGAGGGGCGCACCGGAACGGCGCTCGATTCCATTGTCTCCGCCGGCTGCATCGTTTCCGGGAGTAGGGTGCAGAACAGCGTGCTCTCCCCGGATGTGCGGGTGAATTCCTACAGCGAAGTGGACGACAGTATCCTGTTCACGCATGTGAATGTAGGCCGCCACTGCCGCATCCGCAAGGCCATCATCGATCGCGACGTGCACATCCCCGAGGGTACGACCGTCGGCTATGATCTCGAGGCCGACCGGCAACGCTACTTCGTCACCGACAGCGGAATCACGGTGGTGACGCGGGATTATTCCCTGTTTGAAAATCCGGTCACGGTGGATTACTTCACCAGCGAGTAACTGCCCAACTCTCCGCTCTCCATTTCTTCCGATAACATTTTGGAATTGAAGCAGGCTCCGCGCTGGCTGGTTACGCAGGTAACTTTGGCGCCTATTACGGGTGGTGAATAATGTCTCTTGGGCGTTCCGGCCTGTTTCAAATCAGGACAAGGCGCGACAATACCGGCCTGCCTCCGCAAGTTTGGGCTGAGCGACACGAGGAGTTGCATGTCAACAGGTGTTCAGAGAGCAACGAACGAGGACAAGCTGGAGCTATCCCAAGCATTGTCGCAGCTCAACGAACAAGTGTTGGGGATGATCGGGGCCCAAGCTCCGCTCCCGAAGATCCTCGAAATCCTCTGTGAGCAAATCGAGAAGCAGCATTGCGGCTTGCTCTGCTCCGTTCTTCTTCTGGATGCCGACGGTACGACCTTGCGGCACGGCGCCGCTCCCAGCCTTCCCATGGAATACTCGCGGGCAGTGGACGGGATACAGATCGGTCCTTGCGCCGGCTCTTGCGGGACCGCTGCTTACCGGAAGCAGCCGGTTGTGGTTTCCGACATCGCCACCGACCCACTCTGGGCAAGCTGTCGCCAGGTGGCGTTGCCTCACGGTTTGCGCGCTTGCTGGTCCACACCAATCGCCTTGCAGGATGGCAGAATACTCGGCACCTTTGCCATCTACTACCGGGAGCCTCGCACTCCCGATGCTGAGCATCTGCAGCTCATCACGCACGCCACCCATCTAGCGGGCATCGCAATCGAACACGACCGGGCGAAGGCTGAGCTCCGTGCCGCGGAAGCCCGGTATCGCACTCTGGTGGAGCGCCTCCCCGCCATTACTTATATTGCGGAACTCGGCGCCGGCGGACCCTGGCACTATGTAAGTCCCCAGATTGAAACTATGCTGGGCTTCTCGCCCGCGGAATGGCTCTCCGATCCGATGAACTGGATGAACCACATCCATCCTGACGACCGGGAAGTGGCTCTGGCGGCGGAGAAACTGTTTCAGGAAACCCACGAGTTATTTCAGTCCGAATACCGAATGTGCGCTCGCGATGGCAGGCTGCTGTGGTTTCGTGACGAAGGTGTCTTACTGCAAACCGACGGCCAGGGACTGCTGATGCAGGGGGTGATGTATGACATCACCGAGCGCAAGCGCCTGGAAGATCAGCTTCGCCACTCGCAGAAAATGGAGGCCGTCGGCCAGTTGGCCGGAGGCGTAGCCCACGACTTCAACAACCTGTTAATGCTGATTCAGGCTCACAATGAACATCTCCGCGAGCGGCTCGCTGCGAACGATCCGGCACACAAAGATGCTTTGGAAATTGAAAATGCGGTGACTCGAGCCGCATCCCTGACTGGCCAACTGCTGGCCTTCAGCCGCAAGCAGGTACTCCGGCCCAAGGTGCTTGATTTGAACGCAGTCCTCGCCGACGTAGCCAAGATGTTGCATCGCCTGATCGGAGAAAATATTGAAGTGAAGGTTGTGCCGGCTCCCACGTTGGGGCGAGTCAAGGCTGATCCCGGCCAGATGGAGCAGGTGATCCTGAATCTGGCGGTCAATTCGCGCGATGCCATGCCGCAGGGTGGCAGGCTGACTATTGAGACCCGCGACGTCGAACTGGACGAAAACGATTTTCGAAGCCATGAGGGCGCGCCTCCGGGCAAGTACGTCATGTTGACGGTAAGCGATACCGGCAGCGGAATGGATACTGAAACTCAGGCCCACATATTTGAACCATTCTTCACCACCAAGGCACCCGGCAAGGGCACGGGCTTGGGGCTGGCTACCGTCTATGGAGTGGTCAAGCAGAGTGACGGCTGGATCTGGGTCGACAGTGAACCGGGGCGCGGAACTAAGTTCAATATCCATCTTCCGCGCGTCGAAGAATCCCGCCGCGAAGAATCTCGAGGCAAGGAATCTGAGGCGGAAGAATCGCAGGCCCAAGCGCAACTAGCATCCAAAACCGTGCCGGCTCTGGCCACGGCGCCGAAAGGCACCGAGACGGTTCTGGTAGTCGAAGATCAGGATGGCATTCGCGATATCGTCAGGGAATCTCTCCGGCGCAACGGTTATAACGTGCTGATCGCAGTCGACGGCAACGAGGCCCTGCAAATGGCAAGCACATATGCAGATCCGATTCACCTGCTGGTGACGGATCTGGTTATGCCCAACATCGGAGGCCGCGAACTGGCGCAACGTCTGACTCCGCTCCGGCCACGGATGAAAGTGCTTTTCATGTCGGGCTACTCGGAACACTCCGCCTTGGATATTGAGGCCAGCAGCCAGTCTGCCAGCGTCCTGCAAAAGCCTTTTTCCCTGGATGCTTTGGCGCGCAATGTTCGCCGCGTCCTGGATGAGCCGGAATTGTAACGCCTAACCGAGACGTTGCAAGCAACGTCTCTACAGCGTGTTTCATACCTGTACAGACGTAGCTTTGCTAGTCTCGGCCCCTGCACTTCACCAAAATGGCAGCCCGGGGGACTGGAAAATCCTCCGCATTGCGTCTAAGATTACCGGCAACATCCGATGGAGTGAGGTATGGGTTCCGTTCGATCCTTGCTTGTTTTCCTGCTTGTCGCACTGGCCTCTCCTGCTTTCACTCAAACCGCACCTGCGGTCGTCCCTTTGCCGGCGGATCCGTTGGAACTGGCGACCGGCGCCGCGATTAAAGTCGCAACCCCGGA
Organism: Terriglobales bacterium; assembly: GCA_035601775.1. Taxonomy (GTDB): domain Bacteria; phylum Acidobacteriota; class Terriglobia; order Terriglobales; family Acidobacteriaceae; genus JABDBE01. The sequence goes on along the minus strand of DATNNO010000081.1, from coordinate 42,895 downwards.
AAACCGGGCTTTGGTTTTGAGTCTGCTGGAACGGGCGCGACAAAATGGAAGTGAACTGTACGCCGCGGGCGGTCCTGCCTTCCACCTCAAGCTTTCATTCACCTCCAGCGGACAATCCAGCTACACCGGATCCGGCGAGATGGAAGAGATCCGCTATTCCCGGCAGACCTGGCGGTGGACGGCGCGCCTCGGCGATTACTCTCAGGTTAGAGTATTTCAAAACGGCGTCCTCTACGACGAGAAGACGCCGGGCCCCATTCCGCTTCGCGTTCAGATGGTGCGCGGGGCCGTCATTTGGCCGATGGCGAATGTTCGCCCGGGCACGATGATCCGCATGGCAAGTGCGCAATGGCATGGCATGGAGGTCATGTGCGCTCTGCTTTCGTTTGATGAAGCGGTAACTGCTGTGCACTGGCGACACTGGGAAGAGCGTGAATACTGCGTGGACACAAAGTCCGTGCTGCTGCGCATTTATTCGGAGGCTCCGGGCATCTACACGCTCTACGATTACGACGACGCCCTGCACTTCCACGGCCGCACACTCGCCCGGCAGATTTCGATTGTGGAGAGTGGCGACACCGTGCTCCAGATCCACGTGGATAGCTTCGAAGACGCCGGTGCTCCCGATCCCGCCTTGTTCACTCCCACCAAGCAAATGCTGGCTCAAGGCCCAGGAATAGTTTTGAGGGCTTCGGTCCGGATTCCCGCATTCGCCACGTCTCCTGCCGGACACGCCGGGAAGGTCCAGCCGGTCATCATCCATGCCAGCACCGATGATCTGGGGAAGGTGCTAGAGGCCGAAGCGCTGCAAAACTCAGATCCGAGCCTGAGCAATGCTGCGCTGTCCATGGTAAAGAGTTCGACCTACCCTCCTCAGGCTCGGGCAACCGGGCCGGTGCAGACCGAGGCTTTCATCAACGTGGAATTCGGAGCGGCGAAATAGACACGGGAATCAGGGATGATAGACAAGAAAAGCACCGGGCGATTTTTCGGCGTGATCCTCGCAGCCACGTTTGGCAGTCTAATCGCAGAGACAATCCGTCTTTGGCTTGGGCTGCACCTCGCCGCGACCTTGTTGGTGTTCATTGGTCTTTGGATTGGTTTTTATTTTACGGGAACATGGACGATCATTGATCGGCCAGCCGAACTCGACAGGAAATTCCCGATCAGCAGCAAGGAACTCCGTAGAAGAAAAAAGGAATTCTACGACTGGGTAGATTCACTAGGACGCCGTTAGTTTCAAAACAGCCTACTTCATTGATTCGCTCTCTCTTCGCTCCACTTTACACCGCTGTTACAATGCCTAGTCTCATAGAATTCAAGAACTTTTGGGACCATAAACACGTATCTGTTATGTAGTGTTGGGGCTAGGGTACGAACGCGCTTAAATGTTCCGTTCGCCTCGGCCGGGTCGAGAAGCCGGGAGTTCCAGGAGTGCAAGGTTGGAAGACGCGCAAGTCGCCGCCATGCTGGTACGCCGCTGTATCGCGGGCGACGCGGTTGCTTGGGAGGAAATCGTGCAGCGCTACCACCGGCGCATCTACAACATCTGCTATCGGTTTGCGGGCTCGGGGGACGACGCCCAGGATCTCACCCAGGAGGTCTTCATCAAGATGTACCGGACCCTTCAGTCGTATGACGTCGAGCGCGGTGCGTTCATGACCTGGGTAACCACCATCACACGGAACCTGCTGGTCGACCACTTCCGCAAGAGCAAGCAGGATCGCATGACCGATTCGCTCGATACGGCGCCTTCCGAGCACGAAGATGCCATGCCGCTGAGCGAGCAGATCCACGATAGTGCCCTCACCCCGGACGCACGGGCCCAGAGCCGCGAGGTCAAAGAGACGGTGCACAAGGCACTACAGAAGCTGTCTCCTGACCTGCGCGAGGCCGTCATCCTGCGAGATCTGCAAGACATGGATTACAAAGAGATTGCCACGGTACTGAAGGTTCCAGAAGGAACCGTAAAGTCAAGAATAAATCGCGGGCGAGCGGAACTTGCGCGCCTGCTACAACGTACATATAGGCAGGTGATGTGATGGCAGCGGAAAACAAAAGCGGTATGCAGTGCGCCGAGTTCGATGCTCTTCTCAGCGAAGCGCTCGACCAGCGCTTGAGCGGGGACAAACTGGAGAACTTCCAGGCTCACGCTCGAGGTTGTCCGACCTGTGGGCCGCTGCTGGCGGAAGCCGATGCAGGGCTGCGCTGGCTGCACGAACTTGTGGAGGTTGATCCTCCCGTCACCCTGGTGGACAACATCCTGGCCGCCACGACCGGGATCGACACTGTCCGCTTGCGCGGAGCTGCGAGAGCTCAGGCCCAAATTTCATGGTTCGATAGCCTGCAGGATTGGGTCAATACGCTGGTCAGCCCGATCCTTGGCATCGCCAAGCAGCCCCGGTTCGCCATGTCGTTCGGCATGGCGTTCTTCTCTCTCTCGATTTCAATGAGCCTGGCGGGAGTAAAGTTAAGTGACCTGCGTCATGCCGATCTGCGGCCCAGCGCCATCAAACGCAACTATTACGAGACTTCCGGCAAGGTCGTGAAGTACTACGAGAATATCCGCTTCGTCTATGAGATCGAATCGCGCGTGCGGGAGTTCAAACGAGCCACCACGCCCGCCGAGTCCGCGCCCCGAGAGGAAGAAAAAGACAAGCATCACAGAAACGACAACACCAGTGGACAGCCCGAACCCAGACAGGATCGCAACTACAGTCAAGAGGGACCCCAGCTCGTGCTGGTCTCCCTTACGGATAACCCACCTGTAGTGATACTGGCTCCACACAGGAGGTTTTCATGAACTGCGCCAACCATCCCGATATTGCCGCGATGGCATATTGCCGCACTTGCGGCAAGCCGCTGTGCGCCAACTGCACCCGAGACGTGAAGGGTGTGATCTATTGCGAGAATTGCCTCGCCGACCGGCTGCAAGGCGTCCAGCCCGCGGTCCTGCCGCCCGCGGCAGGATTCGTTTCATCCGCGTCGGCACCTATCGTGCCCGGCGGTGGGCCGAATCCCGCCGTGGCGGGCATTCTCGCTGGATTCTTTCCATTCGGCGTCGGCGCGGTCTATTGCGGGCAGTATGCCAAGGGATTGGCGCACCTGGTGATCTTCACATTGCTGGTGTGGGGCGAATCCGTTGTGGAGAACGATGGCCTGCATGTGATTCTCGCCTTTGGGATCGCCTTCTTTTACGTGTGGCAGATCATTGACTCTGTGCGTACTGCTCACGCGATCCAAGCTGGACAGCCCGCTCCGGATCCGTTTGGACTGGCTCAAGCTTTCGGAGCCGCAGGGCCACGACAATCAGTACAGCCACCGGAAAAACTGGAGGCGCCGCGGATTCCGGCGGCGGCAGTCGTCCTGATCGGCCTTGGCATTGTGTTTCTGCTGCACACAGCCGGGATTTTCGAACTCAATGACAACTTGATTCTACCCATGATCCTGATTGGCCTCGGAGGCTGGTTGTTTGCCAGGCAGCGCGGCCTGATCGGCTCTCGGAGAGTCAATCGGCGGGGACGGACCCCGAGTCCGATGGGTCCTGCAGTCCTAGTAACGCTGGGCGTGCAGTTCCTTCTACACAGCCTCCACCTGATCAGTTTTGAGCGTACCCTGCCAGCTCTGCTGGTCGTGATCGGATTGGTGATGATCTTGCAGCGTAGTCGCGCAATCTCCGCGAGCGGTGACGGACAACCGCCAATGCCGCCCGGAACGGGACCGACCGGTGTCAAAAACGGCGACGTTCAGGCGCCTACCAGTGAGGTGAGAAATGGCTAGTCCAACGCAGATTCCTCCACCCACTTACCGGCGCTCATTCTCCGGCCCGATCATCCTCATCGCGATTGGCATTGTGTTTCTCCTGGGAACCATGGGCGTTCTGGACTGGCACAATCTCGGTCACTGGTTTGCCCACTACTGGCCAGTGCTGCTCATCATCGCGGGCGTGATCAAGCTGATCGAATATCAGCAAGCGCAACGGCAGGGCACGCGCGCTTCCGGGATCAGCGCAGGCGGCGTTTTTGTTATTATCGCAATCATCTTTTTTGGACTTATAGCCACTCAGACTTCCCGCTTCTGGGGACAACTCAGGGACCAAATCGACATCAGCGATGACGGTGACTTTCCGTTTTTCGGATCCAAATACAACTTTGACGACCAGCTCGCTCAAGCATTCCCGGCCGGAGCGAGTCTCCACGTTACCGACACTCGCGGCGCCGTGAATATCAGCGCCTCCGAGGATGATCAGATCCGCGTGGTTGTCCACAAGCGAATCAGCGCCGAAAGTCAGGGAGACGCCGACAAATGGAACGCCAGCACTAAACCGCAGATTACCGTCAGCGGAAGCGTTGTCACTCTGAACGCGAATAACCAGGGCGCCGGCGATCATTGGGTGGCGGAGGATCTGAACATTTCCATTCCGCGCAAGGCTGCGGTAGTCCTCTCCACGCGCTACGGGGATGTCGGCATCATCGGTCGCGAGGGTAACCTCGACATTACCAGTCAGCACGGCGACGTCACGACCACGGATATTAACGGCAAAGTCAGCCTCAACCTGGATCACAGCTCAGCGCGGATTTCACAGGTCGCCTCCGATGTGTCCATCGAAGGGCGCGCCAACGATGTTTCGATCGAGGATGTCAAGGGCGCAGTACACCTGGATGGTGAATTCATGGAAAGCGTGAAGCTGGCGAAAATCAGCCAGCCCGTCACCTTCAAGTCGTCCCGCACGGATATGGATTTCTCGCGGTTGGACGGCGATCTGAATCTGGACTCGGGCGACCTGCAAGCCTCGGATGTGATCGGTCCCCTGCGCCTGACCACGCGATCGAAAGATATTCGCTTAACCGGCGTCTCCGGCGATGTGCGGCTGCAAGATGAAAACGGATCGGTCGAACTGCGCATGAACAAGATGGGCAGCATGCAGGTCGACAATCGCAAAGGCGACATACAGATTTATCTCCCCGACAAGGCAGGCTTCCAGGTCGACGCGCACGCCCGCAACGGAGAGGTCGAATCCGATTTCGACCAATTGAAGATCGACAACTCGAACGACCAAGCAGTCGCCACGGGAACCATAGGCGCAGGCGGACCGCGCCTGGTGGTCAACAACGAGCACGGAACCATCGAGATTCGTAAAGCCTCGTCATTGGCGGAAGTGCCCGAGCCGCCACCTCCGCCGAAGGCACCCAAAGCGCCTCACGCCCCGGAACCGAAAACTCCGCAGGTCACGGAGAACTAGGTATCGCAGAAATCAGAAGTCTGATGAGGCGCGGCCAGACCGGTCCGCGCTTCGTTGTTCAGCACCCCCATACGCCAATCGACCGATTTGACGGATTTGAGGTAGCGGTGCAGTTTGGCAAATCTCAGCTAATGGTTGTCATCCTGAGACAAAATTCTTGAGCAAACAAAAAGGCCCCGCATTTTCGCGCGGGGCTTTTGCGTACTGTGAACGTTCTCTACTGGACGGTAAAATTCTTCTTGCTCGCAGTTGTTCCGCCCGCATTCGTAACTGCGATTGGACCGGTGGTCGCGCCTTGCGGCACGGTCGCCAGTAAGTTGCCGGTGTTGAGCACCTGGTACGCCGCGCTCACTCCGTTGAATGTGACCGCAGTCGCGCCGATGAAGTGACTTCCTTGAATCATGATCTCGGTGCTTACCTTGCCGCTTGACGGATTGAAGCTCACAAATAATGGCTTTGGCGGCGCGAGAGCAGCGTCAAGGCGGAAAACCACACCACTGCCTACCTGGCCCTGTCCGACCGAACCACCGCCGAAGGTGACGCCCAGGAGTGTCCCATCGCTCGATTGAACAACTGGCGCGTTGGGGCCCCCACCGTTCGTGCCATCGAAGGGAATGGTGCGCAGCAGCGAACCCTTCCGCGTAATTGTGGCGAGAGCTCCCAGCCCAGCGCCGTCCTTGAAGAACATGCTCCATAGATTCAAGTCAGATGCCTGAGTGACGTATTGCAGGCTGTCGTGGAAGGTAGGTGAAATCGGAAGCTCCTCAAATCCAGCACCGGCCAGGCTGCTTACGAAAATACCTCTGCGCGAGATGCCGTAGAGCTTGCCATCGGAGCCCTGGACCGGACGGGAAGTGGGGAAATCCGAGTACCTGAAGGTGTGCAGGGTGCTGTACTGACCTGATGGAGTGACACGGAAAAGGACGGTGAACAAGTCAAGCGCTCCCAGCGTAGTCCCGTATATGTTGCCGTCCGAAGCCGACGTCATTCCTATGCACTGAGGTCCGTCCACGCTAAGGTTGAATGTGTGCAAAAGAGCATAGGCGCCGGCGGGCGTAATGCGGAACAAGGTTCCTGGGAAGGAGTACGTGGTCGCGCCATACAGGTTGCCATCTTTTGCGAGTACGAGAGTGAAGGGTTGGTTGCCGTCGGCGCAATTCGTGAGCGAACAAAAGCTGTGCAGAACTTGGATGTCTCCGGCCCGGTTTAGCTTGAATACCACGCCCTGGTTATTCGCCCCGCCGCCTCGGGCCGTGCCGTAAAGAAATCCGTCATTGCCTTCAACCAGACTGTTTGGGTCGCCGCCGTTTGGATAGTTTCCCTTCTGGTCAGCGACAAACGTATAAACGGTCGTCAATTGGCCCGCCGGGGTGATTTTGAAAACGGTTCCGGCGGCCTGGTTGCCGACGCCACCTGAGGGTGTCGTGCCATAAAAATTGCCATCCGCAGACTGGAGCAGCTCATTTGGACTCTTGCCGTCCGGGCAGGTCTTGCCGCTTGAATCGCAAGCGAAGCCGAACAGTTGAGTAATCGCTGGTTTTGGTGGTTGAGCGTACACGGTCGTCGCGAGTAACACGCCGAGGACCAGGGCTAGGGTGAGATTGAGGGATCTCTTCACTGTACAACTCCTTTTCAAGGTGGCCGGTGAATAGTCACCGAGCCGGTCGAACTGACCGGCCCGAGTATGAATTGAGCCGCAACTAAGGTTGTCTGCGAGCTGTAATAAATTGGTAAAAAGGCCGAGTGTAAGTCACACAAACGGCCGCCTCCTGCGCCTCAGCCCACGCCCGTGTTATGTTTGATTTCCTATTTGCGACTTGGTGCATTGGCAAAAGGACAGTCTGAAACATGATCCGTTCTTATAAGGGCATCACGCCGGCAATTCCGGCCTCGTGTTATGTGGACGATTCGGCCCAAATCATCGGCGACGTGGTTCTAGGCGAACACGCCAGCGTCTGGATGAACGCTGTGCTCCGCGGCGACGTGCACTCTATCCGCATAGGCCCACACTCCAATGTGCAGGACTGCAGCGTACTGCACGGCATGAAAGAGCAATACGGAGTCTTCGTCGGCGAATACGTCACGGTCGGCCATTCCGTGACGCTGCACGGTTGCGTAATCGAAGACCGCTGCTTGATCGGGATGGGTTCGATCATTTTGAATGGCGCGCGCGTTGGCGCAGGCTCGATCATCGCCGCCGGCACGTTGATTCCCGAGAAGACGATCGTTGATCCCGGCTCGCTCTGGATGGGCTCGCCCGGCAAATTCCGCCGCAAGCTGGAGGAGAAGGATCAAGAGAACATCATGCGCTACGCTAACAATTACTTGGGATACAAAGAATCGTACTTGCGAGAGCGTTGACCAGTGTTACCGGCCGTGCTGTCATCCTGAGCGAAGCGAAGGATCTATGAACTTAGTCTGTGCTAGCGAGTACACAGATCCTTCGCTTCGCTCAGGATGACAACACTCAAGCCAGAAGCTAGAAGCCAGAGCTAATGATCAAAGCCGTCCGAGGAACGCGCGATCTACTCCCGCCGGAAACGGCGCTGTGGAACTTTGTGGAAGCGGCGGTGCGCGATGTGTTTCGCGCCTACAACTTTCACGAGATCCGGACGCCGATTTTCGAAGAGACGCAACTTTTTTCCCGTGGCGTCGGCGAAGAGACGGACATCGTCGCGAAGGAAATGTTTACGTGGGAGGATGGGGAACGATTTAATGAAAGAAAATTGATCGACGCGTGGCTAGAAACAAACCGAGGGGACAATCCTGCTCATGTTCAAGCTGGGCGCGTGAATAAATATGCTGCAGGTATGTGGCTGGCAGACTTGAATGACTTAGGAGTAATCCATGTCCTGCGGGGTATGCAAGGCCCTCCACCAGCAAATCTTCCAGTAAGTCGTGAGGAGTTTGTTGCTTTTGCGCCCAATGTCTCGTCCGATGCAATTAACAATTTGAAAAAGGCACGCAACATCGTCAAGGAACGTTACGCCAATGAATTTGGCCAACAGTGGATCTATCTTAGACTCGTTGTTCCAGCCAATGCCACCGGCAATTCCCCATGGGTTCATACTGACGATGTGGAGATTGAGGGTTTCGCAGGAACCTTCTTCTCAAGTTCACAGTCTCTTACCCTCCGCCCCGAAAACACGGCTGGCGTAGTCAGGGCATATATCCAGCACGACTTGGAAAAACGCGGCTTGAACAAGCTCTACTACATCGGGCCGCAGTTCCGCCGCGAACGTCCGCAAAAGGGACGATATCGCCAGTTCTATCAGATCGGCGCCGAGATCATCGGCCCGGCGAGCGCGGGCAGCGAATCCCCCGCGCGCGATGCCGAAATTCTGGAACTACTGGCCACGCTCCTCGACCGCCTCGGCATCGAAAACTGGACGCTGCAATTGAACTCTGTTGGCTGCCCCAATGATCGTGCCGCTTACGACGAGGCGTTGCGCAAAGCGCTCGAACCTGTCGTCGGACAAATGTGCGCCGATTGCCAGCGTCGCGCTGTCACCAATCCGCTGCGTGTGTTTGATTGTAAAGTGCCCGCGGACCAGCCCATCATCGAAACCCTGCCGCGAATCAGCCAATTCCTCGACGAGCCCTGCCGCCAGCATTTCGAGCAGGTGCAAGAGATCCTGAAGTCAGTAGAGGTCGAGTTTCATCTAAACGACCGCCTGGTCCGCGGCTTGGATTACTACACGCGCACCGCCTTTGAGTTTACGCACGGCGCCCTGGGCGCGCAGAACGCAATCCTTGGCGGCGGACGCTACGATGGTCTTTCCGAATCGATCGGCGGACCCAGCGCTCCTGGGATCGGGTTTGCCATTGGCGAGGACCGTCTGGTGCTGGCGCTGAAGGAATCGGCAGAAGCGGTGCAACGCAAGCCCGATGTTTATATCGCCCCACTGGGCACGGGCATGGATCGCGAGGCCGCTCGCCTGGCGCGCGAGTTGCGCCGCCATGATATTGTCGCCGACCTGGGCGACGAGACTTTTCGTCTAAAGAAATCCTTTGAGACGGCGAGCAAGTTGGGCGCGCGCCTCATCCTGATTGTGGGTGAGAACGAAGTCAAAGCCGGCGCCTTCACGCTCAAGAATCTAGAAAGCGGAGAACAGGTGTCCGTGCCCCGCGCCGAACTAGCGCAGAAGATTCAATCGGGCAGTTAGCCGGGCAACTCGGGCAGAATCGAAGCACCACCATTTATAATCTGGAATTCTCCTATTCTTCTCTGAAAGGCACAATTTGCTCGACTTCTTAGGCGACCTGCAACGCACCCATCGCTGTGGCGCTCTGCGCGCCTCCGACTCCGGCCAAAAAGCCGTGCTCATGGGCTGGGTGAACCGCCGCCGCGACCTTGGCAACCTCATTTTTGTTGACGTCCGCGACCGTTCCGGTATTACGCAGGTCGTGTTCAACAAAGAGCGCGATCCGGCCATCCACGAGAAGGCCAGCCAACTGCGCAGCGAGTATGTCATCGCCGTAATCGGCAAGGTAAAGCAGCGCACCGCCGACACTTTCAACAAGAACATTCCCACCGGCGAAGTCGAGTTGATCGCGGAGGAGTTGCGCATCCTCAACGAAGCGAAGCAGCCGCCATTTCTCCCCGGCGACACGGTTCTGCCCAACGAGGAAATGCGCCTTAAGTACCGCTACATCGATCTGCGCCGCGATGCCATGCAGCAAAACATCGAGCTGCGCCACAACGTTGCGATCGCGATTCGCAGCTATCTCTCGGCACAGGGATTCTTCGAGATCGAAACCCCATTCATGACGCGGTCCACGCCGGAAGGCGCGCGCGATTATCTTGTCCCCAGCCGGGTGCAGCCGGGTTCGTTCTACGCCCTGCCCCAGTCGCCGCAACTGTTCAAGCAAATTTTGATGATCTCGGGCTTCGACCGCTACTTCCAGATCGTGCGTTGTTTCCGCGACGAAGACCTGCGCGCCGACCGCCAGCCTGAGTTCACCCAGATCGATTTGGAAATGTCTTATCCCCAGCCCGAGCGGGTGTGGGAGGTGGTCGAGGGATTTCTGACCTCAGCCTTCAAGACCGCGGGACACGAGATCAGGCCCCCGTTCCCGCGCATGAGCTACGACCAGGCAATCCGCCTCTACGGCAGCGACAAGCCCGACATGCGTTTGCCCGCGATGACCGATGTGCGCGCGGCGTTCACAGTGGAAAATCTCGCGACTCTAACGGTAAGCCCGAGCCTTCCGGTGGTCGCGATCCGGATTCCGAAAGTCGGCGAGCTCTCGCGCAAAGACCGTGACGACATCAAGCCGCTGTTCATCGCGAAAGGCGGAGCAAAGTTATTCGAGGACTTCAAGCGGCTGGAGAAGAACTTTCCCGAAGCCGCGACCAGGATTCGCCAAGAAACCGCCGCTGAAGCTGACGACCTGATCGTGGTCGTTGCCGGCGACGGTAAACCGGCGGAGCACAAATCCGAAGGCGGCGTGAAGCCCGAGGTCAAGCAGCACGACCACGCCGTCTACACTGCCGCTGGCTTGCTGCGTCTCGCGCTTGCCCAGAAATATGCCGACCGGCACTGTGCTTTCAAGAAGAGCGGCGATCCAGAAAAAGACTACCGCTTCCTTTGGGTCACCGATTTCCCCATGTTCGAATGGGACGAAGAGGGCAAGCGCTGGGCCGCCGCTCATCATCCCTTCACCTCGCCGCACGAGCACGACATGGACAAGCTCGAGTCGGATCCGGCTTCCGTGCGCGCGCTGGCCTATGACGTCGTGCTCAACGGAACCGAGCTGGGCTCCGGCTCCATCCGTATTCACCGCCAGGATATTCAGAGCAAAATCTTCCGCGCCCTCGGCATGACCGAAGACGAGGCCCGCGCCCGCTTCGGCTTCTTCCTCGAAGCGCTGGAGTATGGCACTCCTCCCCACGGCGGCATCGCGTTGGGATTGGATCGCATTGTGATGATCCTCGCAGGAGCCGACAGCCTGCGCGAAGTAATCCCGTTCCCGAAGACAGCAAGAGCAGTGGACTTGATGGTGGACGCTCCGACCCCAGTGAGCGAGTCACAACTGAAAGACTTGGGGATACAGATAAGCAGAAATAACATTTAGCCACTGCCAACGCGTCCGAACTGGAAGCCCATGAAAATAAAGATCGGCCACCAGTCCGGCCAATACCGAACGGAGCTTTTTGAAAGGTTAATCTTTCATCTCCTTGCCGCCGTTTTTCCTGAGTCGTTCCACCCAAAACCGCGATTTTACCGCAGCCCGGTAGAGCTGAGCTGGCGCAAATCCGGCATGAACGAAAGGCCACGTTCAGAATCGAGCATGGCCTTTTTCGTTCTTAAGTCGCTTCAGTCTTAATGCGCTTCAGTGATCGCTGCGTTCGTTGGAGCGGTTGACGTGTCGGTGGCTACTTCCGTTTTTTCCGGGGCGGCGATGGGCGGGATTTTCACCGTGGACAGGATCCAATTCAGCTTGCGAAAGACTTCGTTGCGATCTACCGGCTTGACGGGCGGCTTCACGGCGGGTTTGGTCTCGTCCGGGATGGCTTCCGCGGCGGTTTCCAGGCCCAGGGCGAATTCGTAGCAGCTTCCGTTCTGGAAGACGTGATAGTACTTCACGTCGGCCTGGTTGTTCTCTTCTCCAGCGAAGCCTTCCACTGCATGGAACTCAGTGGCGCCAACTTTTGTCTTTGACGTTGCGACTGGATCAGTTTCGGGGTTACTGCTTTCTGGAAACGCGAATTGCTCGCACTCCTCAGAGCTCAGCTTGGGATTTACGCTGACATTGAAGAACGCTGTATTGAAGTTTGTGCCGGCATAGAGTTTGCGGGGCAGTTCTACCGCGCTGATGGTGGTGCCACCGGGCTGGATGAAATTCGTTTCCAGTGGCCCCAGGCCGACCAGTTCTTGATTCGCCTGGTCGCCTTCCTTCAGGTTTCCATACTTGGGGTAGCGGAAGGAGACTCCATACGTAGGATTGGTGTACGTAGAAGCCGACAACTTTCGCTGACGTGACTTCTTCTTGGCGGGCGGCTGGCTTGCCGCCGGCGCGGATGTTGAAATGGGTTGGGTCGAGATCGATGTGGGCTGACTGGCTACGGTCTGATTTGGCGTGGCAATGGTTACCGTTTTGTCGGATTCTTTCGAGCAGCCACTTTCCAACAAAAAGACTCCTAGCAGCGAGGTTGCTATCAGCGAGCCGACGAGCGCGGCAGTTTTTTGCTTGCCGGTAAGTTTGTTTGGGTTTGAGTGTGGACGTTGTGCTTCTGACGATTGGTTGAGCGATGTTTTTTCCTGTGGTTTTGTTTCTGGTTTCTTGTCCGGACTTCCGGATAATCCGAGTTGTGTGAAATGCGTCATATTGGCCTCCTGTGCTGGTTCCCCAGTCACGGACGGTAGGAGCAAGCTCGCAGCCGTTCGGAGGTACGCTGATTCCACTAGGGTTAGACGAAGGCCGGTTCAGAAAGAGCGTGGTCCGCGGGAGACGCTGTGGCGGGTGGGACACGACCGCGGCATTAAGGGTTCGAGTCAGCGTGGCAAACAAACTGTGAGCGGAGAAGAGTGTCCGCTCCACACACACGAGTTGGGCCACGTTGCCGAAGCAGCGTGGCCCCCTTTTGTTTCGTCATGGTTGGGACTAGAAGAGCGCGGTGGGCCGCCGCTTCCAGGTCTTGCCTTTCTCTTTGGCAATATTTTCCATGTCGGTCACGTAGGCGCTTGTCTGGGTCAGCACGTGGTGCAGGTCGTTGCCGACGCTGATGAAGGTGAATCCCTTTTCCAGGAATTCACCCACGCGAGCGGTGCCGAAGAGGAAGATGCCTAGAATGACTTTGTTTTTGCGCGCGTGCTCGACGAGTTTCTGCGTGGCCGCTCCCAGTTCCGGCGAGGTGTACATGTGCGGGAACTCGTATTTCTCGTAGAGGCCCATCGACATGCACAAGTCGTTTTGGCCGAGGAACAGGATATCGACGCCGGGGACGGCAGCGATCTCGGCGATGTTGTCGATGCAGGAAGCCGTTTCCACTTGCATCGCGACGATGAGGTTGTTGTTGGCGTTGCCGGCGTAGCCGAGCAGGCCGGCCTTGTTCATGCTGCGCTGAGGAAAGTAAACCGAGCGCGTGCCGGTGGTGGGATATTTGTTGCAACTCACCGCCTGCCGCGCTTCTTCCGCGGTGTTGATATAGGGCACGAGGACGCCATCCGCGCCCAGGTCGAGGGCTTGCTGAATTCCCGGGCGGTCGTCGTATCCGCCGACCCTGACCATGGACTTGGCTCCGCCGTTGGCGATGGCGCTCAGCATGGCGGAAAGTTTCTCGTAGCCCATGGGACCGTGTTGGGTATCCACCAGCAACCAGTCGTAGCCGCTGTGGGCCAACTGCTCGGCGACGGTAGGGCTGTGCGCGTTCAGGAAGAGGCCCATCTTGGGCGTGCCTTCGCGCAGTTGCTTCTTGAAATCGGCGCCACTGAGGGCGGCTTCGGACATATGAAAATTCCTCCTGGAGAAAGTTATTTAGTTTAACCTACTCGGCGATGCACGGGCAGAGGGGTGTTCTTTATTCTGCCAAAGGCCGTGACCCGGGAACAATTTGCGTGCCCAATGCTGCCAACACAGCTATGCGCAAAGTGTCATTTCCGGTTGACAAGGGGCTTATCCTGAAAGCACTCGACGAAAGGATTGGCGAGTGAAACGCGTTCTCCCAATGGTCATGATGCTGTCAGGCGCTTTGGTACTAGTCACGTCTTGGGGCTTGGCTTGGCACCTAGCGGGGTACGTCACGGTTGGAGCGTTTGGAGCAATCGTCAGAGCGCCAGACGACCCGACGATGCACCGACAGCTCGATCTTTGGATGATTTACTTCGTAGTATCCCTCGGAATTACCGTCCGGCTTTTCGTGGTCTATCGCAAAGGCAAACGCAATCTGTGGAAATCAGACTGACCCAGTACGCTAGGCACAACCCCGCTTGCAATCATTCTCGCGGACGTAGAAAATAGGCGGCCTCTGCTTACAACAGCCATTCCGGCGGCGGATCGTGGAAAGCTTTCTCCCGCGCTCTGGCGCGTACTCGCATTGCTGGGGTTGTCGGTCTTCATCAACTACATCGACCGCGGCAACCTCTCGATCGCCGCGCCTCTGTTGAAAGACGAGTTTGGTCTTTCGGCATCGCAACTTGGAATTTTGCTTTCTTCGTTCTTCTGGACCTATGCCTGTTTCCAGATTGTATCGGGATGGCTGGTGGACCGGTTCGACGTCAAATGGGTGATGGGCGTGGGATTTTTTCTTTGGTCCACCGCTACTGCCGTCACTGGAGTCGTGCATGGGTTCGCGGTATTGCTGGCGGTGCGGCTCGTGCTCGGCGTCGGAGAGTCGGTTGCCTATCCTTCTTACTCGAAGATACTGGCGCGGCATTTTCCGGAGGAGCACCGAGGTTTCGCTAATTCGGTGATTGTCGCGGGATTTGCCTGCGGACCGGGATTCGGCATGTTCGCGGGCGGGATGCTGATGGCGAGGTTCGGTTGGCGTTCGTTCTTCGTTGTGCTTGGTCTGGGCAGCCTGGTCTGGCTGCTGCCGTGGTTCAAATGGATGCCGCGCGGACAGCCCGCGGTTGCGGAACGTCTGACGCAGGCGCCCGGCATCCCGGAGATTTTGCGGCAGCGATCGGCGTGGGGCACCTGCGCGGGTCTTTTCTGCACAAATTATCTGGTGTACTTCCTGATTACCTGGCTGCCTTTTTATCTGGTTCGCGAACGCCATTTCTCCATGGAGAAGATGGCGAAGGTTGCGGGAGTGTCCTACCTGTCCGCTGCCGTAATCGCGACCTTATGTGGCCGGCTTTCCGACCGGTGGATCGCGGGGGGCGGAACTCCGACGCGCGTGCGCAAGACGTTTACCGGGGTGGGCATGACGTGCGCCGCCATTTTCCTGGTCAGCTGCGTGGTTGCTGGTCCGGCGCTTTCGATCGCTATGCTGATCCTGGCGACCATATCGCTGGGGGTATGTGCTTCCAATATGTGGGCGATCACTCAGACGCTGGCCGGGCCTCAAGCGGCGGGCCGATGGACGGGAGTGCAGAACTTCGTGGGAAATCTGTCCGGGGTCGTGGCGCCGGCGCTAACCGGCTTCGTGGTCGATCGCACGGGACAGTTCTTCTGGCCGTTCGCCATCACGGCAGGGGTCTGCTTGCTGGGCGCGATTTCCTGGGTCTTTGCGGTCGGTCCGGTGAAGCAGGTCGAGTGGAAGCTGCAACCTCGTTTTCTTCGAGAGACGTGACCCGAGACAGCTAGCCCGCACCGCACGAGCAACTATTCGAACTGCTTTCGGAAGCTGGCGAGTTGTTGTTTCAGGTCAGCCACTTCTTTTCGGAGGTCGGCTGTCTCATCTTCCAGACGCGTGATTCGGTCGGTGTCACCTGAGTTGCTGGGGACAAACGCGGGCGAGGGCGCCCGCACCACATCAGCAGCGTCCTCCACATCACCCGCGAGCAGGTGCATATAGCGGGCTTCTTTGGTTCCGGGTTGTCGGGGGAGCACTCTGACCAGCGGAGGGTCGCGCTGCATCAGGCGTTGCAAAGTGGATTGTACTTCGGTGAGGTCTTCGAAGCGGTGCATGCGCTCGGTGCGCCCGCGGAGTTCGCCGGGCGTTTGGGGGCCGCGCAGTAACAAGACACAGAGGATGGCGGTCTCGCCCCGAGTGAAGTTGAAGGCTTCCTGAAGCCGATGCTCGTACTTGGTGACGCGGCTGTCGGCGCTGCTGGTGGGGCCGGCGAGACGTTTTTCCTGGAGAGTGTTCAACGCTTGCCCCACTGCCTCTTCGTCCAGATTCATCACTGGATCGCGGTTGTTTTTCTGGTTGCATGCGTTGACTAGCGCGTTCAACGAAAGGGGATAGTAATCCGGAGTGGTGACGTCTTTTTCTATCAGCGAGCCGAGCACTCGAGTTTCGACCTGGTTCAGTATTATGTTCATGTACGTGACACCTTCTCCGACAGATCTAGCATCTTTGCGGCACGGAAATGTTGTAGCGCCGGCATCTTGCCGGCTGTCGCGAGGGCATCCTGCCCTCGCCAGTGCGGGCGGGACGCCCCCACGACAGCCGCCGAGACGGCGGCGCTACACGACCATCAGCCTCCAGAGATTGTACAGATGCTACGGGCACGTGATTGCAGGCCGTAGAAGCAAGTCGAGCTTCGCTCGACCGGACAGCCGAGGGCGGCTGTCCCCACACGAGCAAGGTCAACGTCTCCGGGCAGGAGTGCCCGCGCCACACTTGCCAATAGATTCCTTTAATCCGTCTCATAAGCTTTTTTGATTGGCAGGGGGAGGTGCTCCGCGATACTCTAGCAAGTTCTGATCATCCCCCGAAATATATTTGAGTCTTGGCGCAAAACTTAAAGGAGATCCATGCCGACCGAACTGCGAAATTTCCTGGCCATCCCATACGACGAACTGGAAGAGATGAATTTGAGCGCGAAGGAGCAACGCCAGAGTCGGGTTGCCACTCACAAGATTCAAGAAGAGCGCTTGAAATACTTGACCGGCGAAAAACGGATCAAGGCCGTGACCGTGCTGTTCAGCGACCTGGAAGGCCGTCTGCACATGCTGGATTACGACAAGAAGTTCCTGCTCAAGAGCTGGGACAATCTGACTTTTGACGGTTCTTCGATTCGCGGTTTTACGGCTCAGCGGGAAAGCGATCTTCGCCTGGGCATTGACTGGAGCGCATTCTACTGGGGTCCAGCCGATGTGTTTGGGCCGGGCAAGGTACTGGTTTTCGGGGATGTGATCGATAAAGGAGGCACGCCTTACAGTGCCGACATCCGCGGCATCCTCAAGACCTATGCCGAGGGACTGCACAAGAAACATGGCTACACGCTGAACGCGGCCAACGAAATCGAAGGCTTCCTGTTTCAGGGGCCGGACGCGGAGCGCCGCTACCACGAATCCGGCAAGTTCGAGTACGTCAACACCGGCGGCTACTATCATTCGCTGCCCGGCGATGTGTTGCGCACCTTCATCGATACCACGGCGGAAGTGCAGCGCAGCATGGGTTTCCAGAATGAAAAAGATCACCCCGAAGTGGCGCCCTCGCAGTTCGAGATCAACTACGGCTACGGCGAAGTGGTGGCTGCGGCCGACCAGATTCAACTCTACAAGCTGATCTGCCGCCAGGTGGCAACCCGGATGGGTTGCACGGCTTCGTTCCTTCCCAAGCCGGTGGTGGGCGTGAACGGCAGCGGAATGCACACCAATGTTTCGATCAGCGAAGGCGGCAAGAATTTGTTCTGGGATGCGAAGGGCGAGGAGAAGCTCAGCAAAATGGGGTGGGAGTTTATTGATCGTATTCTTACTCACGGCAATGATCTTTGCCTGCTGCTGAATGCCAGCGTCAACGCCTACCGCCGCCTGGACCCGCATTTTGAGGCGCCGAACCAGATCAAGGCGTCGGCCACGGATCGCGGCTCCATGATTCGCATTCCGATCGGCAACGAGAAGAGCATGCGCGTGGAAGTTCGTTCGGTTTCTCCGGATGCGAATCCTTACTTGGTCATGTTGTCGATCTTCAAGACTGGCCTCGATGGCGACACGGCGAAGATCAAGAACCTGCGCCAGGCGCAGCGCTACTTGCCAGATAACATCTATGACGCGCTGGCGAATTTCCGCAACGCGGAGTGGACGACGAAACTGCTGGGCGAAGACGTGAAGGCTCGCTACGCGGACTTGAAGCAGGCTTCAGCGGATCGCTGTCCGCGGCTGCTGGGAACGTTCGTCAAGGCTCCCGAAGTGCAGTATCACCACGATGTGTATAACCAGTTTTTGTGGAATTTGTTCTAATCGTCCGCGAAAGGCTGCTTTGCTCGGGATGACAAGGAAATAGAGTGTCAAGACTGCGGAGCGTTGTTCCGCCTGGGACGGGCGAGTCGCCCGTCCCCACACGGCCCGTTTCCACACGGCCAGTGGCCACAATCAAAGTGGAATCGTCGTAGCACCTCCGTGCGCCACAATTCATTGAAAGCCGGAGCACGCGGCTGTCATAATCAACTGTTGACGGAGCGTGCTTCCTGGCTACAACCTCACTGACTACAAATTTAGAAGAGCGCTGGCTGCCGGCGTCCGTTCTCTGCCTGCGCGATTACAGTCTGAACAAGTTCCTGCGTGATTTTATCGCTGGGGTGACGGTCGGACTGGTTGCTTTGCCGCTGGCCATGGCGTTTGCCATCGCGTCCGGACTGACGCCGCAGGCAGGAATCTATTGTGCCGTGGTGACCGGATTCCTGATTTCTGCTCTGGGGGGATCGAAGACGCAGATCGGCGGTCCGACTGGCGCATTTGTAGTGGTGATAGCGGGAATTGTCGCTGTGCACGGCGTGGATGGACTTTTTATGTGCACAGTGATGGCCGGCGTTCTGCTCATCATTCTCGGGGTGACGGGCATGGGCACGGCGGTGAAGTTTATCCCACGGCCCATCGTGATCGGTTTCACCAATGGAATCGCGGTTCTGATTGCGAGTACACAGATCAAGGATTTCTTTGGATTGACCATCAGCAAAGTTCCTGGAGAGTTCTGGCTGCGCATGGAAAGCATCGCAGCCAACTTTCATACGTTGTCGTACGCAGCGACGGTTCTCGGCGCCGGTACGCTGGTGACGCTGCTGGTATGCCGTGCGGTTTCGAACCGCATTCCCGGACCCATCGTGGCGATGATCGCAGGCACGGCCGCGGTAGTCGCGCTCAAACTGCCGGTCGAAACCATTGGAACGCGCTTCGGCGGGATTCCTGGCGGGCTGCCCCACTTCGCTATTCCGCATTTCCGCGCCGATCTCATTCACGGGTTGCTGGGTCCCGCATTCACGGTCGCGATGCTGGGCGCCATTGAGTCTCTTATGTCGGCGGTGGTGGCGGACCGCATGAGCAATGACCATCACAATCCGAACGTCGAACTGATGGCGCAGGGCGTGGCCAACATTGTTTCACCCATGTTTGGTGGGCTGCCCGCCACGGGCGCGATTGCGCGCACTGCAACCAATATCCGCGCTGGCGCTCAGACGCCAGTCGCCGGAATTATTCACGCGCTGACTCTTGTCTGCGTGCTACTGTTCGCCGCGCCTCTGACCAGTTTTATTCCGATGGCGTCGCTGTCGGCGATTTTGCTGGTGGTCGCCTACAACATGGGCGAATGGCGGGAGATCCCGCAACTGCTGAAGCTGACCAAGACCGACATCAGCATCTGGCTGGTTACGTTCGCGCTCACTGTGTTTGCCGACCTCACGGTGGCGGTCGAGGCAGGGATGATTCTGGCGGCGTTGCTATTTATTGGCCGGGTCGCGAACACCACTACTGTGTCTCAGGTCACCGATGACTACGTCGAAGATGGGCGTGTGCATATCTTGCAGGACAAAGACATTCCCTACTACGCAACCATTTTCCGCATTCACGGGCCCTTTCTGTTTGGGGCGACGGATAAAGTCGCGGTGATCACGGAGAGAATCCATGAGTTGCCGCCGGTAGTCATTCTGCGCCTGCGCAACATGACTGCGATCGACGCGACGGGGTTATACGCGCTGGAGGAAGTTGCGCGGGAACTGCATGCGGCCAAGCGGACCCTGATTCTTTGTGGCGCACGGGAGCAGCCAGCTCAACTCATTCGGCAGGCAGAGTTTGAAGACGTGATCGGACGCAAGAACATTTGCGAGAACGTGCAGGAAGCTCTGCGGCGGGCGGAAGACGTCTTTGAGAGGATGGAGAGTAAGGCCGCGGCGGGCGCCAAGTAAAGAT
The DNA here is from genome assembly GCA_035601775.1 of Terriglobales bacterium. Lineage (GTDB taxonomy): Bacteria > Acidobacteriota > Terriglobia > Terriglobales > Acidobacteriaceae > JABDBE01. The sequence continues at coordinate 22,911 of DATNNO010000081.1, read as the reverse complement.
CGGTCCTCCCCCGAGGCCGAACTTATGGGCCCATTTCGACGCCCGCCGAGACTGTGCGGTATTACGGCTTGGTTGCGGCGACGGTGGGCAGGGGTATTTGCGCTATCCCCAAGTAGCTATTCACCGCTTGAGCAGATAAGCCCGTGCTGACGGCGATCTGTGCGACCGTCTGGCCCTGTGTTTTCAGAAGCCGGACTTCCGCGCTAACCGGAAGCTTTACCGTATCCACTGTAGGCTCAATTTTGGTGGGCTGCTGGACAGATGCGGCTGGTGTAGTTGTGGTTTGTGGTTGCGGTGCGGTAGCTTGCGCCGCTGCAGCTAAGTCGGAAGCAGTGTTCCCGGAAATTGGAGTTGTTACCATGATCGTTCCCCCTTCACCCTACCGTTACTAAATACTATCGGTCATTCAGCTGGAAACATGAATTCCAGTCCGATGTCTGGGGGCAGGCGTTCCTATTGAACTGTTTCTAAGGAGCTTGGGCGAGTTTGGGTGGGGGCGGCGGCGCGCCACATCAGGTTAGTTTATTGCTCTGGACGAGCGATGCAACTGTCGGGTTGCTAGGTTGGGCTTCGCCGCTTTATAGTCTGTTTGCAGTCGGGAGGATCTCTCCATGCTCCGAATGCTCTTGCACTGGGTAGTCAGCGCGTTGGCCGTTTGGATCACCTCGCGCGTAGTGCCCGGCTTTTATGTGGACGGCGCGGCTGCCGCGCTCATCGCAGCCATTGTAATCGGACTGGTCAATGCGACGCTGGGAGTGTTTTTGAAGATCATCACGTTCCCGCTCACCATCCTCACCTTGGGAGTGTTCTGGTTTGTGATCAATGCCGTCATGCTCGAGCTCGCCTCGACGTTCGTACCGGGCTTTCACATACGAACTTTCGGGGCGGCCTTCGTGGGCGGGATCGTTCTCACGCTGGTGAACATGCTGCTGAAGTGGCTGGTGATGCCATCGCGGCACGGATATTGAAGCACGCGTGGGGATGGTGTGGCCCAACTGGGCCAATAATCCGGTATTCTCCGGAGTTACTTACTGACCGGCTTGCGCGGCTTGAGAGATTTCCACTCGTCCTCGGTCAGCAATCTTCCCAATGCGCTGAATTCGCCCGCGCCTTGTAGTTGTTCGCCGCCGTCCATCACAACCACCTCTCCGTTGATGTAGCAGGAACCATCGCTCACCAGGAATGCGGCGAGATTCGCCAACTCCTCGATGGTGCCGAAGCGGCGCAGTGGATTTCGCTCGCGGGCAAATTTTTCGAGCTCCGGTCGCGGAAGCAAGCGGGAGAACGCTCCTTCGGTCGGAATCGGTCCGGGAGCGATAGCGTTCATGCGGATGCCCCGGTCTCCCCATTCCACGGCGAGGCTGCGAGTGAGGGCGACGACTGCAGCTTTGGCCATGGCGGAAGGAACCACATATGCTGAACCGGTGGATGCATAGGTTGCGGCAGTGTTCAAGACGACTCCAGGGTGGGCAGCTTGCAACCATCGGCGTCCGCAAGCCATGGTTGCGTTGATCGTGCCCATGAGCACGATTCCAAGGACGGCTTCAAATGCGCCTGGAGACAGCTCTTCGGTGCGGGCCAGGAAGTTTCCAGCTGCGTTGTTTACCAGGATGTCGAGCGGGCCGTCTTTCCAAATGGACTCGATCATTTCTTCCACGCGCGGCAGATCGCGAATGTCGCAAGGGAGAGACCGAATCTTCTCCGGCGCCACGCGGCTCAGTTCGGCTTCCGCTTCGGATAGAACTTGCTGGCGGCGTCCGCAGATGTAAACCGTGGCGCCCAGCTCCAGAAAGCGGTGGGCCATGCCTTTACCTAAACCCGTGCCGCCGCCCGTGATGAGAATACGTTTGTCGTGCAGCAGGTCACGTTGGAACATGCGAACTCCCCGCCCTTGGCTCAATAGGGACTGCGAGAGATTGTAATCCAGGAACCCGGAATGCCCGGATCGCTTCGGCGGAAGGGCGACTATTTCTTCTTCAGCTTGCGGCGAATGTCGGGCCAGAATTCTTTCACCACGATCGTTATCGTGTCATACCCCACTTGCGTTCCCCAGACACTTGCGGTGTTCGACAGAGTGCGATCAGCGCTGGGGTGGTAGCTGTAGGTGGAAATGGCGGCCGACGCCGCACTGCCGAAAACCTCAGAGAAGTTGAATTGCTCATGTCCCGCATCGGTGCGCGTGACAACGGTGCGGCTGACTGCGTATCCAGTACGATGCCAAAATCCCCCTTGGCCTGACTGGAAGAAACGAGGATCCTGGCGGAGCAGGGACGGAAGGATAGCGCCGGTTATATAGTTTTCGATGGTACCGTCGGCAAAGGCTGCTCCGAAACGCTTTCCGTAGCCCTGAGTACCCTGCCCGTAACCGGGTTCGCTGTTTCAGCTTGGCTTATACCAGAGAGGAAAGCGTACCAAGGGACTTGGATGTAGTCGAAAGAGCCGCGAGTCACTACCTTGAATTTTTGCCCGACTGTGAGCGGCGGGACCTGCCCGGTATTTTCCAGTGTCAAGAAATTTGGCAGGGCGTAGAAAAGCCGGTCGTTCGATGTGCCCTCATTTTTTCCCGGGGCCTTCTTGTCCGGCGCGTCCTTGCTCTGGTCCGCGGGCTGGGATTGCTGAGATACAGGTGGGTTGGGAGGCGGCGTTTGCTGGGCGGCCGAGGTGAGCAAAAGCAAGTTTGCAAGAGCAAAGTAAAGAAGAGAGCGGGTCGCAAAAGTCTTCAAATGAATCCTGTATTTCAAGCCTCGCTCATGGCAGAAGCGGGGAATCTATTTGGTGAAGCGACGACACTAAGTTCTTGCGTTCGCAAGCCGGCGGAACGGGTTCCTTCTAGAGTAACAAAGGAGAACAGGAACGGAAAAACCGGACGCGCCGAACGTCCGCCACTCCGTTCGGGACTTTTCTTGTCCTGCACAAAAGGTAAACCCACCGGAATGAAATCCACTCGGGTTTTACATTACTTTACAGAACTGAAGTTTTCCGTTCCGAGGCCGAGTGTGGGTTGCTGAGCATCGGGACGCTTCGATCTCTACAATTTCTGCCGACAGTCGCCTCAACATGCCAATCGCCATAGAGTTTCTGGTAACCACGTGCACTGCAGGTCTGCTATGTTGACCATCTGAGAGCCAAAACAATCTGAACGCCTGAAATGGATGCCAACGCTGGATTTTGGATCATAGCCTTTGTTGTGGCGTTTCTCCTCCTTGCCGCCAGAGCACGGCGGCAACACAGGCCCATGCCATGGATCCACATTCTGTTCTTCTCCTCAGGCTTTCCTGCGCTGATTTATCAAATCGTCTGGCAGCGAGCACTGTTCGCCATATACGGTCTAAACATCCAATCAGTGACGATCGTCGTCAGCGCGTTCATGCTCGGCCTTGGGTTCGGCAGCTTAGCGGGTGGTGCACTCTCCAAGAATGCACGCCTGCCGCTGGTGGTATTGTTTGCAATTGCTGAGTTTGGAACAGCCGCGTTTGGAGTCGGGTCGCTTAAGCTATTCCGCTGGATCGCTGAATTCACCGCAAGTAGCTCCCCGTCAACGACAGGGCTGGCTGCCTTCTCATTGATCATTGTGCCTACGCTGCTCATGGGAGCAACTTTACCGCTTCTCGTCGAACATTTGGTGCGCTCATCGCAGAATATCGGAAGTTCCGTAGGCGGATTGTATTTTGCTAACACGCTCGGATCAGGCGTAGCATGCTTCGTCGCCGCGGATGTGTTGATGCGGCTTCTCGGCCAATCCGGATCAATCCAATTGGCTGCCTGCATTAATGTGCTCGTAGCGGCAGGCGCTCTTGTTTACACTTTTCGTTCAAAGCGCGGGAAGGAAGAAATTCCTAGCCCCGAGCGGCTGATGGAACTGCGTGTGAGCCAGAAGCAGGATCGCCTTTTACCTTTTCCGCTAGCTCTCGCGTGCGCAGCTTTCTGTGGCTTTGCTGCACTAGCTTACGAGATCATCTGGTACCGCTTGCTAACGTTCGCCGCGGGAGACACAGCGCGTGTATTCGCGTCTTTGCTGGGCAGCTACCTGCTTGGTCTCGCGCTCGGATCTAGGTTTGTTGAGAGATATTCTGAGCGCCCGCAGAATCAAGGAGCTGCCGTGAACATGTTAGGTGGGCTGATTTTCGCCTCTGCCATTCTCGGCTTCGCAGTGAGTCCTAGCGTCGCATTTGCGATGAAGTTCGTATCACTGGCCAGCACCAACACTGCGACGGCACCTGCCTGCCTAATCGTTCTGCTATCGATCTGTCTGGGTGCACTTTTGTTCGGTGCGATCTTCCCGCTCATCGCGCACGTGTCGGTTGATCCCGTGAGCCGCGCCGGTGCCGCACTAAGCCTCCTTTACGCAGCAAACATTGTCGGATCGACTCTGGGCAGTTTTGTGGTTGGCTTCATCTTGATGGACCATCTTTCCTTGTTTTTGATTTCATTGCTGCTTCTTGTCGGGGGCGCTTCGTTTGCGGCCATTGTGCTCGCCACCAGTGGAAGATCAACAGGAAGATCGAAACTTGGGGCAGCATTTGGAGTAGCTGCGGCATCGCTGGTCGTGATCGGCAGCCGACCGGTAATGAGTACGATTTATGATCGTCTGCTGTTCAAGAACCAGTATCCGAAGGCGCACTTCCAACAGGTGGTTGGAGGCCGGAGCGGTACCATCGGCGTGACCACAAACGGGATCGTGTTCGGGGGTGGCGTTTACGATGGGCGATTCAATGTCGATCTGATGCACGACGTAAACGGAATTACCCGGCCCTACGCGCTGAGTGCATTCCATCCTGAGCCGCGACGCGTGCTGATGATCGGACTCGGGTCTGGTTCTTGGGCGCAAGTCGTGGCTAACCAGCCGCAGGTCGAAGAATTGACGGTGGTGGAAATCAATCCTGGGTATTTGAAACTCATTCCACAGTATCCCGCCGTAGCGAGCCTCTTGAGAAACCCTAAAGTGCGGATCACCATCGACGACGGTCGACGGTGGCTAGTGCGAAATCCTGAGCAAAAGTTCGATGCCATCGTGATGAACACAACGCTCCATTGGCGCAACCATGCCTCTAATTTGCTTTCGGTGGACTTTCTGCGACTGGCACGCCAGCACCTCAACTCGGGTGGTGTCCTGTTCTACAACACGACTAATTCCGAAGATGTGATGGCAACTGGACTGGGGGTATATCCCTATGCTCTTCGGTTCTTGAGTTGCCTGGCGGTAAGTGATTCTCCGATCGTATTTGATCGCGCCAGATGGAAAGCTGTGCTTCTCAGCTACGTCATCGACAGCAAGCATGTCATCGACTCGAACGATCCCAAGCAGATGGCAAGGCTCGACGAGGTTGTGAATATCAATGAGGATCCGACCGGGCGGCAATCCTTTTCCATCGAAAATGATGACCAACTTCGCAAACGGCTACAAGGCCGGTTGATCATTACTGACGACAACATGGGCGTGGAGTGGCGCTGAGCCAGGGTATGGATCATTCGGGGCGGCGATCATATGCGCATCGCTGGGTCTCTCCTTCGACATGCTCTTCGCCTTTCGGGATACATCGCGTGTGGCTCGTCGGTAGCGCGACCAGTTCTTTCGGGAAGGAGCAGGAAGACCAGCCAAATGGAATGGTCGGGACGGGCAGATTTGAACTGCCGACCCCTCGCACCCCAAGCGAGTGCTCTACCAGGCTGAGCCACGTCCCGACGGGCAGAAAACCCGCTGCTTCCTTCCAACCGCAGCGGATGGGGTTGACTCAAGCATTTTACACCAGCAAACGCACGCTGCGGAGGTTTGCTCCTCCACGAATATGGAGTTCACAGACAGACCCTTCCAGGGCTACCTCCGTTTTCGCTTTGGAGTTCGTTGTGGTTTTTCTTCGAACACGGCGAACTGAATCTTCTTTTCGACCGGATCGATGCGATCCACCAGCACGCGTATCTTCTGGCCCAGGCTGTAGATCTTGCGGTTGCGCTGGCCGATGATCTCGCGAGTGTTCTCGTGGTAGGCGTAGCGGTCGTCGGTTAACGAATCCAGTGGGACCAAACCTTCGATAAACAGATCTGTGAGTTCCACGAAGAATCCGAACTTAGTCACGCTGATGATCAAGCCGTCGAAGTCTCCGCCGACCCGGTCCTGCATGAATTTGACCTTCTTCCATTCCATCAGGTCGCGTTCCGCATCGTCGGCGCGGCGTTCGGATCGGCTGGATTCTTCGGCGATTTCGTGCAGCTCTTCCGGAGAGATTGGGCCGGTGGCGGGTTCATGCGACTCGCGATGCGCGGTATGATCGCGGCGCTTGGACCAGGGGGACGGTGCGTCGGCCGCCGCATCTTTCGCGGGCGAGGGCGCCTGCGCTACATGATCGTTCCCCGCACTTCGCAATACTTCTTTCAAAATCCGGTGGACGATTAAGTCGGGATAGCGGCGGATTGGCGAGGTGAAGTGGGTGTAGGTTGTCGCCGCCAGCGCGAAGTGCCCGAGGTTCTTTTCTGAATAGCGAGCCTGTTTCAACGAACGCAGCATCAGGTAGGAAAGGATTCGTTCCTCCGGCTTGCCTGCGATCTTCTCCGTCAATTTTTGATACATGCGCGGGGTGATGTGAACCTCCTTCGGGATTTCGATTTCCCGCGGACGTTTACCCGTGCCGTAGGTCGCGCGACGGTCGGACTTGAACTGCACCCGCTGAATGGGTAACGCGCCCACGCCCAGCGAATATCCGAAGGCTGCCGCGATGACTTCGAAGTCGTAGACACGCTTGGCATCGGGCTTCTCGTGAATGCGGTAAAGCGAAGCGACGCGTTTGTTCTCAAGATATCCAGCTACACATTCGTTTGCCGAGAGCATGAACTCTTCAATGAGGCGATGCGCCATGTTGCGCTCCGAACGGGTAATGCTTTTCATCAATCCAACTTCGTCGAATTCGATCACGGGCTCGGGCAAATCGAAGTCGATGGACCCGCGCCGCTCGCGCTTGCGATTTAGGATCAGCGCCAGATCGCGCATCATCTCGAAGGTCCCGACTAGATCTGCATAACGTTTTCGTGTGCCGGCATCGCCTTCAAGCACTGCGTTCACGTCGGTGTAGGTCATGCGCTCGGCGGAGCGGATAATCCCTTCACTCAACTCGTAACCAAGAATCTCGCCACGGTGGTCGATCTTCATGACGCAGGAAAGCACGAGACGATCTACGTGCGGGCGCAGGCTGCAGATATCGGTCGAAAGCTCAAGCGGCAACATAGGCACGGCGCGATCGGGAAAGTAGACGCTGGTGCCGCGCAGTCGAGCCTCTTGATCGAGAGCCGAGTCGGCCGTGACGTAGTGGGCCACGTCGGCGATGTGGACCTGGAGTTCGTAGTTGCCACCATCGATTTGCCGGACGGTGACGGCGTCGTCGAAGTCCCGAGCCGTTTCGCCGTCAATGGTGACGATCGGGAGAGCACGGAAGTCGCGCCGCTTTTGGATGTCGATGGCCGGGATGATGGGTTCAATTTTCTGAGCCTGATCGAGCACGTCGGGCGGGAAATGATGCGGGAGGTGAAATTTGCGAATGATGATTTCTACATCGACACCGAAATCGTCTTCGTAGCCGAGGATCTCAACCACTCTTCCCCGCGGATCCTGGGTGGCCGACGGCCAGTCGGTGATTTCGACATCCACGACTACGCCTTCGAGATCGTCCCATTCGGTGCGGCGGGCTTCGTCACCCAGAACGCGATCGACGGATTTCTGTTTTCTTGAAACCGTAACGCCGTCCTGTCGAGGGCGGGACGCCCTCGGGGCAGCCGGCGAGACGCCGGCGCTACCAAGAGCTTCCGGATACTCCATGCCCGGTGGGATTACAATTTCCTGCGAAATCTTCTGGTCAATCGGGGTGACGTAGTTGCCACGGTTGCCGTGATGAAAGATTCCGACCACGGTGCTATGAGCGCGGACGACGGGGCGAACGATGCGTCCTTCGGCGCGGCCGTCGGGACGGATGGTGCCGATCTCCACCAGCACGCGGTCCCCGTGCATCGCAGAGCCTACGGCGGGAGGCGGAATGAAAATATCTCCGGAGAGCTGCGCCTTCAGGCGGGCGTCGAGCGATGAGGCGTCGGGGGTGACAAACCCGTAGCCGTCCCGATGCATGCTCAGTTTTCCGACCAGAACGTTCTTGCCCGCGGCGGGCTTCGGAATCGCGTAGCGGTCCGAATCGACCTGAATCAGTTGGCCACTGCTCACCAGGCGCTGCAGGTGCTCGGAGAGTTCGTGGCGTGCGGCGCCATGGAGTCCCAGTTCTCGCACCAGTTGCTTGAAGCCGGCCGTGCCTTTGGGCTGGCGCTCGATCTTCTTCAGTATGGCGGGATCGGAAAATCTGTCCAAGATCGTGGATTGTCTACGACTCAAACCATAACACGCCGGCAACTTGGTACTGTTGCCGCGCCGACCTTTCAGCTCTCCTTCAACGCTTCTCCCAAAATGGATTTACAGCCTTCACGGGGCCCGGTCGAAGAAGAAATAGTTCGATGGAATTCCTGATCGGGTTGTACACTGTGGGGCTGTTGGCAGCTAAAGCCGAAGTTCCGTCCCGGAATAAGGTCGAGAATGTATCAGCGCGACCCCTAATTACTGCTTAACAACTAAACCGAATGCGATTGCATCCCATGGTCAACGGAGTAGCCACTACATTTGGGCTTAAGAAAAAAGAGGGAGGTAACAATGTTGAGGAATACTTCACACAGCCGTAGCCGTGTCCCCGGCCTCGTTGTTGTTTGTGTGTTCGTTACATTGGCGCCGTCTCTGATCGCCCAGACGGCTGGAACGGGAGCATTGACGGGCAGGGTTACCGACGGGTCCGGTGGCGTGGTTGAGAACACCACGATCACGGCGACAAGCGTAGCCACTGGCCAGGCGCGAAGCGCAACCACGGGGACGGACGGCACCTACAAGTTTGACCTGCTGCCGCCGGGCACCTACCGGGTGAAGTTTGAGGCCGCGGGTTTCAAGACGGTGGAGATTCCTTCCGCAACCGTCAATGGGACTGAGACGGCGGTCCTGGACGGGAAACTGGAGGTGGGCGAACAGATCAATGGCAAACCAATTAACGGCAAACCAGCGCCGGCGCCACAGGACAATTTGCCGAACGCCCCTTCCAGCAGTACGACCTCGCCTTCGCTGCAGGATCTGGGCCTTTCTCCGGAGCAGACTCAGGGAAGCGCGCAGGATCAGGCGAGGCTCGACAAACGGACGCACATGCTCAAGATCCATCAGCGGCTCGGTTTAGTAACGCTCGCTCCTTTGATCGCCACGTTTATCACTTCCGCAAACGCCGGAGGCAAAAATACAAGCACGACCGATCGCACAATGCATATGATTCTGGGCTCGGTATCGTCGGATTTGTATTTCATGACCGCTTACTATGCCATCCGCGCGCCCAAGATACCCGGAACTGAAACCCGCGGTCCTATCCGCCTGCACAAAGCTCTGGCCTGGATTCATGGTCCGGGAATGATTCTGACGCCCATCCTAGGGGCGATGGCTTACAGTCAAAAAAACAACGGGGAAAAGGTGCATGGGATCGCCGCAGCGCACGGACCGGTGGCTATCGTGACGGGTGCGGCGTTTGCGGTCGCTGTACTGTCGGTATCGGTCAAGTTCTAAGCAAGGGCCTATGCATAAAAAAATACTGACAGCCTTCTTGCTTCTAGCGCTTCCCACGTTTGCCGGAACGGATGGGCAATGGGTCCTTGAACAATGCATTCTCACGTACCATGTGTCGCACCCGCTGCATCAGTCCGAGGGGGTGAGCCATGCGGCGCGAGGCAAGGGCGTTTGCCACGCCGGACAATGCGATTTTTTGATCGCGGTAGCCGTGAAGTCATTTGATTCGGGGGACAGCAACCGCGACCTTCACATGCTTCAGGTAACCCGCGGGGCGCAGTTTCCCATGGTCACAGTTCGCACCCGCTTGCCCGAAGCGGCATCCACATCGGCAACCATCCACGCCGATCTGGAGATTCAGTTTGCCGGCCAGACCGCCCAGTATAAGCAGGTTCCCTTCGAACTAGTGACTCAAGGGAACGCGACCCGGATATCCGGGACAATTCCGGCGACGTTATCCGATTTCAAGATCGCCCCACCGTCTCTCTTAGCGATCCCTGTTAAGAACGAAATGCCGGTGCGCGTCGACATGACTTGGCGTCCGCAGTGAAGGGCGTCTTAGCGGTCGCGTGGACAGTATAAGAATCGCCATTCGGCGGGAGCAATTACATTGCGTCCGTTTCGTCCTCCGGCCTTGGGGGAGGTTACGAAAGGGTTGAAAACTGTAGAAAGCACAGAATTTCCACAAGACTTGAGGCTGGCGCGGGAGTAGAATTCGTTTGGTCACCAAAGTGCAGATTCGACCCTTAATCTATTAGTGAGGAAAGGACTTTTTCGATATGTGGAAACCCACGAATCAGCCTTCTACGATACCATCCCGGCCCGGCGAGCCGGAGCGTCCCGCTGTTCCTACACCGATGACGTCTTCTGCGAGTGAGCCCGCAACCGGGGCCCCTCGTCCGGCCGTTGCGGCCAGCACGGCGGACCAGGCTACGATCGGGAAATCGCTGGTGATCAAAGGCGAAGTGACCGGTTCCGAATCGCTTTATATTGACGGGCGCGTGGAAGGTTCCATCAACCTCGCTGGCAACCGGGTCACGGTCGGCCGCAACGGTGTGGTTTCCGCGAATATCAACGCCCGAGAAATCGTCGTGCTGGGAAAAGTGCGTGGCAACCTGACGGCCAGCGACCGGGTGGACATCCGTAGCGACGGCTCGCTTACCGGTGACGTGGTCGCGGCGCGCATCTCGATTGAAGATGGCGCGTTCTTCAAAGGCGGCATCGACATTCGCAAGGGCGGCCAGAAGCCGAATGGCGAGGAAGTGAAAGCCCCGGCGGCTGCGGCTGAAGCGGCTGCAGCGCGGGCGTAGACAGACTCCAGGTCTCAGGTCTTGGGTCGCAGATTCGATGCCCGAGACCTGAAAACTGAAAAGTTGTTTACGGCTGAATCCCTTTAGTTAGCTCTTCTGCCTGCCTCTCGGCCACGCGTGGCAGGCCTGTCCCCTTACGCCTTCGCAGATCGCCGGGCAACTGAGACCGCGTCAGCCACAGTCCCGCCGCAACGGCCCCTGCCCAGGTGATGGCGATCAAACCCAGTGCCTCGATGTCGGCGCTGCGGCTGCCGTTGACCATGATGGCGTGTGCGACGCGGTAACTCAGCAGTCCCGCCGCGGCAGCGGTGATGGCGGCTTTCCCCAACTCTCCCCATTGCAATTCATTCCACGGGACAAGCTTGCATCGGTGCAGCAGAATCGCCATAGCCAGACAGTTGGCTGCGATCCCCAGGTCGGAAGCGAGTGCAAGTCCGACAGATGAGAAGGTATGGTAGAGCGCGCGGTACATGGGCAGCGACGCGATCGTGATGAGACTGCTGGCTACCATGGGCGTGAGCGTGTTTCCGGCCGCATAGAAAGCGCGCGCATAAAGCCCTTGCGCAGACCAGAACACCAGGGAGAGCGAAAACCAAAAGAAGTAGGTGGCGGTGGCTTGCGAGTCAGAGAAAACGAAGTGCCCGTGCGGCAGCCGGTATACCAGGTCGATCATCGGGAGTGCGGCCGCCATCATCAAGCTCGTGGCGAGGAGCGCGGTGGCAGCGGTGCGGTAGACCGATCCATTTACGGTCTCAGCAAATTCCTGCATGCGTTTTTCGCCAAACAGGCGGGCAAAGAACGGCAGTGAGGCTTGGCCGACCGCTTGTCCCAGGATCGCAATGGGCACTTGCAGTAGACGCTTGGCGTAGTTGATGTGACTGATTGCGCCGGCGGCATCGGAGGCGAAGTAACGCAGAATCCAGTCGTCGGCGCTGACCAGCGATACCCCTATCATCAGAGGAATCGACATTCGGACCCATTCGCGGAAGGCTGAATTGCGTACGTCGAACGAAATGCTGTAACCGGCGCCCACACGGGCGGCCCCGATTGCGTTGATCAGGAATGGTCCGACGAAAGTGCCGACCAGCGCTCCGTAAGCTAGTGAAGCGATTCCGAACGAATGAGAAAGCGCCACCCCACCAAGGATGATGAAGGCGTTATAAATCAGAGGCCCCAAGGCTGGGAATAGAAAAAGCCGGCGCGAAGACAACACCGCGGAAACGACTCCACCGACGTAGAACAAAATCTGGGCAGGCAGCAAAATGCGGGTAAGGTGCACGCAAAGATCTAGTTGTTCTGGCTTGAAGCTGTGGAACATGAGACGCGTGATCTGAGGGGTAAAGATTTCGGCCAGAATGACGCCGATGCCTAACACCAGCGTCATCACCGTAATAATGACGGAAAAGGTTTTTTGAGCGTCCTCCTCTCTTTTTTCTGCCAGGAATCGCGTGTAGATGGAGACGAAGGTGATGGAAATAGTGCCACCCGCGACCAGGTAGGCCAGGAAATCGGGAATCTGGAAGGCAGCGATGTAAGCGTCAGTTGTAGGGCCAGCTCCAAATGCCCAAGCGGTATAGGCCTCGCGAAGATAGCCGACGATGCGCGAGAGCACCATGGCCGTCATCAACAGCACCGTTGCCGAAAACGCGGTGTGCTGGTGAGACGGCCGGAAGAGGCGCAGCCAGCGGGCTGGGACACTCATCTTGCTGGCTTGACGATCATTTGCGGAATTGGCCATCAAAGGGCGATTCTACACGCAGGAATACGTCCACCTCGTTAGGCTGGATGGTTCATGCTGATCACCGTTCAAAAGGGAGGTCCAAAACGGAAACGTTTGTAGGCCGAGACCAAGAAAGTCGATCATGAGTTTTGACACCTGTATGTGCGCCGCCGGATAATCCGAGGCGTGCCGGATTCCACTGCAATCCATCCTTCTTCCTATTCCGCCGTTCTGCGGCGGTCGTTCCGCAAGACTTTTCCTCCCGCTGTCCGCGGTGAAGGTGTTTATCTGTGGGATGCGCGCGACAAGCGATATCTCGATTTCTCCGGATCAGCCGCGGTGAATTTCATCGGGCATGGAGTGGTGGAAATTGCGGCAGCGATGGCGGCGCAGGGGAAACAACTTGAGTTTGTCCACAGCAGCCAGTTCACCACTCCGGTGGCTGAAGAGTATGCGGCGGAGTTGCTCGATTTCGCTGGCAAGAATTTTGAGGGCGGCTGCGTCTACTTTACCTGCGGCGGTTCGGAGTCCGTCGAAACCGCACTGAAACTTGCGCGTCAGTACCAGATGGAGATCGGGCAGACCAAGCGGTATCAGGTGATCAGCCGTGGGCAAAGCTATCACGGGTCCACCCTGGGCGCGTTGTCGGTCTCGGGAAACAAGCGGCGGCGTGAAATCTATCTACCGATGGTGCGGGAATTTGCCCATGTCGCGTTTCCGTATTGCTACCGTTGCGCGTTTGACTGCACCGATGGCTGCCGCAACTGCGGGTGGGAGTATGCCGCGGAGTTGGAGAAGGCGATCGAGGCCGCGAAGGGCGAAGTAGCGGCATTCATCGTCGAACCGGTGAGCGGGGCAACGCTGGGCGCGGTGGTGCCGCCGCCCGGCTATTTGCAGAGTGTGGCCGAGATCTGCCGACGGCATGGCGTTCTCTTGATCGCCGATGAAGTCATGACCGGCATGGGGCGCACCGGGCGGCATTTTGCGGTCGAACATTGGGAAGTTGCGCCCGACATCCTAGTCACCGCCAAAGGATTGTCGAGTGGCTATGCGCCGCTGGGCGCGGTCCTAGTTTCAAAGAGAGTGGCCGACGCGATCGCCGATGGATCTGGAGCCTTTCTGCACGGGTTCACCTACAACTCACATCCGATTTCTCTGGCCGCGGGTAGGGCCGTGCTTAGAAGTCTGCAAGAGCAAGAACTGGTGCAGGCGGCGGATTCTGAGCGGCGTGGCTCGATGGCTGCGACACTGCGGCAAGCGCTCGAAGGTCTGCGCGATGCGAAGGCCGTCGGCGATGTGCGCGGCATCGGCTTGCTGTGGGGTGTGGAGTTCGTCGCTGACAAAGCCTCGAAGCAGCCATTTGTCTCGGAGTTGAATTTTGCTGGTCGCGTGGCGACGGCAGCGGTGAAGCGAGGACTGCTGGTTTATCCCATGCAGGGCTGCGTGGATGGAGTCTCGGGCGATCATGTGCTGATCGCGCCTCCCGCGGTGATCACCGCCGAGCAAATCGATTGGGCCGTGAAGCAGTTGAGGGAGGCAATTGAGGAGGCTATTCCCTGACTTAACCCCACTCTCGAAATCATGTGGGCAGTACCACCCAATGGAGAACGGACGTCTCGCCCGTTCAGTGTTGAACGATACTATACGGGCGGGCACGCCCGTACTCCATCGAGGCTTTAGTCGAGCGAATCGAGCAGTCGGTTAGTCCACATGGTTGTGGGCCTGACGTTCGACCGACCAAACATCTTCCGGCTTTTGTTCGAATAGGTAAACGTGCACCATCCAGCCGAAGATCTGGGGCATGAACTTGCCGCCGGCGGCATCGCAAGCTTCCTTGGTTGCAATCGAACCTGCCAGACCAAATTGCGGATTCGGCCCCCACATTTCTCTCTTTTTGTCAGCCGGAGGCGCGCACAAGGTCACGTGAGCGTGCCACTGGGCAATGCTGAGCGGAATGCGCGAGTCGAGTTCGTCTTCGCTGGCCTTCTTGGGCGCAGTGTACATCACACCGATGAGCTTATAGCCAACACCCTGTTTCTCGTAAAGCAGTGAAGTGGGATGCTCGGGATTGAAGCGTTTACTCGCTTCGAAGCCGTACCAGTAATTTGTGAAATGGTATTGCTTCTGTGGCAGGTTGGGCAGAAAAATCTTGTAGCCATCGGCCAGGGCAACTTTGTAATCCCGGTACTTCTCCGCGACCTGGCGGGCGGCTTCGACCACCTGGTCGGCTTTTTCCTGATCGTCCGGCTTGGGATCGCGCAGCGTGGTCATCTTCATGTGCGGGCCCATATCCATGTGACGGTCTTCCATGGAATGCATAGCGTGAGCGCTGCCGTCGTTGCCCATCCCCGGCATGTCGTGCATTTCAGAGGCGCTCATGTTGGACATGTCGCTCTGGGATTCTTGTCGCCCCCAAAGCGGCGAGAATGCGAACACTGCGAGCGCGGCGGCGGCCAGAATTGGTTTGCTCATACCTAATCCCCCACGATGTATTAACCCTGAACCAGGCGGATGGTTTCCGCAATAAAAGAGGGATACTGATGGTTACGGGAGTAATTTCAAGAAGACAAGATGCGCTTTCAGGAAGCCAGTCCCTGCGACGTTACTTCTGGCAATCCAACCGCGAGCAAGGATCTATTCGCCGCTTCGCTTCCTGAACGAATACAATCGGGCACTCCGATTCCGCGGTATCCGTTGCCGGCCAGCGCCAGGCTGGGAAGTTGCTGCAGCAGGCTTTCGATTCGCTGCAACCGCTCCAAATGGCCGGCTCCGTATTGCGCCATCGCGCCTTTCCATCGGTAGATGCGGGTGAAAAGCGGATCAGCCGTCAGCTTGACGATTTGGCGAAGCTCTTCGCGAACAATGCGGAGAACTTCCTCATCGGGGACCTGGAGAACCTGTTCGTTGCGTGCGCCGCCAATGAGGCAGCGGAGCAGAGCACGGTCCTCAGGAGCCCGGTGGCGAAACTTGTTATGCACAAAAGTGGCGGCAAGCATGCGTTTGCCCTCGCTGCGAGGCACAAGAAAACCGAAGCCTGGAGGAAGAGTTGCGCGCACACTCCGGTCATAGCCGAGGTTGACAGTCACGGACGAAGAGTACTGTATGCCTCGGAGTTCGGAGGCAAGTTCCACACTGGCCATGCCTAACAGTTGCGCGGCCGCCTGCGCCGGTGTGGCCACGATCACTGCGTCGAATTGATCCGAAGCGTAGCCTGCGGAAACCACCCAGCCGCTGTCCTGTCTTTGAATACACTGCACTGGGCTGTTGGCGCGAAGTGCGGATGCAGGGAGTCGAGAAACTACCGCGTCCACCATCTGCTGCATGCCATCTTTCAACGAAGTGAACAGCGGTCTCGCCGGAGCTTTAGAAGCGTGCGCCATTTTCTTGCGAGCAGCCAGCATGGCTCGGCCCAGGCTGCCATGTGTGGCTTCCATCTCGGCAAAGCGCGGCAGAACGGCACGCACGCTGAGTTGATTAGCCTCGCCGCCATACACGCCGGACAGCAGCGGATCGGCGAGACGGTCCACCATTTCGGGCCCGTAATGGCGCTCGACAAATGAGGCGACGGTTTCGTCGGCGTCGGTCTTCCGTGGAGGATGAAACCACTCGCGCGCCATCCGTAGTTTGGTGCGAGCCGAAAACAATGGGGAAAGCACGGTTGGCGTAATCTTTGTGGGGACCATGAACATCAGTCCGTCGGGGATCACCACTAATCTGCCTTTCACCAAAATGTAGGTTTTGCGATCGGCATCATTGGAGCCGATGAGTTGATCGCCCAGTTCGACTTCGCGGCACAGTTCGCGGGCCCAGGGCTTTTCCGTGAGAAATGAATCGGGACCAGCTTCGAGCAGACAGCCATCCACGCGCTCGGTAACCAGCACTCCGCCGAGACGCGAACTGGATTCGAACAGAACGTATTCTAGCGAAGCGCCAGCGCGGCTCTGCTTTTCAAGCGCGAAGGCAGCTGATAATCCTGAGATTCCGCCGCCGATAATGGCGATGCGTTTCATCTAGTGGCGACTAGCAATTGTAGCCAGGCGCGATTTGGCGATGTCCGCCAGGGCCGCCGTCAACAACGGCGAATCATTGAGCGACTCGGCGCGCCACAGGCGCATGCCTTGCTTCTCCGCGAACTGCTTGAAACCGACGTCGATGTCGTAGAGCACCTCGACGTGATCACAGAGAAATCCTATGGGTTGAAGAAACACGCCGCGATGACCTTTTTCTTTCAGGCTGAGAATCATATCTTCAACTCGTGGTCCCAGCCACGCTCCACCTGACATGCCTTGGCTTTGAAATGCGAAGGTCCAGTCTTCAGGAGTCAGTGCGGCCTCGCGCGCCACTAATGATGCCGTTTCCTTTGCCTGGCTCTCATAGGGATCCCCATCCGCGATAGTGCGCTCGGGGACGCTGTGCGCGGTAAAGATGATCGGAATTTTTTGCGTCCCCGTCTCGCGACAAGCGCGGTCCCATCCAGCCCGCAGCTTTTCGGCAAAGGCTCTGATCAACAACGGGTGATCGTGCCAGGACTCGACGAAATCGATAGTAAAGGGAGTTCCTCTGTTGCTAGCGAGGCCGGAGCGGTAAAGACCGACGCTGGTGCGTGAATTCTGCGGAGCCAGGCAGATCGCGACGGCGTGCTCGATGCCATCTGAGGTCATGGCCCGTACGGCATCGGCGATGAACGGCTTCCAGTTTCGCATGCCAACATACACGGGCAAGCCCAATTCGCGTGCTAGAAGTTCCCCTTGTTTCAGCGTCAGTTCAGTCAGCGGGGACCGGCCAATCAGACCATAGCGGTGCTGCACTTCTTCAACAACCTGCGGTGGAAGCGGCCGCCCACCGGTTACCCGGAGTAGGAATTCCGGCGCTTCCTCGACGGAGTCGGGGCTGCCATGGGCAAGCAGCAGGACAGCAGTTTTTTCTGGATTCGCCAATCTCTTTCCCTCATCGCGAGGCAGGGACGACCTTCGTCGAGTGCTCTTGCACAAATTCGGCCAGAGCTTTCACATTCTCGACCGGAGTTTCCGGCAAAATGCCGTGACCCAGATTGAAAATATGTCCGGGACGTCCTCCCGCGCGGCGCAGAATATCCTCGGCGCGCGACTTCAGTTCCTTCCAATCCGCGAACAGCAGAACCGGATCGAGATTGCCCTGCACGGCACATTCGAAGCCGAGGCTGCGCCAGCCATCATCGAGCGGAATGCGCCAGTCGAGCCCAATTACTTCAGCGCCGCATTCTCGCATCGAAGGCAGAAGTGTAGCGCTGTCCGTCCCGAAATAAATTATTGGCACTCCGGTCCTTTGCAGCGCCTTCACCAATTCGGTGGTGCGCGGCAGCACGTAGCGGCGATAGTCCTCGACGCCGAGGCAGCCGACCCAGCTATCGAAAATCTGGATGACGTCAGCGCCTGCGCGCACTTGCTCAGCCGCATATTCGGAGACAACCGCGACCAGCTTCCGCATCAGCTCATCCCACGCAGCAGGCGACGAATACATCATTTTCTTGGTATGAACATAATTGCGCGAGCCACCACCTTCGATCATGTAACTGGCAAGCGTAAAGGGTGCGCCACAAAAGCCGATCACCGGCAGACTCGCTCCAAAATGCTTGCACACCAACCGCACAGCTTCGGAAACGTATCCTAGATCGGCGGCGCGGTCGGTCCGCAGGCGAGCGATGTCTTCCTTCTGACGCACCGGCTTCTCAATGACGGGGCCCTCGCCGGCCGAGAAATGGAAAGGCAGCCCCATGACTTCCAGCGGCAGCAGCAGGTCAGCGAAGATGATGGCAGCATCCACGCTCAGGGCCTCCGCGGCCGTGATGGTCACGTCGGCCGCGACTTCGGGTTTCTTGCAAATCTCGATCAGCGAATATTGTTTGCGGACGGCACGGTACTCGGGCATGTAACGGCCTGCTTGACGCATGAACCAGACCGGCGTGCGGTCAACCGGTTGCAGCTTGCAAGCCTTGACGAATCGAGATTCAGGGGCGGACATAAACATTCCAATGTAGCATTTTCGCACCGTGCTCTGTGCCCAGGGCCGGAATACGGTTATGGGTGCGTCTACCGTTGCCGAAATTTACTCCAAAGGTTCGCATCCTTGCCCTTCCGATTGGGGGGCATCAAAAGAGATAACCTCATTCCTATCGGGAATGGGCCTATCATTCCTAAGAACAGTCAGTAGGAGGTACGCACATGGCAGCGAATCAGGTGGTTCTCTACTTCGACAAGCAGGAGGATGCTCTGCTTTTCACCCTGGCTGCCAGTTCGGTCATGTCAGCGGAAGGGTCGGTCCACAGCAGCGACGCGGTGGTCAAGGTTGCAGAGGAGATTTCCAAAGCCAGTCGAATCACGACTGAGGGTGTTCTAAGTAGCTAACTAGTCCGACCAGGGCTGCGGGGTGCGATCCCAGCGGTGTTTCTTAAGGATCTGAAGCACACCTGCATCGAGTGGGCCAGCATCACTTACAGCAATGTTTTGCCGGACGTGCTCCGGCTTCCTCATTCCTGCGATAGTAGTGCTCACCGTTGGGTTCGATAGGATAAATCGCAACGCCGCTACCGGCAGGCTCATGCTTTTGGGAAGCGCCGGCTTCAGTTTGTCCACGCGAGCCAGCGTTTTCTTGAGATTGTCCGGGCTGAAGTACTTGGAGCGCCAGTCGCTCTCGGGGAATGTTGTTTCCGCCGTCATCTTGCCGCCCAGACTGCCTTCATCCAGGGGAACTCTGGCGATCACGCCAATGTTTAACTCCCGGCAGACAGGAAAAAGCTTGTCTTCCGGCGACTGATCGAAAATGTTGTAGATCACCTGTACGGCGTCTACCAGCCCGGTCCGCAGGGCCTTGATGCCGTTCTCCGGCTGCCAGCGATTGAGACTTAGCCCGAAGAATCGGATCCATCCGTCACCCTTCAGTTTCTCCACCGTCTCGCGGAATTCTGGTTCGTTGGTCCAGCTATCGTCCCAAACGTGAAATTGCAAAAGATCGATGGAGTCGATTCCGAGCTTCTCCCGGATCAGCTTGGCATATTTGAAAACGTGTTCCGTGGGAAAGACGTCGCGGTATTTGTCCTTCGAGGACGCCGGCCACTTGTCATTGAGTGGCGGAATCTTGGATGCTGCGTACAGACGCTTGCCGCGGTTGGCGGACACAATTTTGCCCAGCAAGGCGTCACTCTTGCCTTCCCCATAAGCCCAGGCCGTGTCGAAGAAGTTGCAGCCGAAATCGACAGCCAACTGCAGAGCCCCGATCGATTGGCGGTCATCGGACCCGCTCCAACCGCTCATTCCCCAAAGTCCATGTGCAATTTCGCTTACCTCGAAACCGGTGCGACCGAGTCTGCGGTACTTCATTTAGTTCTCCTGGGAGGATCAAGTGGTCTTGACCGCGCCACTATGTGAGGTGACAGTTTACGGAATCCGGGCCCTTGGTTGATCGGTTTATTAAGTGGTAACCGTACCCCTCCCCCTGATCTTCTGGAATGATGGGGTTACGGCCAGACTAGCCCCGAAATCTTTGAGTAATAAGGACTTATACGTAAAATATTCCGGAATAAGGAGTTAACCATATCGAATCCCAAATTTCGACCTTGTGCGGAATTCTTCGTTGCCAGAGAGCTAATGTTAGTTAACCGATAATATCCTCACGAGAAGGCCAAGTCAAGCCTAGAAACCGGCAGGGCCGGTCACGGCGGGGAGGAATAGCGGAAGGTCCGGGGTGAGAAGATGCTTCCAACTGCTTAAGGCTTACTGTTGGGCGAGCGGCTTCGCGGGAATCTCGGGACATGCCGAATGCGGGCGCTAACCACGACTATGGACACGTCCCATCCAGCCTTGGCTGTTTGGGATCGACGTTTGGATTGGCGGAGTAACTCTCGGAGCCCCTTTTGTCATCGGGTCGCCACAAGCTGAGCAGTGTGCTTCTACTGAGACACCCGTTCCCATCACGGGTGATTTTCAATGTGGGCTTTTTTGCTATGCCCACAGTTTCCCACAGGCCGAGGCTGATTGCTAGCCCGTGGAAATTCAAACTGCACCACTACGGCCAGCCTCCGCAATGTTGCGAACGTTCGCCAAATGCCTGATCATTCCAAGTGGTCATGAGACCGCCCTGCGACGAAGCCGCGATCCGCTCCTTGCCCTCCGCTGCCCCTTGCCAGCCTGCAGCGGGGACTTGGATTCTAGCCGCTGCAATTCTCGGGTCAAGCATGGCGTTTATCGACAGTACGGTTGTGAATGTAGCGCTGCCTGCGCTCCAATCCAGCCTGGGTGCGACCGTAATTGACGCGCAGTGGGTGGTTGAGTCCTATGGTCTGTTCCTCGGAGCGCTCATTTTGGTCGGCGGTTCCGTCGGTGATTTGTTGGGACGTCGTCGAACCTTTCTAGCTGGCATCGGCACGTTTGCAGTTGCATCAGCGTGGTGTGGGTTAGCCCCAAACATTGATCAGTTAGTGATCGCCCGGGCGGTGCAAGGGATGGGCGCCGCGTTTCTGGTGCCGGGAAGCCTGGCAATCATCAGCGCGTCATTCGACGAGAAGGAACGCGGTCGAGCCATCGGCACTTGGTCTGGGTTTACCGCCATCACCGCCGCACTAGGACCGGTTTTGGGTGGCTGGCTGATCCAGCACGCTTCCTGGCGATGGGCATTTTTTATCAACCTGCCACTGGCCGCTGCTGTGGTCGCGATTTCGCTGCGGTACGTTCCCGAAAGTCGGAGCGTCGCCGCCAAGCGCGTGGACTGGCTGGGCGCCGTTTTCGCCACCGTCGGTCTGGGCGGCCTCGTCTACGGCCTCATCGAATCGACAGGCATTGGGTGGATGCATCCGCCGGTCTTCGGAAGCTTGATCCTCGGAGGTCTCTGCTTACTGGTTTTCTCTTTTGTCGAGGCCAGGGTCACTGCGCCCATGGTTCCTCTGGAGTTGTTCCGGTCGCGAACCTTCACCGGCGCGAACCTTCTGACGCTATTCCTTTATGCCGCGCTGGGAATCTTTTTCTTCCTCTTTCCTTTGGACTTCATCCAAGTGCAAGGCTATTCGGCAACTGCCACCGGTGCTGCAGCTCTCCCTCTGATCCTCCTGATGTTTCTGTTGTCCCGCTGGTCTGGAGGCTTGGTGGCGCATTACGGCCCAAGGCTGCCGCTGATTGTCGGCCCCCTCGTCGCCGCCACTGGGTTCGTTCTCTTCGCCATACCTGCCGTCGGAGGCGCCTACTGGAGCACATTTTTCCCGGCCTTTGTCGTGCTCGGGTTTGGGATGGCTACAAGCGTTGCTCCCCTTACCACCGTAGTCATGAGCGCTGTGGGCCAGGATCGCGCCGGCACGGCTTCAGGGATCAACAACGCGGTTGCCCGCGTCGCCAGCTTGCTTGCAATCGCGGTTTTGGGGATCGTGATGGTCAAGTCATTCAGCGTCCGCCTCGATCACAACCTGGCGCGATTCCCCCTACCTTCCGAAGTGATAAAGAACCTCAAATCGAATCGCACCAGACTTGCCGCCATCGAAATACCGGCGGACCTCGACTCCAATACGTTCGCTGAAATCAAGAGTTCGGTTAACGATGCGTTCGTGTACGGTTTCCGGTTGGTGATGTTGATCTGCGCCGGACTTGCCGTCGCAAGTGCAGGTCATGCGTGGTTGCTGATCGAAGGCAAGGCTGGCTCCGTTGTTGGTCGGCCCGTAACCACCTCACCGAGTTAACCGGGACCTGAAACAGTAACCTCCGCGCTCTCCAAGAACGCTCTTAGCATGGTATAATTATCAGTATCCAATTAGCGACTAAGCTCCTGTAAATGCAATCATTTACCGTAGAAGATGGCGGTGAAAGCAAGCCGTGCCAAGACACGGCTGTGAGAGAACTAACAACCAAGAGCTAAAAGCTTAAGAGCTTAGGAGCAGAGACCCAAGAGCTTCCTTATGCCCGACGATCAAAACCCAGAACTTCCTTTGACCCCGCCCCCGCCCGGCGAGGGCGGCAATCCCGGCGCGCTCAACATTCAACCCGTCAATATCGAAGAAGAAATGCGGCGCTCGTATCTCGACTATTCGATGTCGGTGATTATTGGACGGGCGCTTCCTGACGTGCGCGATGGATTGAAGCCGGTGCACCGCCGCATCCTTTACACCATGCAGCAGATGGGCCTTGCTTCCAATCGCTCGACCCGAAAGTGCGCCAGAATCGTCGGCGAGGTCATGGGCAAATACCATCCGCACGGCAATCTTGCGGTCTACGACGCCCTGGTGCGGTTGGCCCAGCCTTTCGCCA